>NZ_JARVCO010000010.1:0-641421 GCF_034531395.1 Pontiella agarivorans | reverse complement strand
GGGTCCGCCGACATCGGCTGGATCAACTTTGCGGGTGCCCTGGATGTGGCCTTCTTCGACGATCTGAATGTCTTGTTCCACACCAGTGCCAGTACCAATAGTTCCACAGCGCCGATCTATATGACCGGTGGTTTTTCCGACGGTTCGGCGCAGACCTTCCACGTCAACCCCGGAACCTTTGACGAACTGAATGCCGGCAAACCTTCCGGCGTAATTGTCGATGATTTCCGCAATCCGTATACCGATCAGTATCGGGTTCACGCCCGGAAAACCTGGCTGGAAATCGTGAATTTTGATTACCCCCTCAACTGGTCCACCTCCACCAAATCCTTTCAATCCGCGGAGCCCGTTGAAAATGATATTGTGGTCCTGAAACTGGAGCATCAGGCCGACTACCTCAGCGCCGACCATGCCGAGATTTCGTTCGGGGTTCAGTACGACGGACTTCCCCAGATTAACATCGCCAACATGGCCTTTAATGCCATCGATGAACAAACCGGGATGGCCTCCGCCGTGCTGAACAGCGTAAACAGCAATTTGTTCCAAACCATTTTTTCCGGCCTGACCCAGTTTGACAACCTGCTGGCCGATGTACCGGAAAAACTGTTTGAGCCTATTCTCGCGCAATCCGTGGATCCTATTGTGGATGAACTCTACACCGCATTGAACAATGCCTATGCCGCAGCGCCGGATACGGATTATTATTCATCCCTGATTCAGGGCTATGTTGCCGGGCCCGTCGGATCGGTTCAGCAGCAGCTTGAAGACCTGGTCGACACGTCTGGAAATGCCGTCAATATGCTCGATGAAATTGACGAACATCTGGAACAGGCCCTGCGGGTGATTGATGCCTTCGTCAACACCGTTGAATATGATCCGCTGACCGGACAGCAACTGGCTCAGCCGATTTCCGGCCTGCTGAATCTTCAGGGCACCCAATTCGAGTTCCTCGGCGATTTAGCCGCCGGCATCATCGGAACCATGGCCGCCGATCTGGCCAATGAACTGGCAGGCGAACTCGTTCCGGAACTGAACGAAACCCTTGAAGAACTGAAACCCGCGCTCGATACCGCCCGTGAATATTTAACCGAAATCCGGGACGTGATTGAAGAGGCCAAAGCGCAATTGGCCGCCGGTGAATCGTTTGTCCGCGAACTGCAGAACGCGCTCGACCCGGCACAGCTTCAGGCCGCCATGGATGCGGCGGTCAGCGACCTCACCGAACAGTTTGACGATCTTCAGGCCGCCGGCGATCTGTTCGAGGAATATACCGCAGAAGAAATCAAGACCCTGATCCGCCAGTCGATTGAAGACCGGTTCTATGCCTCCCTCGCATGCTGCAATATCCAGCAGGTGATCCGCAGCCGGCTCTACGATGTTCAGGCTTCGGTGGAAACAGCCATCGACGGTGTTTTCCAGCAGGTCAATACCGCCATAAAAAATGTCATCGGCGAATACCTGACCGCTATCGATGAAGAAATCAACGGTATGCTTGGCGACCTTTCAGATCTCGTCGGGGCCGGACAGATCGACGGCTACGCCCATGTTAAGCACGATTCGCTGACCGAGCTTCGGCTGGACGGCGCCTTCCAATGGAAAGTGCCGGAAGAGATGGAATTCTCGGCCTACATGATTATCCGCCAGCTGAATGCCGACGGCTCTTCCAGTTGCGGTCTACCGGGCGATAATGCCACCGAAGTGATTCTCGGAACGGATGATGTCGGGCTCAGTTGGGTGGGTTCCGATCTGCGTGCTAAAATCAATACGAAGTTTGCCTTTTCATCCGGCCCCTTCAAACCGATCGGTCTGGCCGGTGCCTTCGAAATGACGGAAGGCAGCGTCAGCTTTGAAGCCTTCAAAATCACCGAACTCTATGCGGCGGCGGCCTTCGGCGCGCGGGAAAACTATCTGTCTGCGGCCCTGCGCTGCGAAATGACCAGCTTCGAAGTGGAAGGCGGCGTGTTCTTCGGGCGCACCTGCAGTCTGGATCCGTTTGCGTGGGATCCCGATGTTCAGGGCATTCTCGGCGATCCGCCCTTTACCGGCGTGTATGTCTATGGCGAAGGCTGGATGCCCATTGTCGACTACGGCTGCCTCTTCCGTATCAAGGCCGGCGTCGGCGCGGGAATGTTCGCCTTTCTGGAAGGTCCGATCGGAGGAAAAGTCTTCCTCGGGGCGGAAGGCGAAGCACTTTGTGTGGTGGGCGTTCGCGGCGAGGTTACCCTGGTCGGCATGAAAAACGGCGACCTTATGCGAATGAAAGGCAAAGGCAAAATTTCAGGTAAAGTCGGGCCCTGCCCCTTCTGCGTCAAATTCAGCGCGAGCGCTGAAATCACCTATGAAAACGGCGATTGGGATGCCGATTATTAGAGGACCATTATGATTGGAACTACATTATTTAAATCAGGACTGAACGCGGCGGTTTTGTCCGTGGCACTGGCGGTTAACCTGCTGCCCCGATCATCAGACGCCCAGAACAATCAGGGACTCGGCGATATGATTTTCACGGCGGGTACGGTGACCACCGATGAAAACGGACGCGACTGGGCCTATCTCAGCTGGATGGCCACCGACCTTTCGATGCTGCTGGGTGTGCAGTACGACATCTATGCCAAATCCGGCGATTTTGATGATGCCGTCCCCTACCAATTCAAGGGCACCGCCCAACTGCATACAGACCCGCAGTCGATCACGGTGCTGAGCGGTCAGGCTGTAAATCTCGGTCAGGACTTAAACCAATTGGAAGATGTAATTGATCAGCTGTTCGCGGAAGCCGTACCCGCCGGGAATCTGACCCTTGGCGAAAAGGTTGCGGCGGTCATCGACGGGTCCGTTGAGGATACCCTGATGTTTCAGAATATCGTCTTTATGTCGCAGGCCCACCCGGCCCTCACGCTGGCTCTCGGCCGGGGTTTTGCCTGCCGGCTCGATACGGCAGGTATTACCAGCTTTGAAATTCGCGATCACAACACCGACGAAGTCATCGGCCGAATCAGCGTGGAAGCCGGCAACCCGCTTGTCCTTCCGGCCCCCGGAGCGATGACACAGGTTTATGACACCTCCCCCAAAGGACACCTGAATATACGCCTGCGCTGGCAGGTGCCCGATGCATTGCGGCGGCTTTCGCTCATGCAGTTCGGCTATAACCTGTATCGCATGGATTATGACTTTGCTGTGAATAACGGATACGATGGAACGCCCCCCGGCACCGCCTTACTGCAGGAACTGGCACAGGTGAACCCGCAGGTGAAACGGGTGAATAATCTGCCGATTCTGCCGGATGAAGATGCGGTTGAACCGAACACCTATTTCTTCATTGATGACAATGACGGACTCAGCGGAGGCATTCCTTTTGTGGACGGCGAACAATATGTTTATTTTGTCACCGCATTGGATTTGCTCGGCCGGGATGGCGAGGTTTCGGCCGGGTTTACCGCGGAAGCCTGCGACCGGGTGGCACCGCGCGTGCCGAAGGACATCCGTACCCGCGCGCTCTACACCTTCGATGAAGCCAGCAATACTGTTCAGTCCGTAGAGATTTCCTGGGATCAGGATCCCGACGCCGCCGAAACGCATGCCTATTATGTCTATCGCTACGACAGCATTGCTGCCATGCAGGCCAACGCGGCCAATGAGTTGTTCGGCCGTATTGCCGGCCCCATTGCCCGTCAGGAGAATGTAGACCGGTTGATGTACACGAATGTGTTGACGGCGGCCGATCAGGACCGCACCTATTGGTATACGGTGCGGGCCATTGACGATGCGGCGTGCGGGCCGAACCTTTCGTTGAACAGCGCGCCGGTTCACGGCGGCATTCACGATTGGGAAGGACCGGAAGATCAGGGCGAAGCAAGCGTCGGCATTTATGTGGAAACGCTGAACTGTTGGGCAGATCAATTTGGCAGCGGCCCTGACGTTCCGGATTACGATCTGGAGTTGAACTGCATCCGGACCAACGCCGGCGCTGAATGGGTTGAATTCGCCTACATGCCCGGAGAGAGTATCGGGCAACCCCAGTACACACCTGCAATCTTCACGGGACGCCACTATTTCGGAGACAGCCCGGAAGTTAAGGTGCAGGTGAAACTGCCGGAAGGGCACCTCTCGTACTACACGATATACTGCCGGGTCGGCAACGGAATGAAAACCAGTGATTATGTAACTGCCGTCGGCAGTGTGAAGGGAACCGGCATTGCCAATTTTGTCTGCGGAGCCTCCTACGGCTATACCGATGACTCCAGCGAGGGCCCGCATATTACCAATACCGGCCTGCCCTATTTCCCGGTGCTGGAAGTTGAAGTGCCGAGCGATGCCGGTGAGTACCGTTTTTACAGACGGGTCAACAGCGGGCCGCGTACCCTGATCGGTCAGGGCGAAACCACCAATGCGCTCGTCATTACGGAATCCGATGAACAGGCCTATATCGCGAATGGCGGAACCATTTGTTACTACTATCAGTTCTTCGACTTTAACGGAAACCCCGGCCCGATGACCCTGATTGACTGTGTTGAAATGGCTCGGGCCATGGCGCTTCCCGTTCCGGTTTTGAATCCGATTAAAAGCAGCGGAACCGAAAATGCATCACCGGGATTGGAAGCCGGCTGGTTCTGTGCCCCGCAAGGCGTTGAGCGGTTTGAGGTGGCCATACACAAAGCTTCGGGAAGTGCCCCCCCAGAAACCTTCAGCCCCGATCTGCGGGATATTGAAAACAACGGCATTACCAATTTCGTCGATATCGTGCTGAACGGATCGGTCACCAATTTGGATTGTGTGACCTATATGACCGGGCGCGTCGGCGCTAATTTCGGCCTGCCGGATCAACCGGAATTCCTGATTACCGCCGAAATTGAGCTGGGCACAGAATATATTCTGATGGTTCGAGCCACCGGTCCCAACGGCGAACGCGGAGCGTGGAGCGAAGCACAGTCTTTTATCTGGTCGCCCACGTTGACGCCCGGCCCGGAAGTGCCCTGGCCCGCCCGCCCCCTTCCGCCGGTTGAGGACGCTCCGTTCCATCCTGATGTACATGCCCAACTGCTTGTGCCCGATGGATATGATCTCCTGCCGGATCCGGTCTATCAGGGAATCAACGAACCCCGCATTGGAATTCAAATCGGAAGCATTCCCGTCAGTCTGATGTTGAAGCCGCCTTCAAAATCCGGAATCTCCATCTATGATCCCGGCGATCCGTCGGCTTACCTCTACACCAATGCCGATGGAGAAACGGTGTTCCCCTGTGCGCTCTATCGTATTCAGGTGGATTCCCCCCAGTATCCGAATGTGAGTGGCGATGTCGTGCAGGTTTCCGTACTGATGGAAGCACTGGCGTGGGGACAGGGCACAAATGAATCGTTGATCTATGATCCCTTTGTGGCAGCCGCCCGAACAAGCACGAATGACGACTGGGACCTATACCTGCTCGACACCCACCCGATGGTCTACGGCGCCTCCTATCGCTATCTGCTCGTTCGCTTCGGACCGGATGGAGAGATGCTCAAAATTTACAACGTCGGAACCGTTAGCATTCCGCAAAAACCTTAACGACAGGAACGGGCTATGATGAGCGCAATCAGGAATGAATTTAAACGCGCGGCTTTGATCGGCATCGTCGGTTGCGCCGCAACCGTCTCGCATGCAGGTTTTGTCTCGGAAACCGCAACCGAATTTTTCACCACGGCGGATCTGAATGGCGATGGGTTTCCTGACATTCTGGTGGTGGATAAAGCCAGCGGAACGTTCCGCGCGGGCTATCAGTTGGTCGATCAGGTTTTCACCTGGTCGGAATCGCGCGGACTCGGCGCAACCAACATCACCGGGCTGGCCACCGGCCCGATGCTTAACACCGGATTGGATGCCATCGCCGCCACAACGCCCCTCCTCAACCGGGTTAATCTGATTGAGGCGCTAAAACCAACCCAACCCGCATTCCCGGTTCCCGTATTTGGGAATGAATACGGCCCGGAAATCCTCGTTTCCCTCGAAATCGGAGGCGATACGCCGGAGGCTGATCTTTTGGTGGTCAATTCCATGAGCACCCCGACCCCCTACCGCCTTGAACAGATTAAATCGCACGGCAGCAGCTTCGCCCCTGATTTGGCGTATGCCATTTCCGATGTTTGGAAACGCGGCAATCGGGTGGTGTTTAATAACACCGATGCAGCGGCGGCCTTCATGGATCGCAGCGTAAACGCCTTCCGCATGTATGATTTTTCATCGGGTTCCGTTAATCACCTGAATTCCAAATTTTTCGGCGGTGCCCTCTCCTCGCCCGACTACTGCCCGATCTATCCCACACCCGGCGACTATGTTCACCTCTTCGTCTGGGATGCCGGCACCACCAACTGCCACCGCTTTCAGATGACGGCAGGTGAAAACTTTTCCGCACTGACCGCCGTCAACTTTGGTGCGCCCATCGCCTCGATTCATTCCATTCCCGCGGATGGAACGGATTGGCTTATCGTCATTTTCGCGGACGGATCGGCTAAAGTTTACAGCTATGACGGCACTCAGAATCCCGCCTTCCTTCAGGATCTGCCCCTGCCCGCAACCGGGTTAACCTATTCAGGCATAGTCTCCTCCGGCCCCAACCGGTTTATGGCGCTTACGGCGGATCCGGCCACCGGGCACTCCACCACTGCGGAAGATTTTATTTTCGACAACGGCACCTTCACGAGTCTGGGAACCCAGTCGCTTCCATCCGTAAAACGTACACGCGGCCAGGCCAATGTATTTACCTTCAGAAACGAGCCCTTTGTCAGTTCGAATCCTCAACGTCTGCAGGCTTTGTCGGCCGGCGACTGGTCCAGATTGGGCGGCTTAACGGGGAGCCCGTTAAACGTCGATGTTGAATTTGAAACCGACCGGGGCTTGCCGCTCGGATTGGGCAACCGGGACGCCGCCACACTCGGCTATGCCGACCTTGAGGCAAACCACGTGCTCGTCAATCAGGCCGGCGATTCTTTTTCCGTACACAGCACCGAAGCCGCATTGGGCGATCAGGAAGCAGAAGCCTTTATTTCGCCGGCGCCGGGTCATTACCAAACCGGCATTGAAATCACATTTTCCAACACAACCGGAGATGACATTTTTTACCGCGAAGCCGGCTCCAATGGCTGGACCCCCTACACACAGCCCATTCCTGCATTTGAAAGCACCGAACTTCTGTTTTTTGCGCAACGCAATGGCGATATTGAACGCGGACCGATTCAGACCGCCATTTACACCTTTGATGTGCCCCCCGAAAAACTTGATTCCGATGGCGACTCAATTCCTGACTATGTGGAACTGGCCAACGGACTGGATCCACTGCAAAGCGGTCTTGATGGCGACGGCGATGGGTTTTCGGATCTGGAAGAACTTCTCGGCGGCTCTAATCCGACCGACCCGGCAAGCACCCCCGCTCTTCCAATCCCCGGAACCTCCGGCCGTCTGGAGCAACAAACAGCATTTGATCTGCAGGTCACCCCCTTCCCCTACGACGGAACAGCCAATACCGTCACCTCCAGCACAACCGGAACGGCCTTGCGCGTCTACAGCAGTTCCGGCTGGCAATATGCCTACGGCGTGGCTTCCAATCAGGTCGGAAGTGCCGATCCATCCATTCTTTTCACCAATCTGCCTTCAACCATCGAGTCCGGATTTTTCACGCTGTTGACCGAACGGCATTTCGCCATCGACACGCCCAATTGGAATAAGAACAGAGGCATTGAAATGGCTGCCGTTCAGATTCCTCCGGCCATCACTGGCTTGGAGGTAACCTCCCCGTATTCCGGAATCGACATCTACACCGATGCCGGCCTATGGATCGATGCCGCATACACCGCGCTGACCAACAGCATCACCCCGAAAATCCTCACCGATTTGACAACGGATGATGTCCTTACGGCCATGCTGGTTGAGCGGAAACTGATAGATGAACTCTACGACGCCGCTGTGATTACCAATCGATTAACCACCCTCTTCCCGGCACGACCTTCCGATCAGACCATGGACCGCGTTGCGGTGTCGGATTTGCTGTATTTAAGAAACAACACCAACCGGGCCTTTCTGCCGGAAACGGTCATTCAGGAAATTGAAACGTATACTGCAAATGCCGGAAGCGCCGCCCTCCGAGCGCTGACCGAAGATCTGTATGATATCTGCAGTACGTATACCGATTCAAATCCCGGAGCCTATCCGCTTCCCATGACCGTGCTGCGGGACTTCCTGTTGACGGGCACCCTGCATTCCAACTATGCCGCAAGTCTCCCCGCCTACACCGCGCCCCAGCTTTCAGCCATTCACACCGATGCCATGAATGCATTGAATCTGGTGAATGAACGACCGATTGAAAACCTGATGCTCGAAGTGCGCGAAGGTTCCTTCACCAATGCCTGCCCGGTTTTATGGACTGGCGGTAATCAGGCAAAAAGTCTCTACGATGCCGAGGGCCGTCCCTATATCATGCCCTTCTCTTTTGAGCTCGGGATAGGCGCCATGGTACAGGCACAGGGCTTCACCGATGTGGCATGGAACCGCGTACCGGGAACGGATCCGATGCAGATCATCAGCCTCAGCCTCACCGCGGTCCCCGTTTCTTCCGATCTCGATGCCGATGGAAACCTGCTGCCGGATGCCCTTGAAAATACCGTGCTTCAAGGAACCGGCAATGTTGCGCATCAGGATTCCGATTCCGATGGCTACAGCGATCTTCAGGAATATCTCGACGGCACCGACCCCGGCGATGCTCTGAGTGTTCCTTCTGGACCGATTGCTGATCTCAGCCCGCCGGAAATTTTCATCACTTCCCTGAGTGCGGATCAGGTCCGGTTGGATGTGCAGTGGCCGGCAGCCTATGCCGAATCCTTTAGATTTTCGGTGATCTATTCCGACGACCTCGCCGATACAGGATTCTCCACAGTCGATGAGCTGAGCCCCGGTGCTTTGAGCACCGTGCTTAATACCGCTTCATCCGACGCCCGCTTTTTCAAAATCGGAATCAGCCTGCGTTAGTTGACAATGCCCTCGGGCGGTCTATGATCTTCGAATGGACACCTCGAGTATTACAGGACTGATCTTCGGTTTGCTGGGCGGACTCGCCCTCTTTATTTTCGGCATGCGGACCATGAGCGAAGGACTTTCCGCAGCCGTCGGTGACGGCATGCGGACCCTGCTTGGAAAAGCCACCCGCAACCGCATGGCCGGGCTCGGCCTCGGCACCGTCATTGGCGGGCTGATTCAAAGCAGCGCATCGGTTGTCCTGTTCATCGCCTTCATCAATGCCGGACTGATGACACTGACGCAATCCATCGCCCCGATTCTCGGGGCCAATATCGGCACCACCCTCGCCGTCCAATTAATCTCCTTCAAACTGAGCGACTATTGTCTGCCCGCCATCTTCATCGGGCTGGTGCTTCATCTGGTCGCGCGGAAACAGAAACTGAAATACGGCGGACAGGCCATCCTCGGATTCGGCCTCCTTTTTCTGGGGATGGTTTTCATGGGCGATTCCATTAAACCCCACCGCGAACTGTTCGAACCATGGCTGGCACACCTCAACGGCTCCACCCCGACCGGGCTCATCATCGGCACGCTGGCGGCAGCTTTAATCACCGGCGTCATTCAAAGCAGCGGCGCCGTCATCGGCATGGGCTTCGCCATGATCTCCGCCGGCGCCATCACCGACTTTCAGGGCATTTTTCCCATCATCATCGGCGCCAACGTCGGCACCTGCGTGACCGGACTGCTCGGCAGCATCGGCACCACGGTCGATGCCCGCCGCGCCGCCATTGCCCATTTGCTCTTCAATCTGATCAGCACCACTCTGGCGATTGCAACCTCACCCCTCTTCTATCACTACATTCCTCTGACCTCCGACGATCTGATTCGCCAGGCCGCCAATGCCGGCACCATAAAAATGGTCCTTTCGGCCATGCTCATGCTGCCCTTGGCTCCGGTCATTGTGAAAATGACCATCGGCCTCACCCCCACAAAACGCAAACAACCCGAATCCAGCTTTCTTGATCATGGTCAGCTCATACAGCCGGAACGCGCCATTTTTGCCTGCCTGCGCGAACTTCAGCGCACCAGCAGAATCTGTGCAGCCAGCCTGCATCTGGCCGCCGAAGAATTTATTCAGCATGATCCCCGTCGCGCCAAACGAATTAAGGTCAATGAGCAGAGCGTCAATGCCATAAAAACCGCGATGCGCAAATACCTCACCGATTTGACCAAACACTACCTGTCCAAACGGCAGTCGATTCTTATCGGTCACATCGACCGATGCATGTCCGACCTCGAACGGATCGGGGATCATATCGCCAATCTGGCCGATATCGCCAAACGGCAACGCGCAGTATCCACCGCCCGATTCAGTCCCGATGCCGTAGAAAACTGGCTGGAAATCCATAAGGCCGTCGAGCAGCTGCTCGCCAAAGTCATCCAATCGCTCGACCCCGAACTCGATAATTTCCAGGATATCGCAAAAGAGATCATTGACCTGCGGAAACAATACAGCGAAACCGCCATCAAGGTGCGCAGCGCACACTTCCAGCGACTGGAAAACAAGGAAATCACTCCCGCCGCCGGGTTGTTCTTTAACGACTATCTATCCAACTTCTGGCGGATTTCAAAACACATCAAAAGCATTGCCCTCGCCGAACAACAACCGCAATTCTGGCTCAAACGTGAAAAGCTCGGCCGCAAAATGTCTCTCGAAGCGCCCGGATACGCTCTCCCCGACCCCATCAAGCCCGGCGATTACCTCGACCGTCTTCAATCAGACGAATATCTCTAAATAAAAAACCGCCCGAAATTTCCGGGCGGTTATTCAATTTCCAAAGAGTGGAAACCTTCAGGCTTCAACCACATATTCACCGGGCTCGGTGAATTCGAAGGTCTGGGCCCCGCGGTTTTCAAAACGGTAGCCGCGGATTTTAAGATATTCCGGAACGTCGGCATCGGCTCCGAGTTCAACCAGTTCAAATCCGTCGTTTTCAAATTTGCCTTTAACGGTCACCTTCGCGCCGCTGCAGGCCTTCACCACCAGACCGGTTTTTCCGGAAAGCTCTACGTTTTCGAGTGAAACATCGGCCCCATCGATAATCAGCGTGGCCTGATCCGATATCGAGCCGCCTGAAATTTTGGACGCTCCTTCTTCAAGCGTCATGGCGAATGACGGACGAAGGATCACTTTCGGGCCGACCGTAAACGGGACACCGAGAATTTTAATTTCTTCTCCTTCAACCACCTTCATGCCGGCGGCTTCAAGCCGTGCGCGACCGGCCGCATAAAAATCATTTTCCGCCGTGGCGCTGGCATCGGCCGGTCCGCCGGAAGCATATTTTGCAGCGGCATCGGTGACATTGTTTTTATTCGGCGAAAAACTCCACATGCGGTCAAAAATCGTGACCCCGACTTTTTCGGATTCGCCGAACAGCTTCGGCAGATCCTGCATCATGGTTTCCAGACGCGTCGGTTTTTTGAACGCGGTCTTTGTTTCATCCGTATATTTCGGATTCACAAATTCAGCAATAATACCCTGCGTCGCTTCAAGAATCCGGACGTAGGAATCGGTTTTAATGACCAGTGTATTGCAGTTGCCCGGGAACGGGGAAAATCCGGTTTCGTCCGCCACATCGCCTTCCGGATTGATGGTGGCACGCAACAGCGGATCCAGCTGATTATACTCGACGTTCAGCGTAAATTCTTTCCCGTTTCCGACCAGCTTGGCCAACCCGCCAACCGCTTCGCCCGGGCGGCGGACAATCGCCAGCGAGTTGAAATCGTAGCCGTTTGCCACCGAAGCCCCGATCGCCGCCGGCAGCGTGTTGAAACTCGGGCCGTTGGTATCCTGAATAAACATGAAATATTCGATACCTTCCGCAGCCAGTTTCGCCGCCACACCGCTGGTATGCAACAGCATGTGAATATCACCATGTCCGTGCGGCTTCAGAATCAGTTCATATTTTTCCTTCAGTGCCAGCGCGCCGTCATTATCGGAAATGGCCGGAACCAGCTCCTGCTGCAGAATATGAACCTGCTCTTTCTGCAGACCGAAATAATTATTTTCTTCCAGGGACTGGATGGTTTTCGGCCCCGTGTCCTGCGACACCATAATGATGAACGGCACCGGACGTTTGCTTTCCGAACGCGCCTGCATCGCGAGCAGATTGTCCGCATAATGTTTCAGATACGTTGTTTCTTCGAGCACCTCAACGGCGATATCGATTTTGATCCCGTTGTAGCCGAGACGCTCGCCCAGCCCGCCGGCCACCAGCACGACCCCCGTTTTATCAAAATAATCCGCGCCGATTTTTTCATATTTCTTAAACTCATCCGTAAACGACGTCAGATCCACTTTTTCCGGCTGCTCAGGCGTCAGCCCTTCAAACGGGTTGGCTCCGGCTTTGGATTCCGCCAGCAGTTTCCGGGCATTGGAAATATAGCCCACCAATCCGCCCGGATAATTCCCGTTGATTTTTTCCAGCGATTCCAGAAATTCTTTTTTAGCCTCATCGTTGGTGCCCGGTTCATCCCAACCGGAAAACAGATGCGTCTGCCCGTTTTCCACCAGCGTATTGATCAGCTCCTTCTGCTCATCAGAAAAATTGTTCCAGTTGGTCGAAAGGCCGACCAGTTCCATGCTCTCCGAAAAAGTAGGTTTCATTGTATTCCCCGTTTAGTGATTACCGTCAAAATTTCAATGGGAAATCATGCAAGGATGCGCCGGCAGATGCTATAGAAAAATCAGCTGTTTTCATGGAGTTTCCCATCGAAATCTAATCTTCCCCTCTCCTCCGGACAGTCTGTCGCTTTCCCAGCCTATTGCGTAGACGCACCCGATTCGGTTCGCTAGATTTCCCGACATGACTGACAAAGCTGAAGCCCGGCAACGTATTGATGAGCTGCGCGCCGAAATCGAGCGCCACAACCGGCTCTATTATATTGATGCCGCCCCCGAAATCACTGATCGCGAATATGACCGACTTCTCCAATCATTGGAAAAACTCGAAGCCGAGTTTCCGGAGTTTGGAAGTATCTCTTCTCCGACCCAGCGGGTCGGCGGCGCGCCGCTTGCCCGTTTCAACAGCGTGCGGCATGCCGTACCAATGATGAGTCTCTCAAATACCTATTCCAAAGAGGAGCTGGCCGAATTCGACGTGCGTATCCGCAAACTCATTCCCGAAGAAAATTTTGGGTATATTCTCGAGCCGAAAATTGACGGCGTCGCGATTTCGCTGCGCTATGAAAACGGAGAACTGGTTCGCGCGGTTACGCGCGGCGACGGAACCACCGGCGATGAGGTGACGGCAAATATCCGTACCATTAAATCGGTCCCCCTTCGCTTGGCCGATATGATGCCGCCGCCGGTACTGGAAGTGCGCGGTGAAATTTATATGGATACCCGGGGCTTTGCGACGCTGAACGAAAAACGGCAGGAAGCCGGCCTTGAACCCTTTGCCAACCCGCGCAATGCCTGTGCCGGTTCCCTGAAACTGCTCGATCCGCGCGAGGTGGCCGCCCGCCCGCTGGATGCCGTTTTTTATGCCACCGGCGAACTTGACGGCATTGATTTTGAAACCCATGAACATATGCTGCAGACCCTTAAAAATTATGGACTGCGCATTACTCCGCAATACTGGCTGAAAGACTCTATTGCCGAAATCATCGATCTGCTTGATGACCTGGAGAACATGCGCCACGAATTTCCGTTTGAAATGGACGGCGGTGTGATCAAAGTGAATCAGCGCCGGCTTTACGATGATCTGGGCTACACGGCTAAAAGCCCGCGCTGGGCAGTGGCCTATAAATATGAACCCGAACAGGCCGAAACCCTGCTCAGGGATATCTCCATCCAGGTCGGACGCACCGGCGTACTGACGCCGGTTGCAGAACTCGAACCGGCGCTGCTGGCCGGCACCACCGTCAAACGCGCCACCCTGCATAACGAAGATGAAATCCGCCGCAAGGATATCCGCATCGGCGACCGCGTAATCATTGAAAAAGCCGGAGAAATTATTCCGGCCGTCGTGAAAGTGGTCACTGAAAAACGCACCGGCGAAGAAACGGAATTTTCGATGCCGACCCACTGCCCGGTCTGCGGCAGCGAGGTGGAAAAACGTGACGGTGAAGTCGCCATCCGTTGCGTCAATCTCCAGTGCCCGGCACAGGTGAAAAACTGGCTGACCCACTTTGCTTCCCGCGGTGCCATGGATATTAACGGACTGGGCGAATCACTCGTGGAACAGCTGGTGGATGGCGGACTGGTGAAAACGCCGGCGGAACTTTACTCGCTTGAAAAAGTGGAAATCCTCGGCCTTGAACGTATGGGTGAGAAATCAGCAGACAATCTCATCAAAGGAATTGAAGAAAGTAAAAAACGCCCGTTCGAGAAGGTCCTGTTCGGCCTCGGCATCCGCCACGTCGGCAAAGGCGCGGCCTTGATTCTTGCCCGCGAATTTAAAACCATCGATGCGCTGATGGCAGCGGATATCCAGTCTTTGGAAACCATTCGCGATATAGGCCCGATTGTCGGGAAATCGGTTGTGGAATTTTTCCAGACCCCGGAAACCCGCACCATCGTTGAACAACTCCGTGCCGCCGGAGTCAATTTTGAGCAGGCCGCTGCCGGCGGAAGCAAGAAGCTCGAAGGATTGACGTTTGTACTGACCGGTTCTCTGGAAAATATGACGCGCGACGAAGCGGGCGATAAAATTAGAGCACACGGCGGCAAAGTAAGCAGCAGTGTCTCAAAAAAAACCAGCTATCTGGTGGCCGGTGAGGCAGCGGGATCAAAACTGACCAAAGCGGAATCGCTGGGGGTCACGATCCTGAGTGAGGAACAGCTGATCAACCTGCTGGGTTCAGATGAACCGGCCGATACCGGCGAAGCCGAACAAATGGGGTTTGAATTTTAATGTAGACGAAGCGGTCAGCTTCGAGACCTACAGGGAGAAATACTATGATTTTGGATACACTTGAAAATGCAGCACGTTATGCCGGGCTTAGAACCGGATTATCGGAAGGATTTGGTTTTCTGGATCAGCCGGGCATTGCTGAACTGGAGCCGGGACGCTATGAAATTTCCGATGATCTGGTCTTCGCGATTATAGAAAAAAATGACGGACGTAAAGTTGAAGACGGCCAACTGGAAGCACACCGGAAGTACATCGATATCCAGTATATTATCTGCGGAGATGAATCCATGGGCTGGAGCCCGCGTTCCGAACTGATCGGATCGCAAGGCTATGATGAAAAGCGTGATCTGGAGTTCTTTACGGATCCTGTCCAGAGCATCGTGAAAGTACCCGAAGGCTCTTTTGCCGTTTTTATGCTTTCCGATGCCCATCTTCCAGGCATTGGAAACGGCCCCATCCACAAAGTGGTGGTGAAAGTGGCCGTAGACTGAAATCTGAAATGCCCGTTACGCGAAGAGGCGCTTCAACTTTCCAGTCTCACCTTTAAAAAGTCTAAAACGTGTGCCCGATCAGGAAGTTGAAACGACCCTTATCGCTGAGGTACCGGTCGTCGTAGGTGATCGGCCAGGCATAGTCGAGGTGCAACGGGAAACCGGGAAGATCCAGACGCAGGCCGATCCCCCAATCGTCGTGATAGCCGAAATTATCCCCGTGTCCACTGGGATTAAAGTCCCACGAATCTTCATTCACAAAACCCCAGTCATAGAAAACCGCACCACGGATTTTATTCCAGATCGGATAGGTGAGTTCCGCCGTCCAGAAGGCCATGGAATTTCCGCCATAGGTATCTTCGGTAACGGGATCGGTCGGACCGACATCGCGGTATTCAAATCCGCGCAAATTATAGGAACCGCCCAGGAACATACGGTCGAAAATCGGCACCCCTTCGCCATAAGTTCCGGCTTTCTTTTTACTGTCTCCGAAGGCTTCAACCGATTCAATCTGTCCGCGCAGGTTGAAAATCATATCCCAGATCATCGGCCAATAATGCGTGGCCCGCACACGGACCCCGTACAGATCCGTTTCGCCGCCGAGCATACCGCCCGCCACATAAGGGGCAATCGTGGTTTTGTTCCCTTTGGTCGGGTTGAAAAACCGGTCGCGCGAATCGAAGGTCCAGGTATATTCCAAACTGCTCTTCAGACGGCGGCCTTCTTCATCCTTAATGGCCTGTGATGCAGAATTATCGACATCAAATACCCGGAACTGTTCCAGCGTGTAGGCCAGGTTGCCACGTGTCCAACGGGAAAGCGGCTTACCAAGTGAAAGCCGGAAACCGTCATTCTGCTGGTCGTAGGAGTCGGAAAAGTAGTTGTATTCGTGGTGGAACAGATCAATACCGAATGAAAGCTGCCGGTTGAGAAACCACGGCTCGATAAACGAAATCTCAACATCGTTACGCGAAGTACCCAGCTGCAGACGGATCTTGAATTTCTGGCCGGCTCCGATGGGCGGCCACGTTTTCCAGTTAAAGTTGCCTTGAGACAGTTCAACATATCCCACCAGCGAATCCACACTGGAGAATCCGACCCCGGCGGTGAACTGCCCCGTCGGTTTTTCACTGACCTGAACGTTCACATCATATTTATCCCCTTCACCCGTGGCTTCAGGGTTGATCGTGACCACTTCAAAATAGTTTAAGTTTCTCAACCGGTTTTCGGAGGTTTTGATGCGACTGCGATTATATTTTTCACCGGGATACATGACCAGTTCACGACGGATCACTTTATCGAGCGTACGCTCGTTTCCACTGATATTCACGGCATTGATATAGCCGACACGCCCTTCAGTAACTTCGTAGGTAATATTTACAATACCGGTTTCCGCATTCGCATCGTACACCGGACGTACCATGGTGCGGACATAACCCCGGTTACCGTAATAGGCTTTGATGGCTTCACTTCCGCGTTCCGAGTTTTCCACCGAGGCAATGCTTCCCGGCCGCAAGCGAAGGGCACGGCGAACTTCATTTTCGGGATAGGCTTCAATGCCTTCCAGTAAAACCTTGCCGATCCGATAGCGCTGCCCCTCCTCAATCCGGAAGCTGAGTCGCGACTTTTTAGGTTTGGAATCATCCATTACAGGGTCGGATACACGGACATCCAGAAACCCGTTGTTCATGTAAAGCGTCTTGATGGCATAAACATCGGCATCAACAACTTCCTCTTTATATTTACCGGATCCGGTAATAAAAGACCACCAGCGCTTTTCTTTCTGCTGAATTACTTTCCGCAGCTGCTTATCCTCAATAATGTCATTGCCTTCAAACTCGATATGTTTGATGCCCATTTTCGGGCCTTCATCAATCTTGAAAGCCACATCAACAGTTCCCAGCTCATCATTGACTTTCGAGGTCCATGTGACTTTAGCCTCCGGATACCAATAATCGCGGTAGGCCTCGCGAATCTTTGCCGCAGCAATTTCGAACGTGGAATCATCGGCAAATTGACCCACCTCCAGTTCGGATTTCTGTTTAATTTTCCGTCCGCTTTTTTTACCCCCGACGATCGCAATCCTACGCAGGCGGTGCTTTGAGACCACCGTATAGACCAGTACGACCCCGTCGCCCTCAACAACCATGCGGGCATTCACGTATGAATATCGTCCGGATTCACGCATTCGGTTTACATCGATCGCGATCGAAGAGAGAATGGTCTCCCGGTCCGGCACCTGTTCTCCGACGCTGAAAGAAGTGAATGCAGCCACCGAGCTGTTATCGTAAGCCTTACCGGCTTCATTCACGATACGGATATCCTTAATCACTTCCGCATGGGCCGTAACAGTGATTAACAGGCTGAAAAGGATGGTGAGTATGTTTTTCATTAACCGTCCAAAGGTTGGAACTTATTCATTACCCGGTTCGAACTGATCATCAAATTCGGCACGGTCTTCAAAGCGGGTATATTCCCGGATAAAGGACAACTTTACTTCACCGGTGGCGCCATGGCGGTATTTCGCCACATCCAGCACCGCGAGATTATCGGAGTTTCGATCGTCTCCTTTTGCATAATAACTCGGGCGGTACAGCAACCAGACCATATCGGCATCCTGCTCAATTGCACCCGAGTCACGCAAGTGTGAAAGTTTAGGGATATTATCCCCGGTACTTTCCGCGGCACGGCTCAGCTGGGAAAGCACAATCACCGGAACATCCAGTTCCTTCGCCATCGCCTTCACAGCCCCGGAAATCGCCATGGTTTCACGCTGACGACCGTCGCTCGCAAATTTCGAGAAATTCATCAGCTGAAGATAGTCAATCACGACGAGTCCGATGCCGTGACGCTCTTTCAACCGCCGGGCACGGGATCGCATTTCCACGGCTTCAAGGCCCGGGGTGTCATCAATATAAATCTGTGCTTTGGACAGCCGGTCCACTGCGGAGGTCAGTTTGGCATGCTCATCGGGTGTCAGGCCACGCCCTTTTGCACGATGCATCGGAAGCCGGGCGTTACAGAACAGCATACGTTTCACCAGCTGCTCTCGGCTCATTTCCAGACTGAATACGGCCACCCCAACCGGATCGCCGTGCAAACCCAGCGCTGCATTTTCAGCAATATTCAGCGCCAGAGAGGTTTTTCCCATTGCGGGCCGGGCCGCCAACACGATCATGTCGGTTTTCTGCAATCCACCCAGCCGCTCGTTCAGTCCTATAAACCCGGTTGTGACGCCGGTAACCAACTGGTTCGGATCCGCATTTTCAATTTCCTCAAAAGCCCCACGGACCGACTCTTTCCAGTCCGGAATCTTTTCAGCACCATGAATGGAAAGAGAAAACAGATCCTCCTGAGCTGCACTGATCAGCTCAGACGCATTTTCCTCTCCCTGATAGGCTTTATCGATCGCCTCGGAGGATTTTTCGATCAGACTGCGGTAGAGTTTTTTTTCCATGACAATGTCACAGTAAAACTCCACGTGAGCAGGAACGAGCGTGCTGTCCTGCAACTGAACGAGATAATCGTAGCCTCCGACTTTATCGAGGGCATTGTTTTTCTTCAGCCATTCGCCGATGGTTAAGGCATCCATCGGAACGTTTGCCTGACTCATGTCCTGTAACTGCTCAAAAAGCGCCTGATGGCGGCGATCATAAAAACAATCGGGACCAAGGCGCTTTGCCAGACACTTATCTATGGAGCCGGCGGGATCGAGCAATATAGAACCCAAAACCCCCCGCTCGGCCTCATCGCTGTGCGGGGGGATTCTCAGTCCGGATGGATCCCCTGGGATCATTTATCTTCGACGATCCATACCTTAAGTGTTGCCGTAACTTCCGGGTGGAGTTTGATTTCGACATCAAACACACCGAGTTCGTGCAGCGGTGCCGCAAGTGCAACTTTAGATTTATCGATCTCAACACCGGCCTCAGCCAGCTTTTCAAGAATAGCCGGCACGCCGACCGAACCGAACATCTTGCCGCTTTCGCCAACTTTTGCCGAGATGGTGCACTCTACACCTTCGATTTTTTTGACGAGTTCGTCGGCAGCTGCTTTTTCTTTTTCCAGCTGAGCCAAACGCTCAAGGCGTTTTTTCTCGATTTGGCGCTTTTTGCCTTCCGTTACTTCGGAAGCAAAGCCCCGCGGAAAAAGAAAATTGCGGGCATAGCCGTCAGCAACCTTCACAATATCGCCTTCAATACCCAGGCCTTCAACCTGGTCCATCAACAGTACTTCAACAGCCATGGTAAACTCCTTGCTTAGCGAACCAGACCCATTACACGGGCACGGCGGATTGCTTTTTTAATATTACGCTGCTGCTGGGCATTCGCACCGGTAATACGTCCCGGAAGAATTTTACCGCGGTCGGTCATGAATTTCTTCAGGAACTCAGCGTCTTTATAGTCAACCTCGGTGACTCCACGCAGGAGCTCCGGATCGCGCTTGTAATCATCTCTATCTCTACGAGCCATTGTTTATATCCTTTCTCTAAAACGGCACATCATCTTCATCGTCCGCAACCGGGGGTGGCTGCGTAACGTTATCCTGCGGAGCTGATGAAGGTGCCGCAGAAAACTCCGTACCTTTTCCAGGGGCCCCGAGGAACTGCACACGGTCTGCACGTACGCGCAGCTTACTCCGTTTTTCGCCCTGCTGGTTTTCCCACTGGTCCAGCTGAAGCCTTCCCTCAATAAAAACGGGAGAGCCCTTCTGGAGATACTCAGCCGATGTTTCGGCCTGGCGTCCCCAAACAACCACATCCACAAAACAGGTCTGTTCAACCGTTTCACCCGCTTTGTTTTTGAAGTTTTCATTAACGGCCAGCCCCAGATCAGCCACGGCAGTACCAGACGGCGTATACCGGATTTCCGGATTACGCGTCAGGTTTCCCATGAGCAGGACCTTATTATAACTGGCCATGGTGCTTACGCCTCCTGAGCGACTTCTGCTCCTTCGGCAACAACAAACTGATGACGGAACACATTCGTGGTCAGTTTCAGACGGCTTTTGAATGTGTCAACCTTTTCACCTTCAAGCTTGAACGTAATGTTCACATAAAGGCCGGCCTTCTGCTTTTTCAGCGCGCGGGCAAACGTCTTTTTTCCCATGCGGACAGCACTATCAATCGAGCCGCCCAGCTTTTCGAGTTCTTCTTTCACACGGCCGATTGCCTGGTCGAGTCCTTCTTCGTCCAGTGCCTCCGGAAAGATGAACAGTCCTTCATACGTATTCAATGGTTTTCTCCTATGCTTAACCTATCTGTAACTGGTTGAACTCGTTCATGGTTCGTTCAGTTCCTACGGAAAAGATGCTTTCTACCGCATCAGCGGCACGTTCGACAACCTTTTCCAACTTCAAATGCTCCTGTTCGGGGAAGCCGCCCAGCACAAACTTGATCATGTCCATTTCAGGCGGCTTTGGCCCGATGCCCACCCGCACGCGGGGGAACCCTTTGGTCTGAAGCCATTCCAGCACTGATTTCATGCCGTTATGACTTCCGCCCGAGCCCTTTGCCCGAACTCTGATTCCGCCGAAAGCAACATCGACATCATCGTAAACCACCACAGTATTTCCCGGTTCAGCACGCCATTTTTTCATCGCACCCCAGACCGCTTTACCGCTGCAGTTCATGAAGGTGCTCGGTTCAATCAACCGCACCTCGTGCTCCCCGATCCGGCATTTCGCCACACGGGCGGGAAACAAAAACTTTTTTTTGAGTACAGCGCCCTGACGCCTGGCCAGTTCCTCCACAACCATAAAACCTACATTGTGGCGGGTGCGCTCATACTCTTTTCCGGGATTTCCCAGCCCGACGACCAGTCTCAAATCAACCTCCCGGAAAGAACGAACACTGCTTACTCAGCATTCTTTTCAGTAAGCACTTCCGGCTCTCCGGCAGCGGCTTCTTCATCTTCATCAACGTCAGCCATCGGACCGGAGACACCGCAGACAATTGCATCGTCATCAACCAGCACCTTGAAGGCATCGTCAATACCGAGATCAGCGACATGCAGATTCTGACCAATTTCCAGATCGGAAACATCAATCTCAATCGCCTCAACAACATCCTTCGGCAGACACTCAACTGTAATGCTGTGCATCACATGATCCAGCGTTCCGCCGGCTTTAACCCCGGCAGCCTCTCCGACGAGCTCAATCTGAATATCCATCTGCATGGTCTGGCCCGCAACAACGCGCTGCATATCCACGTGAATCAGATCACTGGTCACCGGATGATGCTGAACTTCCTTCACCAGAACGCGGGTATTACCTTCGCCTTCGAGATCGATTTCAATCATCACACTCTCACTGGCGTGATGATGAAGAATCTGCTCCAAATCATGCGCATCAACAACAACAGATACCGGCTCCTTGTCCGCTCCGTATACCACGCCCGGCAGGCCGCCTTCACCACGCAAACGGCGTGAATTTGAAGAACCCCCGAGCTCTCTTTTCTTAGCAATCAGTTTAATATCTTCCATTGATTCTCTCCTAATAATCAAACCCGGAACAGCGAGCTGACGGATTGGTCGTTGTGAATCCGGCAGATGGCTTCCGCCAGCGTGTCGGCCACAGATAATACAGTTACTTTAAATGATGTCCATTCCCGCTGCGGCACCGTATCAGTGGTAACCAGCTCGCAAATGGGTGAACCTTTCAGGCGGTCAATGCCCTGCTCTGTCAGCAGGGAGTGACTGACCGCCGCACGAATTGATTTTGCGCCGGCTTTTTCCAGCAGCTTGGCCGCCGCAGTCAGAGTACCGGCTGTTGAAGTCATATCGTCAACCAGCAGGGTATTGCGCCCCTTAACATCCCCGACAAGATGATTGGCTTCCACATCGGTTGCGCTCTTGCGCTGCTTGCCCACCAGTGCAATGCCGGCATCCAGCAGCTTGGAATAGGCATCCGCCATTTTCAGGCCGCCGGCATCCGGCGAAACCACAACCAGATCATCAAGATCCCGCGACCGAAGGTATTTAACAATCACGGGCGACGCATAAAGATGATCCACCGGAATATCAAAAAATCCTTGAATCTGCTGGGCATGCAGATCGACACAGAGAATACGGTCCGCTCCCGCCGCAACCAGCAGATTAGCGACAAGCTTAGCCGTAATCGGAACGCGCGGCTGATCCTTACGGTCCTGCCGGGCGTAGCCATAGAAAGGAAGAACCGCTGTAATGCGGTCTGCAGACGCCCGCTTGGCCGCATCGATCATGATGAGCAGCTCCATCAGATACTCATTCGGATTCACGGAAACTGACTGAACAATAAAGAGGTCGTCACCGCGGACATTCTCCACGATCTTCACAAACACCTCTCCATCGGGGAAACGTGTGATATCCACATCGCAAAGATCCGCCCCTGCCGCAGCGGCAATCTGCTCGGCCAATACCCGATGTCCTGTTCCTGAAATAATTTTCATAAATTTACATTTCTATATGGTTGCCCGACCTGGGTTCGAACCAGGACCCTATGAGTCAAAGTCACATGTGCTTCCATTACACTATCGGGCAATAAAATAGTAAAAAAAAGGCACAGCCGAACCCGCCCCTTTTCCTTTCTTAAGTTCAAAAGAGCGGAAGACCATAGAAAGCAACGGGTTGGAAGTCAAGCGGGCATATCGAAGAAAACGACCTCTTTTCACCTTTTTTCCAAAGACAGGAAAACCACTGCTCCGCTATCCGCCAAAGCCATACTGGAGCACAAAATAAAGAATCAAAAACACCCAGGCCAAACCGATTTCAATTAGAGCAATTTTCTGAATATCCATTTCACCCGCCATCTTCTGCCATTTTTCCTTCAAAAGAATGCCCAGCGAGCCATCCACCAAAGCGAAAACGCCCAGCCAGAACAGGATATTTACGAACACATCCATCACTCGCCGATAACCGTCACAACCACCTCACGGCTGTGTGGTTTAATGTCCGCTTCCAGATGAAAGATCTGCTGCCAGGTGCCCAGCATCAGCCGTCCATCGCCTACGGGAACCGTAATCTCGGCCCCCATCAGCGTGGCCTGCAAATGGGAATGGCCATTGCCGTCATGCCACTGACACTCATGCCCGTAATCAAGCCCCGAAGGAATCAGCCGGTCGAGCATATCGGGCAGATCCTTTTCCAACCCCGGCTCATACTCAATAGTTCCGATGATCCCTGTACTGCCAACGTTAAATACATGCACCGTGCCGTCAGCGATCCCGGACCGGCCCACAATGGCCTGCACCCGGTTGGTCATCTCGTGCATATCGCGATGCCCAACCGTATCAATCTTAATTTTTTCGCGGTAAACCATTTTATTTCAGCGGATATTTCACGCCCAGCAATTTAGAGACGGCACGATTAAAGGCCTTGCGCTCCTCGCGCACGGTCTCTTTTACCGCAGCAATACGACCCTTAAAATACTCCCAATCCAGCCCCAGCGGCGCCCCCATGTGTGTTTTCAACAGAATCGCCTCTGTCGGATCGATATTTTCCAGCTCATGAAGATTTTCTTTAATATAGTGATACGCATCCCGGAACGGCATACCCTCGCCCACCAATTCCAACGCACGGTCCGTGGCAAAAACATCCGGCGTAAATCCGGCGATCAGCTTCTTTTTATTTGCCTTCGTACCCTGAATCATCGGAGTCATAATCCGCAAACTGGCCCGCGTTGTAGCAATCCCCTCCATAAAAAGCTCTTTAGCCTCCTGCAGATCCCGATTATAACCCGTCGGCGAACCTTTGATCAGATCATAAACTCCCAGCTCCGCAGCTTTCACCCGCGAAGCCTTTGCACGCATCAGCTCACAGACATCCGGATTCTGCTTCTGCGGCATAATCGAGCTGCCGGTACAGAACTCAGCCGGCAGCTGAAAATAATCAAACTCCGGCATTGTGAAAATCATCAGATCCTGCGACAGGCGCGACAGCGTCAGCATCACCTGACTCATGGCCGACAAAACCAGATTCTCCATTTTTCCCCGGCCGTTATTGGCATAAAGCACATTATGCGTGGGACGCCCAAAGCCCAGAAGATCAGAGGTCAGCTGACGATCAATTGGCAGCGGAACCCCATAACTTGCGGCCGAGCCCAGCGGACACTGATCATTTAATTCATATGCATTAATCAGTCCGACACAGTCATCCAGTAAACTCTCCGCATGCGCCGTGGCCCAAAGACCTACACTCGACGGCATTCCCGGCTGCATATGCGTTCTTCCAACCATCGGAACCATTTTATTTTTCCGACCGAAGGAAACCAGAGCTGCGGCCAGCGCCGCAGCCTCATCCAACGTCTGCAGAAGCTGTTCCTTGGCATATAAACGCAAATCCACCGCCACCTGATCATTACGGCTCCGACAGGTATGAATCTTTTTCCCGAGATCCCCCAGCTTTTTAGTCAGCGTACGCTCGACCGCCAGATGCACATCCTGATCAGCCAGTTGAATCTTGAATTTATTCCGCTGCGCCTGACCGATAATCTCAACGAGTCCTTCAATAACCCGCTTGCGTTCATCCTCGGTAATCAACTTCGGCTGTACCGGCATTTTAGAAAGCATAGTCACATGCGCCGCCGTTCCGATGCAGTCAACCGTAATCAACGCATGATCAAGCTCCACATCGCGGCCGGCGGTATAGGCCAGCGTTTCATTATTAATAATTCCAACGGTTGTTTTCTGTTTTGCCATGATTTCACCTTAAAAATTGCTTACCGCGAATAAACACGAATGCACGCAAATGCTGAAGAACTATCAGCGCTTAATCCCGGGCACGACCGGAAGATTCCAGAATCAGCGTCACCGGACCATCGTTAAGCAGATCCACCTTCATATCCGCACCGAATTTTCCCGTCTTCGGAAAAAAACCGATTTTTTCCAATGCCTGAACATATGCATTAAACAGCGCCTCGCCCGGCTCCGGACGGGCAGCATCGATAAAACTCGGACGATTCCCCTTGGCGCAGTTGCCATAGAGCGTGAACTGACTGACCGAAAGAATTTCGCCGCCAACATCCTTTACAGAGCGGTTCATCTTTCCGGCCTCATCCTCGAAAATGCGCAGGTTGGCTGTTTTTCTGGCCAGAAAACGGGCATCACACTCTGTATCATCATGCCCGACCCCGCAAAGCACAAGCAACCCCCGGCCGATTTCGGAGATCTTCTCCCCTTCAACCGTAACGGAAGCCCGCTTTACCCGCTGAACAACAAGTTTCATTGCTTAAACACAAAGGTCGCAAAGTTCGCAAAGATTCCCTCTTCGCGGCCTCTGCGACCTTCTGGAATCCTTGAAAAAAACTTATTCGGTAACGTGCGACACCCGGAAGGCCGGCAGACGGTTCAGCATCGCAGCCACTTCATAACGCCGCGGACGGGCGAGATCGCCGCGTACATCCCTCGCCAGAGCATTAAGCCCCTCATTAGAAAGATCCCGGTCAACCAGATCGAGTATTTCGCGCAACGGATACCCTTCATCCATATAGCGCAACTTCGCATAGTACAGAACATAGCCGATAGCCCTCGCCTGATCCGCATCCGCAATCTGGCGAACCGCATCAAGATCAATCAGAGAACGGCCGAACTGCAGAAAATCAACATCATCCGTCTCAATCACAAGGTCCTCGCGGCCGATGCTTGGATCGATGGAGCTCGGCATAACCCAACGAGAACGACTGAGCATCGAAGATAAGTTTACAGTATCATTCACCGGCGCCGCCGGCGTGATATCGAGCGTCTTGGCCTCTTCCGTGATATCCGTAACCGTAAAATTCTCCACCTTCAGGATTTTATCGGCGATCGGAATGAATTCTGCAACCAGACTGCTGCCGGCCACAACCATGGAAATACCCAGTTCATCCACCATCTGCCGCGCCCGGGCGGCCAGCGTGTTACGCGACGATTCATTCATCAGCGAAGCCACACGGGTGTCCGAAGAAAGAAAAGTGGATGAAGAGCTGTGCTCATCATACAACAGAACACGCGCACCGGCCTCGAGTGCCTCAACCGTTGAAGCGGCCTGAGAGGTGAATGCGCCCGCCCCCTTTGTGCTATAGGAAGAAGGCAACCCTCCATCAGAAAGACGATTGGCAAATGCAGAAATATCCACCTGCTGAATAGAACGGCCCACTTCAGAACGGATATTCACCGCATCAGCTACCGTAACCACATGCTCACGGCCATCGCCGGGAATGTGATTGTAAATTCCCTGAGCAATCGCATCCATCAAATCCACGCGACCACTGTTGGATTCGCCGAGAATCAGCGTCAGGCCATTTGGAATACCCAGACCACGTACCACTCCGCTATGCGGAACCTCAACCTCTTCAGCCAGCTCATCACCGATCTCAACCGGGTCAAGACGGGAAAAGTCAGGCGTATCAGCATCAGTTTCCCGGCTTACCAGCGCACCCTCGGAAACAAAAGCCACCTGGCCGGAAGCCCCGAGATACTGACGCAAACGGTCAGCATCCTCCATGCAGTTTACATGAGCGTCCGCTTCGGCAATATCAATATTACAGTAGAGCAGCGAATTACTTACCACTTCCGGCAGATCTTCATAAAAGATCTGCTGAGCCATGGCACCGTCGATAGAAACAGTCGGCTCACCATCGACCACCATCGTCCGCACCGGCAACGTAATCTCAATACGGACTTCAATATATTCGCGCGTCAGCAACAAAGCATTGCGCGGCAGAATCTTCTGATTGGGCGTAGCCACATGAATATGCCGACGGGCAAGACCGTTTTGGTCATAGTGCGCAATCGAAGCAATGCGATCAGCCATGCGGCGCAGCAACAGATCCTCCATCGCAGTGCGCCGCACCGGACTGTCGAAGAGATATTCCGGAATCTCCGAAATGGTCTGCGGAACACGGATACTGAAAACCGGACGCAAGCCCGCCTCTTCGGTCAGATCCATATTCATGCACTTAATGACATAGCGGGTGAAATCGAAATCTCCGATCAGCTTCTGATACTCCGGGAACGGCTGTCCGTCGAGCTCAGCCAACAGATTGTAGAATTCCTTCTTATCCTTCATAGTCCAGTTATCCTTCGTTAATAGAGAATTACGCGGCCTGCCCAACCACAAGCCGCAATTGGTGGACTACTGTGCCTGTTTCGCATTCTTATTGGAAGCGGACTTTTTACCCTTTTTCGGAGCAGATTCCGCAGGTTTGTCAGCGGCCTTTGCCTTGTTATACCCGGAGCTGCGATAATCGGTCTCATAGAACCCCGAGCCCTTGAAAAGCACACCGGATCCCATCCCAATCAAACGCTGAACAACCCCTTCACATTTCGGACAGCTCGTCAGCGGATCCGCCGACATCGTTTGAAAAGCCTCAAAATGATGACCACACTCTTTGCATTCATAATCATATGTTGGCATTGCACTCTCCATTTACAAACAGATTCAAAAAACGCGGAATTTAGCGCCTCCGCCTCTATTGTCAAATTGATTCTGGACACGCCTGCCCGCCTAACTACACTGCACTCCCAAACATTTGGAGAGCCTGCATGAACTTTGAATTCGCCACCGCCCAGCGCATCATCTTCGGGTGCGGAAAAATCAACACCCTCCCGGAACTGGCGCCCGGCCTCGGCAGCAAGGCCGCTCTGATCACCGGAAGCAGTGCCCAGCGAATCGCCCCGATCTTCAATACCCTGAAAAAAGCCGGCACAGAACCCGCAGCCTTCAGCATCAGCGGAGAACCCACAGTCAACCGCATTGCCCAGCTCGCCGACGGCGCTCGAGAGCTCGGCTGCGATTATGTAGTCGCCTTCGGCGGCGGCAGCGTCATCGATGCCGGAAAAGCCATCGCCGCACTGCTCACCAACACCGACGATATCATGAACTACCTCGAAGTCATCGGCAAAGGCCTCCCGCTCACCGAAGATCCTGCCCCCTGCATCGCCATTCCGACCACCGCCGGAACCGGATCGGAAGTCACGCGCAACGCGGTCCTGCTATCGGAAGAACATCAGGTCAAAGTCAGCATGCGCCATCCCGGAATGCTGCCCACCATCGCACTCGTCGATCCCGAACTGACCCTCACCATGCCGCCCGAAGTCACCGCCAGCACCGGACTCGATGCCTTTATCCAGCTACTGGAAGCCTTTGTTTCCAAAAAAGCCAACCCCATAACCGACGCCCTCTGCCGCGAAGGACTGCGCCGCATGGGGGATTCGCTGTACCGCGTCTACATCAAAGGCACCGACCTCGAAGCCCGCACCAATATGGCTTTTGCCAGTCTCTGCGGCGGACTGGCCCTCGCCAACGCCGGACTCGGTGTCATTCACGGCTTTGCCGGCCCCATCGGCGGAATGTTCAAAGCGCCGCACGGGCTGATCTGTGCGAGCCTCCTTCACGCATCCGCCCGCATCAACCACGAAGCCCTTCAGTCGCGCGCCGACGAAACCGGCGCACTTGAAAAATACCGGGAAGCCGCACAACTGATTCTGCGAAACCCCAACGCCACCATCGATGACGCGCTCGACGGCCTGAAAAATATCTGCGCCCAAATGTTCATTCCCGGACTCGAGGAATTCGGCATCACACACGCCGACATCCCCGTCCTTGTTGAAAAGGCCAAAAAATCCAGCAGCATGAAAGGCAACCCCATCAAACTTACCGACGAAGAACTGATCGCAATCCTTCAGGAATCGATGGACGCCCCGATCGACGGCGACGCCACGCTCTACATGTAAATCATGTTCGGCACACTGAATTATCTCGTTCTGCTGCTCTACCTTGCCGGTATGATCGGCATCGGCATCCACTTTTCCCGAAGACAGGAAAACAGCGAAATGTTTTTCCTCGGCGGGCGCAAGCTCCCATGGCTCGCCGTCGCCATGAGCATGTATGCCTCGCTTACCAGTGCCGTAACCTACATCGGCCTGCCCGGCACCGCCTATGCCGAAAACATCTCGCTCATCATCGTCAGTTTCATGAGCCCGATCGTCGCGCCATTCATCCTGCTGATCTTCTACCCGCTCTACCACCGCCTGCGCGTCACCACATCCTATGAATACATTCTGAAACGCTTCGGGGCCCCGGCCAAATACGCCGTGGCCAGCCTCTTTTTGCTCGCCCGTCTCGGCTGGCTCGGCACCGTGGTCTATGCCCCGGCCATGGCGATGTCCACCGTCACCGGCATTCCACTCTGGATCTGCATCTGTATGATGGGCCTGCTGGCCACCGTCTATACCGCCCTCGGCGGGCTCGCCGCCGTGGTCTGGACCGACGCCATCCAATTTATCATCCTCATCGGCGGTGCCGTCTGGGTTTCCATTTCACTGATCCAGGGGGTGGAAGGGGGCGCGGGGGCAATCATCGCTCTCGCCGGAGAAACCGGTCGGCTCGATATCGGCGACTGGAAAATCAACCTGTTCTCCATGACCGGCCCCGCCGTCGCGATCTCCTTCTTTTTTCAACTCATGCAGGACTACGGCACCGATCAGATTACCGTTCAGCGACTGATGGCCACCGGCTCCCTGAAGAAAACCGTCAAATCCGTCGCCTTCAACGCCTGTACCGATTTTTTCATTATCGGTCTGCTGATGTTTATCGGACTCGGACTCTTCGCCTTTTTCCAGAATACGGAACTTCCCGCCGGCATCACGCCGGACAAAACGATGCCTTACTACATTATCCACTATCTTCCGCAAGGAATCTCCGGCCTGCTGATCACCGCGGTCTTTGCGGCCGCCATGTCCTCTATGGATTCCGGCATCAATTCCATTGCCACCGTACTCATCAGCGATTTCACCCACGGTGTAAAAAATGAAGTCCGCCTCGCCCGGCAGCTCACACTTGCGCTGGGCCTGCTGGCCACCGCTCTGGCATTCTACGTCTCTACCATCGGTGGCATTCTAAAAGCCTTCTTCAGTTTTATGGGCATGTTCAGCGCCCCCGTACTCGCCCTGTTTCTCATGGGAGCCCTGACACAAAAAGGAAATTTCAAAGGCTGGCTCATCGGCCTGGGCGCATCCATTGCCGTCAGTATCTGGATCCAGAAGTTCACGCCCGTTCACGAGCTCTACTATTTCCCCGCGTCGTTTTTCGTGAGCTTCAGTATCGGCCTCATTGCCAGCCGTTTTTTCCAACCACCGGAAGTCCCCTCCGGCCTGACGGTCTGGAAACGCTAAACCGCTTTACAGAAATTGGCAGCGGCTTTTTCCCGCATATCCGCAACAGCCGCCGCCATATCATCCTGTTTATAAAGATAGGAACCGGCCACAAACAGATTACAGCCCGCCGCTGCCGCCGGAACAACGGTTTCGCCGTCAATTCCCCCGTCGATCGCAATATCCACCCAGTCCGCACGGCGCCGGATTTCAACCACCTTCTCTTCAACGTAGCCGAGATATTTCTGCCCCCCGAAACCCGGATGCACCGACATCACCAGCACTTCATCCACCCAGCGATTATCCAGACATTGGAAAATGGCATGAGCCGGAGTTTCCGGGTTCAGAGTAATCGCCGGGCGTTTGCCCACCTCCCGGATGGCCGTCAGCGTCTTTTCAATATTACAGACCGACTCGATGTGAATCTGAATCGTATCCGAACCCGCAGCAACAAACGCATTGATATGATCCTGCGGCTTTTTCACCATCAGGTGCACATTACGGGGAATAGAAACATTCGCCGCCGCCATTTTCACCACATCGGGGCCGAAGCTGATATTGGGAACAAAAACTCCATCCATCACATCCACATGAACCTGATCCGCTCCCGCCTCTTCAGCGCGACGGCATCCGGCGGCAAGATGGCCGAAGTCGGCAGCAAGAATCGACGGCATAATCTGAATTTCGGGCATATTTAAAATCTCCTGAAAACGCGCGGACGGTAACCAACTGCGGAAATCGAGTCAAGACCGCCGCCGCCCTGTTCCGGCAGAGTAACCGTTAAAAAAAACAGACCGGTCGTTTCCGACCGGCCTGCTTCACATAAGTTGGTAGCGGGGATTGGATTTGAACCAATGACCTTCAGGTTATGAGCCTGACGAGCTACCGGGCTGCTCTACCCCGCAATCTTAAGTTTTTATAAATTGGTAGCGGGGATTGGATTTGAACCAATGACCTTCAGGTTATGAGCCTGACGAGCTACCGGGCTGCTCTACCCCGCAATCCTAAGTTTTTCAAATTGGTAGCGGGGATTGGATTTGAACCAATGACCTTCAGGTTATGAGCCTGACGAGCTACCGGGCTGCTCTACCCCGCAATCTTTTATCTTTTCACACAAAACTCTTTAAAATGGTGCTCGGGGTGGGATTCGAACCCACACGGGATTTAACTCCCACAAGGCCCTCAACCTTGCGTGTCTACCAATTTCACCACCCGAGCGGTTTTGGTCGAAAAGAGGTGGAGCAAGATACAGAGGCACCCCATGCGGTGCAAGCGGTAAAACACAAAAAGTTCCACTCGCTGAAAAGCTCTTCATTTTAAAGCAACTTCAGGGTCCGACCGGACACTCGGCCGGGAAATCACCTTTCCAAGGTTTGGAAAACCCTGTAGCGTTTCACCATCTTTTGAGGCGACAAAACATGAAACTGAAATTAAAAAAAACTCTGAAAATTCTAGCCTGTGCAACAGCGGCACTGTTGCTCATAATTATACTCACCTTTCTTTTCTGGCTGGGTCCAACCATCAAACTGACGGCCCAAACCATCGGCTCCAAGGCTCTCGGCACGGAAGTGAACATTGATAAATTGAGCATCAACCCTCTGAAAGGCACCATCTCCCTTTCGGATTTCAACATTCAGAATCCGGATATTTTCGGACAATCCAATGCCGTCTCACTGGCCAGTCTGAATATTTCAGTCGATATGGCCTCGCTTTTTTCCAGCACAATTCTGGTTCATCAGGTAGAGATCAACAGTCCGCACTTTGTGTATGAGCAGAATCTTCAGCGCGATAATATTACGGAATTCATCCGCAATGTGCAGGCGTTTGCCAACATCGATCCCTCGGCACCAAAACCGGAAAAAGAAAAAAAGCCACAGAACAAACCGGCCCCAATCGTCATCATCGAATCACTGGCCATCAATGATGTCCAAATGAAACTAGCCAACACCCGCGATCCCCAACTTGATATCCGAGCCGGCCTTGACTCACTGGCGGTCAGCATGACCAACGGCACCTTTGTTCTGAATCAGATTTATATACAGAATCCGGGACGACTGAAAACCCCCAACCTGTTCACACTCGACCGCATCCACGTTGAAATGGCCCCCGAATCCATTTATTCCACCAACATCCACTTCAAAACAATCCAAGTCGTCAGCCCACAGGCCTACGTGGAATATAATCCCGAAACCGACACCGCCGGTGAATTCCTGAAAATCGCCGCCTGTCTTGCAGAAAAAATTCCCACAAACGCTCCCGCTTCGGAAACGACCAATCCCCTCGCCGAAGCCGATGCTGCTCCCGACAACACCCTTCCGCCGCCGGATATTACGCTGGATCTGCTGGCCGTGGACAACGTGCAGCTTCACGCGGTCAACATCAGCGAACCCGATCTGAATACACAACTGTCTGTCGCTCGGTTTTCCGTGGCATTGGAAGAAGGCCTAGTCGAAATGAAGAACCTCCGGCTTTCCAATCCGAAAACCCTGAAAACGCCCAACCTGTTTTCTCTGGAAAATATTGCCGTCCAACTCGAACCCGGCTCACACAAAACGGCCTCCCCGGTAATCAATGATGTACGGGTTACCAGCCCGCATGCCTTCCTCGAGCTGAACGCAAAAAACAATACCATCAGCGAATGGCTCCGCCTGGCCAACGGCTACATCGAACGCATTCCGACGTACCAAATTCCCTCCCTCCCTCCCGCTCCGGAAAAACCGCAAACGGACAAACCAACGACCGCCAAATCCGATAAAACAGCAACCCCGCCGCTCGAACTGCAGCACCTTGTAGTCGATAATATAGCGGCTCACCTGCTGGACACCACCGACACCAATCTCACCACCCATACACCAAGAATAATCGCCGGTGTTGATGAAATTTCGGCCAAGCTCATCGATGGCCGGATCGAAATAAACAACATTACCGTTCCGAACCATCCGGACTTTGCCGCCAGCAACCTTTTCCACCTGGCACAGATTGCCGTCACCCTCGACCCGGAATCCCTTTATTCAGACCAGGTCGTCATTAATGAGGTATTCATTGATTCTCCGCAGGTAGACCTGGAGCAGACCGAAACCAGCGGCAATGTCGCCAGCCTCCAGAGCACCTTTAAACATTTTACCCCGCCCGGAACCGAAGACAAAACACCGGAAACAAAACCGCCACAACCGGCCACTGAAAAAAAGACGCAACCGCTTCCGATTGCTGAACAGCCGGTGGTCCTTCACCGGCTCGCGATCACCAACCTGAATGTAAACCTTAAACTTCCGGTAACCACCAACCACACGGAAACCGCCGGCATGAGTCTGAAAAGCCTCAATCCCATGGAGCAGATCGGAAAACTCAACCCCATGGAGCAAATCGGGAAACTCAATCCGCTCTCGTCAGAAGACGAAGAGGCTGAAATCGATCCCGATGCACCCGTCACCATGGTAGCATTTCGTGATCTCCTGCTCCAACCGCTCGAAGGCCAACTGCAGATCAACGGTCTGCGCATCGCCAACCCTCCGAATTTTTCGCGGCGGGATATGGTCAAAATCGAGCACTTCAGTCTCGATCTCGATCCGGACAGCATCCAGAGCGACATTCTCATGATTCGCGATATTCAGCTGACCAACCCGCGCGTTCGCTACGAACGTCAGATTCTCAAAGACAACATCAAAGCCTTTCAGGAGAATATCGAACAGGCCGTGCTCCATCGGGAGGAATATACCGAAGATACAGAACCCGGCCCTGAAATGGCAGACACATCCCCGACAGCAGAAGCTGAAGAGGAACAGGGCCAGAAAGTTATTATTGAGCGCATTGCCATCGACGGCTGTATTGTATACGCCAAACTTTCAGCTCTGCCGACCCTGCCCATTCCCCTGCCCCTGCCGGTACTGAAAGATATCGGTAAAGAAAAAGGCGGAGCAACCCCGGCAGAAGCCGCAACGCAGGTCTATGACACCTTCTACGAAGAGATGCTCAGTGCCGTCAGCGGAGCAACCGGTTTTGCCGGCGATACCCTGAAAGGCCTCGGCAGTCTGACTTCGGATATGGTCAGCGGGGCAAAAGACGGCGTCGGAAAAATTACCAAAGGCAACAGCGAAATCGTCGAAGGAGCCGTAGAAGAGACGGTGGAAAAAGTTAAAGAAACGCGCAAGACGCGCCGGGCAGGCGGCCGCCGCCGCGTATTCCCCTGACAATCCCCCTACGGAGATCCCACCGAAAACAAAAAACCCTCCGCATGAGCGAAGGGTCTTAAGTTTCTACAACAAGAAACAATCTGGCTACCGGTTAATCGCGCGGCACCCGATGTCCGCTCCCGCCGCCTGAACGCTTCTGGCCGGGCCGGTGATGTCCCCCCTGCGGCCGACGGCCTCCACGCTGCCCACCCTGCTGCGGGCGGCGCGCCCGCGGCTTGCGCGGCGGTGCGGCCGGAAGCTCTGCCAGCAGTGCCTCAGAAGGCATTTTGCACGGCAGATCCATGCCCAGCAGTTCCTCAATCTTCGGCAGCTCAAATGATTCCATTTCACAGGCGAACGTGATCGACTGACCGGTGGAACCGGCGCGGCCGGTACGGCCGATACGATGCACATAGTCGTCCGGATTCTCCGGAATATTGAAGTTCACCACATGGCTCAAACCGTCAACGTGGATCCCGCGGCCCGCAACATCGGTAGCCACCAGTACTTTGACTTTTCCGGCCTTGAAATCTTCCAGAATGCGCATCCGCTTTTTCTGGGTTACGGCACCGGAGAGCATTTCGCATTTGTGTCCGTAGCGGTCGAGATCCTCGGAAAGACGCTCAGCCTGATCACGGCGATTGGTGAAGATAATGATCCGGTCAGGATTATCATTCTTGATAATATTGTAGAGCAGTGTGAATTTCTGATCATCAGTTACAATAAAGACCTTTTGCTCCACGGTATCAACAGCCACCTGCTCCGGCTCAATATCAATCCGCTCCGGGTCCACCATCCAGGCAGCAGCCAGGCGCATGACGTCGTCAGAAAGGGTTGCGCTGAACAGCACGGTCTGGCGCTTCTCTTTTGGCGGAGTCTTATAGATAATCCGGCGCACGTCCGGAATAAAGCCCATGTCGAGCATTCGGTCGGCTTCATCAATCACCATAATTTCCGCATGGCGGATACTAACCACATTTTTGTTCTCGAAATCGAGCAGTCGGCCCGGCGTAGCCACCACAATATCAACGAGGCCGTCTTCGAGGTCGCGCTGCTGTTTATTGTAATCCATCCCGCCGTAGAGTACGACGGTGCGCAGGCCGGTAAACCGGTTCAGGCCTGCAGAATCTTCACCGATCTGCATCGCCAGCTCCCGGGTCGGCGCAATAATCAATGCACGCGGACTCGCCGCACTGTGCTTTTCGAGCGGATTGTTCAGGCAGTGGTTGATGATCGAAATCAGGAACGCGGCTGTTTTACCGGTACCGGTCTGTGCCCGGCCGGCCATATCTTTGCCTTTCAGCGTGCCCGGCAGAATCTCACCCTGAATCGGTGTCGCATATTCCCAGCCCAGTGCATGAATGCTCTGCATCAGTTTCGGATGCAGATCCAGATCCTGGAAACGGATTTTCCCTTCAGCCGGTTCAACATTAAAACTTGCCGGATCCCAAGGCACTTCTTTCACTGGTTTGCGCTCGGTGGCAGCAGTTGCCGCCTGGCGATCTTCGCGCGGTTTACGCTCACGCGGCTTCCGTTCACCCTCTTCGCGACGCGGTTTTCTTTCTCCATCACCGCGCGGCTCGCGTTTTTTACGCGGCGGACGCTCCGGCCTTCCTCCGTGCTTTTCAGCCCAGCGTTGTTTCAGCCGTTTTTCGTACGCAATCCGGCGGTCATCCTCTTCCGGACGAAATTCCTTCATCCGCGCCCTTTCCTCGTCCGACATCTCGAACGGAGGAATTTCTTTTTTCTGCGGACGCGGTTTTTTCTGCCCCTGCGGTTTGCCGCCTTTCGGTCCACCCTTGGGGCCCTGGTTCTTGCGTTTGCGCGGGGCCTTACCTCCCTCACCGCCCTCGCCTTTTCCTTTTACGGGCTTCTGACCGGGACGCCATTCAACGGTACCGGGTTCAGGCTGTTTTTTCTTCTGTTTAGCGTTAGACGATGTTTCCTGCTGTTTCTTTGCTTTATTCCCGGTCGGTTCGTCTTTCTTACCGAACACGGAAGCGATTTTTTTGAGTAAGCTCAATTTCCAGTCCTTTCGCATCCGAAGGGCTGGAAGAATGGATTACTGGATCCGTATGTCTTGCTTTGAAATGGGTTGCCTGTTGTTCTTCCTGATCCAGCTTAAATCCTGTAGTCCAAAATCCATTCTTCCATCATCAGTCGGATGATGCATTTTTCAATATATCCTGTATCCAAAGGCAGGCCATGCCCTGTGCATTTCCTCCGTTGACCTCTTCGTCAAACGGGGCCTGCTTTTCAATGTTCCCCACCGGTCCTTTCACGACCGTCATGGGAACGGGCTCGGAGGTATGCCCTTTGAGGGCCACCGGTGTGCGGTGATCGGTGCACAGCACCAGGGTGTAGTCTTCGCCGCGGCTTTCCAACCATTGGAAAACCGGCGCACATACTTTTGCGTCGAACTCTTCGATGGCGAAGGTTTTCTTTTCTGCGTCACCCATATGACCGCACTCGTCGGGCGCCTCGATATGAACGTAGACAAAGTCCTCCCGCTCAAGAATCTCAAACGCCGCGTCGATTTTGCCCTGATAGTTGGTATCCAGGAAGCCGGTCGCACCTTCAACATCGGGTGCTTCCAAACCGGCCAGTTTTGCAATGCCCTTCAACAGGTCAACGGCGGAGATTACACCGCCGCCGAGACCGTAAAGGGCCTTGTACGTTTCCAGCTGCATGGCATTTCCCTGCCCCCACAGCCAGATCTGCGTTGCGGGCTTTTTGCCTTCCGCAATACGCTTCTGATTTACCGGATGATCCGCAAACACTGCTTTCGATTTTTCCATTAAATCGCGGATCTCATCCTCCCGATTTCCCGCCGGCAGATTTTCAGCAACCGGCTTATCGGTGAATTCATGCGGAGGCTCGCAATGGCACTCCGCAGGGCCATGATTCCAAACGAGAATATGGCGGTACTGCACACCCGGATGAAAGGTCAGTCCGTCCGTTCCGAGTGCTTCCTGAAGCGAATGCACGAGAGCATGCGCCTCCTCTGTCGTAATGTGTCCGGCGGAATAATCATCCATGATCCCGTCTTCGGTCACTGTGACCAGGTTGCAGCGAAATGCCACATCCGTCGGGTTCATGGGAAGATCCGCACCGGCAGCCTCGATCGGCGCACGCCCCGTATAATTCAGGGACGCATCATATCCAAGCAAGGCCATGTTGGCGACATCGCTTCCAGGCGGCAGACCGTCCGGAACCGTTTGAACCATACGCGTTTCGCCCAAAGCCGCAAATTTCCGAATCGTCGGACAGTTTGCCGCCTGCAACGGGGTTTTATTACCCAGCGCCTCAACCGGATAGTCACCCATCCCGTCGCCACATAAAAACACATACTTCATCGAGAAAATCTCCACATAATTGCGCGGGAATTTCGCCGAAAACCCTTCAAAAGGCAATTCCATACCGCATCTATTTGCCTCCACCTGCCTATCGCTTTGTACACAAAGCGCACGGTTGCGCTTTACTTTACCAAAGGATTGCATACGTTGACGGCTTCCCGGCGCACGAAGCGCCCCTGAATTATAATTTTTTCCGGAGACTTTAAAATGAACAAACTGGGACTGGCCTTCAAAGCCTTTTTCTCAACCCTGAAATCCGGTGCGCCTGCAATGGCAGCCGAAAAACAGGAAACTCCCGCCGCCAAGCCGCCGCGCAGCGAAGCCCTTACATTACTGGCCGCTCTGCAGCGCGAAGCGCGGCTCGTTGACTTTCTGATGGAGCCGCTCGACGGCTATTCCGACCAGCAGGTCGCGGCCGCCGTGCGCGATATTCAGGCCGACAGCCGCAAAGTGCTGGAACGCGTCTTTGCGCTCCAGCCGCTGCGCACCGAAGACGAAGGCACAAAGATCACGGTCCCCGCCGGATTCGATGCCGCGGCCATCAAACTGACCGGCAACGTTTCCGGCGAAGCCCCCTATTCCGGGGAACTGATGCATCCGGGCTGGACCGCCTCCAAACTCGACCTGCCCGTCTGGCAGGGCTCCGACGATGCCGCCAGAATCATCGCTCCCGCCGAAATCGAACTCTAAACGCTCCCTGAACCCCCTTATCAGGGTCTTTATTGCCCCCTTTTCATTCATCGAATCCGCATCTGCGGAGGAGGAATTATATGAATTCAAAATATGCCATTGGAATCGACCTGGGCACCACCAACTCGGCGCTCGCCTATCGCAGCCTCGAAACCGACAATGCCCCGGTGCAGTGTCTGCCCATCACGCAGCTCGTCGACGAAGCCACCGAAGAAGCGCGTACCACCCTGCCCTCTTTCATGCATATCGACACCGACGGCAGCTGGAACGTCGGCGAACAGGCCCGCCGCCGCGCCGCCGAACAGCCCGGCCGTACCGTCGCCGCCGCCAAATCGTGGCTCTGCCACAGCCGCGTCGACCGCCACGATGCCATCCTGCCGTGGGGCGCCCCCGAAGACGTTGAAAAGTGCTCTCCGGTCGAAGCCTCAAAGCGCTACCTTCAGCATCTTTCCAATGCCTGGAACTCCCGCTTTCCCGATGCCCCCTTCGCCGAACAGCAGGTCGTGCTCACCGTACCTGCATCGTTCGATGCCTCCGCCCGCGAGCTGACCAGTCAGGCGGCTAAAGACGCCGGACTCCCCGATCATTACATCCTGCTCGAAGAACCCCAGTCGGCCGTCTACGCCTGGCTCGCGCAAATCGGCGATGCCTGGCGCAAGCAGCTCAGCAAAGATGACACGCTGCTCGTCTGCGATGTCGGCGGCGGTACCACCGACTTCACCCTCGTTCGCGTAGAGGACGAAGACGGTGAACTCGTCCTGCGCCGCGTTGCCGTCGGCAACCACATTCTCGTAGGCGGCGACAACATGGACCTGCTCACCGCCCACATTGCCCAGCAGGCCTTTGCTGAAAAAGGCGTTAACGTGGACGCCTGGCAGTCGACCGCCCTGTGGCATGCCTGCCGCCAGGCCAAAGAAGACCTGCTCTCGGCCGACGGTGCCCAGACGCATCCCGTCACCGTCCTTGGCCGCGGCCGCAAAGTGATCGGCGGCAATATTTCCGTCGACCTCGACAAGCAGCAGATTTCCAGCGCACTGCTCGAAGGTTTCTTTCCGGTCTGCGGACTGGAAGACCGCCCGCAGCGTGCGCGCCTCTCCGGCTTCCGTGAACTGGGGCTTCCCTACGAGCACGACACCGCCATCACCCGCCACCTCGCAGCCTTCCTCGGCATGCACGCTGAAGACGGCGTATCCGTCCGCCCGACGCACGTACTCTTCAACGGCGGCGTCTTTAAATCGGACCTCTTCAAAAACCGTCTGATGGAACTGATGGGCCGCTGGTTCGGCGAAGCGCCGCAGCTGCTCGACGGCAACGAAGACCTCGACCACGCCGTCGCAACCGGCGGTGCATTTTATGCCGCCGCCAAACATAGCGGCGGCCTGCGCATCCGCGGCGGCACCGCCCGTGCCTACTATCTCGGAATCGAAACCGCCGGCCTTGCCATCCCCGGCGCACCGCGCCCGCTCAACGCCTTCTGCGTCGTACCCGCCGGCATGGAGGAAGGCACTGAAATTCAGGTGCCCGGAGAAGAGTTCGGCCTCGTCACCGGCGAGCCGGCCCACTTCCGCGTGCTCAGTTCGGCTGTACGCAAGGACGACAAACCCGGCGATCTGCTCGCCTCGTGGACCGAAGAAGAACTGCAGGAAACCGACTCACTCGAAGCGGAACTTCCGGCGGCCGAAGGCATTGAAGACGGCTATATTCCCGTCCGCTTCGAATCGCGCGTCACCGAGCTCGGCATCTTCGAGCTCTGGTGCGTCAGCACCCTCACCGACCACCGTTGGAAACTCGAATTCAGCGTCCGTGAAGATTAATCCGATGAATCCCGACATAGAAGCCCGGTATGTCGTAGGGATCGATTTGGGAACCACCAATTCGGCCGTCGCTTATATCGACATGCAGCAGAAAAACTTTGCCGTCGCCCCCTTTGCGGTACCGCAACTGGTGGCGCCGGGAACGGTTGAAGCACGCGAATCGCTGCCGTCATTTCACTACGAACCGGCCCAGGGCGAATTCGAAGCCGAAGCCACAGCGCTGCCGTGGAGCAGCCATGCGCCCGTGGTCGGCATACTGGCGCGCGAGCATGGTGCCGCCGTCCCCGGCCGTCTGGCCGTTTCCGCCAAATCGTGGCTGAGCCACAGCGGCGTTGACCGCAAAGCCGAATTGCTGCCGTGGCACGGCGCACCGGACGTAAACAAACTGTCCCCCGGCGAAGCGAGTCGGCGCTACCTCGAACACATCCGCCGTGCATGGGATCATGCCCACCCGGAAGCCCCGCTGGCGGAACAGGATCTGGTGCTGACCGTACCGGCCTCGTTCGACGAAGTGGCGCGCGAACTGACCGTCGATGCCGCCCGCGCAGCAGGACTTCCGCGCCTTTGCCTGCTCGAAGAACCGCAGGCCGCATTTTATGCCTGGATGCGCAAACACCGGAAAACCTCCGGCATGGAGGCGGGACAGTCTATTCTCGTCTGCGATATCGGCGGCGGCACCACCGACCTGACGCTTATTGAAACGGAAGCAAGCAAAGATGCCCCGCTCACCTATCGCCGCGTCGCCGTCGGCGAACACCTGCTGCTCGGCGGCGACAATCTCGATCTGGCGCTGGCGTATCACGTCGAGAAAAAACTAGGCGGCAGCAAACTGGCGCCGGCGGTCTGGAGTATTCTGGTCCGTCGCTGCCAACAGGCCAAAGAAGCCCTGCTCGGAGCAGACGCACCGGAAAATTATACCATTCAGCTGCCCGCCCGCGGACGCAGCGTGGTCGGCGACAGCCGGCAGGTGGAGCTGGAACGCGATGAAGTGGCGCAGCTGCTGATCGACGGCTTCCTGCCCGAAGTTGCGGCGGGCGACCGCCCCGACGTTCGCCAGTCCGGCTTTCAGGAATTCGGCTTGCCCTACGCACCCGACGCCGGCATCACCCGCTACCTGACGGCCTTTCTCGCGGAACACGGCAACGTGCGCCCCGACTACATTCTGTTTAACGGCGGCTTTTTTGAATCGGCCGGACTGCGCCGCCGCCTGCTGGACGTGCTGGAAAAAGCGCTCGACTGGAAACCGCAGGTGCTGCAGGCCGACCGCCTGAATCTGGCCGTGGCCTGCGGAGCGGCCGAATACGGACGCATCCGCCGGGGTCAGGGCACACGCATCACCGGCGGCCTCGCGCGCACCTACTATCTTGGCGTCGGACAGGACCGCGGCGAACCTTCGGCCATCTGCCTGCTGCCGGCCGGACTCGAAGAGGGCGAAACCGTCCCGCTGACCGACCGCACCTTCCGGCTGTATATCCGCCAGCCGGTGGAATTTTCGCTCTTCACCTCCGGCACCCGCACCACGGACCGCCCGGGAGATCTGCTGCCGATCGATGAAGAAACGATGCGCCCGATGCCGTCGATTAAAACCGTCATCAACTCCGGAAAAAAGAAAACCGCCGATCAGGTCAACGTTCAGCTGCTCGCCAAACTTACAGCCATCGGCACCATTGAAGTCTGGCTGGAGGAACAGGGCGGCAACCGCTCGTGGCAGTTGCAGTTCGATGCCCGCGCCGCCACCCAGACCGATCGGGCAGTCGAAGAGGATACCGCCAACCGGGCCGGTGTGATGGACGAATCCATGGCCGCCTCGAGCATCGGCGTGATCCGCGCAATGCTGCATGCCGGCCAGAAGGAGGCCTCCAAAGGGCTCTTCAAAAAACTGGAAGAAAACACCGGCCTCGACCGCAGTGAATGGCCGCCGGCTCTGCTGCGGCGCTGGCTCGAAGAGACACTGCTGCTGGGCGACTGCCGCAAAGCCGCCCCGGAACTCGAAGCACGCTGGCTGAATCTGGCGGGCTATGCTCTGCGGCCGGGCTACGGCTTTGCCGCCGATGACTGGCGGGTGGCCAACGTCTGGCGCATCAAGCAGGCGGGCGTGGAACATCTGCGGAATGAAATGTGCCGTGCCGAATGGTGGATTCTCTGGCGGCGCATCGCCGGCGGTCTGACCGAGAACCAGCAGCTCGAACTGGCCAATCCGTTGATCAAACAATGGAATTCGCGGATCCGTAACCCGGGCGTAAAGAAAACCGGCAAGCCCACCGGATTTCAGTTCGGCGATCACGAGAGCGCCGAAGTCTGGCGACTGCTCGGATCGCTCGAACGCCTGCAGGTCGCCAGAAAAGAACAACTGGGTGAACTGCTGCTGATCTGGCTCGAACGAAAAGGGACCCGCATCTCCAACGGTGCGGCTGTCTGGGCACTCGGCCGCATCGGCGCCCGGGTCCCGAGCTACGGTCCGCTCAATACCGTCGTCCCGGCCGACACGGCGGAACAATGGGCGGAACGGCTGATGCAGCTCAACGGATCCACCAAGGAGTGCGCCTTTGCCCTGATGCATCTCGCGCGAAAAACCGATGACCGTTATCGCGACCTTTCCGATGACGCACGCCGAAAAGCCCTGCAGTGGATGCAGACCAACCAGGTGCCGAACCGACTGCAAAAGCTCGTCGAAACCGGCGGTCTGCTCGATTCCGAAGAACAGGACCGCGCTTTCGGCGAAGCCCTCCCCCCCGGACTGCACCTGGCAGGCTGACCGGAATACCCGAGCCTACAACGTATTTTCTGATCCTGGTTTTGCTGAGGAGCCGCTTAACACTGCGCAACACCTTCCTGCGATAAAAGCCCGATCTTCACGGCGCAGCAGAATGCAGCATCTACAATTTTACATAAATGACTTTCCAAACATTGGAAACCTCCCTATATCGACCCACTTGAAAACGAATTCTACAGCATGGTCACCCGCGCAGTCGGCGGATATGTACGGCATCAACAACTGGGGAGCGGATTACTTCAGCGTATCCGATGCCGGCGAGGTCATTGTGCACCCGCACGGTAACGGCACCGGCGTTTCGCTGCGCCATATCGTGGACGGTCTCGTCGATCGCGGATTGGATATGCCGGTTCTGCTGCGTTTTTCCGACATCCTCGACTCCCGCATCAAACTCCTGCACGAAGGCTTCGGCCGGGCCATCAGCGAATTTGAATACCGGGGGAACTACCGCGGCGTCTACCCGATCAAGGTCAACCAGCAGCAGCAGGTGCTTGAAGAAATCACGGCATTCGGTGCCCGCTACCATCACGGCCTCGAAGCCGGCAGCAAACCGGAACTGATCGCGGCCCTCTCCTACATGCACGATCCCGAGGCCTACCTCATCTGCAACGGCTACAAAGACGAGGAGTTTGTCGACCTCGGCCTCTACGCCTGCAAAATGGGGCTCCAATGCATTTTCGTGGTGGAAACCCCCTCGGAACTTGAATTGATTATCGATCGATCAAAGATCCTGGATATACCGCCGAAAATCGGCGTCCGCCTGAAACTCTCCACCCAGGCTTCCGGACATTGGAACCACTCCGGCGGCGAGCGCAGCGTTTTCGGCCTTAACCCGTCGCAGGTATGCGATGTTGTCGACCGCCTGAAGGAAGCCGGCATGCTCGACTGCCTGCAGCTGCTCCACTATCACGTCGGATCCCAGATTCCCAACATCCGCGATATCCGCGAAGCCGTGGTGGAAGCCTGCCGGGTGTATATCGGCCTGGTCAAAGAAGGGGCGCCCATGGGCATTCTGGACCTCGGCGGCGGCCTGGCGGTTGATTATGACGGCTCGCAGGGCGACTCGGAAACCAGCCGGAATTATAATCTCGATGAATACTGCGTGGCGATTGTGGAAAACCTCGTCAGCACGCTGGCTGAAACCGACGTGCCCCACCCCGACATCGTCACGGAATCCGGGCGGGCGACCGTGGCCTATTATTCAGTTCTGCTCTTCAACATTCTCGATGAGAGCCGTTTCGAGATCAGCAACCTGCCCACCGAGCTCCCCGATAACGCCCACGAGCTGCTGCACAACCTGATGGCCGTGGTCAAAGTCGTCAACCTGCGTAATGCCCAGGAGTGTTTTCACGACGCCTTTTATTACCGCGACGAAATTCACGAACGCTTCAAACGCGGCGCCATGACCCTGCGCGACCGCGCAATGGCCGGCACCATTTTCTGGCATATCGTCACCCGGGTGGCCAAGCTGACCGAAGAGATGGAATACATTCCGAACGAGCTGCGTCAGCTGCCGGCCATGCTGGCTGATATCTACTACGGCAATTTCAGCCTCTTCCAGTCCCTGCCCGATGTCTGGGCGATCGATCAGCTCTTTCCCGTGATGCCGATTCACCGGCTCGAAGAAAAACCGACCCGCGAGGTTGTGCTGGCCGATATCACCTGCGACTGCGATGGAAAAATCGACCGTTTCGTCGGACAGCACACGACGCGCAACTCCCTGCCGCTTCATAATTTAACGGCCGAAGAATATTATCTGGGCGTCTTCCTCGTCGGCGCCTATCAGGAAACCCTTGGCGATCTGCACAACCTGCTCGGCGACACCAACGTCATCACCGTGGAAGTCGACCGCGAAGGACACCTGAACTATTCCCGCGAACTCGAAGGCGACTCCGTGGCCGATGTGCTCTCCTACGTGGAATATGATCCGAAAAATATGATCCGCCGCATTCGCAAGCTCGCCGAAACCGCCGTCCGCACCGAGGCCATCACCGCCAAAGAGCGCCGCCGCATTATGGATGCCTTTGAAAGCGGTATGCGGGGCTACACCTACTTTGAACGGTGAAGATAAGCGCCCACGGCCGCCACGACAACCAACAGCGCGCCCGTCAGTTCAAAACACTCTTCAACCGAACCGGCGATGCGGTTGACGGCATCGGACGGTTCAATCCCGAACGGTTCAAGTTTGCGGGATAGCCCGTCGATGGATTTGGCAAAAAACAACAGGCCGCCCGCCAGCAGCACAGTGCACGATGCCCCCGATCGGGCCTTCACCTTCTGGATAAAAGGTTTCAAATGATTTTTAACCAGAACAAACAGAGCGGCAATAATCACCGCCGTAATCACCAGCGCAATGAGTTTTTCCAGAATCGGCACGTCGGAACTGGAATAGAAGCGACTCTTGAAAATGCCCATCGTGGTAAAGCGCTTATCAAAATCCAGCTCACGCATCCCGAGCAGCATGGTCCCGGCCAACATGCTCCAGCGGTTGGGCGAACGCAACATCTTCAGAAAAATGAAAAAGGCGGCAACAAAATAGGAAATCCACGAAGCAGTTTCCACCCAACCCCCTTCATTCATCATTTTCCCATGAATCCCCGAGCCGACCAATTCTGAAAGAATTACAGCACCGACAGCTCCGGCCAACAGACCAATCCAGATATACAGGTATGATTTCATAATGAATTTCCTTTCGATCCTTTTCTCACAAATCACATCCTACCGACAACCTCTACCTCACACTTCCTTTTCTTAAAGGCGGGTTTGACGAAAAGACGCAAGACCAGTAGCTTCCGAACCCTGAAAACATGACCGGATTAATAGGATTATGAAATTTGACACCGCAGCCATACATATCGGCCAGGAGCCGGACCGCGAGACCGGAGCCGTCATTCCGCCCGTCTATCTGACCTCCACTTTCGCCCAGCTCGAACCGGGAAAGACCCGCGGCTATGACTACACGCGCTCGGGCAACCCGGCCTTCGACCGTCTCGGCGCCACACTGGCCCATCTGGAACAGGCGGAATATGCCACCGTTTTCGGTAGCGGTATGGCCGCCGTCAACGCCGTCATCTCCACCCTCTCCTCCGGTGACCACATCGTGGCGGAAGAAAACATCTACGGATGCACCTACCGCATCTACGACCAGGTCTTTAAAAAATTCGGCATCACCATTTCCTATGTCGATCTCTCCGACCCCGCCAACTATCCGGAGATCGGAAAACAGAAACCGGCGCTGGTCTGGATCGAATCGCCGACCAACCCCATGTTGAAAATCATCGATATCGAAGCCGTTGCCAACGCCGCACACGAAGCCGGCACAGAGCTGCTCGTCGACAATACTTTTGCCTCGCCCTTTTTCCAGAATCCGCTGGCCCTCGGGGCGGACATCAGCCTGTCGAGCACCACGAAATACATCAACGGGCACTCCGACTGCCTCGGCGGCGTGGTCTGCACCAATTCCGAAGACTGGAACGAAAAGATGATCTTCGCCCAGAAAGCCGTCGGCCTGAATCCGTCACCGTTCGACTGCTGGCTCATTTCGCGCGGCCTGAAAACCCTTGCCGTACGCATGAAGCAGCACCAGGAAAATGCGCTGAAAATCACCGATTTTCTCCAATCTCTGGAAGAAACCGACGCCGTGCGCTATCCGTTTCATCCGTCACATCCACAGTATGAACTCGCCAGAAAACAGATGCGCGGCGGCAGCGGCATCGTCACCGCCATCTTCAACCTCCCGTTCGAACAGGTCGTGAAACTGATCTCCAATCTCAATCTGTTTTCACTGGCGGAAAGCCTCGGCGGCATTGAATCCCTGATCTGCCATCCGGCATCGATGACCCATGCCTCGATCCCGAAAGCCGAACGCGAAGCGGTCGGCATCACCGATGGCCTCGTCCGCTTTTCCGTGGGCATCGAAGATGCCGACGACCTGATTGAAGATATCCAAACTGCACTTAAAAACCTTTAAAACCCATGCCGCAGGAAACCTTACGAAAAACTCCGCTTTGCCGGGCCGAAGATTTGGGAAAACCCATTCCCAACACCCCGCATGCCGTTGCCATGTGCCTGCCCCGCTGGCAGGATGTGATCGGTTACGAAGAAAAAAATCCGAAGACCATGGAAAAGCTGCATCTCGGCTATCCGCGTTTTTTTTATCATCCCCTGGTCGAGGCCGCCGTTCATAAATTCAGCAAACGGAGCGACGAATGTGCCCAGCTCTACACGACGCGCGATGCCGCGGAACGTTGCGCAGCCTATCTCTGGGTCAATGATCCGAGTGCTGAAATCAGTATTCGTAAAACGGACGGATCGGCGGTCCACCTGATCGCTTTTCCGAAAAAACTGGCCGCTCTGGCCAAAGCCTATTGGCAGCACGCCGGCGAAGGCATTTCGTCGCGCTGCGCCGAAGCCCTGCTCAACGGCATTCCGGCACCGGACGCCGACGCCGAAGCGGAAATCATTAAAAAGCGCATCGCTGAATTTTCCGGTGCGAAAGCGGAAGATATTTATCTGTTTCCTTCGGGCATGGCGGCCATTCACGCGGCCTATATTGCCGTGCGGAAAAACCGGCTCGATGCCCCGACCGCGCAGTTTGCCTTTCCCTATGGCGATACGCTGAAACTCCAGGAAAAGTTCAACCCGCACCGCGCCCTGTTTTACAACAGGGGCGATGCCGCCGATCTCGAACAGCTGGAAAAGGACCTCTCCGAATCAAGCATTAGCGGACTTTTCTGCGAGTTTCCCTCCAACCCGCTGCTGACCTGCGTCGACCTCGGAAAATTGCGAGAACTGGCGGATCAATTCCGTTTTCCCGTCATCATCGATGAAACCCTCGGTGCCTGCATCAACCAGAATACCCTGCCCGCCTCCGATATCTCCGCCATCAGCCTGACCAAATTTTTCTCCGGCACCAGCGATGTCATGGGCGGCGCCTTGATCCTGAACGAAGATTCGGATTTTTATCAGACCCTTCGCCGGGAACTGCGTACCATCTATGAACCGGAAGCATTCTACGGTGCCGATGTTATTCAGCTGGAAAAAGATTCCCGCGATTTTCGCGAACGGGTGGAAAAGACGAATCGCAACGCGCAGGCGCTCAGCGAATATCTGCACCGGCATCCGGCGGTGGATTCAGTTTTTTATCCGTCGCTGACCGACCGGGAAACCTACGATCAGTTCCGCCGCCCCGACGGCGGTTACGGCGGACTGCTTTCTTTCGTTCTGAAAGAACCTGAAAAGTACACCGAAGCGGTCTATGACCGCCTCGAAATCACCAAAGGTCCGAACCTGGGAACCAGCTTCAGCCTCTGCTGTCCCTTTGTGCTGATTGCCCACTACGATGAACTCGAATGGGCCGAAAAAGCAGGTGCATCGCGCTGGCTCATCCGCATTTCCATCGGCATTGAGGAGCCGGAGGATTTGATTGCGCGCCTCGAACGGGCACTGCCCTAGCCCTTTGGAATCTCCGGAATATAACAATAGGCCGGATCCGTTTTCTGCTTTTTCAGCGTATGCCGGATCTCTTTCCAGGTTTCGAAAAACGGGCGCATCGGCGGAAGATCGTCTTTAATCGCTTCACGCAGTTTCGGCAGATTATAGAACGGCACCCCGGCAAACATATGGTGCTCCACGTGGTAGTCCATATTCCAGTGCAGAAAGAGCGTGAACGGATCAACCTTGACCGAACGGCAGCACAAACGGAAATCCGGCGTATCGGGCTGCAGCCCCGCATGCTGCGGAATCGTCACCAGCCAGGCCAGCCAGGTGGCATAGGTCGGGAACGTGAAAAGCAACAGCAGAATCCAGTCCTGCAAATAGATGATTCCAGCCACAATCAGCAGGTGCCCCATGAGGACGATGCGGGCATAGGCGAAAACTTTTTTCCGATCTTTGGAACCTTCGGGAAACAGATAGTTTTCCCAATCTCCGCTCAATACACCGAAGGCATTGCGGATAATCTGCCAGTTGGTGCCGAGAAAACGGTCAACGTCAAACGTGTAATACCCAATCCATTGCCGCAGCGTGACTTTATAAGGAAGCGGAACCTCAAGATCCTGCTTGCAGTGCACGGTGGCCATGTGGTGCCGCGTGTGGCTGGCGCGGTATACATGAATATTCTTCCAGGTAAAAAAACCGATCAGTTTCAGGAAAAATTCATTCAGCACTTTCGTTTTAAACACAGTGCCGTGCGACAGTTCATGAATTCCGGCATGCTCACCCAGAAACGTGAAGCAGGTGCCATGAACAAACAGGGCCAGCAGTGTAAGGCTCCAGTGAAAATGATGTGCCGAATACCAGACCCCGAATCCGGTCGACAGTGACAGCAGAATCAGCGAAACAACATGAATCAACCCCTTGGCATCACTCCGCTCCATCAGTTTTTTCCGCAGCGCTTTATCAATGGGACTGCGATACCAGCAAACTTTTTCTTCAACGAGCTCAGGCATAACCGCCTCCTGTTTAAACGTGATCTCAATAAGGAAATACGTTTACACCGATCCTGAAATCCGGCTATATCCGCTCGGTGCATACTTATGTCTGATTCTGTCAAAAAATTAAATTTCGGCGCCTACGAAAACCCGTACTCCGGCAAGGGAATTGAATTCGAGCCGCGCGGCATCACAGCCTCTTCGGAACTGCCGACGCTGCATGAAGCCGGCTATATTCCGGGCAATACCAACTGGAACTTTCCCAATGTACTCAGTCCATTCTGGCGGCTCTATTACAACTTCGACCCCGGTCATCACATCCAGCTCGAAAACCGGATCTATGACCTGAAACCCGACCGGGTACTGCTTATTCCGGATCATGTCCTGTTTCACTGCATCGGCGAGCAACCCACCCGCAACCTGTGGCTCCATTTTTCGTTGGGAAAACGCCTCACCGCCCAACAGCAGATTCCGGTCATCCTCAAACCGACCGACCTCCAGTTACAGCTGATTCACAATCTTGCCGAAGAAATTGCCGAGGGCACTTCCGGCACAAACCGTATTTTTCACCGCAGCCTGGCCCTCATCCACCTCTGCATCAGCCACCGCGACATCAACTGGGCTCCGCCGCTGCCCGGAAGACTCCAGACTGTGATTCGTTACATCAATGAACATATGGCGGACAAATTGCCGAACGAACTGCTCGCCGCAAACGCCGGCATCAGCATCGAAACCCTGTGCCGCCTTTTCAGCAAATACCTGCACACCTCGCCGGCCCGTTACGTCAACCAGATCCGCATCAGCCGCGCAGGACATCTGCTCGAACATTCCGATCTCTCCATCGACCAGATTGCCGAACTCACCGGATTCCCCAACCGCGCTTATTTCAGCCGGGTTTTCAAACAGGTCAGCACGCTTGCACCGGCAGAATTCCGCGAGCGGAAACTGACCCACCTCAGCCTGTATAAACATTAGTTTGCAAAACGCGGCACCGGCAGGTATGTAGCGTCATCATTTTACAGGAGTTGAATATGTCAAAGGTTTTGATCATCGGAGCGGGCGGAGTCAGTGGCGTAGTGGTGCACAAATGCGCCGCGCTTCCGGAGGTGTTTTCTGAAATCATGCTGGCGAGCCGTACGCAGTCAAAATGCGAGGCCATTGCCGCACAGCTGGACCGCCCGATCCAGACGGCGCAGGTCGATGCCGACAACGTGCCGGAACTGGTGGAACTGATTAAAAGCTTCGGTCCCGAGCTGGTCATCAACGTGGCACTTCCCTATCAGGATCTGCACATTATGGACGCCTGTCTCGAAACCGGCGTGCACTATCTCGATACCGCAAACTATGAACCCGAAGACACGGCCAAGTTTGAATACAAATGGCAGTGGGCCTATCACGACCGTTTTAAAGAAGCCGGTCTCATGGCCCTGCTCGGTTCCGGATTCGACCCCGGCGTCACCTCGGTTTTCTGCACTTACATCCAGAAACACTATCTTGATGAAATCCACACTATCGACATCATCGACTGCAACGCCGGTGACCATGGTTATCCCTTCGCCACCAACTTCAACCCGGAAATCAATATCCGCGAAGTCACCGCCAAGGGCCGCTACTGGCAAAACGGCGAATGGATCGAAACCGACCCGCTTTCCGTGAAACACGCCTTCGAGGTACCGGAGGAAATCGGAAATCTGAATATCTACCTGATGTATCACGAGGAACTCGAGTCGCTCGGAAAACATATAAAAGGGTTGAAACGCGCACGCTTCTGGATGAGCTTCGGCGATGCCTACCTCAAACACCTCGAAGTGCTCGGCAATGTCGGTATGACCCGCATCGACGAAGTGGAATTCAACGGGCAGAAAATCATTCCGCTGCAGTTCCTCAAAACCCTCCTCCCCGATCCCGCTTCGCTCGGCCCGCGTACCAAAGGTAAAACGTGGATCGGCTGCCAGGTTAGCGGCATCAAAAACGGACAGTCCAAAACCGTCACCATCTACAACACCTGCGACCATCAGGAATGCTATGCCGAAGTGCAGTCGCAGGCCATCTCCTACACCACCGGCGTGCCCTGCATGATCGGCGCAAAAATGCTGCTGGAGAATAAATGGACCGGCGACGGCGTCTTTAACATTGAGCAGATGGACCCCGATCCGTTCATGGATGACCTCAACAAATACGGCCTGCCCTGGAAGGTCATCGAGGGTGCCGTGGCTGAGCTCGATTGATGGATATTAAAACGCCAGCCTTCCTCGTGGACGAGGATCTCGTTCGAAAAAACTGCGAGATCCTTGTTTCCGTAAAGCAACAGACGGACTGCAAAATCCTGCTCGCCCTGAAAGGCTTTGCCCTCTGGCCGATGTTTCCAATGATTGGAAACTATCTCGACGGCGTATGCGCCAGCTCGCCGTGGGAAGCGCGGCTCGGCCGCGAAGAATTCGGCAAAGAGGTTCACGCCTACGCCGCCGCCTATTCCGAAGCCGATTTCGCAGAACTGCTGACGCTCTGCGATGAAATCGACTTTAATTCATTTCATCAGCTTAATCGCTTCCGAACCGCCGGCAACTCAGACATAAAGTTCGGCTTACGCATCAACCCCGAATGCTCCACGCAGGACCCGGCCCATGCCATCTACGATCCCTGCGCCCCCCAATCCCGCCTCGGTATCCGCCGCAAGGATTTTAAAGAACAGGACCTGACCGGCATTTCCGGCCTCCATTTTCACACCCTGTGCGAGCAGAATGCCGACGACCTGGAAACCACGCTGAAAGCGGTTGAAGAGCAGTTCGGCGATCTGCTTCCGAAAATGGAATGGGTCAATTTCGGCGGTGGACACCACATTACGCGCGACGACTACGACATCGACCTGCTCGTCAAACTGATCAACGACTTCAAAGCCCAATATGATGTGCAGGTCATTCTTGAACCCGGCGAGGCCGTCGCCCTGAATGCCGGCGTACTGGTGACCACCGTGCTGGATGTCATCGACAACGACGGCGCGATTGCGATCCTCGACATCTCCTGCACCTGCCATATGCCCGACGTGCTGGAAATGCCCTACCGCCCCGAAATTGAAAATGCCGCGCTTCCCGGGGCCAAACCCTACACCTATAAGCTGGCCGGGCTCAGCTGCCTCGCTGGCGATATCATCGGCGACTACTCCTTCGACGAACCGCTTCAGATCGGCGACCGGCTGATCTTCAACGACATGGCCCACTATTCCATGGTGAAAACCACCTTCTTCAATGGCATTCAGCACCCCGACATCGCGGTGCAGCGCGGTGACCGGATCGAGGTCCTGCGCGAATTCGGCTATGCCGACTACCGCGCTAGACTGGCTTAAACAGCATCAGGAATTCATCAACGGCTTCTTCGAGCTCCTCGCGGATCAGAAATTCCTTTTCATCGATGCTCCAGCAGTCATAAATCCCGTCGATAAAGATATAGATATGCCGCGCAGCATGTGCGGGGCTGATTTCAGCACGCACCTCGCCGTTGTCTTTCAGCCGGATCAACGCCTTTTCCAAAGACTGGATTGAGTGCTGCTGATCCTTTTTTGCGTTGATCCAGAACTCCTTGAAATCATCGATATATTCCATGCGCGAAAACATCGTCATCATGAACTTATGCATGTCACGATCATCAAAGAAAAGGCGCAGCCGTTCCAGGATCACTTCGCGCAGGTCGTCCAACGTCTGAACAGAGTCATCGCTCCAGATTTCCGGATTGAAGTGCCGCGAATTGGTGATCTCAGCACTGAGTTGAAGAAACAGATCGACCTTATCTTTGAAATGGTGGTAGACCGCACCGCGCGTCACACCGGCGGCCTGACCGATATCTGTCAGCGTCGAACGGCTGACCCCTTTTTTATAAAACACCTTGAGGGCGGCTTTGAGGATCGCCGCCCGTGTCTTATCTGCGTCTTCTTTTGTACGTCTCATATTCTTTTCACAAGTTTAGGGTATAACCGATAAAATCGTCCAGCGACCGGTAGTAGTCAAGTTTTTCGTAGAGCGCCTGGCCCGCCTTATTTTCAACACCGGTCAACAGATCAATCCGCTTTGCTCCGCTCGCTTTTGAATATGCTCTGGCTTTATTCATAAGCGAGCGGGCAATGCCGTTTCCGCGAAACGCTTCTTTTACGTAGAGGTCGTATAGAATCTGAATCTTGATCGCATCCACCGAACAAAACGAGGGATAGAGCTGAACAAAACCAACCGCCTCCCCACCTTCAAAAGCCAAAAAAATCGCCGATTCATCATTTACGATACGTTGACGGATATACGATTCCGCCAGCGCCGGATTTTTCGGTTGGTCATAAAACTGCCGATATAAATCAAACAGCTTTGCCGCATGCAGAATATGATCTGTCGTTGCCTGTATGATCATCATTCTCGCCCTTCTCCTGAAACGCCGCGGGTAAGCTCGCTTAAAAACTCTCCGGCCAGCGCGATGTATCTTTCGACACCGCTCTCATCCATGGCATAGGAGACGGATGGTCCGGCTGTGGCAATGGAGTCCCAAACGCCCCGGTTGATCATAAACACTTTCCGCGCATCGGCGATGGCCAGTACAAGAGACGCAAAACTCTCGGCGCCATTACTCGGTTCCTCCGGCGTAAGCCGCCATTGAATACGGCCGCCCAGCCGATCTATTTTCCATGGAAGCCCAACCCGATCCACCTGCTCCTGCAGTCCATGCTGCAGTTTTTTCCCCAGCTCATCCACCCGCTGTCCTGCTTCAGGCGTAAAAATCTCCGAGAGCCCAGCACGGGCGGCGGCCAGGGACAAGGCATTGCCGTAGAGGGTGCCGCCAACAGCCAGCCCATGAGCGTCGTTGACCTCTTCCAGGCCCGGGTCATGGTCGCGGTGGTCCCAGAGTACGGCTGCAATCCGGTCCGTCATGCCGTATACCCCGATCGGCACACCGCCGGCGATCCCCTTGCCGCCGGTAAGGATATCCGGTTCGATATTAAAGAAGGAGGTTCCTCCGCCGTGGACCGCAAACTGAACATGCGTTTCATCCACGATGAACACTGCGCCGGCGGCCCGCACTTCTGTATTGAGCGCCTCGACAAATTCAGGCGTCGGCTTAACCAGTCCGCAGTTGGTCAGTGCCGACTCCATAATAACCGCAGCAACATCTCCGCGCGCAAGCCGGTCCCGAAGCGCTTGGGGGTCATTGTACGGAATCATATCGGTGCCCTGTGCACTGGCGGGGTCCAGACCACTCAGGTCCGCATCCATGCCGCCCTGCTCGTTACGAGACCACAAGGTCTGATCCAGATGCCCATGATACTTGCCATCGAAAATCAGAATCGTCGAACGGCCGGTAGCCACACGGGCAATACGAAGCGCATCGGCGTTGGCCCCGCTTGCCGAGAGCGTGAATTGCCATTGCGGCAGACCAAACCGCTCGCGAAGCAAGCGGCACACTTCGACTGAGTCAGGTACCGGAAGCAGAAAATGATTTCCCAGCAAAGCCTGGTTCTGTATGGCACGAACAATCGGCTCCGGCGCAAACCCGGCCGGCATGGCCAGATCACAGGCATTGAAATCCAGATAGGTATTTCCATCCAGATCCTCAAACTCGGCACCGCGGCCCCGGACGGCCACCACCGGCGCATGCCGATAAAGCGACCGCATCCATGCCATCGGCACGCCGCCGGGCATCGATTGTTCTGCATCGGCAAGCCACTCGGCTGAACGCGGAGTCCGTTCGCTGAAAAACTCAAGCTCCCGGCCGATGATCTCGCGGGCGCGCTCAACCAGCGCGGGATCCACGTGAGGATTTGTTGTTACAGGATTCATCTTCATTTCTTTTGATTCCATCTCAGCTAAATTCCGGCAACGCGGTTCACGCCGTCATGCGTTAACAGCGGACCGTAATGCTGTGGTCGGCGATCCCTGAAGAATCCCCAGCCCGAGCGAAAATCGCGCATCGCTTCAAAATCAAATTCAGCGGTCCAGACCCCTTCGGTCTCACGATCAGCATCGACGACCAGCGCGCCGGTTTCATCGGCAATGAACGAACGGCCGAAGAAGGTCATTTCAATATCCTCATCACGCTCCGTTCCAATGCGATTGGAAGCACAAACCGGCACCAGGTTGGCCGCCGCATGACCGATCTGCGTTCTTCTCCAATGATCAGACGAGTCGTAGTCAGGCATCCGCGGTTCGGAACCAAGCGCCGTCGGGAAAAACAGGATATCGGCTCCCATGAGCGCCATATTGCGGGCGGTTTCCGGAAACCACTGATCCCAGCAGATGGCAACCCCGACGTTCCCGTACGCCGTGTCCCACACCTTAAAGCCGAGATCGCCCGGCGCAAAATAATATTTTTCTTCATAGCCCGGGCCCTGCGGAATATGGATTTTCCGATAGACCCCCATCATCGTTCCGTCCGCATCCATCATCGCAACCGAGTTATAGGTCGCTTTGCCGGCGCGCTCAAAAAAGCTGATAGGCAGGACCACCTTCAGCTCTTTGGCCAACGCGGCAAAGCGAGCCAGAAACAGGTCCGCGAGCGTGGCTTCGTGGGCATCAGCAAAATATTCATATTTCTGAAGTTTACAAAAATAGGGCCCTTCAAAAAGCTCCTGTAGCAGGATGATCTGCGCACCCTGCGCCGCCGCCTCGCGCACCATTTTTTCAGCTTTATCAATATTTGCTTCGAAATCTTCGCCGCAGGTCATTTGGGTTACGGCTACAGTGACTTTACTCATTTTCAAATTCTCCAATTCAGGATGGGGTTTAATTCTCAAACCAGCCGACGGGTCCCGGTTCCAGATTAATGTTAATCTGCTTCACTTCGGTATATTCATCGAATCCGTAGGTGCCGAGATCGCGGCCGATGCCGCTCTGTTTATAACCGCCCCACGGCGCTTCGCTGTACGTCGGGTGGTAGCAGTTGATCCAGGTAATGCCCGCGCGCAGCTTTTTGATAAAGTTCAGCGCCCGCGCACCGTTTTCCGAAAAGACCCCGCCGGCGAGGCCGTAGATCGAATCGTTGGCCAGGCGCACCGCGTCTTCATCGTCGGTAAACTTTTGAACCACAAGCACCGGTCCGAAGATTTCCTCCTGCACAATACGCATATCCGGTGTCGTGTCGGTAAAGACGGTCGGTGCAACAAAAAAGCCTTTGCTCAGCTCGCCCTCAGTCAGACGCATACCGCCGCACCGCAGCGTTGCCCCCTCCTGTTTCCCGATTTCTATATAGCGGAGCACCTTTTCCATGTGCGCTTCCGAAATCATGGCCGCCATTTCCACACCCTCGGCATCGCCCGGAGCCACCTTTATTTTTTCGGCACACGCAACGAGTTTTTCCACGAACTCATCGTGAATACTCTCCTGCAGCAGCAGGCGCGATCCCGCGGAGCAGACCTGACCCTGGTTGGCAAAGATGGCAAACAGCGCCCAGTCCACCGCAGCCTCCATGTCGGCATCTTCAAACACCACGCACGGCGATTTACCGCCGAGCTCGAGGGAAATCTTTTTCAGGTTGCCCGTAGCGGCCGTCATAATTTTCCGGCCCGTCGCTGTCCCGCCGGTGAAAGCAATCTTGTCAATGTCCGGATGTTCGGCCATACGTGCTCCGACCGCCGGACCGGCTCCCATCACGAGGTTGGCCACGCCCTTCGGGAATCCGGCTTCTTCAATCAGTTCAAACAGACGCACCGCCGAAAGCGGGGTCAATTCCGCCGGCTTGAAAATAATGCAGTTGCCCGCTGCCAAAGCCGGCGCAATTTTCCACGTGGCCATCAGCAGCGGATAGTTCCACGGCACAATCAGGCCGACCACGCCGATCGGCTCACGCACCGTCATCGCCTGCATAGGATCGGCCACGTCGTAGGTCTGGCCCATCGGCTTCGTACAGAGTCCGGCATAATAGCGGAAACAGGCCGACGTATCCGCTACATCATACTCCGTTTCGCGCAGCGGTTTTCCATTATCGCGCATCTCCAGTTCCGCCAGCTCCCCGGCATTCGCATCCACCAGATCAGCCAGCTTAAACAGCAGGGCCGCCCGCTCCTGCGCCGGAGCGGAACCCCACGGTCCGTTATAAAACGCTTCCTTCGCCGCTTCGACGGCTTTATCGACATCCGCCGCCGCACCTTCCGCCACCGCTGACAGAACTTCACCGTTCGCCGGATTAATCGACTCACGCGTTTCACCGGAAAGGGCTTCCACCCATTCCCCGTCAATAAACATCTTCTTCACATCACTCATCGTTATTCTCCTTTGAATGCTTCCTGATAAATCCGCCTCGCATCATCCAAGACAATCGCATTGGGATTCACCTCCAGCAGCCGCGTCACACCCATCACCGCTTCGGCCATCGACTCCAGATCGCTCTCCGGAATCCCGGCGTCATCAAGCGACATCGGCAGGCCGATATTTTTTTTAAGCACCTGCACCGCCGGTACAAATGCCCCGGGATCGCGCGCGCCGCAGAAGGCTTCGGCAAGATCCGCAAAACGCTCCTCATTCCCCGCGAAATTATGTTTCAGCACCGGCGCGAGCATCAGCGCATTGGCCATGCCATGCGGCGTGTGGTACCGTCCGCCCAGCGGATACGCAAAAGCATGAATCGCTGTGACACTTGCGTTGGTGAAAGCCAGCCCCGCAAAAAAACTCGCCATCAGCATCCCCTCACGCGCCGCCAGATTTTCCGGTTCGCAGCACGCTTTCTCCAGCCACCGGGCAATCAGGCCCAGCGCCCGGAGTGCCATGCCGTCGCTGTACGGATTACGGCGTTTGGAAAGATAGGCTTCCGTAGCGTGGCAAAAGGCATCGATGCCGGTTGTGGCGGTGATACGCTTCGGCATCGATACCGTGAGTTCCGGAACCAGAAAAGCCATGTGTGGCAGAATATGATTTGAAACCACCGCCTTTTTCATCTGCTCTGCAGTATCGGTCAGAATCGAAATATTCGTCGCCTCGGATCCCGTACCGGCCGTTGTGGGAATAATAAACAGCGGCGCGCAGCGTTTCGGCACCCGGTCCGTCCCGACCATTTCCTCAACCTTCCGATCATTGGAAAGCGCAGCAGCCACCACTTTCGCAGCATCAATCGGACTGCCGCCGCCCATCCCGATCACGGCATCCGCGCCGAATGCTTTCGCCTGCGCAATCATTTCGGTGACCTGCTCCATCGAGGGATCGCCTTGCGTTTCATTAAACACCGCGACATCGCGGCCCTTTTCCGCAACCGCCTTCATGGCGGCAAAGCCGTCCGTCCGGGAAACATGCGGACCCGTGACAATAAAGACGCGCCTGGCACACACCTGCGCAAGTGTAGTACCGAGGGCCTCCAGCGCATCGGAGCCGCAGAAAATTTCCGGCATGGGAATCAGATGCATGCGACGGCCTCCAGCGCTTCTTCAATAATTTTAAGTCCGCGCTCGATCTCCTCTTCGGTTACCACCAGCGGCGGAATGCAGCGCAGCACATTTCTGCGCATTCCGCAGCTGAGCAGCAGCAGATTGCGCTGATACACTTCCTTCAGAATTTTACCCGGCAAGGCGGTGTCCGGCCGCTCCCCGTCCATCAGCTCGATCCCGATCATCAGGCCGCGGCCGCGCACATCCCCGATGCAGGGATATTTTTTCTGCAGCGCCTTCAGCCCGGCCATCAGCTGCGCCCCGCGTTCCATCGCATTCTCGACCAGCTTTTCATCGATCAGCGTTTCAATGGTCGCGGCCGCCGCCGCCGCGGCCATCGGGTTGCAGGCATAGGTTCCGCCGTGCGTTCCCGTAATCCATTTTTTACCCAGCTCGGCTTTGTAGGCGATACCGGAGATCGGCATCCCGGAACCGAGCCCCTTCGCCATGGTCATGATGTCCGGCGTCACGTCATCATAGGTATGGGCGAACATTTTTCCGGTACGCCCGAACCCGGTCTGAACTTCGTCACAGATCATCATAATGCCGTGTTTATCGCACAGATCGCGGAGCCCCTGGAGATAGCCTTTGCTTGCGGGCAGATAGCCCCCTTCGCCCAGCACCGGTTCCACCACTATCGCCGCCGTTTCTTCCGGCGCGGTTTGCGTGGAGAGCAGCAGTTCCAGTTCGGCCAGCGCGTAAGCGGTTTCTTCCTCTTCCGTACGGCCGGAGGCATAGGCATACGGGTACGGGGCGACATAGATGCCCGCCGGAAGGTTCGGATATTTCAGGCGATAAACCGTTTTGCTGGTCGTCATGGCCATCGTCAGATGCGTGCGGCCGTGAAAGCTTCCGTGCAGCACAATGATATTGGGTTTTCCGGAGGCATGCTTGGCCAGCTTAACGGCACCCTCGACCGCTTCCGCCCCGCTGTTGGAAAAGAAGTAGGTATCCAGTGCTTCGGGCATCACGCGTTTGAGTTGCGCACAGAGTTTGGCAACAGGCTCGTTGTAGACAATATTGATCTGCGCGAAGATCAGCTTATCCGCCTGTTCCTTGATCGCCGCAATCACACGGGGATGACAATGGCCGGTGCTGTTGACTCCGATTCCACTGGTGAAATCGAGCAGGGTTTTACCTTCGGTGGTATAGAGTTCAGAGCCCTTCCCGCCGGTGATGATATGATCGGTGGCGTGGGAATAAACGGTGGATAGGTCGGAATAATCTGCAAGTTCTGTCATGGATTGGTTCTCCATTGAAATAGATTTAAATTGCGGGTTGCTGCTGGGTACAGCAGTGGATGCCGCCGCCGCCGTAAAAATTGGCCGCATTTTCGGGCATATCGATTATTTTGCGGTCCGGGTAGAGCGCTTTGAAAATCTCAACAGCAAGTTCATCCACCGGATCATTGAACACCGGAACAAAGACCGCGCCGTTTGCAATGTAGTAATTTACATAGCTGCACGAGATACGGCGGTCCCCCTCAATCCATAGCGACGGCTGCGGCATACGGATGACTTCAATCTTCCGGTCTTTTGCATCGGTCTGGCTTTCGAGGTAGGCCATGTTCTGCTCAAAGCGACTGTAGTTGGGGTCGTTCTTATTTTCGGTGGAGAGGTGCATCACTTTTCCGGGGGCTACAAAACAGGCAATCACATCAATATGTCCATCGGTTTCATCCTGCTCATACCCTTCGTCGAGCCAGATCACTTTTTCCACGCCGAGGTAATCGCAGAGAATCTGTTCCACCTCCTCTTCCGTATGTTCCGGGTTGCGGTTATCATTCAGGATGGTCGAGCGGGTGCAGAGCACCGTGCCTTCGCCGTCCACATGAATCGCACCGCCTTCGTTGAAAATAGGCGCATCGTAGCAAGGCACATCCAACTGCCGGCATACCCGCCGGGCCAGCTTTTTGTCCGACTCCCAATTCGCCACATCGAGATCGCCCCAGCCGTTAAAGTTCCAGTTCACTCCAGCCAGGCCGCCGTCTTTATGCAGCACAAACGACGGACAGGTGTCGCGCGTCCAGGCGTCGTCAATTTCGCATTCAACGATCTCAACGCCCTTGCCGAGAAAGCGCTCCGCTTCCTCCCGCGCCTGCGGCGGTACGAGCATTTTAACCGGTTCAAACTCGCTGACGGAGTTGGCCAGCGTGGCAATAGAATGCTTGCCCTCACGGTGATGGCCGCGCCAGGCGATCTTGTCATACGGCCAGGCCATCCAGCAGGCTTCATGCTTATGCCATTCCGCCGGCATATAATATCCATCCGACTTCGGTGTTTTTACTTTCTCTTCTGTAAACATTATTTTCTCCAAATCAGTGTACTTGCATTTTCGACATGGTGCTGAGCACCACCGTTCCGAGCACAATCAGGCTCATTCCTACAATGGCCGGGCCGTCCGGAATCTGGCGATAGAAGACCATGGACAGCACTGAAATCAGCACCATCCCGACGCCCGACCAAATGGCAAATGCCGGACCAATAGGCAGCACCTTCATGCAGTATGTGAACAGCCCCATCGTAAGTGCATAAAGGCCGATCACGGCAGCCATCCGGAACGGACGCCGAAGACCATCCAGTTGCTTTGCCATCAGCGAGGCGGCAACATCTGCCAGCATAGACAGGAATAGAATGAACCAACCTAATTTCATCTTAGATCTGGTCCTTGATGGCTTCTTCCATGATCTCGACGGTTTTATCGAGCAGCTCATACGGCACGGTCAGCGCCGGCTCAATGCGGATGGTCTGGGCATTGTTGAGCGTACCGCCGGTGAGGACGCCGCGCTTGAACATGCCGGCCACAACGTGATAGCCCACCTCACCGTCAACAAACTCAATGCCGATCAGCAGGCCTTTGCCGCGGACTTCTTTGATCATGCCCGGATACCTGTCCTTCAGCTCATTGAGCTTTCCGGTCATGTAGATGCCTTTTTCAGCAGACTGTTTCGGCGTATCTTCTTCGAGCATCACGCCGATGGCGGCCAGGGCCGAGGCGCAGGCGATCGGGTTGCCGCCGGTGGTGGTGGTGTGCATGAACGGGTTGGGCTCCATGCATTCCCAGATCTTGGCTGTGGACATGAAGCCGCTGCACGGAACCACACCGCCGCCGAGCGCTTTGCCGAACGCCATAATGTCGGGCGCAACGTCCCAGCAGTCGACCCCGAATATTTCGCCGACGCGGCCGAAACCGGTCTGCACTTCATCGGCGATGAGCAGCACGCCGTAGCGGTCGCACATTTCACGCAGACGCGGCCAGTAGTCATCCGGCGGCACAATGGCACCGGCTTCGCCCTGTACCGGCTCAACAATGATGCCGGCAATATCGTCGCCGACCGTCGCGGCTTTCATCAGTTCAATTTCCATGGCATCGGCATCGCCGTACGGCGCATATTTCACGTTTCCAAGGAGTGGAAGCAACGGCTTGCGATAGACGGATTTACCCATCACCGAAAGCGAGCCGGCGGTTTTACCGTGGAAGCTGCCGATGGTGGAAATGAAGCCGGATTTACCGGTATAAAGCTTGGCCAGTTTCAGGGCGCCTTCAACGCCTTCGGTACCGGAGTTCGCAAAGAAGCCGTACTGAATATCACCGGGCGTCAGTTCGCCGAGTACCCGGCCGAGCTGGGCGCGCAGCGGGTCGAGCAGTTCCTGCGAATACTGCGGAGAGCGGTGCAGCTGAGCGTTGACCGCTTCCACCACTTTCGGATGGCGGATACCCAGGCTGTAGAGGCCGTAGCCGCCGAGCATGTCGATGAATTCACGGCCGAGCATATCGGTGATGATGGAGCCCTGACCCGACCATTCGGTCATGGCGAAGTCGCCGGCGATGGTGGCGGATTTACGGTATTCGAGAAAGCCCTTGTTGATGTGGTCCCGGAAGTTTTCAACGGTCTTCGTTGAGATCTCCTCTTTGACCTGCTGGGTCAGCTCAGTTTTTCCCGAGATGATGTTGTTGATCCATTGTACTTCAGCTTTAGCGTTTTCAATATTTCTTGGCATGTTATTTCTCCTTAAAGGTTTTGTTTAAAATCGGGTAATGGGCCGGGCCGGATCACCCGGCGGAATCGGGGTGTAGGCGCAGTCCTGTCTTTGAAGGTTCCAGATCATTCAGTGAATCTCCCCGCCGTTTTTAGCTGTAAACTTCTGCATGACGAGCACCAGCACAATGGTCAGCACCATGATGATGGTGGAGAGCGCATGGATCTCCGGCGTGATGCCGCGCTTGAGCGCCGAATAGATGAACAGCGGCAGCGTGGTCGACTTGGGGCCGGCCGTGAAAAAGCTGATCACAAAGTCGTCGAGCGACAGCGTGAAGGCCAGCATCGCCCCCGCAATGATGCCCGGTTTGAGCAGCGGCAGAAGCACCTTGAACAAAACGCGCTTGTGATCGGCATACAAATCATAAGCCGCCTCTTCCACATCGTGCCCGATCACTTCCAGCCGCCCGCGCACCACCAAAGCCACAAACGAAATCTGAAAAGTAACGTGACCGACAATCATCGACGGCATGCCCAGCTCAAATAATCCTGTGAAATGACGGATCACGCTGAAGGCAATCACAAGCGCAACGGCAAAGATGATATCCGGTGTAACCACCGGCAGATGCAGCAGTGTATCGAGCTTGCGCATGGTTTTCTTTTTCCACGGAAAACGGTACATCCCGATCGCCAGCATCGTGCCGAGGACGGTGGAGATGATCGTCGAAACCACCGCGAGCAGCAGCGTATTCCACGCGGCTTTGAGGATGACCTCGTTGTGGAACATCTGTCTGTACCAGTCGAACGTGAAACCGTCCCACGTCAGGCCGAACTTATTGGCGTTGAACGAGAACATTGCGACGCAGAGCAGCGGAATGTAGAGGAAGATAAAAATCAGTCCCGAGTTGATGACATGTCCTGTGGAGCAGCGGTTCATTTCAGGCCTCCTTCTTGAGTTCACGACGGCGCGAAGCCATCAGGGCCGAGAGAGTCAGCAGCATCAGCACCAGACTGAGTGCCGCACCGAGCGGCCAGTTCCGGGACGTTCCGAACTGCTGCTGAATCAGATTGCCGATCAGCATATAGCGCGACCCGCCGAGCATGTCCGGCACCACAAACATTCCCATCGCCGGAACGAGCGTGAGCGTGATGCCCACCGAAAGGCCGGGCATCGTCTGCGGCAGAATGGCATGGCGGAAAACGCGCCACCGGCCGGCATAGAGATCGTGCGCGGCTTCAACCAGCGCCCAGTCCATTTTTTCTACGGCCGTATAGAGCGGCAGCGCCACAAACGGCAGAAACATCGAGATCATACCGAGATACACCGCAAAGGTGCTCGGATAGAGCGGCTGGCCGGGATCGATCGCGCCGATATTCTGCAGCAGCTGGGCCAGCGGCATGTTCGGGGCCAGCGCCAGAAACCACGCATAGGTGCGGATCACCAGGTTGGTCCAGAAAGGAATCAGCAGCAGCGCCAGCCAGATGGTGCGCGTTTTGTCCGGACGGCTCGCCAGAAAAAAGGCGAGCGGATACGAAAGTACGACACACAGAAACGTCGTCACCACCGCCACAACAATACTGCGCCAGACAATCAGAAGATTATCCGCCGACCACCCGAAGAAACCAAAGCCGGCCAGCTGCTTCATATTTTCCCAGGTAAAGGTCCACTCAATCTGACCGTAGTCGCCACGCGTGGTAAAACTCACTACAAACAGCGCAAGACACGGAATCACGAGAAAAATCAGCGACCAGACGAATCCGGGCGAAATAAAACTGAAGGCGCGCCGTGAGAGAGTTTTCTTTTTGACCAATCCGCCGTGAAAAACGGTATAGCTGTTGTCCGGCCTGGACGGTGCTTTTTTTTCTGCGTCAATCATTGAGTATCACCACCGATTGTTCCGGAACGTTAACCATCACTTCTTCACCTTTCCTGAACGGTTGAACGGATTCAGTTTCCACCTGCAATCCGTTGTTCAGAAACAGCTCCTGATAACAGCCGCGATAGAGCGAAGTTTCGACTTTTCCCCTGAACGTACAGGCTGCAGCATCTGTGGTGACGCTCATATTTTCCGGCCGTACCGTGACGGTTCCTTTGTGCCACGGAACACGGTCGGCCACCGACCAGTCGCCGTAGGGCGTTCTGATCATGCTGTCGGAAACCTTTTCGGCTTCGATAAAGTTCTGGGTCTGGAGGAAGTCGGCCACAAACTTAGATTGAGGCCGGTCGTAGACCTCGCGGACGCCGCCCATCTGCGCGACTTCCCCGACATTCATGACGGCCATACGGTCGGAAACCGTGAGGGCTTCATGCTGGTCGTGCGTCACCATGATAAAAGTTTTTTCGAGGCGCTGCTGAATCTGGCGCAATTCAATCTGCACCTGTACACGGAGTTTGGCATCAAGCGCAGACATCGGTTCGTCGAGCAGCAGCAGCTCCGGCTCGTTGGCCAGAGCGCGGGCCAGCGCCACCCGCTGACGCTGCCCTCCGGACATCTGATCCGGCTTGCGGTCGCCGAACCCCTCCAACTGTACGAGGTCGAGCATTTCCCTGGCTTTGGCCAGGGCCTCGGCTTTCGGCACCTTACGGGAAATCAGGCCGAAGCAGATATTCTCGGTCACGGTGAGGTGCGGGAAAAGCGCATAGCTCTGGAAGACGGTATTCACCGGGCGCTCGTTGGCCGGCTTCCAGGTGATCGACTCGCCGCCGAGCATCACCATCCCGCTGTCGGCCATCTCCAGGCCGGCGATCACGCGCAGCAGCGTGGTTTTTCCGCAGCCGGACGGCCCGAGCAGGGTGAAAAACTCGCCGGTCTCCACCTTGAGATCGACATATTTCAAAGCCTGCACCTCGCCGTAGTTTTTACAGACTGCAAATACCTTCAGGTCCATGATTTCGTCTCCTTAAATTCCTGCGACGCGGTTGACGCCGTCGTGGGTTAAAAGCGCGCCGTAATACTGCGGGCGGCGGTCGCGGTAAAAGCCCCAGCCCGACCGGAAATCGCGCATGGCTTCAAAATCAAATTCCGCCGTCCAGACGCCTTCGGTCTCGCGGTCGGCATCGGCGACCAGCGCGCCGGTTTCGTCGGTAATGAACGAGCGGCCGTAAAACGTCATTTCAACATCTTCGTCGCGCTCGGTTCCGATTCGGTTGGAAGCACAGACCGGAACGAGGTTCGCCGCGGCGTGGCCGATCTGCGTGCGGCGCCAGTGGTCGGATGAATCATAACCGGGAACGCGCGGTTCGGAGCCGATCGCGGTCGGATAGAGCAGCAGGTCGGCCCCCAGCAACGAAAGGCTGCGCGCGGTTTCCGGATACCACTGGTCCCAGCAGATGCCGACGCCGATTTTGGCGTAGGCCGTATCCCAGACTTTAAAGCCGAGGTCGCCCGGCGCAAAATAGTATTTCTCTTCGTAACCCGGGCCCTGCGGAATGTGCATCTTGCGGTAGACACCCATCATCGTTCCGTCGGCATCCATCATCGCCACCGAGTTATAGGTTGCTTTGCCGGCGCGCTCGAAAAAGCTGACCGGCAGCACCACCTGCAGCTCTTTCGCCAGATCCGAAAAGCGCTTCAGCAGCGGATCATCAAGCGTCGCTTCGTGGGCGTAGGAAAAATATTCATATTTCTCCAGCTTGCAGAAATAGGTCCCTTCAAAGAGCTCCTGCAGAAGAATAATCTGTGCGCCCTGCGCCGCGGCTTCCCGCACCAATTTTTCCGCCTTATCCACATTGGCGGAAAAATCCTCGGAACAGGTCATCTGGGTTACGGCTGTTTTTACTTTGCTCATAGCTCGTGCTCGATGGAATTTCTGATCCACAGATTTCACGGATTAGTTGGCTTTCTTCAGGTGTACTAATCCGTGGGAATCTGCGTAATCTGTGGATCGTTATGGGTTGGTTAGCGGGTTTTGATCATTTTCCAGAGTTCGCCGTACATGGCGGTATTCGCGCCGGCATCGAGAATGAACTCCAGTTTCTTTTCGGTGGCTGCGTCCGGATAGATGGACGGGTTTTCAATCAGTTCCTTGTCGATCAGCGGAAGCGACGCTTTGTTCGGCGTGGCAAACGCGATGTAGTTGGAAAGCTGCGCACCGTTTTTCGCGTCCAGGATGAAATTAATGTATTTGTAGGCCAGTTCCTTGTTCGGCGCTTTTTTGGTGATGCACATGCTGTCGCACCAGGCCGCTGTTCCCTCCTTCGGAATGGCATAAGAGAGGTGATCGTTTTCTTTAAAGTTGGCGAAAGCGTCGCCGCTGTAGCAGAACGACATATCGAGCGTGCCGGCCTGTACCTTGGAAAAACCGCCGACGTTCGCATCGAAACCGGAATAACCTTTTTTCTTCTTCGCTTTGATCAGCAGCTGAGCAGCTTCCATCAACTCTTTCTTATTGGTCGTATTCATGGAATACCCCAGATACGTCAGCGCAATACCGGTCATTTCGCGCTCGGAATCAAAGAGCGAAAAGCGGGTTGAATCATCCGCTTCCAGAATCGCTTTCCAGGAATCAATTTTACCGAATTTTTCGGTGTTGTAGATCAGGCCGACGGTACCCCACTGGTACGCCACCGAATATGTGTTTCCCGGATCGAAGCCCGGCGAGGTAAACGTATCGGTCAGATTTTTAATGTTCGGAATTTTGGAGTGGTCGAGCTCTTCGAGCAGGCCAAGCTGAATCATCGACGGCAGGATGTAGTCCGACGGAAAAACCATGTCATACTGGGAAAGGCCGCCGGCCTGCAGCTTGGCCACCATCTCTTCACAGTTTTCATAGTTCGTTTCAATGACCTTGCAGTCATACTTTTCTTCAAATGCTTTCGTCAGCTCCGGCTCAGTGTATTCCGACCAGATGTAGATGTTCAGTTCTTCCTTGGCGGCTGCCGAGCCGGCCAGAAGAGCTCCGAGGGCAAGGGCTCCATATTTCATATTCATTTCAATCTCCATGTTGGTTTAAGATTCCGGGGCGCGCCCCGTTCAAATAGTATCCGTGCATCCTTGCCGACCCATACGCACACCTCGTGCCACCGGAATGGTTTTACAACTCATCAACTGACTCCAGCACATCGCTTTCACATACACTGCAAGGCATTACGAAATACTAAATACATTCATACCTGTATGTATATGGCCCAATCTCTTACATTCATATATGTATGTATATGCACTTGCTCACTACGTTTTTGTTTCTTATTCGGCTTGTCACCGCAGCTCCGCAACACAGATTCTGCCCTTCGGTATACTTCCAAAGCCTAGAAACCAGCCGTTTTACAGGACCTCTTTTCAGCATCACCGATCTCGGGGCTTGATTCATCGCGCGGATTTTTCATGAAAGAACCTGAAGCTCCCGGCCCATAATCGATTTTTACAGGTTAATCTCTATTTCCAGTCATGAACCATTCCGCACAGCATTTCCATCTACAGGCTGTGACAATTTTGAATCCCTTAGAGTATTACTCGACATATTCGGAGTATTACTGGTTGGATATATTTAATTTGTAAACGTGCATCCATTTCATTCTGAAGTGCTTAGGAAGCGTCTGGGACACCCCGATTCCGTGGCACACTCTGTGCATAATAAGCTAACCATCAACAACATGGACGACTAAGGCCATCCTGAATCAATAAAACTCCGAACCAAGGACATCAGAATGAAATTCAAAACCATACTCTTATTCAGCGCCCTGTGCGCCTGCCTGGCCTCCCGGACGGTTTCAGCCGAAACCCTGCGTGTGGGATACAACAACTGGGTGGGCTTCATCCCTTTCTTTGTGGCTTTGGAAAAAGGTGACTTTGAAAAGGCCGGCCTGACGGTTGAGGCGAAATCTTTCGATGCCCCGGGCGACGGACTGGTACCGCTGCTGGCGAATCGGCTGGATGTGCATTTTACAACGGCTGATGCCGTCGTGCTGCGGGCGGGAGCCGCTCCGGGCATGTTTAAAATAATCGGACTGGTCGACACCTCGGCCGGTGCTGATGCCATTGCTTCGGCAAAAGGCATTGCTTCCGTCGCAGACCTCAAAGGCAAAAAGATCGGCGTCACGCTGAATGAATGCGGGCACCTGCTTCTGGTAAAAGCATTGCAGAAAAACGGCCTGACCGAAAAGGATGTGGAGCTGATTAATATGACGCCGGATCTCGCGGGAACCGCACTGTCTGCCGGCAAGGTTGATGCCGCGGTGACCTGGGAACCCTGGATCAGCCAGATCATCGGCACGGGCGGAACAAAACTGTACAGCACGGCCGATGAACCGGGCCTCATTCTGGACTGCATCGCCGTCAGCAAAAAGTCCATGAAGAAAAAACAGGCGGAGATCCAGACCTTCATGGACATTATCTATAAACGTATGGATTTTGTCCTGAGCAACCCGAAGGAAGCCTCAGAAATCGCGGCCCCGATGATCGATATTCCTGCGGAGGAAATCGAAGCCATCCTCACCGAAATCGAGCTCTATTCCGCCGCCGCATCGGTAGAGAATATGCACGGAACGGCGCTGGAAGCCGCCAGCGAAGTTTCCAGCTTTCTGCTGAGCAAAGACATGATCCCGAAGTCCGTTGATGTTGCGGGCTTGATGGATACCTCCTTCCTCGCGAAATAAACAACCGCTTCACCGGAAAGCGTGCGGCCCGCCGTACGCTTTCTTATCCGCACGGCCGCAATGACTATGAACTCAGCAAACACCGCCCTTCTTTTAATCGATTTCCAGCGCGATTTCTGCGCGCCGGGAGGCTATGCCGATCAATGCGCAGGCATTGAATGGGTGCGCCCGATCATTCCGTATGCGCAGCGTGCCCTGGAGGCCGCCCGGCAGCATGGAATGCGGATCATTCACACCCGGGAAAACTATGCGCCGGATCTATCCGACTGCCCGGCCACGAAACTGCGCTGCTCCGAGCGGGCCGGCGCACGATATGGATCAGAAGGCCCGATGGGCCGCATCATGATCCGCGGCGAATACGGCAACGACATCATTGATGAACTGGCGCCGCAGCCCGGCGAAACCGTACTGGACAAATCAAGCTACGGCGCATTTTTAACCACCCCGCTCGATCAGATTCTGAAAGAAAACGGCATCACCCATCTGGCTCTTGCCGGTGTGACGGCCGACGTCTGTGTGCATACCACCCTGCGGGAAGCCGCCGACCGGGGGTATGTCTGTTACTATCTTAAAGACGCCATCTCCGCATTCGATCCGGCCGTCCGCACCGCCTGCGAAAATCTGGTGGTGCAGGAAGGTTCGGTCTGGGGCGTCCTGACCGAGGTGCAGGATTTTGTTTCAGCCTTAACCGAAAATCATATCGAAGGCACCCACCCATGAAGCTGGATCTGTTTGCCATCCGCAAAAGTATCCCGGCCGCCCACTATTATACCCTGGCCGTGCTTGGATTTCTTTTTTCCATTCTGCTCTACACCTGGATCAGCCACCAGTCCTGGTGCAACCCCCTGTTTGTTCCGAAGCCGGGCCAGATCTGGACGGCGTTTATCGGCCAGATGCAGTCGCCCGAACTCTGGATGGATATAAAGAGCAGTTTCTACCGGGTGACCGGCGGTTTTTTACTGGCGACGCTTTTTGCTCTCCCGCTGGGCATCTATATGGGCACCTTCCGCTCCGTGGAATCCTTCTTTCAGCCCCAGATGGAATTCCTGCGCTATGTCCCCGTTCCAGCGCTGGTGCCGCTGGTCATGATTTTCTGCGGCATCGGCGAGTGGGCCAAAATTATGCTCATCTTTCTCGGCACCTTCTTTCAGCTGGTGCTCATGATCGCCGACGAAGTCCGCCGTATTCCGATCGATCTCATCCAATGCAGCCAGACCCTCGGTGCCTCCCGCGGCGAGATCATCCGGTCCGTGCTCGCCCGTGCCGCCATGCCCGGTATTTTCGATGCGCTGCGCCTGTGCAACGGGTGGGCCTGGACCTACGTCATTGTGGCGGAACTGGTGGCCTCCACCGAGGGCATGGGTTTCCGGATCATGCGGTTTTACCGCTTCATTCAAACGCCCGAGATTTTCGTTTATCTGATCCTGCTCGGGGTCATCGGACTCCTGCTGGACTATTTTTTCAGAAAACTGAACGCCCGCCTTTTCCATTGGGCAGATACGAGCAAACGATGAGCTTTAAAATTGAAAATCTGACCAAAACCTATCAGTCCCGCCGGGGCGAAGTGCATGCCATCGGCCCGGTGGATTTTGAGGTCCAGAAGGGCGAATTCATCAGCATTGTCGGCCCCTCCGGCTGCGGCAAATCGACCTCCCTGTACATTATGGCCGGACTGGAGGGAGCCACGGACGGCACGATTCTGCTCGACGGAAACGAGGTCACCGAACCGGGCCGGGACCGGGGCATGGTGTTCCAGAACTACACCTTATATCCCTGGATGACCGTCCTGGAAAATGCGCAGTTCGGCACCACCCTGAAAAAAAATAAAAACTTTGAACTGCCGGGCCGGGCCAACATGTCACTGAAAGGCCGCGCCGAATATCTGCTCGATGCCGTCGGTATGGTTGATTTTTTCGATGCGTATCCGCGCGAACTTTCCGGCGGAATGAAACAACGCGTCGCCATCGCCCGCGCCCTCGTCACCCGCCCCGAGCTCCTGCTGATGGACGAACCGTTCGGCGCACTCGATGCGCAGACGCGCGAAGAGATGCAGGAGATGCTGCGCCTGCTCAGCCAGCACGATAAAACAACCACCATCTTTGTAACGCATGATGTGGAGGAGGCCATCTACCTTTCCGGCCGGATCCTGGTGTACTCCGCGCGGCCGGGCCGCATTATTGCCGACATCACCGTGCCCTACGGAGAGGACCGGCCCCTCGACATTAAGCATGAAAAAACCTTCCTGAACCTCAAAAAGGAAATCCATGAACTCCTCTGTCAGCAGGAGGGGGAAAAAGTGGATCGGACGAAACGCCTGCGGGAACTGCTGGCCCAAGGCTGCTGACGCGGCCCCGAAAAAAAGACTCTCGCGCGCATAACACACTCATGTTCCCCTCGAAAACATTACTGCACAACTAAGGAGCAATACTGTGAAGTTACTTCCAACACGTCAGTTTCCAACCGGCCGCTTATTCGTTACTTATAAAAATGCTCCTGCCGCCGGCCTTCGATGGCACACCTTCTGTAGCAGATTCTTCCCTGCTAAAATCCACTGATCAATCCGGAAAACCAAATAACAAAGAGAACACATACGATTATGAATATTGCTAATGACTGGTTTAAAACTAAAAAGCTCAGCGCGGATACAACGCTGATTTTCGAGCCGCATGCCCACGTCCTGGTCCGGGCAAACATGTTTCTGGTTGAAGGCTCCGAAAGAGACATGATCTTTGATACGGGTATGGGTGTGATCCCTTTGAAACCCTTTCTGGATACGTTGCGCCGCGATCCCTCCAAGGAAATCATCTGCGTGGCGTCACACACCCATATTGACCATATCGGTGCAGTGCACGAGTTTGACGCCCGACTGGTTCACCCCATCGAGGCTGAGGAGATGGCAAAGCCCACAGACCAACTCACTTTATTTCGGAACGAGATGCCCGACAATATTTTACAATTACTGCTGGATGCAGGCTACCCCCCGATTGGCGAAACCCTGCTCGAAGCCCCGCCCTATGCCGGCTACGATCCGGCAACCTATCGACTGCAGGGCGCAGCCCCAACAGGACTGTTGAACCCCGGGAATACCGTCGACCTGGGCAACCATCTCTACCGGGTGCTACATCTGCCGGGCCATTCGCCGGGCAGCATCGGCCTGTTTGAAACCAGTACGGGCGTACTCTTTGCGGGTGATGCGATCTATGACGGACCGCTTATTTTTGAAGGCCCGGGCACCAGTATCCCAGATTACCGGAAGATGTTTGAGCTCCTGAAATCGCTGCCGATCGTCACCATACACGGAGGGCACGATTCCAGTTTTGACCGGACACGCATGCTTGAAATCATCCGGCACTACGAGGCGATCTGGGACAGGGGTAACTAACCGGCAAACTTTCGCCAGTCGCCGAGTTCGGTGATATCTTTTCCAAGGCTTGAAACTTCCGGCTCGGCGATAAAGCCGCAGACCTCCGCTCCGCCCCGGAGTTTTATTTTGCCAATGCCCAGCGGAGCCGGAATGGCCGCGACAAATTTCCCGAAGTTCTGATAGGTCAGCCGGTAGATCTCCACATAGATCCGCCCGCCGTTTTCCGCATCACGGATCAGGCCGGGCTTGGCGATGCCGTCGGTTTCAAAAGCAAACATCCGATAGGCCTTCGCCGTTTCGGTTGACTCCACAAAAACCGCACCGAGATCTTCCAGCTGATGATGCAGCGGGTAGCCGTTCAAGTGTGCGCCGCAAACCGCCACATCAATCGTCCGTTTTTTATTCGGTGAAAGCTCCAGCGGCATCGGGCGCCGCTCTGTTTTTCCAACATTCAATCCGGAAACCTGATGCAGACGGTCCGCCAGCTGAAGCAGCTTCAGATCGTGCCCGGAAAATGAGACCAGCGTCACGCCGAACGGCACCGACGGGGTCAGTGCAGTCGGCACAGCGATCGCCGCATAGTCGAGCAGGTTCATATAGTTCGTGTAATAACCGAGATTCGTGTTCAGCTGAACCGGATCCGCATTCACTTCATCAATTTTATAGGGCGTCCCCGCCGTCGGCGTAACGATCAGATCGACCGATCCCATCACCTCATCGGCAACGCGTTTGAACTCCTGCAGCTTATAAAAACCCTTGAATACATCCGGCGCCGGAATCGCGAGGCCGGAGAGAATAATCGTCCGCGTGGTATCCAGCACGGCCTCGGGATTTGCTTCAATAAATTCACCCACCGCCGCATGGCGTTCATTCACCCAGGCGCCGGAATAGAGCAGGTTTGCCGCATCAAGGAACGGCTGAAAATCCACCTCAACCCGTGTGCCGCCCGCCTTCTCCAGCATATCCAGGCTTTCAGAAAATGCGGATTCATATTCGCGGCTTCCGAAAAACTTCAACTGCTCTCTTTTCGGCACCCCGAATTTCCAACCGCTGGAAATCACAGGCGCCTGCTCCAGCTCGCGGGCATAGCAGTCCGACGGATCAAAATGGTTCGCCACATCAAACACCGCCTGCGCATCGGCCGCATCGAGCGCAAAAATTGAAACGCAGTCAAGGCTCTTACACGCCGGTACCACACCCGAGCAGCTCAGCAAGCCTTTAGAGGGTTTCAGCCCGATCAGATTATTGAATGCCGCCGGAACGCGACCGGAGCCGGCCGTATCCGTTCCCAGCGAAAACGACGCACAGCCGTCCGCCACCGCCACCGCCGAACCGCTGCTCGATCCGCCGGAAACATAGTCCGGATCAAAGCTGTTCGGGCAGGCACCGTAGGGCGACCGCGTGCCGACCAGCCCCGTTGCAAACTGATCGAGGTTGGTTTTTCCCAGCGGAATGGCACCGGCCTGAATCAGCTGTTCAACCACATGCGCCGACTGCTCCGGTACAAATTTATAGTCCGGGCAGCCGGCCGTCGTCGGAATACCGCCCAGGTCGATATTGTCTTTAATCACAAACGGAATGCCGTAGAGCGGTTTCGTTTCCGGCGACTCGCCTTCCAATGCCTGGACATAAACCGCAACCTCTTCCGCCGTCAGCTTCCGGATCCACACCTCCGGCGCAAGTTCGTCCGCCCGCTGCAGACATTTTTCCATGACGGACTCCACCGTCTCTTCACCCTTTGCATACGCCTGATGCAGCGCACTGATCTGTAAACTTTTCATCCTGCAGGTCCTGGGTTTCATCATTTATTTAGATTTAATGGAACAGACGGCCTGTCCCTGTTTAACAGTATCGCCGGGTTTGCAGAAGAGCTGCACCACTTCGCCGGCCACGGGGGCAATCACCGGAATCTCCGTCTTCATACTTTCCAGAACGACCGCTTCATCCCCGGCTTCCACCGTATCACCGACCTCGACCTTGCACTGCCAGACGCTGCCGGCCACCGAGGCCGTCACCGCTTCGGCGCCGTCCATGATTTCCGTCTCTTCCGATGACACTTGCTGCACGGCTTCTTCAAACGTCAGCAGATCGTTATCCACCCAGTGCTGATACTCTTTTGCAAACGCCGCCTGCTGCGTGGTTTTAAACGCGTCGATGGCCTCTGCATTTTCCTCGAGGAAGGTGTTATAGGCATTAATGTTGAAGGTCGTCTTTTCAATCTTCAGTGAGAAGCGGCCCTTCAGGAAATCGCGGCGCATCTGCATCAGCTCATCGCCGCCGACGAGGTAAAATCGGATCTGATCGAACGGCTGCAGCAGCCACGGTTTGCCCGGCTCAAATTCTTTGGTCTGATGATAGCGGTTCCACATCTGAACGGTACGGCCGACAAACTGATAGCCGCCCGGCCCTTCCATGCCGTAGACGCACATATAGGCGCCGCCGATACCCACCGCATTTTCCGGCGTCCACGTCCGCGCCGGATTATATTTTGTGGTCACCAGCCGGTGCCGCGGATCCAGCGGCGTGGCGACCGGCGCGCCCAGATACACATCGCCCAGGCCCATCACCAGATAGCTCGCATCAAACAGAATATTCTGCACATCCTGAATCGAATCGAGCCCGTTGATGCGCCGGATAAATTCAATATTGCTCGGGCACCACGGCGCATCTTTGCGCACCGACGACATATATTTTTCAATCGCTACGCGCGTCTGCGGATCATCCCAGCTCAACGGCAGATGAACGATGCGCGACTCCACTTCCTCCGGCGGATTTTCGCCGAGCTCTTTGATCAGCGAATCGATCAGTTCGAGCAGTTGGGTGCGCGACAGGACCGCCGGATCAAAATGCAGCTGGAACGAGCGGATGCCCGGCGTCATATCAATAATGCCCGGCAGGTTCAGCTCTTCAAATTTCAGGTTCCAGGCGTGCACCTTGAACCGCAGCCGCAGGTCGAGCTGCAGCGGACCGAACTCCAGCAGCAGATATTGATCCCCCGCCTGGCGGCAGACCACCTTTTCAAATTCATCGTCTTCATTCCACGTGCCGATGATCGCCGGCGTATCCTCGATGGTCGCATAGTTCGGCACCGTCATCGGTTCGCCCGACTGAATAAGCGCGGCATTCTCTTTTTCAAGCCGCCCGGCCTCTTCCAGCGTCACCGGAATAAACTGTACCGTATCGCCCGGCTTCAGCTGCCCGATTTTCCAGAGCTCCGCACCCACCACCGTCACCGGGCAGACAAAGCCGCCGAGACTCGGGCCGTCGGGGCCTAGAATCACGGGCATATCACCGGTAAAGTCAATCGCGCCGACCGCATAGGCATTGTCATGAATATTCGAGGGGTGCAGTCCAGCCTCGCCGCCGTCCGTCCGCGCCCATTCCGGCTTCGGGCCGATCAGGCGCACGCCGGTGCGCGACGAGTTAAAGTGCACTTCCCATTCATGCTCCAGGAAGGTTTCAATATCCTGCTCCGTAAAGAAATCGGGCGCGCCGTGCGGGCCGTACATCACGCCGACTTTCCAATGGTTGGAAATTTCCGGCACCGCGGTTTCCGGCAGTTTTTTCATGGTCCAATCCTTGGAAACCGCATCGCCGATATGCAGCACATCGCCGGCCGTCAGCGCCCGTCCCGCATGGCCGCCGAAGCGCCCGAGAATAAAGGTCGATTTGCTGCCCATATAATCCGGCACATCCAGCCCGCCGCGCACCGCAAGATACGCGCGCTGCCCTTTGTAAAATGCACTCACACTGACCGTATCGCCGGCCTTCACTTCAAAGGCTTCATGCTGCGGAACGACGGCTTCATTCAGCATCACGGTCAAATCGCCGCCGGCCACCGCTACGGTCGCCGCGCAATTAAATTTATAGCTTCCGCCCGACATGGTCATTTCCAGCGCCGCGGCCTTTTCCTCATTACCGACCAGGCGGTTGGCGATGCGGAAACTGAGCATATCCATCGGCCCCGACGGCGGAACCCCGACGCCCCAGAAGCCGGTACGGCCCGGCACATCCTGCACCGTGGTCTGCGTTCCCGGCACAACCACCTCAATCGTGCTGACCGAATAGTCGAAGGTATTCAGCAGCCCGGTGAATACCTCGCCGCTCTGAAAAATTTTATTTTCCAGCACCTGCTTCATGAGAAAGATGTTGGTTTCAAATCCGCAGAGGCTGGTCGCCGTCAGTGCATCGATTGATCGGGCAATCGTTTCGTCGCGCGTTTCGCCGGTCACAATCACCTTGGCCAGCAGCGGATCATAGTAGGCCGAAACTTCGGTGCCCGTTTCCACCCATTTATCCACCCGAATGCCTTCCGGAAATTCGGCTTTGGTAATGATGCCGCTCGATGGCTGATAGTCCTTGCCGGGATCCTCGGCATAGACGCGGAACTCCATCGCACAGCCGGACGGTTTCAGCTCAAAGTTTCCAGGGGTTGGATCTTCGCCGGCGGCCAGCTCCACCATCCAGCGCACCAGGTCGACGCCGAACACCTCTTCGGTGATGCCGTGCTCCACCTGCAGGCGGGTGTTCACTTCCAGGAAGTAAAACTGCCCGGTCTCGGTGTCATAAATAAATTCAACGGTACCGGCGGAACGATAGGACACCTTTTCGGTCAGAGTTTTCGCGGCGGCATGCAGGGCCGTGCGGGTCTCCTCCGTAATATTCGGTGCCGGCGTCTCTTCAATCACCTTCTGGTTCCGGCGCTGCACGGAACAGTCGCGCTCGCCGAGCACCACCACATCGCCTTTGCCGTTACCGAACACCTGCACTTCGATGTGCCGCGACGTGCGGATATATTTTTCAAGAAAGACGCCTTCGTCTTTAAAGTAGTTTTTACCGAGGCGTTTGATCGTATCGTAATGCGCTTCGAGCTCGTCGGATTCGTTGCAGATGCGCATGCCGATGCCCCCGCCGCCGGCGGTACTTTTGAGCATGACCGGATAGCCGATATGCTCCGCCGCTTCGAGCGCCTCTTCCATACTGTTAAGCAGCGGCGTTCCCGGCACCAGCGGCACGCCGGCGGATTCCGCCAGATCGCGCGCCATGTGTTTGAGGCCGAACTCCAGAATGTGGCTTTCCTCGGGACCGATGAATTCAATCCCCTGTTCCAGACACATTTTCCGGAACTCGACATTTTCACTCAGGAAGCCGTAGCCCGGATGCACCGCCTCCACGTTGTTTTCCTTCATCACTGAAAGAATTTTATCCGTGTTGAGATAACTCTCTTTCGCCAGCGCCGGACCGATGTTGTACGCCTCGTCGGCCATCGCTACGTGCTCCGCATCGGCGTCGGCATCGGAATAAACCGCGACGGCGGCAATGCCCATTTCCTTCAGGGTGCGGATGATGCGACACGCAATTTCGCCGCGGTTGGCTACCAGTACTTTCTTAAACATAAAACATCCTCGGCTCTACTACTGTTTTGGCCACAAAAAACACAAAAAGGCACGAAAAGCTATTCCGGAGAGTCTTTGTGTATGTTGTGCCTTTTCGTGGCTAAATTTCCTTTAGTTTCCGTTGTCCCAGATGGTCATCTGCACCGGCGTCGGGTCATAGCCGTTGCAGGGATTGTTGAGCTGCGGGCAGTTGGAGACAAAGACGACAGTATCCATCATCGCTTCCATTTCCACATATTTCCCGGCGCCGGAAATGCCGTCGGAAAACTTGGACCCGCCTTCCGGATCGACCGGCACATTCATGAAAAAGTTGATATTGCAGACCTGATCGCGCTTATCCATGCCCTGCCCCCAGTCGAGAATACCCTGCAGAAAGGTATCGCGGCAGCTGTGCATGTAGCGTTTTTCATGCGCATAGCGCGAAGTGTTGCTTTCGCAGGAACAGGCACTACCCAGCGTATCGTGCCGCCCGCAGGTGTCGGCCACCACTTTCATCATCACGTTATTTTCATTCGAACGGATTTCGGTGCCCAGCTTGATATAGACGTTGTTCTGCATCCGCAGCGTATTGTTCGCATGGTAGCGCTCTTCGGTATTGTTCGCGTTGAAGAACAGCGTGTCGGCCGCCTGGTTGCCTTCGAGATCGGTGATGCGCAGGATCTCACCCTTCTTCACTTCTTTCATCCAGTATTCACCCGCCGGAACCGTTTCGCTCAGCCGCGCATTTTCTTCAACTAAAGTACTTTCTTTCAATTCGCTCATAACAAAGCTCCTGAACTTTCTTAACCACAAAGACGCGAAGAGCACCAAGGGACCACGAAGTGAATCTTCGTGTACTTAGAGCCTTTGTGGTTAGAATCTTTCATCTTAAAGGTAATAGGTTTCCGAGTTTTCAAATCCGCGCTGGTTTTCGGGGCAGAGCATGCGGCAGGGATCATCGGCCGCGGCGGGTTCGGATTCATACAGTGTGATGCCGACCGGCTTCGCCACATATTCGCTCGAGGGATTCAGCGGATGCATGCCGGCATCGAGAATCACCAGCGTATCCATTTCGGCGCGCAGGTCGACGTAGGAGCCGGCGGGCGAGGCATCGGCCACAAACGTCATGTTGCCGTCCGCATCGATGTCGGTTTTTGCAAAGAAGTTCACCACGTTGGTGAAGTCGCGTTTGGTCATGCCGTATTTAGCGAGTTCAACGGTGAGCGAATCAAAGCCGCTGCGGTAAAACCCGTTATGCGCGTCCTGATAGGTTTTGGTGCCGAAGCGCTGCAGCAAATCCTCGCGATAGGTCACGCCGCAGATGACATCGTGCCAGTCGGACGTTGAATCGGTGATGCTCATCAGCACGCGGCCCATGTCGGAATAGATACAGGCGTTTTTGAAAAGCGACGAGATGTGCTGGATTTTCATGGTGTCGCCCATGTTGTAGCGCTCGGCATAGTTATCCGCATTATAGAACAGCGCCGAGGCATTGCCCCCGCCTTCCAGATCGGTAATCCGCAGTGTGCGGCCGCGGCGCACGATTCGCGAAAAGTTCCAGCCTCCGGAAACCACGGTTTCATACAGTATTTTTTCTTCGGGTATAGGTTTCATCTTCTGCATCCTTTGTTTATCGATTGGTTCTGAGCGGCGGCAGGATGGCATCGGCAAACGTAATCTGCCCCATCATGCTTTTGCTGCATTTGAGCGCCTGGGAAAGCAGGGTGTGAAGCACTTCCACCTGGCCCTGCACCAGCCAGATTTCCAGATTCTTTCCATCCTCCAGCATCACCTGGAAGGTGGAGATCACTTCATCCAGATAGTTGCGGCGCAGCGCGATCAGCCTGTTGGCGCAGTCGTCAATCGCCGCGTCGTAGGTGATGGTCAGCGTTCCCGCCATCACGCGGGTGCGGTCCATCTGCCGGTGCTTGAGTACTTCGCGTTTCACCAGATCCGAGATCATCATGGAGCGGTTATCCATCCCCCGATCTTCCGCCATCTCTTCGAGCTCTTCATAGAGCTCGGCCGGCATGGTGACACTGAACCGTTTGTAATTCTGTTTTTCTTTCTTCATTCCCTTTCCTCTGATCATCCAGCTTCTTTGGCCACCATTTTAACCACCTCAAAATCATCCTGCGCCTCTTCCGGACTTGGATGAATCAGTTCTTCAAGATGGATTTTGGTGGTCAGAAATTCCGGCGATAAAAACTGGCTCGGCGAACGCGGGCGACTGACCGGCACCTCGACCATTTCCTGCACCCGGCCCGGGTTGGCCTCGAGCACGAGTACACGGTCGGACAGGTAGACGGCCTCATCCAGATCATGCGTAATAAAAATGATGGTGATGTCGATCTTCTTCCAGATCTGCAGGAGATAGGCCTGCATTTTGGCGCGCGTCTGCGCATCAAGCGCCCCGAACGGCTCGTCCATCAGCAACACCTTCGGCTTGTTCGCCAGCGCACGGGCAATGGCCACGCGCTGCTGCATCCCGCCGGAAAGCTGTGCCGGATAAAGATCGGCATAGGGTTCGAGCCCGACAATATCCAGCCACTGGAGGGCATCGCGCTCGGCATCAAATTTACTGGCGCCGCCGACCTCCAGGCCGAACATGACGTTCTTCTTTACGGTCAGCCAGGGAAAGAGCGTGTACTTCTGGAACACCATGCCGCGGTCGGCCCCCGGCTCGGTCACGGGATAACTGTCCACCAGAATCAGTCCATCGGTAATATCCTCCAGACAGGCCATCATGCGGATCACGGTCGACTTGCCGCAGCCCGACGGGCCGATGATCGAAAGGAACTCGCGCTTGTGCACTTTGAACGATACCTGATCGAGAATGCGGCGCATGCCCTCTTCCGTTGGAAAATCCTTCACCAGCTTATCGACTTCGATAACGACCGGCTGGCTTTTGATATGGTCCAGACGCTTTTTCACATCAGAAGACTGTTCTTTATACGATGGCAAATTCAGTGTACTGGGCAAATCGGTCATCTCAGGCCTCCACCGGTGCAGGTTTTATTTTTCGCAGCATTTTGCCGAATCCTGAACGCCGCCCGTCCTCCCAGGCAAACAGCTGTTTCCCGAGCGCACCGAGCAGCATGTCGGTGCCCAGGCCGATAAAACCGAGCACCAGGATCGCGGCATAGACATTGTCGAACATACGGTATTTGGCCTGCTGGTTGATGAACCAGCTGATGCCGGTGCTGGTGCCGACAACCTCCGCCACAATCAGATAGGTCCAGGCCCAGCCCAGCAGAATGCGCATATCCATATACAGCTTCGGAAGGACCGCCGGAATCACGACCTTGAAAAGCAGTCGTCCCGGTTTGGCTCCCAGCGTTTGCGCGGCTTCGACCAGACTGAAATCGACCGTACGCGTCGTGTTGGCAATCACCAGCACCTGCTGGAAAAACGTTCCGATAAAAATGATCGCTACCTTCGGCGCATCGTTGATGCCCAGAATCGCCACCGCCAGCGCACCGAAAACCGGGGCCGGGAAATAACGGAAAAATTCAACAAACGGTTCGATCAGTTTCGAAAAATAACTGAAGACGCCGCAAAGAATCCCGAGCGGAACCCCGAACAGCGAAGAGAGCAGAAAGCCCCAGAAGACCACCCGCACACTGTGGGCCACGCTTTCATGAAACCACGGTTCGCCATCGCGACGCGGCTCGGTGAAAAAGGCTGAATAGAGCGCCCGGGTCACTTCGTGCGGTGCCGGGAAATAAACCGGGTTCACGCGTTTTCCAACCATTGGAACGCCGTCGCTTTCCAGCAGATTGTTATTTTCCAGCGCAAACGTCTCTACGTCGACCCGGTCGCCCGCATCAAAATAGATCGTATCGCCGACCGATTGAATCTGCACTTCCGGATGCCACAGCGCGGGGACGTAACTGATCAGCGACCAGAGCACGAGCGGAAGAACAAACGACGCAACGGTCAGCCCCCTGACGCGCCTTGGCGAAAGGCTCTTTCCGAATCTGAACCATTTTTCCTGTTTTGACATAACACCCCTGTTCTTCGGCTTTCCCGAAGTTTGGTAACCGGCCGGCAAAATGCCGGCAAAAGTTCGGCAGGCCGGCTTGCGCCGGCCCGCCAGGAGGTTTGAGGAGAGATTATTTCACGGATTTAGTGAACGACGGATCGATGGTGCGCTTAACCGCCACCGGTTCTTCATAGACCTTGTTGGCCACAAAGAAATTATTCACCACGTCGCAGGAGCCGTAGAGCGATTCAAATCCGGAGACGGGCTTCAGCGCCTTGAGCACTTCGTCTTTGCTCATCATGTAGGTGCCGGAGAGAAAGGGTTTATATTCCGCCGGCGAGAGACCGACGCGGGCCGAAAGAATTTTGAGCATTTCTTCTTCGTTGGCGGGGTCGGCCATGTAATCGATCACGTCATACCAGGCCGCCACGACTTTCTGCCAGTCGGCTTTACGTTTCAGAATACTGCCCGGTGCCACAGCGAGCGTGTCGTAGATGATGCCCGGGGCGTCGGCAGTGGTGTAAACAGCCGAGGATCCTTCGGAAGCTTTCAGCGCCATACCGGAATGCGGCTGCCAGGCCACAATGGCATCCACATCGCCGGAGGCCAGCACCTGCGCCGCCTGATGCGTCGGCATATTGATGAGCTCCACATCCTTTTCCGTCATGCCGTTATCCTCCAGCGCCTTGATCAGCAGCGCGTGGCTGAGAAAACCGATTTCGACACCGATCTTCTTTCCTTTCAGCGCCTTCACATCGGTAATCCCCGACCGGGCCACAATCTTGTCATTCCCGTTCGAATAATCATTCACCAGAATCATCACGTTGCGGGCGCCGGTGGCATTGAGCACCACCGAGTCGCCGTTGGCCACACAGACCGCATCGGCTTTACCCGCCGCGAAGGCATCCATGGAAGCCACATACTCAAACCAGAGCAGCTCCACTTCCACATCATGCTTTTCAAAAAATCCTTTTTCCTTGGCGATATCCCAGGCCACCCAGCCCGGCCAATCGCTGTAGGCAATTTTAAGCGGTTCCGCCATCGTTGTTACTGCCATCAGCGCCATGATCGCAGCGACTGGTTTTATAAGGGTTGTCCGTTTCATCTCGGTTTAATCTCCTGGGTTTGGGTTACTCATCCTCAAAATATTACTAATATATTTATTAGTATTATCAGCGCTATACGCAACGAACGTGCCACCCCCATCTTTCCGGGCATGTAAAAACAGGCATAAACCATTCTTATTACTTCGTTTTAATGCACTTATAGAATGTCATAGAAATTTATACCTAAATAGGGAGACGAACATTCCGCAATTTAATGTAAACATATTTGTATTTTTAAGGAGTTACTGAATGCATTTTTGAATGCTCTGACGCGGCCTGAACTTCCCGTCATACTAAGCCGTTCAGAAGTCGTACCGCTCATGCGGACCGGTAAGACGCGCAGCACCACAAGCAGTGTGACGGCCGACGAGGCGCGTGCACAAAAAAAGCGCCCCCGAAGGGACGCTTTATCAAGCTTGAATCCAAGCGATGAGGCTTAGAAAGAAGCGGCCAGGCTCAGCATGCCGACGAAATCGACATCATATCCGAGCGTACCGGTTGCTTCAACGGCATCACCCAGCACATCGTCGTCGATCTGACCGATGTAAGTAGCCGACGCACCGATGCTCCACACGTCCGTCAGCGGATAGCTGACCGCGGCAGACAAATCGTAGTCCGAGAAACCGGCCTCTCCACCGTCCGGATCGGCATAACCCACCCGGGCACCCAGAGAAACAACCAGTTCTTCAGTCACATCCAGGTCATACCCGGCAGCCAGTTCGTAGTATGCGGACGTGCTGATGGCACCGCCGACGCCCTGATAATAGGTGGCCCCCAGCCCGACACCGGCAATCGTATATCCGGCACCGATGCTGAGTTCTTCGTCGGAAGAACCGGCACCGTAAGCGTATTCACAGTATCCAAGCGACAGATCAAGGCCTTCAACGAACGTCGGCAGACCGTACGATACATACCAGTCGGTTTCCTGGAATGTGGAACTACTGGCTCCTGTATAAGAATCATCCAGGTCATAGGCCGCCCATGCGCCGAATGCGACAGAACCGTATTCTTCGGCCAGACCGAAACCGGAAACTTCGATCCCCGGCTGGAAGCTCGCTTTATCGCTGAGCGTCACACCACGAAAAACATAGGCCGAAGCCAGATCAAGGGTAACATCTACCGCCAGGGCAGATGATGCAGCCAGTCCGACTGCGAGGGATGCAATAATAATTTTCTTCATGTTGTATTTCTCCTTCTGCTTGTTTACTTATTCACTCGAGATTTGAAAGGCGGCCGGCCCCGAAAGAAGTTCCTCGAGGATGCAAAAGGAAATTGCACGGGAACCGGCCGCCTAAAGTTTTAAGGACTAACCAACGGCCTCGGGACCTTTTTCACCGGTACGGATCCGGATGCATTCCGGAAGGTCCAGCACGAAGATTTTTCCGTCGCCGATATTCCCGGTGCGGGCACCGGCAATGACGGCATCGATCGTCATGTCAACAAAATCGTCGTTCACAGCAATCTCAATACGGACCTTCTTTAACAGGTTCACCTCGATATCCGCGCCGCGGTAAGTTTCGTGGTAGCCCTTCTGCTGACCGCAGCCCATGGCGTTGGTCACTGACATTTTGTAGACTTCTTTTTCGTACAGACTCTGTTTGACTTCATTGAGCTGTTCGGGCTGTACGTATGCGATAATCAATTTCATTGTTCGTATCCTTTCGTATCAGCCGATTAGTTAGTGGTGAAGATCTGGAAGCCGTTGTAGGCTTCTTCGCCGTGTTCACCGATGTCCAGACCGCGCAGCTCTTCTTCCTTGCTGACGCGCAGCATGCCGACCGCTTTCAGGATCGTGAAGAGAATGAACATGGTCGCAAAGGCCCAGAGCGGAATGGCGATGGAACCGGTGATCTGGGCAATCCAGTTACCGTAACCGTCGGAATATTCACCGAAGAGAGCAGTGGCAATACCGCCCCATACACCGCAGAGACCGTGAACCGGGAACGCACCCACCGGATCGTCGATTTTCAATTTATCAAGCAGTTTCACACCGGCAACCACCAGAACACCGGCAATCGCGCCGATAATGATGGCTTCCACGTTAGTCACACCATCGCAGTTTGCAGTAATACCCACCAGACCGGCCAGTACACCGTTGGCCGCCATCGTCAAATCAGGCTTCTTGTGCATAATCCAGGTGGCCACCATGGCCAGAACCGCACCCGCACCGGCAGCCAGCAGTGTGTTAACCGCAATGAGCATAACCGCTTCAGTGTTGCCTTTGCCTACAATCGCAAGCTGCGACCCCGGGTTAAAACCGAACCAGCCGATCAGCAGGATAAATACACCCAGCGTGGCCAGCGGAAGCGAATGTCCCGGCATGGCTTTGGCTTTTCCTTCTTTAGTGAAACGTCCAATACGCGGACCGAGCACAATCGCACCGGCCAGAGCGGCAAAACCACCGCAGGCGTGCACCACCAGCGAACCGGCGAAATCGTAGAAGCCCATCTGGTCCAACCAGCCGCCCCCCCATTTCCAGTAACCGGAAATCGGATAAATGATCGCTGTCAGTACCGCGGAGTAAACCAGGTAGGCGCTGAACTTGAGACGTCCGGCCACCGCGCCGGATACAATCGTGGCCGCTGTTGCTGCGAAGGCCACCTGAAAAAGCCAGTCCACCTGCAGCGTCAACGCACCGGCTTCCGCAACATCTGCACCGTTGCCGCCGATCCCGAACTGCCCGAATGCCAGGAAGCCGTTACCGTCGCCCGGATACATCAGACCGTAGCCGATAATGAAATACAGAACCATACCGATGGAGAGGTCCATCAGGTTTTTAAACAGAATGTTCACGGTGTTCTTTGCGCTGTTGAAACCGGATTCCACCAAAGCGAAACCAGCCTGCATGAACAACACCAGCACCGCACAGAACATCAGAAACATATTATCAATTGCATAAGCCCACTCACCGGCTGTTGCCGCTGCGTCAAAGACTGGCTGTGCATCGGCAGCTTCTTGCGCCAGTGCCGGAGACGCCAACCCGAACACCAACGCTGCCGCGATCAATGTTGGAATTTTCAACCACTTCATTTTCATCCTTACACCCTTCTGAGGTTTACTCACCTGTCCTGAACACCATGTCCAAGACTATGCCGCCCTTAATGCAACAGGTATGCCAACGGTGATTTTTAAGCGCCAACAAATTACGCATACCCTTTATATTAAAGGGGATATAATATTCTCATTGCGATATACACATTTGATTTTTTATAGACGCATGTGTCATTAATGTTTTATTATTATCGTGATGTACAATTTTGTTGATTAAGCCGCAGATAAACGCAATAAAGCCTTCTTTTTCCTATGGATATACCGGTTTTGAAGTAAAATCATGGGCATGAATTTTGACGTAAAGATTATCAACGGCACCGTTTACGATGGATCATTAAACAATCCAAAACATTGCGATATAGGCATTAACAAAAATACTATTACAAAAATGGGCGAACTTTCCGCCGCAACGGCTGAAAAAACGATAGATGCAACGGATCTGGCCATCTGCCCGGGTTTTATCGACACCCATTCCCATTCCGACACCTATCTATTGCTCGAACCCAGCGCAGCCTCCAAGGTCTATCAGGGCATCACCACCGAAATCTGCGGCAATTGCGGGGCCTCCGCCGCCCCGCTAAACGGCGGGTATAAAATGCCCTCGGACTGGCTCGACAAGGATTACAGCAGCCTGAACTCCTTTCACACCTTCGAAGGTGTGAAATCATTCATACCCTGGAAAACGGTTGCGGAATACCGGAAGCTCTACGATACAATCAAACCCGCCATCAACGCGGCCCTGCTGGTCGGCCATAACACACTGCATGCCGGAATCTGCGGTTACGAACCGCGGGCCGCCACGCCTGAAGAACTCAACGCGATGTTCCGGACGCTGGAAACCGCGCTCGACGACGGCGCGATCGGCCTAAGCTCCGGTCTGGCTTATCCACCGGGTTCCGCGGTTCCGCGGGAGGAAATTATTGAACTCTGCAAGATCGTCGCGAAAAAAGGCGGACTTTACACCACGCATATGCGCTCAGAATCCAACAACCTGCTCGAAGCGATTGATGAATCGTTCGATATTGCCGAACGGTCCGGCGCGCGCTTACAGATTTCCCACCTCAAGGCATCCGGTTCCGAAAACTGGAACAAAATCGATACCGCTTTCGCAAAAATCCGCGCGGCACAGCAGCATATGGAGATCGGCTCTGATCGGTATCCGTATACCGCCGGCTGCACGGACCTCGATATTGTTCTCCCGCTTTGGGCCACCTATGGCGGGCGCGATGCCATCCTCGAACGTCTGCGTAACAGCGACTCCCGGGAAAAAATCCGTGCCGAACTTATGGATAAACCGGACGACCACTGGGACAACGTCATGATCGGCTCGACAAAATTTGAACCCTATAAGGGAAAATACCTGCTTGAAGTTGCGGAGGACCTGAAACGGAGCCCCGTCGATGCACTTCTATATCTGATTGATGAAGACGACCTGAAAACCGGCGGCATTTTTTTCAGCATGTCCGAAGAGAATTTATGGCGGGTTCTGGCCGAGCCCTATGTTTCGATCGGGTCGGACGGCTCGATGCGCGCCCCCTGGGGGCCGCTGAGTCATGACCATCCTCATCCGCGAGCCTACGGAAGCCACACCAAATTCCTGCGCGCGGCACTGGATGGCAAAACCGTCCCGCTGCCGGAGGCGATCCATAAAATGACCGCGCTTCCGGCCAAACAGTTTAATCTGAAAAAACGCGGTCTGCTGAAAGAAGGCTATGCCGCTGATATTCTGGTATTTGATCCCGCACGCATCAAAGAAGAGACCACATACGCGGATCCTCATCGTCTCTCTGCGGGAATGGTCCATGTTTTTACCAATGGTGTCCATTGCCTTGAGAACGGAAAAGATACAGCATTACGGGGTGGACAGTTTCTAGACGGATAATCCTTTAAGTAAAATAAGAGAATAAAACTTAGGTATTAGACTTGGATATTGGGCGAGGTCCCCTATTTTTCACAGCTCGATTGCCTTTCGTTTACACAGGAGATTAACAATGAAAGACTTGAAAAAATCATTAGGCATCGGGGTTGATCAGGCCTCAAAAAGCCATCGGAAATCTCTGGTTTCCTACCTGAATTTAAAACTTTCCGCTCTGGATCAGCCGATCTATGAAAAAACAGACGGAAAAGAGCTCGATATTGCGTTCGACCTGATCAACAACATCAAGGAAAAGAACCGCATTCTGCATGACTACCTCTGTCCGGTGGACCAGCGTATTCAACACTTTCTCAATGAATACCTGAGCGATGCCTGCGACGAGGTTCCGACCCTTCCGAATAAAACGCTCACCCTCGACCGCCATGGTCTGGCGAGAGAACTTTCGCTCCCGCCACACAAAGATGAGTTTATTGCAAACGGAGTGGAATCGTATCGCATTCAGCAGGGCGTACTGCACAACCCGAAACACGACCGCCGCACGACCAAAGGTGTTTTCCACATCTGTGAAGGCGGATTTCCTGTACCGGCCGATAAGCTCGAAGTGCCGAAACAAACCTACGCAAAACTGCTCGAAGTTGCACTGAACCCACCGGAAGAGCACATGCAGCTTCCCTTCACTTCGGCGCAGGAGAAAAAAGCGGCCACACAGGTCTCTCTGCTGCTTCGCCCGATGGTCAGCCCGGAGGTCCCCGGATTTCTGCCGGAAAAGAACATGGAAGTGCGTTTCTTTGTTCCGGGAAATTTTGTCTGTAATCTCGACTTTGTGGAATCCATTTTCGGTAATGCCGGCGATCCCTACCTGCCGGAAAACGATGCCGCTCTGGACCCGGACAGCTGGACGGGCTACACCGGCTGCGTTATTCTTGCTCCGCATATCTGCGGACTGAAGAAGAAAGATCTCGGCCTGCCTTATATTGACGACGCCACCGAACGCCAGAAGCGCGACGGTATGTGCTGGGCCTCACCGGATGAGCTCTACAACGGCGGTACCCCGTTCAAAATTACTGCACGCGATGAATCCGGCGTAATGGTGACCATTATTGGCGACAACTACTTCGGCTATTGCAAAAAAGAAGTAAAAACCCAAATCGGTTTTGCCGCCAATCTCTACGGACTCTGCGAAGAGGAACATGCCGGCGGCGCACTTGCTCTGCCCCAGTACAATCTGGCGGAACGCTTCTCACCGGACGGCACGCTTACCCAACTTGATCACACGATGGCCAATGTCATGCATGTGCTGGGCGATAAAGTGACGATTCACCCGGAGGGCTATGCCACCGATAACGAACACCCGAATGTCTTTTTTGTTCCGGAAACCGCTGAATTCAGCATTCCGGACCAAAGCGTCACCTGGTCCAAATCAGGAAAAACACAAAGCCTTAAACTTCTGGAAGACCGCGTCTTCATCTACCCATCCGGTTACCGCGTCGCCCTGAAGCAGAGCCCCACCGCCGGCACCTGGCGCCTCGTCGGCACCATGGCAGAAGGCACGCTCTGCCACAAACCGTGCACCGTTTCCGGCGGCGGAAAATCGGAAATTTCAAAATCGCTGACCGATGCCATGATTTCCGGCTCTATTTTTGTGGCGGACATCGAAAACGACTTGAACGCGGTTCAGGAAATCCTTGATAAGGATTACAGCGTGCGCTTCAAAGTCCCGCGAGAAGAAGGACATAAAACCCGTCCAATTCTTGGAAACGAACGTTCGCTCGGTTCGGTCATCAAACTGCTTAATCCGTCGGAAGAAAATACCGATGAATTCAACGAATGGCTGGCTTCTGTACCCAACCGTATCAAAGGCCTCGTGTTCCTGCTCAAGCGCTTCTACAAACCGGAATGGGGCGATGACTGGCGCTCGCATCTCAGCGTGGACTTCATTAATGGTGAAAAAGGGCATGAACTGAAGTTCGACGGCAAAAAAGTCAAAGGCAACTACCTGCGCGTCGGCATGGACACCGATGGTATCTGGCGGACGTCTAAACTGCGTACCGATTTTATTCCGGCGGAAAAAATTCAGTGGGAAGATGATATCTCCGCATCCATCGTGGTGCCGTCTGACAAACTGACTGACCTGAATCCGGACTATGCCGAATGCAAATCCGTCAAAATTGTGGACAACTGCGAATCCCGCCTGTTCCAGCGGCCGGACGAAGCGATCAACCGCGGTTTCGACAAAGCGGCGGAAGCGGATATGGCGGCTCCGAATAACTTCCTCTCCAACTTTGCCCCGCTGCACAAAAGTGTTGCGCAGGAGATTATGGACCATTCGGTGATGTACCATCAGTACACCAAGCCGATGCGGAAACTGATCAAAAAAGCCGCAGAGTCCAAAAACCCGGATCAGCTTTTTGTCGACAGCGCCCAGCCGCGCATCGTCGATGGAAAACCGACGAAGAATCCGCGTTATCTGCAGACCCGGCCCGACCTCGTGGACGGCATGCCGAAATATCTGGCTCTCACATCCACCTGCCTGTTCCGGAAAATCAAAGCCGGAAACCCACTGTTCACGCCGGTAAACGCCGTCCTCCCGGGTCGCCGCAACAATCCGGCCGAACCAGGCATTCGCCCATTGGCGGTGTATGGACCGATCCACTACCAGGAACTGCCGGAACTGTTCATGGACTTCATCTGCTCCCTGACCGGCAAGTCACCGTCCACCACCGGCGCAGGCACCGAGGGCGCACTGACCAAAGGCCCGTTCAACGCCCTTCCGGCCACGGCCGACCTGAACAACGCCCTGCTCTCGTTCATCCTGACCGGCAGCAACGGGTTCAGCACTGCGGCCGGGTACATCGGAACCAAACACAAAGTCGAACACGACATCAGCATCCTGATTCCGGAACTCTGGTGCCGGCTCAGTGTAGCCGAACGCGATCCGAAACATATGATCGCCGCCGGACAGCTTGAAAAACTCGAAGACTTCGAACACGAAGGCAAACCGGTGCTGGCCAGCCGTCTCGGTTACCGGATCACCAAACGCTTCGTGAATGACTTTATCGGCAAAGTATTCGAAGCACCGAAAACAGTGTTTGAACCCGATATGCTCAAACCCGAACTCCAAGGGATGGATGAGTATGTCGATGGCATCAACAACATTATGGAAACCCAGCAGATGATTGCCCGGCGCTACATCGAAGACGGATCGGTTGAAAGCTTTATTCCTCCGCTCAAAGCCCTGATCTACATCATGGCCGAAGGAACCTGCGAAGGAATGGACGCCGCCGACCCGACATTCCGCAGTATGTTCGAGCGCGATGCGGTCCTTGCAAGTGACTGGTACAAGGAACGCCTCAAACTCAAACAGCAGCGCAAAGCCGACGCCTGCCGGAAACATATCGAGTATCTCAACAACTTCATCAGCCAGAAACATAATACTGCCGAAGTCGAGCGCCTCGACTGTAAAGCCCGCCTTGAAACGGTTGAAAAACGACTGGCCTACGTGGAAACCGATGCCTACATCGAAGACCTCGTCGGCACAATCGGTGCAGACCCGATCGCCGTTTAAATTTTCCAGACCCTGGAATCCACAGAACCCCGTCTTTTTGGCGGGGTTTCTGTTTTCGGAGCTTGGAAATGCGTACCGCCAGCACTTGTTTGTCCAACGGCCTTTGCGGCATGCGTCTTCTGTATGAACCTCAATCTGTAGACTCTTGACCTGCATCAAGGTAAAAAACCCTCATTCAGGCATGATCTATGCAAACTACATGAGGAATGCAACATGAATGGAATTCTGGAAATGGATAAGTCAGATGTAACAGCAGACCACAGCCTGCAGATTGTCGAATTCCCGCACGGCGGAGTTACGGCACACATCATCACCGCTCAGGCCTCCGAAGAAACGATTAATGAGGTCGTCGATCAGGTCACCGCCGAAATGGCGGCACGCAATGCCCGCATTGCATTTCAATATGTCTTCGGCGGGCGTAAATTTTACCCGCAGGCGGTTTCCTCCATCGAAAAACTGGACTGGCCGCTCACCCTGCTGCACGGCGATGCCTGCTCCGGATCCACCATTACCGGCACCCAGTTTATCGCCCTCTCCGGGGCCGACCTTCACCCCGTCATGGACGGCGACCGAAAAGTCGGCAACTGGTACGAGACGGATGACGCCCGCTACTGCCTGCTCGGCGATCTTCGAGCTGATGATCTCAGCCTCGGCCGCGAAAAACAGGCCCAGGCGGTTTTTGAAAAAATGGAAACCCTCCTCAAACAGGCCGACATGAAATTTACCGATATTGCCCGCACGTGGCTCTATCTCAACAACCTGCTGGAGTGGTACGACGAATTTAATGTGGTCCGCACGAACTTCTTCAAGGAAAAAGGCACGTTCGACAAAATGGTACCGGCCTCCACCGGCATTGGCGCCGGCACCGCCGCCGGCGAAGAAATGGTGGCCGCGCTGCTCGCCGTGAAACCGAAAAACGACAATGTGAAAGTATTCCCCGTTCCCTCCCCGCTGCAGTGCCCGGCGCTCGACTACAAATCATCCTTCGCCCGCGCCGTGGAAATCGATCAGCCCGGCTCCCGCCTGCTGACCATCTCCGGAACCGCCAGCATTGAACCCGGCGGCGAAACCGTCCATCTCGGCAATACCGAAAAGCAGATCGAGTTAACGATGGCCGTCGTCCACGAAATCCTGAAATCGCGCGACATGGACTGGAAAAACACCGCCCGCGCTATCGCTTATTTCAAAGACGCCGGCGATGCGCATCTGCTCGAAAAATACTGTTTGGCCAATGGTCTGCCGGAATTGCCCGTAGCGATTTCCCACGCAGATGTCTGCCGTCACGACCTCCTGTTTGAAATTGAACTCGATGCCGTGAAAACCAAGTAGATTTATCTTCCTCCTCCTAAAGTTCCAATGGTTGAGTTTTTCCAACCGCTGGAACTTTTTTTTTGCAAAACCTTCAATGCAAAACCATGACGCCTGGGCGGGAAACCCTAACCAGGAATCTATATACGCATATGCGGATTAGTATATAGACGTATATTATTGTACGGATTTACCTGTATCTTAGGATTTGGATGTCTTAAAAATCTTTCCCTCTTTTATTGCAAGATTAAGAACAACCCGAGAGCGGAAATTATACATGAATATATTAAACACTAAGCATTGGGTCATAACTCTGCTTCTTTCTCTTGCGGGTCTGGCGCAGGCGAATCAAACCTACTGGGTCAATGTCAACAGTCTGGTCCAAATTCCACCCTATACCAACGACTGGACCGAGGCGGCACACACGGTTCAGCAAGTGCTGCCCTACGTGGAGGACGGGGATCAGATTTTTGTCGCGGAAGGAACCTACACACTGACCTCTTCGATTGTCGTGACAAACGACATTTCCATCCAGGGCTTCTGGGTGGATGGCCCCGAGGATGTTGTGTTTGACGGACAGGGCCTCTATACCTGCTTTGATCTGGGTGATACCGACTCCGATCTGTATAACTTCACAATCCGCAACGGCAAGGATCCGGCCGTTCGCTGCTCCGGCACACAGCCCTTGGTGAACTCCTGCATCATTGAAAAGACCGACGGCACCGGCATGGTGAAAGGCCGTGCTTCGAAATGCACCTTCCAAAATAATACCGGCGCGTATTACGGCGGCGGTGCCAACAGCACCATTGCAACCGACTGTTCTTTTCTCAACAACGAGGCCACTCAGGGAGGAGGCGGCTATCAAATCACGGCAACAGGTTGCACCTTTCAGAATAATGTTTCCTCAAGAGAAGGCGGCGGCCTGTATAACAGCACGGCCACCAACAGCCTTATCCTGGCCAACACGGCCAGCGGAAGCGGCGGCGGAATGATTTCGGGCAGCGCAGTAGGCTGCGCCATTTCCGGGAACCACTCCTCCAATTATGGTGGCGGCCTCTATCAGGTCACCGCAACCCACTGCACCATCACCGAAAACACAGCGAACATTGGCGGCGGCATGACTTATGGCAGGGCCTATAATTCCATCCTTTGGAACAACACCGCCAGCGATAACAGCCCGAACGTTTACGGGACCCAAATCTATTCCTGCTGTACGCCGGACAGCACGACCAACGGCAGCATCACCAACAATCCGCAGCTGGTTTCACTCTTCCACCTTGCCGCAGCCTCTCCCTGCGTCGGAGCAGGAGACGCCGCCTATGCCGCGCTGACGGATATTGAGGGTGCGGCCTGGGCAACCCCCCCATCCATCGGATGTGATGAAGTGACCTCAGAAGGATTAATTCATGCACACAACAATCTGCCTCAGTTCATTACCGCAGGGCAGGAAATTTTCTTTGATGCCTACGTGGAAGGTCCGGTCACCCAAACCATTCTGGATTTCGGAGACGGTAGCGCCCTCACCAACTCAACCAGCCTTACCCAATCCCACACCTGGGCCTACGGAAACTATCACGTGGTCCTGACCGGCAAGAGCGGGTATTCCACCTCCATCACCAACACCATCTATGTTCGCAAGGACGAAACCAAAACCATCTATGTCTCCGATGCCGACGGCGATGACTCCAACGACGGCCTCAGCTGGGCGACCGCCAGGAAAACCATTCAGGCCGGCGTGGATGCGCAGGACTATGTTGGCGGCCTCGTGCTGGTTTCCAACGGTACCTATTCAGTTACCGAACAAATCAACGTGAATAAAAACATCCGCATTGAAAGCCTCAACGGAGCCGAGCAGACCATCATCCAAGGCGATGCCTACCACCGCATTTTCCACTTGGGCAACCAGCACTGCCGCATCAAAGGCTTCACCATTCGCAATGGCGGCCATTACGAACCCGAAGGCACCAGCGGAGGAACAATTTACAGTTCCTCACACGACCCCGTGGTCGAAGCCTGTCTGATTACAGGAAACACCGGAAACAGCGGCAGCATCATGTGGCGCGGCACGGCAACGAACTGCACCTTCTCGTTCAATGCGGCCGGCAACGGCCCCGGTGCCATGCTAAGCGGAATTGCGGTCGACTGTCTCTTTGAAAACAACCGAGGCCTCGGCGGCGGATCGGGCGGCGGTGCCATGTCCGGCGGTGTGGCAACACGCTGCGTCTTCAAAAACAACACCAATCTAAAGAATGGCGGCGCGATGTATGAAGGCACGGCCTACGACTGCCAATTCATTGGAAACAGCACCACCTCCTACGGTGGTGGCGCGTATGGCACCGATGCGTATAACTGCGTCTTTAACGGAAACAAAGCGAATCAGTACGGCGGCGGCCTGTATGGAGGATCAGCCACGCACTGCACTTTAACGGCCAACCGGGCCGTGAATGGCGGCGGCACCTATTCCTCGACCCTCGACCACTGCATTATCTGGTATAACGAGGCCCTGCAATCGTTCGACAACATTGCATATGGAACCATCACCACCTCCTGCTCTCCCGACCTGGAGCACGGCGTGGACGGCAACATCACCAACAATCCGCAGCTGGTCTCCGCTTCGCACATTAAGTTGAGTTCCCCCTGCACCGGCACGGGCGATATTCTGCGCGATACCCTCGATATTGATGGCGAACATTGGCGCAGTGCTCCCGCCATCGGCTGCGATGAACCCGCCGACCCGCCAACAGGAGCCGTTACCATTACGCTGAATGGCCCCACCGAAATTCCGGCCGGATTCAACGCCTTCTATACCGTCGACTTCCAAGGGGCGTTTGAGCGGGATCAAATCGACTTTGGCGACGGATTCATCGCCACGGGCTCCGGCGTTATTCCGTTCGGACACAGCTGGAGCACGCCGGGAACGTACGACCTGATCGTCACTGCCTGGAACAACAATCACCAGGACCGCTATTCAATCACCAACACCATCACCGTATTCGACGCCGACTTCAGTACCCTTTATGTGCGGACCGATGGAGACGACAACAACAATGGCCGCAGCTGGTTTAACGCCAAGCAGACGATTCAGGCTGCCGTCGATGCTCAGGAGCTGCACGGCGGGCGTGTTGTGGTCAGCAATGGCACGTACACGCTGACAGAAACCATCAGCATCGATAAAGACATCCAGCTGCTCAGTGCCAACGGCGCAGAACACACCATCATTGACGGCGGCTCCACCAACGACTACACCGGCGTCGGCTGCCTCGATATCGCCGATAACCACACCACCGTTCGCGACATCACCTTCCGCAACGGCAGAGATCGTAACAGCACCAAGTATTATTCCGGCGGCGGCATCTTTTGCAACTATTCACTCAGTCCACAAATCTCCAACTGCGTATTTGACGGCAACTCCGCCACCAAGGGCGGCGCTCTGGCCTACGGCACGGCGACCGACTGTCTCTTCACCAATAACTGGAGCTGGAATGGCTCCGGCGGCGGGCTCTACATGGGCCGCGCCAACGGCTGCGAATTTATCGGTAACTATGCGCGCGACGCGGGCGGCGGCATGTACGCCGGCATCGCGACCGACTGTATCTTCCGCGAAAACCGCTGCGACTCCAACTATGGCGGCGGCATGCGCTATGGCACCGCCAACCGCTGCGTCTTCGAAAACAACACCGCAAGCTATGGCGGCGGCTTGGCCGACGGCAACGCACATGATTGCCGCTTCAACGGAAACATGGCGCTGAACGGAGGCGGCGGCATGCGCTATGGCACCGCTAACCGCTGCTATTTCTATGGCAACCGCACCTTGAGGCAAGGAGGCGGCATGCTTAACGGCACGGCCAACAGCTGCTGCTTTACCGGCAATAAAGCCACCGACTATGGCGGCGCGATGGCCTACACCACCGCCAACCACTGCACCATCACCGCCAACCATTCCGGCACCAAGGGCGGCGGCATGTTCTCCGGAAAAGCCAACAGCTGCATCGCGTGGTTCAACACCGCGGATGACGAAGGCAACGATTTGTACAGCGCCAACCCCGACTACACCTGCTCGCCCGACGCCACGCACGGTGAGGACGGTTGCATCACCAATCAACCGGCGCTGGTGTCCGCCTCGCACCTCGCGGTTGAATCGCCCTGCCGCGACCTCGGCGATCCGGCAACTGCGGTCGGAACCGACATCGACGGCGCGGTCTGGCTCAACGCACCTCCCATGGGGTGCGATGAACCCGATATGGCCCTCTCGCCCGACATTGAGATTGGACTGATCGGCCCGACCCACGTACTGGAAGATGTTGCCGCCCCCTACATCGCAAGCTTCAACGGCGAAACCAAACAGACAATCATCGACTTCGCCGACGGCACACGCATCACCAACGCACTCGGAACGATCATCCACACCTGGGCCGACCCGGGCACCTACGACGTGGTGCTGACCGGCTACAACCTCGACAACCAGCAGGGCACCGCCTTCACGCAGCAGGTGATGGTGGCCTCGGCCTTCACCAGCTCTCTGCACGTCGATCCCGTCACCGGCGACGACGCTAACCACGGCCTCAGTTGGGACGCACCGAAAGCCACCATCCAGGCGGCCGTCGATGCACAGAACGTCTATGGCGGCAACGTCTTTGTCCGCGGCATCAACCACATCACCGCCACCGTCAACATTGATAAGTCGATCTGCGTTTCCGGCGCGTTCGACAGCGCGGCAACGGTTGACGCGGGCAGCAGCAATCGCTGCTTCAACCTCGGCTACAGTGAATGTGTGCTTGAGTATCTAACCATCCGCAGCGGCGCAGCTTCTACACTCGGCTACAGCAACAACGAAGGCGGCGGAATCTATTGTGCCAACAGCGCACCGCTCATCACCTCTTCCACCATCGAAGGCTGCGTGGCCTACAACGGAGCCGGGGTCTATAAAGGCACCCTCGAACACTGCACCTTATCCAACAATGTGGCCTCCTCCAGCGGAGGTGCAGCCTACGAAAGCTCGTTGACCCAATCCACGATCAGCAGCAACTCCGCTCAATATGGCGGCGGCATTTACGGCGGAATCGCGAACGAATGTATGCTTTCGAACAATACCGCCACAACAGTGGGCGGCGGGGCCTATTACAGTACAGTCTCCTTCTCCACCCTCACAGACAACACCGCGCCGTCCGGCGGCGGGTTGGCCAGCTGCACCAGCGATCGATGCGATATTTTCTTCAACTATGCCACCTCAGCACATGGCGGCGGAACGCATAAAGGAACGGCCCACAACTGCACGATCCACAACAATGCAGCCATTCAATATGGCGGTGGTACCTACAGCACCACGCTCTACAACTGCACCGTTGCAGAAAACGGAGCGGAGAACGGCGGCGGCGTTTATGGATCCAGTGTTTATAACTCCATCGTTTGGAGTAATGTGGCCTTTAACGCTGAAAACAAGGCCGACCTCGCCTCTGCTTCAGCGCGAAACAGCTGCAGCCCCGATCTCACCCCCAGCACCTATTACGGCAACATCACCAATGCGCCGCTGTTTGTGGCTATGGCTCCGGATATTCTCATTCGCGGCGGCGACTACTACCTGAGCAACCTCTCGCCGTGCATCAACGCCGGCGAGAATTCCTACGTTTCCACCGACATCGATTATAACGGCCTGTATCGCATCCGATACGGAACCGTGGATATGGGCGCCTGCGAAATGTGGCTGACCGGCGATTCCGACGGCGATGAAATGGACGATGCCTGGGAGCTTGAAAACTTCGGCGGCGTAACCAATGCCATCGCTTCAGAAAACGCCGACACCGACCCGCATAGCAACTACGAAGAATATGTGGCCGGAACCGATCCGTTCGATTCCGACTCCTACTTCCGCATCACGCAGCAGGAACTGACCAACGACATCACGGTGCTGCACTGGGATTCTGTCTACAACCGCGCTTATCAGGTGCTCTGGACCGACAGCCTGACCAATTCCTTCCAGCCCATCTATCCCGCCGTCCACTACCCAGAAGAGAGCTATACCGTCGAAAACACCAACACCGCCGCCTTCTACAAAATTAACGTCTGGATCGACTAACGTTCTAAAGGAGAAATCACCATGAAATCAGCTGCACTCGGATTGTCACTGCTTATTACGGCCGCCAGTACGATGGCCGCGACCTACTATGTTTCACTCACCGGCTCCGACACGGCGCCCTACTCCGACTGGGGCACCGCTGCCACCAAGATTCAGACCGCCGTTGACGCCGCCTCAGACGGCGATACCGTGCTGGTGAACAGCGGCACGTATAATCTGGGCTACACGGTGACGCCCGGATACAGCATGCCCAACCGGGTGGTGATCACCAAAGATATAACCGTCCAATCTTTAGGCGGGGCGGCGAACACCTTTATTGCCGGAAACAACATCTTATTGGGCCGGAATGATGTGCTGGTTCGCTGCGTCTATATGACCAAAGGTGAACTGATCGGGTTCACTCTCCAAAACGGCCACGCCAACACGACCGATGGAGATACCGCATATGATCAGTCCGGTGGCGGCATCAACCTGCTGAGCGGTAACGGCGGGGCCAGCGGGTCCGGCATCGTGAGCAACTGCATCATCAAAAACTGCACGGCCACGTATAGCGGAGGCGGAAGTTATGGCGGCCAACTGGTCAATTGTGAATTCATCGGCAATGCAACCGACAATCAGGGCGGCGGGAGTTGCTCCAGCACGTTGCAGAACTGCACCCTGACCAGCAACACAGCGAACAATGGCGGCGGCAGCTCGGTGGGCAGTCTCACCGACTGTTCCCTGACCGGCAACGAAGCCCTTTCACTGGGAGGCGGAAGCCATTTTGGTGTGCTTTCAAACTGCACCTTTTCGGGTAACCAGGCTGATTCCGGCGGCGGCAGCCATCACTCCACCCTGTCGGCCTGCACGCTTTCGAACAATACTGCGCGGCACGGCGGCGGCTGCCGGTCCGCCACACTGAACGACTGCCTGATCACCGGGAATGTTGCGACCAACGGCGGAGGAGCCTATCAATCGGATCTAACCAACTGCACCCTCTCGCAAAATACGGCGGGTTCGGGCGGGGGAACCTCCAGCAGCACCTTGGAAAAATGCACCATTAAGAACAACATCGCCACGGGTTCGGGAGGAGGTAACAGTAACAGCACGCTGACGGACTGCGTACTCGATGGAAACCGCGCTGATCGAGGCGCCGGCGTTTACGGTGGCACCCTGACCGATTGTACGCTTACCGAAAACGTCGCCACCACCCATGGAGGCGGAAGTGCTTATGCCACCCTTACCGGGTGCACCCTCATCGGCAATGACGGAGGAGGCTCAGGAGGCGGGAGCTATTTCGATACGCTCTCCCGCTGTACCCTTTCCGGAAATACGGCATCCAAAGGCGGAGGCGCGTACGACGGGACCATTCACAATGCTGTTTTCATCGACAATACCGCCATCTGGGGAGGCGGCACCTATGATAGCGAGCTGCACCATTGCACGCTGAAAGGAAACAGCGCCGTGAACGACGGCGGCGGGTGCAGCAAAGGGCACATCTACAACAGCATCATCGTCGACAATCTGGCCGACACGAATGAGGATGGAAATGGTTCCGGCGATGATCTGTCCCAAATGGACACCGTTCTTGCCTGCTGCACCTCGGTCTTAGAGGCCGGACAAACCGGCACCACCAACGCACCCGACTTTGAGTATCTTTCACTGCGCCTTCAACCGGACTCCCCCTGCATTGATGCAGCCGTCACTCAATCGGGAGCCATTATGACCGATATCGACGGGCTCCCCCGCTGGCTGGATGGCAATGGGGATGGGTCTGCCATTGCCGACATGGGCGCCTACGAATTCGCGGGCGCGGGCGACTACGACGATGATGGTCTGACCGATGCCGAAGAGGTGGCCTTCGGCTCCGGCGTGAACAACACCGACAGCGATGGCGATGGCCGAGAAGACGGCGATGAGGCTGCAATGGGCTTCTGCCCCACGTTCGATGAATCTGCGGCGATTGCCCAGGGCGAAGCCAACGTGACCGACGATCCCGCCGCGCATGGTCTCTATACCGCCGACTCTATACAGGATTTAAATCTGGGGAACCTCATGCTTCAGACGTCCGGCAATATGCTCGAACTCAGCCTGCAGCTTAAACAAACCGACAACCTCGCTTCCAATGTTTGGAACGAAGTCGGGGATGCCGTTGAATGGGAAATCCCCGCCACCAACGGAGCCGCCTTCTTCCGCGTCCACGCCGATTAGATCATCTTTCAGTTAAATTAAACAGGATCACAACCATGAAAAAAAGAATCCTCAGCACACTCATCCTCATGTCGATAACCGGAATGGTTTTCGGCCAAGGCAGTTTAACCCCTCCGGGCGCTCCGGCCCCCACCATGAAATCGCTCGACGAAATCTATTCAGCGGTATCAGGCAGCGCCAGTGCCGAAGTACGCACCCCCATTTCCAGCCTACCGTTCACCATAAGCGAATCCGGCTCCTACTATGTCGTCAGCAACCTGACAATGACGGCGACCGGAGCCCACGGAATTTATGTTCAGGCAGATGATGTAACGATCGATCTAATGGGCTTCACCCTCACCGGCCCCGGCGAAAGCAGCGGATCGGCCATCAAAACGGGAACGTTCAACAAGGGCTGCCGCGTCTTTAGTGGCACCATCCGCAATTGGCTTGGCGGCTATGCGGTGAGCGCCGGTTTTGAGAGCCAAATTCAAAACGTTATCGCGATTGAAAATGAGCGAGGGCTCTACGGGGTTCAGATCAAAGATTGCCAAGCGGTGCGTAATACAACGGCGGGTATCTATGGCGGATTCGCGGGTTCGATCCTGAACTGCAAAGCCTCTGAAAATGGCACGTGGGGCATCTCTTCCGGCCAAGCCAACGTCATCGAAAACTGTTCGGTCTATTATAACGGATCCGAAGGCATTCTCGCTCAATACAATTCAATCGTCCGCAACTGCACCTCATTTGCAAATCAGCACTCTGGCATTAAGGGCGAGGCCGGAACACAGATCATCAATTGCAACGCCTCCAGCAATGAGCGTAGCGGCTTTGAGATTACCGAAAAATGTTCCATTGAAAACTGCTCCGCCTCCTCCAACGGCAACCGCCCCACCACCCACCAAGACGGTGCAGGCATCCAAATCACAGGAAGCGACAACTTGGTAAAGGGCAACACAGTTCAAGACAATATGTGGGGCATTCACGTTGCCAGCGAGCGCAACGCCATCGGTCATAATATCATTGGCGGCGAAAACACGGAAAAAGGTCTTTATATAACCGGCACCGAAAACCGCGTTTTTGAAAATCAGGTCTCCGGCACCGAAGATAACTACGACATGGCCGCCGGCAACCAACTCAACCTCCTTTTGAGCGAAATTCCGGAAACGCTGGACTGGCCATCTACGGTGCGTCTTACGGGATCATTAACCGTAAGCGAACAAGGTGTAAATGGCATTACTGTCCAAGCCGACAATGTGTCAATCGACATGGCCGGACATAGCCTGATCGGCCCAGGAACCGGTAGCGGCCATGCTGTCCATCAGCTTCCCGGTTTTAATAACTTTAGTCTCTCGAATGGAAATATTTCAAACTGGGAAGGGACCACATCGTATGCAACTTTTTCCCCTGAACCAGCGGCAGTTGCCATTGCCGGAGAATATTCCAATCTCAAAAGGCTGAATATTTCGGACAACAAGGGCGGCGGAGTCTATGTGAAAAAATACGGAACGCTTTCCGAATGCAATGTGTCATCAAATCAGGCGTATGGCATCTGCGTTGATTCAGGAGGCCGTATTGAGGCCTGCCGGACAATAAACAATGCCTTATACGGTATGTCTTTAGGCGGTTCTTTTGTCAAAGACAGCCAATCAAGAGGAAATAACGTCGGAATATATCTTCTAAACTCTGTTGCAAAAAACTGCAGCACGTCATCCAACACAGAGGACGGACTGCGCTTGGAGAATAATGCTGAGGCGCTGAACTGCAACAGCGCATACAACGCGGAAAATGGTTTTTTGGTCTACAATGGAAACTTGAGGCAGTGTACAGCAAGATATAACACGCTGTGCGGTATCGATATATGGGATGACGCTTTAATCGAAGATTGCCTAGTTGAAGGTCAGAATTACGAAGGGCGTTACACCCGTGCTGGAATTGAAGTTTTATTTGATGATGTCACACTGATGAACAACACCGTGCGGCAGTGTCAGGAAGGAATACTATTGCAGTATTCCGACTATGAATCCGGCAATAACATGCTGGAAGGAAACCGAATTTACGAATGTGGGATCGGTATCAATCTCCAACAAGCAGATAATATCCTACTCAACAACCGAGTATGGAACTGCTCGACAAACTACAGCGATACCGCCGGAAACCATGTCCCGCTGGTATCCGGTACTGTTGCGCCTTCAGACAATCTCAGCTTCTAGGAAACGACGCATGAAAAGGCTTATTATGCTTTTATCCATTCTTTCCGTTTCAACCGCTTTCTCGGAAAGCACCATCGCTCCCGTCAACAGCGAAGCTTATGGCGCCAATATTGGCTGGGTGGATGCGCGGGCCGATGGAACCAACGGCATGATCGTCGGCGAGTTTTACTGCTCTGGCTATCTCTACAGCGCCAACGTCGGCTGGATTCATCTGGGCGATGGTTCGCCGATGAACGGAAAAAACTACGCTCAAAACTATGCTTCCGACTATGGCGTCAACCACGACGGGCAGGGTCACCTGACCGGCTATGCCTATGGCGCAAATATTGGTTGGATCAACTTTGAGCAAACCTATGGGAAGCCCGCCATCAATCTGAAGACCGGCGAACTCACGGGTCATATCTGGAGTGCCAACATGGGGTGGATTGATCTCAACTCCATTCGAACCACTTCGCTGGCTCCCGGAAATGACAACGATTTCGACGGCATCCCCGATGCGTGGGAATATCGCTACGTCACCTTTGGACGCAACGCCTTGACGGTGCTCTCTCGCAATGGCGACAAGGATGGCGATGGCGTTTCGGACCGCGATGAATATTTGGCCGACACCAACCCGAAGGATGCCGATGATCAGCTCATGATCACCGACCTGGCGCTAACCTCCTTCAGCCAAAAGCTCACCTGGACCAGTAAACCAAGCCGGCAATATAATATTGAATACAGCTCCGACCTTGGAACCAATTGGATCCAACATACGGCAACCTATCCAACCGGAACCACCGCCAGCCAGTCCATCAAAGGGGGCCCGACACGCGACGCGCGTTTCTACCGAATCATCGCTCGTCCACCGCTCTCGAATTAAAAAAACACCAACTCAACGAAATCCAAAACCATGCATTTAAAAAACCTAATAATCACCGCGCTGGCCCTCCCCGCACTCACCTACGCCAACACCTGCTTCTGGCAGGCGGAGATGGAGGGCTCCGGTCACCACAAAGACCAGCCCATCAGCATTCGCTGCGCTTTTTCCGGAACCAGTAACCCCTATGAAAGCAACGTGTATGACGAAGGCAGCTGGGGTAGCGGAAGTAGCGCAGGCACCGGCTCAGTTAAAAACATGGCCGAAATCCGCGGCCAGTTTTCCGTCGATCCCACCAACCGTGTCTTGCGATCATACTGCGGCGCATCCACCATCAACAATACCGTCGAACACTCTTGCATGCGGGTTACCGTCGGGATGCGCGATTATTACCGCGCCACCTGCGACGACGAACTAACCATTCGCGTCAGCTATACCGTGAACGACTGGATCCAATCCATCGGTAGTGCTGACGCGTATGGCGGAGTCTACTCCATGATCACCGACACCCACGGAAGCATTCTTCCCATCGTTGGCGACCTAATGAATATTGCCGAAGGTTGTTTTATGCTACCCGAATACGACCAGCTCCCCTTCGAGAACCAACTGGGTTATGAGCGGACATTCAGTCAGAGTGACGAAAATTCGGGTACAACTTCCATGACCGACTTTGAGCTTTCCTTCACCGTCACCAACGGAGCCATGGTTGCGATCGATACACTCCTGAGCAACTCGTCAAGCGCGGGGAAGTGGCTGGGCGATGGCTCCGGACGGGGCTACCTCGGAACCATGGCCGGTCCGTGCGCCACAGGAGGGAATGGCTACGTAACACCACCAGATTTCACAAACAAGAAAGTGGAATACACCGTCGAAGTCATCGCGGGCAATGGCACTTTCCTGCCTTATGGCGAGAACACCCCGCCCGAAGCAGAACCTGCAGGAACCATCGGCCCCGGCAAAAACCCCGGCGACCTGAGCCTCGTGCTCGCTGGCGAAGAAGGCATCACCTATCAGGTTGAAACCTCCACCAATCTAACCGACTGGACCACCTGGTTTTATCTGGCCGGAGAAGGCGGTTCCTCCGAACACGCCATCGACCCATCCGGCACCAATGCGTGTTACTACCGAGTGACCCCCATTAAAAAATAACTTCGGCCTACCGATTAGTATTCATGAGGAGACTTCATTATGAAAAAAACAGCCTATAGCATCGCCTTGTCCATACTAGCGTCCAGCGCGTTATCCACGACCTACTATGTTTCACCAACGGGTTCAGACACGCCGCCCTATGAAACGTAGGCCAAAGCCTCCACGACCATTCAGTCGGCGGTCGACGCCGCCTCAGACGGCGACACGGTGATGGTGAATGACGGCGTTTATGAAGCTGGCGAAACCGTGACGCCGGGATACACGATGCCGAACCGCGTCGTTATCACCAAAGATATCACCGATGCCGTCACCTGGGAGATTCCTGCCTCCAACGGAGCCGCCTTCTTCCGCGTCCATTCAGAATGAGGAACTGAAATCGGATTCCGATTTATCCGGAAACAGGATGGCAGCCCCGACGACCGGAAACGGTGTCGGGGCTTTTTTTATCGAATACCAGACCGGATTTGTGCCATAAACCCCCGCATGAGCGAAGAAAACACTATGACCTGCCGTGAGCGCTTTTTGCGTGCCTGCAAATGCGAACCCGTTGACCGGCCGCCCATCTGGATGATGCGCCAGGCCGGACGTTCTCTGCCAGAATACATGGCCTTGAAAGAAACCCGGAAATTTACCGAGTTGGTGCAAAACCCGGAAACGGCGGCGGAGGTGACCCTCCAGCCGATTCGTCGTTTCGGCTACGACGCCGCCGTCATCTTCTCCGACATCCTCGTGATTTCCGAAGCCATGGGCGCCAAATATGAACTGCTCGAAAAGGGCGGTGTGGAAGTCGATTTTGCACTGAATTCCAAAGCCGATGTAGACCGGCTGAACCCGAAAAATGTGCTCGATCACATTGGCTACACCCCGGAAGCCATCAAAGTTGCCCGGAAAGAACTCGGCGACGAACGCGCCATCATTGGGTTTGCCGGCTCCCCCTGGACGCTTGCCTCGTTCATGGTCGAAGGTGGAAGCTCCCGGGAGAATCTAAGGTCGCGCGCAGCCCTGCATGATGAGCCTAAACTCTTTTTCTCTCTGCTCGAAAAAATCACCGAAGCCACGATTGTTTACATTAAGGCCCAGATCGATGCCGGAGCGGATGTAATTCAGATTTTCGACAGTCAGGGCGGCACACTGGCCCCGAATCTGTTCTGGCGCTATTCCGGACTATGGATGCAGCGAATCATCGATGCCGTCGGCGGCGCAGTTCCAACCATTGTATTTGCCCGCAATGTGCACCATAACTGGAAACAGGTGGTCCAGACCGGCGGCAATGTACTCAGCATCGACTGGAGTATCGACCTGCGCGAAGTGGCTGACGGTCTCCCCGCCGATGTCGCCGTCCAAGGCAATCTCGACCCCGCGCTTCTGATTGCCCGCCCCAATTCCGCGGCTGAAGAGGCCCGCCGGATCTGTGAACGTATGCGGGGACGTAACGGCTTTATTTTCAACCTAGGCCACGGCGTTCCGCCCGATGCCGACCTTGCCGCCATTCAGGCTGTAACGGAAGCGGTTCAGGATTTCAAATGACCGGTATCAATGTCAGTCTCAATCAGCTTCGCAAATATAACCAGCCGGGGCCCCGCTATACCTCCTATCCCCCGGCCACGCACTTCACCGAAGACTTCAGCCTGGATCACACCTGCGCAAGTGTGCACTCCCCGCTGTCTCTTTATTTCCATTTGCCGTTCTGCAAACGGCAATGCCTTTACTGCGGCTGCACCAATATTGTAACCGGACAGCAGGACCGCAGCGCGGTCTATCTCGACTATCTGCAGAAAGAAATCGAGTTGCGGCGCCCGTTCATCAATGCCGAATCCGGTGTCGTACAGATCCAGCTGGGTGGAGGAACTCCGACTTTTCTGCTTGAAGAGGAACTCGAACAACTCGGCAAACTGATTCACGGCAATTTTTCTGTGAGCCCGAACGTCGAAGCCGGTGTTGAAATCGATCCGCGCGGTCTGACCCTTGAAAAAGTTCAGGCGCTGCAGCATGCCGGGTTCAATCGCGCCTCCCTCGGCGTTCAGGATACCCATCCGGATGTGCAGAAAACCATTGCCCGCATCCAGCCTCTGGAAGTGGTTGCCCAGGCGAATCAGTGGGTACGCGATTGCGGTATGAGCTCCGTCAATTTTGACCTCATCTACGGCCTGCCCACACAGACGCTGCACTCCTTCGAACAAACCATTGATGACGTGCTGACTCTTTCGCCGGATCGGCTGGCGGTTTACAGTTATGCGCATATCCCCTGGATCAAACCGTTCCAGAAAACGCTGGAAGACAAACTTCCAGATACAGAAACCAAACTTCAGCTCCTGCAGCTGGCCATCGAAAAACTGACCGGTGCAGGTTACGTTTATATCGGCATGGATCATTTTGCAAAGCCGGACGATGCCATGGCCGTTGCTCTGGCCGACGGCACACTGCAACGCAACTTCCAGGGTTACAGCACGCTGAAGGGGGTTGATCTGCATGGCTTCGGTATGTCCTCCATTTCACACGCAGCCGGACAGTATTTCCAGAACGAAAAAGAGATCGGAGCCTACTATCAGGCCCTCGACGACGGCAGACTTCCGCTGGTGCGCGGTTACACCATGACAAGTGACGATAAAATCCGCTATGCGGCCATCATGCATATCATGTGTAATCTCTACATCGACTACGCCGCCCTGTCCACGGAGCTGGGTGTTGATTTTACGGATTATTTCAAGGCCGATCTCGCTTCGCTCGACGACCTCGAAGCCGACGGTCTGCTGCAGCGCGAGGAAAGCGGACTGCGCGTTACCCCGCTCGGCCGGCTCTTTATCCGGATCATTGCCATGCGCTTCGATGCCTATCTGCAACAAGAACAGCGCAAAGGCCGCTATTCCCAAACGGTTTAGCCACCGCGAGAACCCTCTTGGAGGGCCTTTAAAACCATCGTTCCAAGTTCCGTTCGCCGAAACGGTTTACGAATGATATCGAAAAGACCCTTTTCCCGGAGATCCGCAAGTTCTTCAAGATGCGAAAACCCGGTGGATATAATGACCGGCACATTTTTGCTGAGATGGCGGATCTCCAGGAAGCAGTCCCTCCCGTTCATTTCCGGCATGACCATATCGAGAATGACGAGATCAATGCGACCGGCCTCCTGCTTAAAAAGCTCCATCCCTTCGATCCCGTCGCCGGCCACCAGGACTTCATACCCGTAGCCCTCAAGAATCGCCCGACAGGTAATGCGCATGATGGGTTCATCGTCCACAACCAGAATGGTTCCGCTGCCGCAGAGTTTCTCCGTCGGCATCCCCTCCTCCTCTTCCGGCTCCTGCTCGGTCAGCGGCAGCGCGACCGTGAAAGCGGTTCCGATCTCCAGCTCGCTGTACACCGCAATCATTCCACCATGCTGTTGCAGGGTTCCGAGAACGGCGGACAACCCCAGTCCGGTACCTTTTCCAACGCCTTTGGTCGTAAAGAATGGCTCAAAAATACGCCCCAAAACCGATTCGGGCATGCCGACACCGGTATCGCGAATTTCAATTTCAATATAGTCGCCGGGTTCCAACTCAAAGACTGACGCATCGCAATAGGCCCGGTCCAGATTGACGGTACGTGAAGAGATATAGAGATCACCGCCCTCCGGCATCGCGTGCGAAGCATTAATAAAAAGATTGAGAAATGCCGCCTGGAGCAGAGAAAAGTCGCCGTTCACACACAGGCTCTTATCCGGCATCTTCTCGTGAATACGGATCCGCTTATCCGCCGTATGGGAAAAGAGGTTCAGAGCTTCACGCAACGGCTGGTGAATTTCAACAGGCTCGGGGGAAAGTGGCTGCCGGCGCGCGAAGGCCAGCAGCTTCGAGGTCAGCGAAGACGCACGGTCTGCCGCACCAAGAATCAGCTCCAGCAGATCGGATGGATCCTTCTTATTCCTCAATTCGATCTGTGCCATTTCGGTCGAGGCAATGATTCCCCCAAGCATATTATTGAAATCGTGCGCCACACCACCGGCGAGCTGACCGATGGCATCCATCTTCTGTCCCTGCTGCAGCTTTTCCTGAAGGAGAATGTCCTCGGTTACATCCCGAAAGACCAGAACCACTCCCATAATCCTGCCCTGCGGGTCCCGGATCGGCGCACCGGATCCCGCGATCCGGTATTCGTCCCTGTTTCGGGTAACGAGCAACACCTGATTCGTCCGTATATGGCACCAGCCTTTGTCCGACACCTCCTGCACCGGATTCTCCATCGGTTTCTGTGTCCTGACATCCACCAAACTGAAAAGATCATCAATCGACCGACCGACCGCTTCGGCGGCCGGCCATTCGATCAGGTCTTCAGCCACCGGGTTGAGCTGCAGTACATGCCCGTCGACATCCGTAGCGATAACTGCCTCGGCAATGGAATTTAGCGTAACACGCATCTTTTCCTCGCGTTCGCGCAGCTCGATCTCCACCCGCTGCCGCTTCCGGATACTCATAGCCAGAAACAGAATCTGCGCGCCCATACCCGCAACCACAATCAGCACACTCCACACCAGCAGCCGGTACGTTTCGAAGAAAGAAAACGGACGGTTGATTACCGTCACCTTTTCCGGAAGCGGCCGGTCAGCCAGCCCCAGCCGTTCCAATTCCTGGAAATTGATAATGGCCACATTCGGACTGACGGTCACGATCGGGATCCGGAAAGCCGGTGTTCCCCTGATAATTTTCAGGGCGGTCTGCGCCACCCAGCGCCCCTGTACCTCACCGTCGATCATCACTCCACCGGTGATGAACTCGGTGTGACCTCGGAGGTAAACCGACCAGTACGTATAGATTAGTGCCTCCGTATGTTCGCGGATGAAAACATAGGATTCGCGCGGGGAAAGCGATATGCCATCGCGTGTTCGATGGAGCCCGAAAAGAAGCAGAATATCCGTCTTCTTCACCTGATCAAGAGCTTCGGCAAACTCCTGCTTCGTCAGATTCTGCAGGGGAATAATCTCTACCGGCTTTTCCAGATTCCGGACACTCTGCAAAAAATGCTCAACATGCAGAATTGAGGTCCGCGAGCTGCCGGCCACCACATAAATTCGATTCGCAGTCGGATGAATCTTCAGCGCCAGCTCAGCGGTCTCCCGATAGGATGGCTCTTCAATGACTCCGGTGATATTCGATGCGCCGCCAAGCATTTCGGGCATGAAATGATTGATGCCGCAGAACACGATCGGTACCTCCGAAAAAAGAGATGCGCGGTGCTCCAGCATGAAGTTCAACGCATTATTATCGGCACAGAGAATGACATCGGGCGGAGAACTGCTGTATTTAAAAGCAATAAGTGTGCGAAATTGTTCCGCGAGCTCTTCCGACCTAAACTGTTTCGAATCCATGTATTCGATGAACAGACGGACCTGTTCACCGTTATCTTTGAAACCACCCATTACCCCGGCGGTAATACTGTCCGTCCACTCAAAGCCCGCGTGATAGGAATGAATCAGCAACACCCGCGGCTGCCGAACAGAGTCCGCCAGAACCGGAAAGGGGCAGAGCCACAGGCCAAAAAGAATAGATCGTATTATCCGCAGAACTGACTGACTCTTCAGCATTTCCGGCTCCTCCAGAAAGGAACTCTATAACTTTTCGAAAACAAAACAATTAAAACATCTATGAATAAAAAAGTTCTTTAAAAAGAATATGCACGAACTCCCCGCCCCGTTTTCATTGAAAAAAAGTTCCTGTCCCGACTTCTTTCCGGTTACACCGCGCAATGCGGAAAAACAGAAACCAACAAACCGAAGATACAAAAATAACCAAACGAGACTCATCTATATCCTGATAGCGGCGGGGCCGGCTCACCTTCGAGGGCGGCAGTGCAGTCTGCATGAATATATTGCAATCGACTCGCTCGCCGAGTCCCGCCCCGCGTCACTCAGGAAAAATCTTCGACAAGAGGAGCTGTACCTTCTACCAGAAAACAGGACCTTCCCGACGCCAAAAAATTAGACTGCAGAATAGGACTCCGGCCAGGGAAGCAGGCCTCTGGCATTCAAACCCATCGGTTATTGTAAACAAAAACCCGGCTGAATGAAACAGCCGGGTTTTCGGCGTGCTCGTTCTGCCTCCGCTGAATCAGGAAGACGGCAAAACCGGGATGGCCTTCAAAGGTGCCAGACTCTGCTCCATTTCTTCAACCTTTTGCTGCGTCTCGGCATGTGGAGGCGGCCCATCGCCAGGCCCCGCATTTGAGGCCACAGCTGTACTTCCCGGTGCCTGCTGGCTGCTGGCTTCCCCATCATCCGGCTGGTGAACTTCGGCTGCCGCAACCGCACCTTCCTCTGCCGACACATCTGCAGCAGTTTCCGCCCCATCAGCTTTCCGGACGGGGTCCTCCGCCGGGTTCTCTCCATCCGCCGACTGAGGGCTGGCACACCCGGTCAGAAGCGGGAGCGACAGCACCCCCGCCAGCACGAGCATATACCCTGCAGTATACGATTTTTGTTTTAGCATCATAACAGTTACCTGGGTTCAGTTTTCTACTGCGACTCCAACGTTCATGAGTCTGAGGAATTAATCGGAACCGTTGCAATCGGCTTGAGATTTTCCTCCAGCTGCTCAACCGGTTCTTTCGGCGGTGGTGGAGGTGGTTCCGCCGCTTCCACGACGACCGTTGGCGGCTCCAGTTTCGCACGGGCCGGCGCATATTCCACAGCGATCGGTGTATTGGCAATAAAAACCGATACCTCATCCTCGACATAGTGCAACGCTTTGTCCAGCACTCCGCCATCCAGAACCATCCAGACAAAGCACTCACCGCTCTCCGGATCAAACCACAATGCCCGTTGCCGGCTTCCGGCCAGAACAATGTCGAGAATATCCCGATCTACACCCAGGGTATTACGACGTGAGTTTTCCCCGCGTCCCTCTGCATTGGCCATCAGGTTTTCCTCAAGTGCTGAACGGCCGACGGTTTGCAACCGGGTTTCCAGCATGCTGGCCAGCTCCAGCCTTCCGGAAAGCCGGGCTTCGTCCAGCTGTTCACGCGTTCCCAGCCCCTTTACAGAAGCAACGCCAACTGAGCCAACGACTCCGCCCATGGCCGGATTTATAGCCCAGTCTGGCAGGCGGTTGTTTTTATCCTGCAACACCGGATAGGTGAGTGTCAGAGTATCGCCTTCATGTGAGGCATCGGCTCCATCGATCTGGATGGTCATTGATTCGCGACCGACGGCGGCACCTTCCTGCTGATCCATCCCGGCCGTACTTTCCGCTTCGGCCGGAGCCATTGCGTCTTGTTCCTGTGATGGGGTTTTGGCCGTTTGGCAACCGGTCAAAAATACCGATGCAACAAGCAACGCTTGTGCGACGGCGAGAAACTTCGGATATCTATATGTATACATCTCATATCCCTCAATTTAACTCAGGCCTGCTTCTCAGGCGCCACGGGCACCCGTCCGTAATTTAACGACTGATGTATCAGGTTCCCTTTACAAGAGAAAGAATAGGGACACATTCTTTTACCGGCAAGAAAATAGTTATCCAGCCAGCATTATTTCTTTCTGATCCCGCTTCAGGCATAAAAAGGAACCGTTATTTGATGTGGCCATAAGCCGCTCTTCACGGTTAAATCAACGGTATGAAAAAAGTAGCGATTATCGGTGCGGGCATTACGGGATTGAGTGCAGCATATGAATTGCAGGAAAAAGGTATCGACTGTGCCGTCTTTGAAGCATCAGGCCGGGTCGGCGGCTGTATTTCAAGCCTCCGGAAAGATGGCTACCTGGTGGAATGCGGCCCCAATTCGATTCTGGAAACACACCCGGACGTCGGAAACCTGATTACGCGCCTCGGGCTCGAAGGCAATAAACTGCCCGCCAGCCTCGCCGCGAAAAACCGATATATTGTCCGAAACGGGAAACCGCTCGCCCTGCCTTCATCGCCCGCTGCCTTTTTAAAATCGAAAGCCTTTTCCTCCAAAGCCAAACTGCGGTTGCTGAAGGAACCGTTTATTCAATCCAGAAGCAGCGAACAGGAAAGTCTAGCCGATTTTGTTCTGCGCAGAATCGGGAAAGAATTTCTCGACTATGCCATCAATCCTTTTGTCAGCGGCGTCTATGCCGGGGAACCTTCCCGGCTCTCGGTAAAGCATGCATTTCCAAAACTCTATGCACTGGAAGAGAAGTATGGATCACTCATAAAAGGTGCAATCAAAGGTTCCAGAGAACGGAAAAAACGCGCAGAAAAAAATGTGCATGATGCCCGGATGTACAGCTTTGATGACGGTATGGAGGTGCTGCCCCTGCGACTGGCGGAAAAACTGGGATACCGCGTTCGTCTCAACACGCCCGTCTCTTCCATCCAGATGATGGAAGAGGATATCTGGCTGGTAAACCGCGAGGAATTCAGTGATGTACTGCTAGCGATTCCCGCCCATCAAATGCCGGAGCTGAATACCCCGTTCGACCTTGATCTGTTTGAGGAAATCGAATACCCCGCCGTCACCAGCCTATCCCTCGGATTTGAACTCAATTCGATCATGCATGCACTCGACGGCTTCGGCATGCTGATTCCGGAAGTGGAACATAAATTTTCCCTCGGAGCCCTCTTTCCCTCTTCGATCTTCCCGGATCGCGCCCCCGGCGGAATGGCGCTGCTGACCGTATTTATCGGCGGTGCGCGCTCTCCGGAACGCGCCCTGATGGATAAAGATGAAATGCTCGTGAAAGTTATGGACGATCTCCGCGAACTGCTCGGAATTAATACGGAGCCGGATTTTGTGCACAGCACGGTCTGGCCGAAGGCGATTCCGCAGTACACGATTGGCTATGAAAGGTTCCTGAACCGAATGAATGAGATTGAATCACAATACAAAGGCATCCACTTTGCCGGTCACTATCGCGACGGCATCTCCGTCTCCAATTCGCTGCTCTCCGGCCTCAATATCGCAAAAAAGATGATCTCATGAAACGTGGTTTTCTGCTGATGAATACCGGTTCGCCGGACGACACATCGGAGGAGGCTCTGCGGGTTTATCTCAAAGAGTTTCTGATGGATCCTTATGTCATCGACCTGCCCTTTCCGCTGCGCTATGCACTGGTACACTGGCTTATCCTTCCGAAACGTCCGGCCGAATCGGCCGAAGCCTACAAAGCCATCTGGACAGAAAACGGCTCGCCGCTGGTTCACTACTGCAGCACCCTCGCCCGGGGGCTGAATAAAAAACTACAGGAACCGCTCGAAGTCTGCATGGCCTACCGCAATCCCTCCGTTGCGTCGGCCATCGATAAACTGCTTGCTCAGGGTGTAGAGGAAATCGGGTTGCTGCCGATGTTCCCGCATTATGCCATGGCCACCACCGGCGGCTGTACCGCACTGGTTAAAAAAGTTCTGAAAGGCCGGGCAAAACTGCGAGTGGCTCCGCCCTTCTACAATATTCCGGAACTCATCGATCCTATTGCAGAATCATTGAAGGATGTAAAAGAGCACATTCTGTTCAGCTATCACGGTCTGCCGGTACGACACCTCAAAAAAACCGATCCCACCGGATCGCACTGTATGCAATCAGCCGACTGCTGCCGGACCGCATCGCCGGCCCACGCCACCTGCTACCGGCACCAGTGCTTCGAGACCACCCGGCTCGTCGTCGAAAAAGCGGGCCTTGAAAAAGACCGCTACTCCATCTCTTTTCAATCGCGGCTCGGCCGCGATCCCTGGCTGGAACCCTACACCGACAAAGTCCTTGAAGAGCTCCCGAAAAAAGGCATCAAAGAACTCGCGGTCATTTGTCCCGCCTTTTTCTGCGACTGCCTTGAAACACTGGAGGAAATTCAAATCCGCGGGCAGGAAACGTTTAAAAAAGCCGGGGGCGAATCCTTCCGCATGATTCCCTGCCTGAATGACTCCCCCGCCGCGTTCCACTGCCTGGAAACCCTGATTTCCAATGCCGGGAACTGGCCGGCGTCAACGTAAACGAATGATTGAACCGTTCAGTGTCCAGACCACAGACGGCCTCCTGCTGAGAGGAGGATGCCGGACTCCGGAAGGGCCAATCAGAGGAGTTATTCTGCTTGTCCACGGTCTGGGTGAACACCTCGGACGATACGATCATGTTGCCCGGATGCTGGAAAATTCCGGCTTTGCCGTACTCGGTACGGACCTGCGCGGACATGGAAATTCGGAAGGCCGACGCGGACATGTTCCAACCTTTGGAACTTTACTTGACGACCTTTTCCAAACCCTGGAAAAAGCCGGTATAGCTTTTCCCGGACTTCCGCTTTTTCTTTACGGCCACAGTCTGGGCGGTCTGATCGTGCTTGATTTCGCTCTGAACCGAAAATTGGAGGTGGCAGGCATCATTTCATCGGCCCCGGCACTGCAGATCTGTGATCCCCCTTCGGCCTGGAAACTGGGTATGGTGAAACTGCTCCGGAACCTGCACCTGCATCCGGCGGTTTCCAGCGGGCTGGATGACCGGAAACTTTCGCGCGACCTCAATGTGATTCGGGCCTATCGGAACGATCCATTGACGCACAACCGAATCACACCCGCGCTGGCGCTGGGGATGATTGAAGCCGGAAAGCGGTGCCGGAAACAAGCTGCGGAGCTGTCGGTTCCCGCCTTGCTTTTTCACGGATCCGACGACCGGATCACCGATCCGGTGATCACCCGGCAGTTCGCCGAAAACGCCGGCGGGAATTGCACCTTTAAAATGCTTTCAGGCGTATTACATGAACCCCATAATGCGCCGCTGAAAAAACAGGTCTTTGAGCTCATACTGAACTGGCTCAACGACCGACTTTAGGGAGACATCATGAAAATCAATATTTTACTTTCGGCGGCATCCATACTCTGCGCCGGTCTGCTGTGCGGCTGTGCATCGTCATACCATGAAGGGGAACTGAGCGATATTTCATCGTTCCCAACGGTTCGCGCTAAAAAATCGGTTTATGTGGACCTCGCCTTTTCCGGCCGGGTTAACGGCGAACCCTGGCCCCAGACCGATGCCAACAACCAGGCCTTTCTTGCGGATACGCTGATTCGAAGCCTTGAAGAGAGCGGTATGTTTTCGCGCATCAGCACCCGAGACCGGAATACAGACCTTCAACTGCTGGTGGCCGTCATTAATGACAAAACGATGAGCTCATCGGATGCGACACTCGCCGCACTGACGCTTTTCCTTTATCCCAATACGGAAACCGATACCTTCCGGCTGCTGGCCAGTGTCAAAGATTCCGCTACCGGAGAATCACACCGGATTCAACTTCAGGATGGCGTCATCCGTCGCCAGCAGCTGCTGCTCGGGCTGCTGGCCCCGTTTAAACCGCACGGCGCGGAACTGGAGAAAAGCACCGACCGGCTCATGAACAACCTCGTGCTGGACATCCATAAAGCCGGTTTGGTGAAATAAAGGCCGCTGACTGCTATTCGTAGCGTAATGCTTCAATCGGGTTGAGCCGGGCCGCTTTGCGGGCCGGCCAAATTCCGAAGAGAATACCGATAATCGCAGAGAAGCCGAAAGCCATATAGATGGAATCCTGTGTGAAAACCACGGTCATATTCGCAAAACGCTCCGCGGCATAGCCCACAGCCGTTCCCAGCGCAATACCCAGGCACCCGCCGAAAAAGCTGATGACCAGCGCTTCGATGAGGAACTGCGACATGATATCGCCACCTCGTGCACCCAGTGCCTTACGCAGACCGATTTCACGTGTACGCTCTGTCACCGATACCAGCATAATATTCATAATCCCGATGCCACCGACCACCAGAGCAATCGATGCAATACTGGAGAGCAGCAATGACATCACACGGCTGGTAGAAGAAACGGCATCCTGAATTTCGGCCAGGTTCCGGATTTCGAACGAACCGCTCGCTGTCCGGTGGCGCTGAGCCAGCAGAGCCAGAATGTCCATTTGAGCCCGATCCATATTTTCGGGCGCATCAATTTGGATTTCGATACGCTCCACATAATCACGGCCGAACATCCGGCGCATGGCGGTGGTGACTGGAACAAATGCGGCATCATCATAATCCTGAAACCCGCTGCTTCCTTTTTCAGGAAGTACACCGATCACCGTATAGGTCCTGCGGTTCATTTTCACTTTTTTCCCGACCGGATTCTCTCCCCCGAAAAGTTCACGAACCGGGGTCACGCCCAGCAGACAGACCATCGCCTTCGAGTTGATTTCCTCATCGGTGAAAAAACGCCCGAGCTGCGGTTCATACGAACGCATGAATTCATAATCGGGATCAACTCCGGTCACCCGGCAGCTCCAGTTCAGATTTCCGACTTTGAGCTGAACATTTCCATCAACCGTCGAGCTGACCCCCACCACATGACCGACCTCTTCACGGATGGCCTGGGCATCGTCGCGCGACAAACGCGAAACCGTTCCCTGCGCCTGCGCCACTCCGCCGCGGGAACGACGCTGCGGCATAAGCATCAGCAGGTTCGAACCCAACCGGCTCATCTGATCCTCCACCGCTGCTTTTGCACCATTACCCACCGCAACGGTGGCGATCACAGCAGCCACACCGATCATGATCCCCAGTGCCGACAGCGCAGTACGGACTTTGTTGGCGGCCAGCGAACGGATGGACTGCTTAACCAGCACCAGCCCTTCACGAATCGTCCTCAGGCTGAAACCGCCCTTACCTTCTTCCTCCACCTCCCGCGTTTCAACCTGCGGCACTTCAGGTGCATGCGGATTCGGTGCGTCGGAGAGTATTTTTCCATCGCGGATTTCAATGATGCGCTGAGCGTGATTGGCCACATCAGCATCATGAGTAACCAGAATAATGGTGAGCCCGCTGGCGTGCAGCTCGCTCATGACTTCCATAATTTCTTTCGCACTTTTCGAGTCGAGGTTTCCGGTCGGTTCATCGGCAAAAATGAGCGACGGACTGTTCACCAGAGCACGGGCAATCGCCACGCGCTGCTGCTGACCGCCCGAAAGCTCGTTGGTATGGTGCGACTTGCGATTAGCCAGCCCCACGAGATCCAGCATTTTATCGGCGATGTCCGTTTTTTTACCGTTGCGGGCATAGATCAGCGGAAGTCCGACATTTTCCAATGCGCTGGTCCGTTTGAGCAGATTAAACTGCTGAAAAACAAAACCCATCACACGGTTACGAAAAGCAGCCAGCTGATTTTCAGAAAATTTCGTTACGTCCGTACCGTCGATCTCAAATGTTCCGGAATCCGGAACATCGAGCAGACCCAGAATATGCATCAAAGTCGATTTTCCGGATCCTGATGCCCCGATAATCGCCACATATTCACCCCGCTCAACCGAAAGGGAGACGCCATCCAGGGCGCGGACTTCCACCTCCCCCATCTGATAGGTCTTTCGGAGATTTTCAACCTTGATCATTAGCGCGGCCCCCTCCCCATGGTCGGGGAGAAAAGACTTCCTCCACCGGACTTTTTCGATCCCAGACTGACCTGCTTAATCAAAACCTCATCCCCTTCTTCAAGACCCTCGAGAATTTCGGTATACGAACCGTCGCTCACACCGACCTTGATGGTTTTCTTTTCCGGTTCATCCGGATTGTTAGAGGCCACAAGCACATAGCTCTCAACAGAGGATCCGCCGGCAGAACGACGGGCGGCTCCCTGATTTGTATTCTGCCCTCCCGGTGCACCGCCGGGACGACGCCCGCCCTGACCGAAATTCGCCATACGCTCTTTAATTTCAGCATCAGATAAACCGCGCTCTTTCATCCGTTCAACCATAAAAGCCTTGCGCTGATCCTCCGTCATGGATGCAAAATCCGGGCGGTCTTCGCCAAATCCTCCGCTGCCTTTCACGCTTTTCTGCAGAATGGCGGATACCGGAAGCGTGAGCACCCCCTCTTTTTCTTCCACAATAAACTCAAGATTGGCCGTCATGCCGCTGCGGGCAAACGGTGGAAGCTTTCTGCTTGCACGGACATCAACTTCATACATCGTTACGCTGCTGACCGTGGTGGCATCGTAGGCAATTTTTTCAACTACGCACGGGAACTCATTATCCGGATAGGCTTCCAGCGCAACCACCACCTTCTGATCGGCCTCGATCTGTCCGATATCCGTTTCATCAAGGTTGGCCACAATAATCAGATCGTCGGCAATCACCACAACAGAATCGGAAGAGGCAATCGACTGCCCCGGCTCAAAGTTGCGGGCAATAATCGTTCCGTCCAACGGTGAAATGAGCGGTGACGGTTTATACAGATCCTCCCAGTAATCATACTCTTCCTGACTGGTTGCCAAAGCAGCATCCAGCAGCGTGGCCCGCTCCGTTGAGCTGATCCATCCGAGAATCTGGCCCTTCGTCACTTTTTCGCCTTCATCCACCATCAGCTCTTCCAGACGTCCGGCGATCGGTGGTTTTACATCCAGCCGGTTCCTCGGCTCCACCTCACCGGTCGATTCCACCGTAATACGAATGTCTTTTATTTCCACTTTTTCGACATCATAATAGGTCTCAGCCCCCTCCTCGCCGCTCCCTCTCGAACGCGACCACCATATGCCAGCTCCAACACCGATGACTCCTAAAATTATAATCCACTTCATTGTTTTGTTCATTTTATTCACCCTTCTCAATCGTCTGCCAAACACTCAAACCCAATGCATTTTTCCAGCCCGCCTCAGCCCGTGCCGCAGCACGGCGGCGCTGCAGATGAGTCTTTCCCTGCGTGATCAAATTACTTTCAATGGTGTCCCAGTCTTCGTAGGAGAGCAGGCCCTGTTTATATTTTGCGGTGGAAATTTCGGCCCGCAACTGTTCGGCCCGAAACAACTCGTTCTGAACCGCCTCGTTTTCAACCGCGTTCACATAGTCGTTCCATCGCTGCTGCAACGTAACCATGAGCGAGTTTCCGGTATCGATCAGATCCATTTCCGTCTGAATAATCTGCTCCTTGGCCGCAGCAATATCGCTACGCAGCTGTCCGCCGGTAAAAAGCGGAACGCTGGCCGAAAGGCCGATTCGCCAGTTTGCATCATAGCGCTCAAAACCCGAACCATCGCCCAGTCCGGCCGAAGCACTGAAACTGACCTGCGGAAAGCGGCTGCTTCGCGTGACCTTCAGTCCCTGCCCCGCGGCTTCCACCTGCGTGACGGCAATGGCGTAATCAGGCGTCTGTTTCATCAGCCCTTCGAGATCCGCCAGTTCTTCTGGCGAAAGTGCGCTGAGATCGCCGGCCGCGCCGTCGACCGGTTTCATCAGGCCGATCGCCGCCGCCAGATTGCGCAACGCATAAACCAGCTCGCGCTGAGCCTCTTTCGATTCATAAGCCGCCTGCGAATACTGCGCTTTCGTACGCGCCAGTGATCCGGCATTTTCGCGCCCGCCGTCAAAGCGCAGCTGGATCAGCCGTACGTTGGCCGCCCGGCGTTCCTCAATCTGTTCGGTCAGTTTAATGAGTTCCTGCGCATAAATGACGTCGAGATAGGCGCTGCGCAGCGCGAATTCCACATCGGAAAGGATCTTGCGGTATTGCTCCTTGCCGATTTCCAGCTGGGCCAATGCGCGGCCGCGCCGGGCCACGTTTCCGCCGCCGCTGAACAGGTCCTGATCCAGACTCAGCGTCCCGCTCGAATTTTTCGTGTCCGACCAGTCATCCGAGTTTTCATTCTGGCCATAGGTGCCGCTCGCACGCGCGCTGATCGATGGAAGGAAACCCGAGCTCGCAGACGTCACCCCGTATTCCAGCTCCCGGATCGCCGCGCGCGCGGACACCAGATCCGGATTGTGCGCCTTGGCTTTTTCCAGACACTGTTCCCACGTGAGCAGGGTATTCGTCTGGCCATACGTCCCTGCAGCGGCCAACATGGCCGTTAAAATCCATATCTTTTTCATATTCTCTCCGTGCAAATATATAGAACCGACATGCACAAAGAATATTGCAAAGAAATATTTAAAATGCCCGTTTCAACAACGGGAAACCCGGATTCCGATCCCTATACAATTTTCAGAAGACCCTATAATATAGTGTGATACAGAAACCGGACTCCGCCGCATGTTTTATTCAGCCTTAAAAAAATCAGGGCAGTTTTACCCGGACCCGGTAAACCCGGTTGCTGTCGGCCGTCGAGACCGACCGGACGGTCATCGGGCCGGTCGCACGGAACCAACCCTCCTCCGTCTGCCAGTTCAGATCAATCAGATCCGAGCAGTATTCAATCCGATATTCGCGGTCTAACGAACTGCTGAAAACCATGCTTGCGGCGTTGGTGTAGGCCTCCAATTTCAAATAGGAATTCCCGTCGGTCGGATCCGTATCCGCAATCCATTCGGCTGCGCCATCGAAACCATCACCATCCTGATCTTCCGAGGCAGAAACCCCGACCGTCGTGTTCATTTGTTCATATTCCCAATCATCGGGGATGCCATCCTCATCAACATCATCAATAGCGGAGACGGTGGTAATCTGCTCTGCGTAGTATTCTATGTCGGCAATGTAGGTCACATTTCCATGAACCGCGGTACTGGACGGCTGGTTCTGATAGGTGCCGATTGTGAGCATGATTCCCGCAAGCTCCCAGTTGCTTCCATTTTCATAAAAAACCCCGCCGCCGGAATCATAAACAGCACCCTGCGCTTCATTTGTGCTATTGTCATCAAAACTGGTTCTCATCACATCTGTTGTACCGTATCCGGTATTGACCATTCCCGAATAGAGATCTTTATTGTTTCTTCCCCATCGCTTTGCGGAACCCGACGCCCATTTATATCCGTTATATAGCGGCGGGATGCCTTCCTCTGCCCATTGGTGATTCCAAGTCGTTTCGTCCGCTGCCCGGTTCCTCCCATTTCCGATCATGGTCAGCTCTGCGTTAACGGGTGTTCCGGATGATCGCACAATAAGTCCCGGCAAGCCTACAGACCCGCCAACGATTCGGAACATAACAAGATCTGCATTCTCATCGTTGCTGTTTGTAAGCCGCGTCCAGCTGTTAGGGTCAATCGAATAGTCGGTTCCGCCAAGCAGTACTCCGGTTGGATTGTCCAATGTTTTGATGTGGTAGGCTGTGATGAACCAGTTGTTAGAAATGTAAGTCACGCTTGAATATATACCTGATTTATCAATTCGGCCAACATAGTCCCACCCCTGCCCTCCGGACGGCGCATTCGTGTTCTGTGTTCCGTCGCCATCGGCAACAATTACCGCTTCTGCGCTAATGACCAAACCGAGCATGACCCATGCAGTAAAAAATTGTTTCATATCCTTGCTCAACCTGCTCCCTCCATCGCGGGTTCCATATAAAATAGCAGATAATACCAGCAGTTTTCTTTCCAACCATTGGACATTTTCCGAAAAACGGGGGTATGGTATGTTCTGTGTCTTATGAGTAAAGACCGAATCTATAATCAATCCATGGCGAAGATTGCCGATTTCAGCTTCGATGCACAGGTGGCCGATGTGTTCACCGATATGATCGAGCGCTCTGTGCCCGGCTACCGAGCGATTCTGACCATGATCGAAACGCTGACCGAACACTATGCCCAGCCCGGTTCCAACCTCTACGACCTCGGCTGCTCCCTCGGCGGTGCCACCTTGGCCATGGCCAACGGCATGAATGCGGAAAACTGCACCATTTACGCCGTCGACAACTCCTCGGCCATGGTCGAACGCTGCCGGAAAATTATGCAACGCAGTGTGCACACCTGCGCAGGTGTGCACATTGATTCGGCCGACATCCGGGAGGTGGAAATCGCCGATGCCTCCGTTGTGGTGCTCAACTTCACCCTCCAGTTTATCCCCCAGTCGGACCGATTCCAACTGTTGGAAAAAATCTGCGCCGGTATGCGGCCCGGGGGGGTGCTGATCCTTTCTGAAAAAGTCATCTTCAAAGATGATCATCTCGATGAGCTGCTCGCCGGAATACATCACGATTTTAAACGGGCGCACGGGTATTCCGACCTCGAGATCAGCCAGAAACGCTCCGCGCTCGAAAACGTCCTGATTCCCGAAACCATTCCGACTCACCGCGAACGGTTGCTCTCCGCCGGTTTCAGTTCGGTTGACGTCTGGTTCCAATGTTTTAATTTCATGTCTATGCTCGCTGTAAAATGAACCTCACCACAAATACACTAAGGGCTTCAAAAAAGCACCTTATGGTGCCACCGAGACCGGCCTTCGTGCACGTTGTACTATTCGTGGTTTAACCTCTCTTTCCTATGAAAATTGATTATTCAGAACTCTACGACCGATTGAAAGGCACTGACCTCGAAAACTGGAATGGTGTGCTTCCGGACCTCATTGCCCACGGCCTTCGCCCGGAGCGTCACGGTCTGTTGCCGCAATGGGAAGACGCGCTGGACAAATTTCCCAGGGTTGGAAAAAACCGGGTGGAACTGCAGTCGGAAGTCCGGGCTGAGGGCGAAGTTTTCCAGGGTTTGGAAACTTTGCTCAGAACCTTTCATCCCTGGCGAAAAGGGCCGTACCGTATTCACGGTATACACATCGACACGGAATGGAGGTCCGACTGGAAATGGGCACGGGTCAAACCGCACATCCAGCCATTGGAAGGCCGCACGATTCTCGATGTCGGCTGCGGCAACGGCTATCACTGCTGGCGCATGGCCGGCGCCGGGGCGGAACTCGTCATCGGCGTTGATCCCTCCGCACTGTTTGTCTGCCAGTTTTTCGCCATGAAAAATTTTCTGCATAATCCGCGGGTCTGGGTCCTGCCGCTCGGCATTGAAGACGTTCCGAAAACGCCCGGCAGTTTTGACACCGTCTTTTCCATGGGCGTGCTGTATCACCGCAAATCACCGATCGAACATATTGAACATTTAAAATCGTTTCTGAAACCCGGCGGCGAACTGGTGCTGGAAACGCTGGTGGCGGACGGGCCGGAGGGCTATTCCCTGATTCCCCGCGGCCGCTACGCCAAAATGCGCAACGTCTGGTTTATTCCCTCCGTCCAAACCCTGGAACTCTGGATGAAACGCTGCGGGCTGAAAAATATTAAAACGGTCGACGTGAATGAAACGTCGATCGATGAACAGCGGTCCACCGACTGGATGACCTTTGAGTCGCTCCCCGACTATCTGGATCCGGACAACTGCACCCGGACCATTGAAGGCTATCCCGCCCCGAAACGGGCGGTACTGATCGCGCAAATCTGAAAACAACCGTCACCCCGCCTAGAAGCAGCAGCAATTCCCCCGTTTAAATGAGCGGTTCATCAACCAAATTGCACGGTTCGTCAATCCCTTCTCGGGTAAAAAACGATGCTTTGCTAGAAGGTTGTCAGCAATCAGGAGCATATTCAACCGATTCGACGGCTGCTTTTGCTCCCGGTGAAAGAGAGGGGACTGCAGGTGCGGAAAATGATAAAGATCTACTTACTTGGAGCAGCACTGCTTACGCTTCCTGCAATGCGGGCCGACGCGGAAAGCGGCGATACCTATGCCGAATCAGTCAGCAAGCACGGTAAACCGGTGGGCAAAATGGCCAATGAAAAACAAACCGTTTATGTTTTTCAGGCCAATGGCTTTCTCGTTCGCGAAGTTTATAACCATAATGATATCTGCATACAGTCGGATTTTCAGCCCTCTACTGTCACCAAAGAAGTACCTGCTTCGGAACCAAAGCCGCCGCCCGCCCCCGAAACAGTCCCGGCTCCGGAACCGATGCCCGTGGAAACGAAAAAATCATGCTCTCCGCTGTGGTTCCTCCTCCTGCTCCCGTTACCGGCCCTGCTCGGCGGCATCGTTTTTTGGCTGAAGCGACACCCCCAGCATCCGATCGCAGAATCCGCACCCAATGCTCTGGAGCTTCAGAAGGGCCAAGAAGATACGACATTGCGGCTGTCCAGAAATGAGATGTCCTTTCTTAAAACACTGCATGAAGCAGTGGCCGGTCAATTTATGATCACCTTCCACATTGCTCTGGACCGCATCATCGATTTCGATGCACCGAACGTTGTCCCCTACGTTCCCGAACTGAAAACCCTGACACCGCTGTATGCCGACTTTGTACTGCACCATCCGCACGACGCTGCGGTCTCCTGCGTTGTTTTGCTGAAAGATTCCAAAACACAAAACGAAAAAAGAAACCGCCGCATTCAATTTCAGCAGATCGTTCTCGAAGAACAGGGCATTCAGGTTCTCGTCGTGAATCAGAATTACGAATACGACGTGCGGAAAATTCAGGACCAACTGGCCTTCCTGCGCAAAACGGCATGCCGCAGCGTCGCCTGACCAGGTTGAAAAGCCGGCTCCTTTGCCTTTCAATTTTTTCGTGTATTCGTTCGCGCTCATCGTTACCCTGCATACATGGAATTTTCTAAATTTGGTGAAAAATTTACGCGGAAGGCCGGGATTACCCAGCTCATGGACGATCTGGGTGCGGCGATGGCCGGCGGCGATATGCTGATGCTCGGCGGCGGCAACCCGGCCCATATTCCCGAAGTTCAACAGCGTTTCCGTGAACGCATGGAAGAAATTCTTGCGGAACCGCACGGATTCGAACGCATGATCGGCAATTATGACGGTTCGCGCGGAAACGAAGCATTTATTGAAGCACTCGCCGACCTGCTCCGCGAGCAATACGGCTGGGATATCACGTCAAAAAACATTGCCCTGACCAACGGATCGCAAAATGCTTTTTTCTGTCTGTTCAATCTGTTTGCCGGCGAAATGGCTGACGGATCAAAAAAGAAAATCCTGTTTCCTCTGACGCCGGAATATATCGGCTATGCGGATGCCGGGCTGAGCGATGACTGCTTTTCCGCGCACCGGCCAAACATTGAACTGCTGAATGACAGACTGTTTAAATACCATGTGAATTTTGATGATCTGGAGGTGGGCGACGACATCGGAGCCCTCTGCGTATCGCGTCCGACGAATCCCACCGGCAATGTGCTGACCGATACTGAAATGCAGCACCTCGACGCCCTTGCCAAAGAGAAAGGCATTCCATTCATCATCGACAATGCCTACGGCACGCCGTTCCCCGACATCATCTACACCGAAGCCAAACCCCTCTTCAATTCGAATACAGTCGTCTGTATGAGCCTCTCCAAGTTCGGTCTGCCCAACCTGCGGACCGGCATTGTGATTGCCCGCGAAGAGATTGCATCAGCCATCGCCGACATCAACGGTGTCATGAATCTGGCCCCGGGTGGCATCGGTTCGCAGATGGCCATGGAAATGGTGCGCACCGGCGAAATTATACAAATCGGCCGGGAAATCATTAAACCATTTTACAAACGTAAAGCCTTCCAAACCCTGGAACTCTTTCAGCAGGAACTCGGCGACGTCCCCGGGCGCATTCATAAACCCGAAGGCGCCCTCTTTCTCTGGCTGTGGTTCAAGGATCTGCCCTGTTCCGCGGATACACTTTATCAACGCCTTAAAGCCCGCAATACACTCGTTGTGCCGGGCAGTTGCTTTTTCCCGGGGCTGGAGAATGAAGACTGGCCGCACAAACAGGAATGCATCCGGGTTTCCTTTGCGCAGGATGAACATATTGTGACTGAAGGCGTCAGAGTCATCTGTGACGAAGTAAAAAGGCTTTACGGGTGACAGACCTATTATCGGTGGTCTAAAATCCGTTAACTTTTCCAACGTTTGGATTTTATATGAAAACAGTATACGCTTTATTGCTCTTCGCCGCAGTTACTGCGGTCTTCGCTGATGACGTCATCCTCAAGGGCGGCGCAAAGATTCAGGCTCCGGTTCTGAAGAATACCGACGGAGCCACGGTGGTCGACCTCGGTTTTGATGTGTTGCGGATTCCGAAGGACGAAATCCTTGCCACATATGAAGACGAAGCAGTGGAAGGCACCGTTCCGTCCGACACAAACGCGCTGTACAACATTCAGGTCCCCGCGCGCATCACCACGGCTGAAGCGGCTGAACTCTACGCCCCGTCCGTCGCCCTCGTGAAAACCGCCTCCGGACTGGGTTCAGGATTTTTCACCAATAAAAAAGGCTACCTCATCACCAACTTTCACGTCATTGCCGGCGAAAAGAAAATCTCCGTAACCCAGTTCATACAGGAAAATAAAATTCTGCGCAGGGTGGTGCACAAAGACGTCGACATCATCGCCACCGCCCCCTTCCATGATCTGGCCGTCTTGAAAATCAATAATTTCGATACCGAGATCACGCCCGTGATTTTCGCCCCGGAAGAGAAAATGAGCATCGGCGAAGCTGTTTTCGCCATCGGCAACCCCCTCGGACTGGAACGGACGGTTACGGAAGGGGTACTCAGCCAGACCCACCGCAACTTCGGCGGAATTCTCTACTTACAGGTCGATGCCGCCGTCAATCCCGGTAACTCCGGCGGACCGCTGTTCAATGCCCGCGGTCAGGTGATCGGCGTCATCAACATGGGGGTACCCACCATGGAGGGCCTCAATTTCGCCATACCTGCACGTCATTCAAAATATATTCTCGACCATATTGATGCATTTGCCTATGACGCCACCAATCCGGAATCCGGATTTGTCTACCCGGACGCACCGCGCCGGCCCGGTAAATTCACCTCAGACCAGAAGGAAAAATCCAATGTCACTCTTCCGTAAAATTTCTACACTTTCCCTTGTTCTCGCTCTTCCGCTCGCTTCGTTCGCCCTGCAGCGTGCGCAACTGCTCCCGCCGAACGGGCAGACCTATTTCCGCATTTCCAATACGGTCGCCTTCTGGGAAGCGCTTCAGAAATCCTCCCTCGGCCAACTGTGGCAGGACCAGCAGTTTCAGGATTTTATGGGAAATCCCGAACTCGAGGCCTGGCATAACTTTTTCTATGACGGCGATACCGATGAAGAAACCCGCGTTTTTGTTGAACAGATGGAAATGCTGACGGGCGAAGTGGTGCTTGCGTTCGACTCCGAAACGGAAAATATTTTTATCATTGCCGCAATGAGCGATGACGATTTTGAACAAAGCCTTGAACTCGATGAGAATCTGCGCACGGTCACTGAAAATCCGTTCGATGTGGTCCGGCGCAGCTTTCAGGGGGTGGAAATCATCCAACATATCGACAGCCCCGGAACCGATAACGAAACATCGTCCTGGCAGACCCATATCGGCAACACCTTTATCCTCGGTTACAACCGCGAGTGGGTCGAGCAGTGCATTATCCGCCTGAAAAACGATCCCGTAACAGAACCGGCCGGCCTTCCGGTCTTTAATATGAATCTTCCAGTCAACGATCTCATCCGCCAATCCCTTAAAGGAAGCTCGGCCGAGGTCGCCGCAAAAGACCAATCACTTTTCAACGCTCTCGGCCTGCTGAATGTAAACTACCTCTCCTGCAGAATTGAAATGCATGATGATGAAATGGTCGTGAACAGCACCCTGAATGCCCGCGATCTTGAAAACGGGCTCTTCAGCCTGCTCGACACCGAGCCTTCTGAGCTTCCCACCGTCACTTTTATTCCCGAAGATCTCACCTCGCTGGAAGTCGGCCGCATTGATCTGCCGGGACTCTGGCAGGAAATCCCTGCAATTCTGCAGCAGATCGACCCCGGAACCAAACCGCAGTTCGATATGATGCTGGCCATGTTGCAGCAACAGACCGGCATCAATCTTGAGCAGGATCTGCTCGAAAATCTGGGTACTCAATATCTATCGTTTTCCATCGTTGAAAACGATAGCGCTTCATCGGTCATTGCACTTGAACTCAAGGACGGCATGGCGTTCAAACAAGGCCTCGAATCTGCACTGACAAGCCCAAGCATGCAGCCCTATGTCGCCGCAGCACTGGACATTTCAGACTTTCTCAACCATTCCATCTACACCTTGAAACAGGCCCCGTCTGACGAACAGATGGGCATTGCTGTCACCGACGATTACCTGCTCTACGGAAATCCGGATGGACTGCGACAGACCCTCCGCGCCATTACCAGCACAGGCGCCGCCAATAATGCTTTCGAACAGTCACAACTGGTGCAGGGACTGCGCAGACATGTGCCCTCAGAAGCCTTCGGCTTCAGCGCTATCGACTGGAAAAAATATATGCACATCATTGTGGCAGAACTTGAACACGGCGAAATTCCGGCCCTCATTATGCAAAATTGGGCCAGAAGCGGATCCGCCCTGCCCCCGCCGGATTTCAGCAAACTGCCGACCGCAGAACACATCGCCCAGTTTTTCAATGTTTCCTACCAGTACATCCAGGCCGGCAACAACGGCCTGCATCAGAAAATTATTCTGAAATACTGAACCCCTGAAATCCGATCATTCCAACAAAGGCCTGAGCCGTATGCGTTCCATAAATCTGAAAACCACTGTCGGAAACTTCAAATTCATCACCTCGGCATTAGTCGCTGGACTATGCTGCTCGGCGGCAACTGCCCAGAACGGGGATACAGCACGTGATTTCGGATTCCAGCCTTTGGAAATCTATAAATTCAAAATGGGCACTTCCCGGCTCGTCGTCACCGATATCAACAACGATGGTCTCGACGACATCCTCTTTGCCAACAACCATGTATCGCGTCTGGAAATCCTGACGCGCAAACCGGATAGCGGAAAAACCAATGAAGGCCTGCCCGAACTCGAAGACTGCTTCGACGACCGCGGCATGATTGTCGATCAGGGTATCAAGGCCCTGCGCATCGGTGATCTGAATAAAGACGGTCTGAAAGACATTGTGACATTCGGCACCTCTATCGGGCTCCACGTACGCTACCAGAACAAAGACGGAAGCTTTCAAACTCCGGATCATATTTTCATTAAAAATCCCGCCACGGTGACCACCATCCAGCTCGGCGACCTGAATCAGGACGGACTGATCGATATCCTCGCCAGCCACCGCAGCGAAGCGGAACTGCTCTGGAATGCGGAAACCAAACCCTTTATGGACAAAAAAACGCTGACATTTGCCGGCGATAAAAGCTTTTTCGGTGATATTGCCGACGTGAACAAAGACGGAATTCCCGATCTTGCCTTTCATTTCAACACCCCCCGCAATCCCTTCAAAGTACGCTACGGAAAAGGCGGCGGCATCTTTGGAACCGAACAACCTGTCGACCTCCCCCCTCGTCAGTACATGGACATCCTCCAGTCCCCGGATATTGACGCCAAAGTCGGCATGGTCCTGCGCAACCGCCTGGCGTTCCGCCTCTATGATTTTATCGAAAAAGAGCAGCCGCAGCTGATGGAAGCACAGGAGGTCTCGCCAAGCCGCATCGGGCTCGAAGGAACCAGCAAAAAAGCCAATCCGGCCTGGATTGCAGCTGACTTCAACCAAGACGGTCTGGAAGATCTGCTCGTGGCCGCTCCGGAACTCAGCCGCCTGCATCTTTACTCCGGAACAGAAACCGGACTCGATCCGACCCCGGAAAAAATAGATACCCTCTCTGATGTCGTACGAATGTCCCGGACAGCCAATGGTGATGTTCTGGTAATCAGCAAAAAAGAGAAAATCGCGGCATTGCACAAAGCCGGCGATCTGAGGAAATTTCCGGCCATTCAGAAACTGCCCGGCGATGTGTTGGCGGCCTCCGCGGCAGAGTCCAATGGTGAAATCTGGTTTACCTGCAAAAATACCGATAAAGAACTGCTGCTCGTTAAACAGTCCGATGGCGAAGAACACGAAGTGTTTTACCTTGATGACATGAAAAACGACCCCGATGACATGCTAGCCTTCGGTCTGCCGGACGGAAAAACAGGAATCATTTTCTTCATGGCCTACGACACCCCGCGCATGAAGCTCTATGACGGCGAAAATATTGAACCGCTCACCAGCGAGTCGTTCCGTGCACTGACCCAGCGCATTTCCCTGTCGAACATCCGGATGCAAAAACCCGGCGACGGCTCCGTGATCACCGTCGCTCAGGGGGCCATCGCCCGACGCTTTGAATGGGTGGATGACCGCTACGAGGTAACCCGCCAGTTCAACCCGGAAAATCCTCGCGGAGAAATGATCGCCTCCACGCCCTATACGTTGCTCGACGGGTCCGCCGGCACATTCTTCTACGACCGCAACTCCGGTGATCTTGTCCATTTTTCCGAAACAGGTGATCAGTGGGGTAAAATCCATATTCCCGATGCCGACCAAACCATTTTCGATCTCGTCCAACTGCGGCATCCGAAACGAGATATCATCATCATGCTTGACCGTACCGGTCTCAATGAAGTCATGGGCAACGGAACCCATCTCGACCTGGAGGTAAAAGCCGAATATGTCTCCCCCTCCGAAAATGCGCTGATCGCCTACGCCAAACTTGTAAAACTCGGCTCGCCCGCCCGCCCGATGATCGCATTGGTCGATCCCTCCAATCGCGCCGTTGAACTCATCTCCCAAAACGGCGATGAGCTGAAAACCGAAATGATTTTCGAAGTCTTCCTGACCTCCGACTTCGCCGACGTCGGGAAATCCCGCGGCACCGAACCGCACGATGTGGAATCCGGCGACCTCAACGGCGACGGCATCGGCGATCTCGTCATCCTCGCCCACGACAAGCTGCTGATTTATCTGGGCGAATAGCCCAAATTCGGCAAAGAAACTGTAAAAAAGCCATTGCCTATTTTTCCTGAGCTTGGATGATAGAGCCCGTTTTTCCAATGGCTGGAAGAACGGGGGAAAAGCTATGAATTTACAGGAACTCAACGACATTAAAACCCGTGCACTTGAAGCCGCGCAGGCCGCCGAAGATGCTGCCGCACTGGAAGCGGTTCGCATTGAATATCTGGCTCGCAAAGGCCTTCTTCCGAAAGTAATGCAGGAGCTGAAAAATGTTCCGGCGGAAGAAAAACCGGTGTTCGGAAAAACCGTCAACGAGCTCAAAAATGAGCTGACGGAACTGATTAAAACCAAACAGGCCGAATTTTCCACCGGCGGAGCAAGCGCAGGAGCCGGTTTTGATCTGACACAGCCAGGTCAGTGGCAAGGTCTCGGGACACGGCATCCGATCACCCAGATCACCGACCGCATCACTCAGATTTTCCAGACGCTGGGATTCACTGTGGCCGACGGACCGGATATTGAAACCGTCTTCAACAATTTTGATGCACTGAATACGCCGGCGGACCATTCCTCGCGCGACGAACAGGATACGTTTTATCTCAATAACGGCGACCTGATGCGCTGCCATACCTCCCCCGTTCAGGTCCGGTATATGATGGAGAACAAGCCGCCGATCCGCATTATCTCTCCCGGCCGCTGCTATCGCCGTGATACGCCGGATGCCACCCACTCGGCAAACTTCCATCAGGTGGAAGGCCTTTTTGTGGATGAAAATGTTTCGCTGGCCGACCTCAAAGGCACGCTGTCTTATTTTGCACGCGAGCTGATGGGCCCAAAAGTGAACATTCGTTTCCGTCCGCACTTTTTCCCGTTCACTGAACCGAGTGTAGAAGTCGACTTCACCTGCCACGTCTGCAACGGCAAGGGATGCCGTGTCTGTAAAAACAGCGGATGGATTGAAATTCTCGGTGCCGGCATGGTGGATCCCAACGTTTTCGGAAATGTGGGCTACGATGCCTCAAAGGTTACCGGCTTTGCTTTCGGCATGGGGATTGAACGCATCACTATGATCCTTTACGGCATCAGCGATATCCGGAACCTTTACGAAAACGACGTACGCTTTCTTTCACAGTTTTAGCGGAGCACCCCATGGCCGACCTGAAGATTCACAGAGTGGAAACCCTCGGCGAAGCCACATTCGATTCGCCGCTTAAAGACAGCATCGTGCGTTTCTATAACGGCGAAGCCATCGCCTGCAACGACCGAACCAAAGAACTCGGAAAACTTGAAAGCATTTCGGATATTGAATATTTCGAACTTGCCGGTCCGCGCGAAAAACTGTTTTTCAACCCGGCGGAAGTCACCGTCGGCATCGTAACCTGCGGCGGCCTCTGCCCGGGACTGAACGACGTGATTCGGGCCCTGACATTCTGCTGCGAAGAGAGTTATGGCGTTAAACGCGTGCTCGGATTCAAATACGGTTACGAAGGGCTGGTGGCCAAGTATTACCACTACCCGATTGAGCTCACGACCGATAATACCGATGAAATCCACGAAAAGGGCGGAACCATTCTGAAATCCTCCCGCGGCCGGCAGGACGATGATGAAATTATCAATACGCTCGTCCATTACGGCGTGGACATTCTTTTCACCATCGGCGGCGACGGCACTCAGCGCGGATCCCGTGATATCGTGGCCAGACTGCGGGAACGGAACCTTCCGATTTCGGTGGTCGGAATTCCTAAAACGATCGATAACGACATCAGCCTGATCCAGCGCTCCTTCGGATTCGAAACGGCCGTGGAAGCCACCTGGGATATCATCACAAATGCACACAACGAAGCCCGCGCCTATAAAAACGGAGTCGGCCTCGTGAAACTGATGGGCCGAGAATCGGGCTGGATCGCCGCCTCGGCCGCACTGGCCAACAGTGCCGTAAACTTCTGTCTCGTTCCTGAAGTGGGGTTCGATTTACACAGACCCAACGGATTTCTTGAAGTTCTGGAAAAGCGGCTTAAACGCAAAGAACATGCCGTCGTTGTCGTGGCGGAAGGTGCCGGTCAGCATCTCTTTTCCGACCACACCACAGATACGGATAAATCGGGCAACAAACGGCTGAAAGACATCGGACTGCTGTTAAAGGATGAAATAAATAATCACTTCAGCAGCAGGAATCAGGAAGTGAATGTCAAATATTTCGACCCGAGTTATAACATCCGCAGCCGCCGCGCAAATGCCAATGACTCGATGTATTGCCTTCAGCTCGGCAACAACGCGGTACATGCCGCCATGGCCGGCTGCACCAATATGATTGTCGGTATGCACCACGGCAGGCTGGTGCATCTTCCGATTGATATGATCGGCGACCGTAAATCCATTGAGCCCAGGGGCTGGTTCTGGCAGACCGTTCTTCAGGCCACGCATCAGCCGACCAATATGATGAACTGACGCTGACGGAGGATCCTGCTTTATCTATTTTAGTTTACCGGCAGGAGATTTCCCGGAATGCTTCCGGCAGTTTTTCAATCATATCCGTGGCCGCCATCGTGGCCTGCGATTTTTCTGATGCAGCCAGATCCCCGGCTTTTCCATGCAGCCAGACCCCGGCACATGCCGCTTCGAACGGGCTGATCCCCTGTGCCGCAAGTCCCGTAATCAATCCTGCCAGAACATCGCCAGAACCGCCGGAGGCCATTCCCGGATTACCGGTCATATTCACCGCAACCGGAGCGTCCGGAGACGCCACCAGCGTTCCCGCCCCCTTAAGCACCACTGTTGCTCCCAATTTATCGGCCGCCATCCGTACCATACCGAAGCGATCCTCCTGAACATCCGCCACCTTCAAACCGAACAGCCGGGCAAATTCTCCGGGATGCGGAGTCAGAACAAGCGGGCATCGCGCCGAAACCAGAGCATCCGTCTGACCGGCCATAACGGTGATGGCATCCGCATCCAGAATCACCGGAACGGACGAAATTTCCAAGAGTTGTAAAACCTGTTCTGTTGTGGTGGCGGAACGTCCCATGCCGCACCCTGCAAGCACAGCGGTCCAGTCCCCTTCCGGCATACTGGAATGCACCATCGCTTCCGGCACCCCGAGGGCCACCAGCCCATGAATCGCTTCGGGAACAAATGCAGAAACCAGTCCTGCTCCGGAACGAACCGCCGCTCGGGCAGCCATGGTAACAGCCCCGCTGAATCCCTTGCTTCCACCGATACAAAGCACATGGCCGAAGGAGCCTTTATGCGCATCGCGTGACCGGCGTGGGAAAAGTTCAGACAAATCGAATGAATGAATCAGCGCCCGGGTGGTATCCCCGGCAGTCTCCTCAATAAATTCAGGAGGAATTCCGAGATCTATTACTTCGATGTTTCCAACATAATCGATATGTTCCGGCTCAAGACTTTCGATCTTTGGAAGCCCCATGGTGACGGTCAGATCAGCGCGTACCGACATGGCCGAAGGAATATCGATGGCCACCACCAGCGCACGATCTGCCTGAGAATCAATAAATGAAATCGCGTCTGCAATTACACCCCGCGGCTCTCCAGCGGCCCCGGTGCCCAATAGTCCATCGACCAGAATTTCGGCATCCGTTCCGCTTTCAGCGGCGGATTTCCAATCTTCGGAAGTTTCCAGGGTGCGGAATGGAACTCCGGCTTTTTTCATTTTTTTCAGCCAGATCAAAGCATCGCCTTTGACCTTATTTTCGGGCACGGCAAGCCAGCATTCCACCGCCCAGTCTTCTTCGAAAAGGAGCTGCGCCGCCACAAAGGCATCGCCTCCGTTATTGCCCGGTCCCGCAATAAAAAGGACCGGCGAATCGACCAACTGATGATTTCCGGCCAGCGTTCTGATGGCACCGGCCAGCCCTTCGCCGGCGGTGTACATCAGCTCCTGACCGGGAATCCCGGCCTGGATGGTACGCCGATCCAGCTCTCGCATTTCTTCTGAAGAGACAATTTTCATTTCAAGATCCGTACCGATTAAGCCGTTTTTTCACGACTCCTGTTTCGCTGTTCAGCCTGCGTATTCCTGCATTCCCGCAAGCATTTCATGAACAGCACCTTCCAGCCCGAGAAAGACCGAACGGCAAATGATGCTGTGGCCGATATTGAGCGTATCGAGATGCGGAATGCAGAGTATGCCGCCCAGAGTTTCCATGGTGATGCCGTGACCGGCGTTGACCTTCAGTCCAAGCTCGTGTGCATGATCGGCCGCCTTGATCAGCCGTTCAATCAATACTGCACGGTCGTTCGGCCCCGCATCACAATAGGCTCCCGTGTGCAGCTCAACCGTCGGCGCACCGAGATCCTTGCATGCCACGATGGTTTCAATATCAGGATCAATAAACATACTCACTTCAATTCCGGCTTCGGAAAGGCAGCTCACCGTATCCTTCATCTGATCAAACTGACCGAGTACATCCAGGCCGCCTTCTGTGGTAAGCTCCTGGCGCTTTTCCGGAACCAGGCAAACTTCCGCAGGCTTGACGCTGAGGGCAATCCCCACAATAGACTCCACGTTTGCCATCTCCAGATTCAGGGGCAGAGGCTGGAGCTCCTTCAGGCGGTAAATATCATCATCCTGAATATGGCGGCGGTCTTCCCGCAGATGGGCCGTAATGCCGTGGGCACCGGCGCGGGCGCAATGGATGGCAGCATCCAGCGGGTCGGGATAAACGGTTCCGCGCGCCTGGCGCAGGGTGGCAACGTGGTCGATATTAACGCCTAATTTCATGCTCTCTCTCCTCAAATTAAAATTTAAGAACGGTTTATGCAGAATGGCGGGTCTATGACATTTTCAGAAAAGCACCCGGAAAGATATTCCATCTTTCATTTCAGAATCTGCATTCTCAATTCCCTAACCCTGAACCGACTTGATGTTCTTCATGGGTTTAGCTGGAACCTTATCATGAATTTCCGGATCGTAAACCGCATATGCCCGGATATCGTTCGCCCGGCTGTGGTCGAGCACCTTCTGTCCGGCCATATAAAGATGATGAAGATTCCGCCCGTGTTCAGGATAGGCGGCCACCCCGAGGGTGATTGTCGTTTTAAGTTTTTTATGTCCGGAGGTATACGCCGACTGCTGTACCAGTCTCGTGATACGACCTCCGATAATCTCTGCCTCTTCCAGCGTGCACGCAGCAAGAACCAGATAGGCATAACGCTCGTGCCGGCCAATCAGATCGTCCGCACGAAGATGCGCCTGCAACACCTTACTGACTCCGGCCATGACATCATCCGCAGCCTCTTCGCCATGGAAGCGGGCAATATGGTCCATATTGTTGAGACCGATACAAAAAAGAGCCGTGTTTTTCTTTTTCCGGCGCAGCTCGCTCATGCTCCGCTGCATATAGGCCGATACAGCTGAAGGCTTCAGCACCCCTGTCAGTTCGTCGAGTATGGAATTTTTGCGACGCTCTTTCCAGCCTTTGGAAGACACATCCTCCTCCGCCTCTTCATCGAACCCCGTATCCTCTTCCGCCTCTATCTCCTCAGAATCCTCATCGATAATTTCCGGCAGCACGATCGGTTTTTCGGACGTTGCCTCGGCCACTGCATTCACGGCAACGGCGATCAACTCTTTTCCGCTCAGCCCATGGCCCGGATATGAAGCCAGGCCCACATGAAGCATATCCGCTTGAACCCCTGCACAGTGCTCATCAACATAACCGACAATCCGATTCAGGATAGCTATTGCGTCTTCGGGCTCGGATTCCAGCAGCAGGACCGCGGTCTGATGATCATACAGACAGGCCACATCATCACGCCTTACAGCGTCTTTAAGCGACTGAACAAACGGAGAGTCCATACAGACTGCAATGTCCGCTTCCTCCACGCGAATCAGCGCGAGAGTAAAGGAGGTTCCCCGCCGGGCGCATCCGGCCAGATAACGTGCGAGCTGCACTCGAAGCACCTCTTCGGCAGATGCGCCCATCTCTTCCGGATCCGTTTCTTCAGCCTGAGCAACGATGCTCTGGAAACGGTAATAACTGGCAACCAGCGTGATGCTAATAAAAGAAATGCAAACAGCTGCAACCACACCGAGAATGCTGGTAACAGGATCAAGCTGAGCCGCAAGCGCTGGGACAAAGAACTGCATACATAAAAAAGGCGCCCCGAATCGTCGAGGCGCCGCTTCGGGAAAACGGATTAATACATCGCAAATGCGGCGCGGCGGTTTGCACGCCATGCGCTTTCATCGTGGCCCATATTATCGGGCATTTCTTCGCCGTAACTCTTCGTCTGAATTTTTGAAGGATCAACACCGAGACTGATCAGGTAGTCACGAACTGCCAGCGCACGGCGTTCACCCAGAGCCAAGTTGTATTCGCGGCTTCCGCGTTCATCGGTGTGCCCTTCAACAATTACTCCCTGCCACTTATTTTTGTTGAGCAGGTTGGCCACCTCTTCGACTTTTCCGGCTTCCTCGGGGTTCACCTGAGAACTGTCGTAGGCAAAATAGACCGGATCAACCACTGAGCGATCACCATCTGCCGGCAGGCCGTCGACATCGCTCAGCGCATATTCGCCCATCAGCTCATCGCCATACAGATTGTCGGAACCATAAAGCTCGGCATCGTTATTATTGGAACGGCATCCACCGGCGAATGCCAGCGTGCAAGCTACCGCCAGAAACACAAACCGATTCAAAAACTTTTTTTTCATTATACCATCAACTCCGCTTATAAAATTATGGAGACACTGCGGGGGAATACCAGTCGCCCGACCCTGAGATCAAAGCTACAGGAGAATCTTTCAGAGTGTCAAGGAGGTAGATACCGGAACGGTAGCTTGAGGTGCGCGAACAGACAATATGCCGTCCGTCCGGCGCCCAGCGCGGATCTTCATAGTCAGCCCAGTCCGTTTCCAGCACCCGGCTGGTACGCCGCACCGGATTGCCCACCACAATGCGGTATTTACCTCCGATGCGACTGCACCATGTGATCAATCCGTTCTTCCCCCAGTCCGGCGAAATATTTTCCGTGCCGGATGATGAAATACGCTTCGGTGTCCCCCCGTTTTTAGAGACAATATAAATATGCGGGCGTCCACTGCTGTCGGAAACGTAGACCAAATGATTTCCATCCGGCGACCAGCACGGGCTGGCTTCATTTCCCCGGCGCGTTTTAGTAATCCGTTTTGTAAATCCCGTCAGCAGATTTTTCAGGTACAGATCCGGATTCCCATCCTTGGAAAGAATTACCGCCAGCGTTCTTCCATCCGGAGAAATTGTACCCATTGCATTCAGCCCGGGATGCTTTGAAATCGGCCGGGACCGACCCGTAATAAATACATTCGGATAGCCGCGTTTATACGAGGTATAGGTGATATTCCGTCCATCCGGAGACCAGCGCGGTGCCACCACGATACTGCGGTCTTTGGTAATCTGCCGGATACCTTTACCATCGATATCCGCCATATAAAGTTCCTTTCGTCCGGTAGGAGTACCTACCATGGCAATCTTCGCAGAAGCCATGCCTTTTTTTCCGGTCACCGCATAAAGAATATCATCCGCGGCTTTGTGCGCCAGAGACCGATAAGCATTAGCAGAAGCATCATAGGATTTTCCCAGCAACCGCCGGCGGCCGGCCACCTTATACACCTGTATATCGGCTTTCATCTGGCTTCCTGCTCGCGCCTGCCCCGTCACACTCACCGCGGCACCGCTCGATGTCACCCGGAAATAGCCCGATCGATTCAAATCGGCTTTAAGCACCGCTAGGAATCCCCGCGAAGCCGAATCGCTGCCCGTACGGTAAGCCGCCAGGCTGATGGGAATTTTACCCTGCCCGGTACCGGTGATATCAATCACCCGCTGCCCCAACACCGAACTGCCGGCCGCAATTATTGATCCTGTAAGAAACCACTGTCTGTTCATTTAGGAAACCTCACACATCATTACTCAGTTTGTAATAGAAAAATTAATGATAATATTATTCAGATCATACCCTCTTGGCGGAACCCGTGGAAGCATGGTAACACTCCGGACCGCCAGCATCACTGCTGCATCAAATTTAGAATCTCCGCTGGATTGACTCAACCGTGAAGTGAGAATTCGACCGGCCGCGTTAATCGACAGCGCCACCTGTGCCGGACGGGATGTGGGCGAAAGCCCCGAACGGTCCCATCGGTTGTAAAATGTTGAGTAAATCACCGCATCATAAGCGGCAATTTCATTCGGATTACCCACCGGGCCGTTCACCGGCTTTGCCGAAGATGACGGCAACGCCTCTTTCGACTGCACTTTATTGAGCCGCTCCAGATCCTTCTGACTCAGCGCCGGTTTCGGCGGCGCTTTGGGTTTAATTTTTTTACCTTTTTTAATCTGATCCACCGGCGTCGGCTTCCACTTCGGCTTTTCCGGCTCCTTCGGTTTCGGCTTGGGCGTCTCTTTTTTCGGCGCGGGCGCAGGAAGGGTTTTCTTCACCGGTTCCGGAAGCGGCGCAGGCTCGGGTTCCGGCTCAGGAGCCGGGGCCGGCTCCGGCTCGGGTTCCTGCATCTGCTCCACTTCCTGAACAGCAACCGCCGGAGCGGGCTGACCGAAATCAATATAGGTTACGATCTCCGGCTTATCCTTAGGCCGAAAACACCCTTTCAGAGAACTGATCAGCAGAAAAAAAAGGATTACGCCGACATGGATGCCGAGAACGCGCAGTGCGACTTTACGCTGAAACCGATTCATCGCTTATTGATCCGCCTCCGTCACGAGCGCCATTTTTGTGATGCTTGCATCGTGAAGAATCTTCATAATGGCCACGACGTCGCCATAGGGCAGCTTACGGTCAGCACGGACATAAATCGTGGTATTCGGATCGTTGATGCCGATCTGCGTCATCTGCGCACGCAGCTCATCCTCGGAAACCGGCACATCATCAAGAAAGAGCTGTTTCTGCAGATTCAGACTGATAGAGCGCGTCTCCGTCTCCATCATATCAGCCGCTTTCCCCTTCGGAAGGTTGATCGTAATGCCCTGCTCAATCAACGGAAACGTAATAATGAACGTAATCAGAAGAATAAACGTCAGGTCCATCAGCGGCGTCATATTGATATCGCTGATCTGATTCAGATTAACAAGACTGGTTCTTCGAGCCATGGTGTCGCTTTAAGTTCTGGGGTTTAAGTGCTCAGCATTTTCCAATGCTCATTGCCTTATGCCTAATATCTCACCCTTCAATTACATACATATTCTGGATTTCAGACGTAAACTCCTGCGCGAAGTTATCCATCTGCACCGAAATACGGCGGATTTGCGCGGACAGCAAATTATAGCCCACCATCGAAGGCAGGGCCACAATCAGGCCGACAATGGTCGTCAGCAGCGCACCCGAAATCCCCGGAGCAACAGCCGACAGCGCCGCCGAACCGGAAATCGCCATGCCGCTGAACGCATCCATCACCCCCCAGACTGTACCGAGCAACCCGAGAAACGGTGCAGCACTAACCGCCGTGGCCAGCATCCCCATCTGCTCCTCGAGCTTCAGCGCCTCATCGGCCACATGGCGGTCCACCACCGATCGAATGGTTTCCAGCTGATTCAGCGTCAGGCGCCGATGCAGCTCCGATGACGTTTCACTCATCAATGCATCATCCGGGTCGATCCCCCGTGCGGCAAGCTCATCGCCGAGCGCCTCGCAGCCGGCCAGATAAATTTCATTAAGCGGCGTGGCAGGATACTCCTCCTCCCGCGCATACAGCGCGGTCGGATTCTTTTTACTGGAACGGAAGGCTTCCAGAAAATATGCGGTGGTCCGGCCGGCCATCCGAAGCTGCACCCCCTTGGTGTACATGATCGTCCAGGCCATGGCCGACCCCAGAAACAGCAAAATGGTAATGGCTTTGCCCGGCAGTGTACTGTCCCAGAATGCTGAACTGACGTCAGCAATCGGCAGCGAAAGCAACAGTGTATCGAAATTTTGCATGGTGCACTCAGTCCTCTAAAAGCGGTTTAAAAAATCGGCGTCTCTAAGATATTTCCAACCCCTGGAAAAGCAATGGAAAACCGCACCCTGGCCTGAAAAAAATGAAAGCCCTGTGCTCGGAACACAGGGCTTTCAAAGCAATGCACAGAGCATTACTAAGGAGTAATGAGAAGAAAAAAAGGTGGCGACCCCTACGGGACTCGAACCCGTGTTGCCAGGATGAAAACCTGGAGTCCTAGGCCACTAGACGAAGGGGTCGCTAGAATGTTTTTTCCGAAACCGCCATTAAAAAATGGCGACCCCTACGGGACTCGAACCCGTGTTGCCAGGATGAAAACCTGGAGTCCTAGGCCACTAGACGAAGGGGTCTTCGGTAAAAACGAGCGCGTAATCTAGCAGACTGGCCGAACCCCGCAACAACAAAAGTTCAGTTTTTTAATATCCGCCTTTTCCCGCCTTCCCGCTTTACTTTAAATCCCTGCATTGGCACCCTTTGCAACCAGTCACCCGGGGTGCCGTTCCGCATTTGCGGAGAAGCGCGAAACTCGAAACTCAAAATTCGAAACGTTTGAATCACATCCTTTCAGACCGTCGGATTTATTTCGGATTTCGTACTTCGGATTTAAATAGTTCTAAACCACGTGCTGAGATTATACCCGTTGAACCTGATCCGGATCATGCCGGCGAAAGGAAGCGTGTCCGATTTTTCGGCGTTTCCGGGTTTCCGGGAACGCTTTTTTTGTTGGTACAGCCGAGGCCCGGACCTCGGAAGGAGTCATACTATGAAACTTACCGTAAACGGAGATAAACACGAACACCGGGGCGACGGATCCATCGAGACCCTGCTCGAAGAACTCGGTGCCAAAAAGGAACACACCGCCCTGATGGTCAACGGCACAGTGATTCCTTCCGAAGACTGGAACGCTACCGCGCTGAAAGAAAACGACGAAATTGAAATGCTCGTCTTCGTCGGCGGCGGATAAAACAGCAGCCGATTCAGAAGGAAGGATTTCAAACGGAACTCCCGTTCGTATGCAGAATGTATTTCGTAAGTTTTAAATAAGGAAATGTAATGAATGATGTTTTAAAAATAGGCGATCAGGAGCTGGGTTCACGCCTCTTCCTGGGCACCGGAAAATTTTCCGGCACACAGGCCATGATCGATGCCGTCAAGGCCTCGGGAACAGAACTGGTAACCGTGGCATTGCGCCGCTTCAACCGCGATCAGGCAGAAGACGATCTCTACGGCCCGCTCTCTCAGCTGGAAAAGGTGCGGCTCATGCCCAACACCTCCGGCGCCATGAATGCAAAGGAAGCCGTTCGCGCAGCCGTACTCGGTCGGGAACTGAGCAAAAGCCCTTTCGTGAAACTGGAAATCCACCCCAACCCCCACCACCTGCTGCCCGATCCGATCGAAACCTACGAAGCCGCCATTGAACTCGTTAAACAGGATTTTCTGGTTCTTCCTTATATCCCCGCCGATCCGGTGCTCGCCAAACGCCTTGAAGATATCGGCTGCGCCGCCGTCATGCCGCTCGGCGCCGCCATCGGAACCGGCAAAGGCCTCTCCACCGCCGAAATGATCAAAATCATTATCCGCGATGCCAACGTCCCGGTCGTCGTTGACGCCGGCCTCCGCTCCCCGTCCGAAGCCGCCTGCGCCCTCGAAATGGGTTGCGATGCTGTGCTCGTCAACTCCGCCATCGCCGCCGCAGAAGATCCCGCCGCCATGGGGGCCGCCTTCAAGACCGGTGTCGAAGCCGGTCGTATGGCCCGCAACGCCGGCCTCATGCCGACCTCCGAAGTCGCCGTTGCCAGCTCCCCGTTAACCAGCTTCCTCTCTGCAAATGACTAAATTAAAATCACTGCATACACAACGAACTCAGAATCAATCTGTTCCGTGTATTCAGCGTCTTCCATGGTTGAATCATGAATAAAAAATTACCTGACTGGCTGAATCCCGAACCCTGGCTGAATCTTGAATTCAGTCCCGCAGACATCGAACGCGCGATCAGCGCCGATGCCCCGAACGAAAAAACGCTGGCGGCCCTGCTGTCACCGCAGGCGGCCGACTATCTCGAGCCGATGGCCCGGCGGGCGCAGGCGATCACCCGTCGCCACTTCGGCCGGACCATCTCGCTCTACACCCCGCTCTATCTTTCCAACTTCTGCAACGGCGGCTGCCTCTACTGCGGCCTCGCCGCCGATCGCCGCGCCAAACGGGCCGTACTCAACGAAGCCCAGCTGCGCCACGAAATGGAGGCCATCAAAAACATGCACTTCGAGGAACTGGTGCTGCTCACCGGCGAACGCATGCCGGAAGCCGACGTGCCCTACCTCGAACAATGCGTCGCCATCGCCGCCGAATATATCCATCAGGTGGTGGTGGAAGTTTTTCCCATGGCCGAAGAAGAATACCGTACGCTGGCCAACGCCGGCTGCACCGGCGTGACCCTCTATCAGGAAACCTACGATCCGGTCATCTACGAAAAAATGCACCGCTGGGGCGATAAACGCGATTTCCACGCCCGCATCGATGCCCCCGACCGCGCGCTCAGCGGCGGCATGCGGGCCATCGGTATCGGCGCCCTTCTCGGCCTCGCCGACCCGCGCTTCGATATGCTCTGCGTCTACCGCCACGCCAAATACCTCCTGAAAAAATACTGGCAGGCCGGCGTCTCCATCTCCTTTCCGCGCATCCGCCCCCAGATGGGCGGCTTCGAGCCCGATTTCCCGGTCGACGAAAAAATGCTGGCCCAGTACATTTTCGCCATGCGCATCTGCCTGCCGGAAACTCCGCTGCTGCTCTCCACCCGCGAACCCCGGCGCGTCCGCGACGGCATGGCCGGCCTCGGCATCTCTAAAATGAGCATTGCCAGCAAAACCACCGTCGGCGGCTACAGCGACGACGCCGAGGAGTCCACCGAGCAATTCGAAATTTCCGACGAACGCAATATTCCCGAATTCTGCGATATGCTTCGCGCAAAAGGCCTCGAACCCGTCTTCAAAAACTGGGACGCCGCCTATCGCGAACCCGCTCACTACGCCAAAGCCTGATTCATTTTTCACCACAGCGATCACAGAGCACGCAGTGTTCCTCTTTTTCTCTGCGATCTCGGTGTTCTCTAGCGTAGCGGGTGGTTAATTGTTAGCTTATGTTCATGAGTAACTTTCAGGCAGAACTTTTGGCACCGGCAGGAAGCGCCGATGCAGCGTGGGCGGCCTTTTATTATGGTGCTGACGCCGTCTTTGCGGGCCTGCCCCGCTTCTCCGCGCGGGCCGAAGCCGTCAACCTGACGGCGGAACAGCTGGACGAACTGATCGGCTATGCCCATGCCCACGGCCGCAAAGTCTATCTCACCTTCAACACCCTCGTGCAGCAGCACGAACTGCCGGAGGCTCTGGAAGCACTGGCACTGATTCACGATCTGAAGGCCGACGGCGTGATTGTGCAGGATATGGGCGTGGCGCGGATGGCGCGGCGGTTTTTCCCATCTCTGGAACTCCATGCCAGCACCCAGCTGGCCGTGCATAATCCGGCAGGAGCCCGGCTCCTGAAGGAACTCGGTTTTTCGCGCGTCGTGCTGGCGCGCGAACTGAGCCTTCCGGAGATTGGACACATTACCCGAAACTGCGGCATCGAAACCGAGGTTTTTATCCACGGCGCGCTCTGTTATTCCTACAGCGGACTCTGCCTCTTTTCTTCGCATCGCAACAGCCGCAGCGGCAACCGCGGAAAATGCGCCTACTGCTGCCGTATGAAATTTGACAGCGGGGGAAAAACCACCCTGCCCTTCTCGATGAAGGATTTTGCGGTCGGTGAGCATTTTGATGAACTGCTGAAAACCGGCGTGGCCTCCCTTAAAATTGAAGGCCGCATGAAGGGTCCGAATTATGTCGGTGCCGTTACCGACTTTTACCGTAAACGGATGGATCAGGGCCTCAGCGAGACCGAACAGCGGAAACTGCTCGCCGACATCCAGACGATTTTCGGGCGGCCTTCCACCGACCTTTATCTTAAAAATGCCGACACCCATCCGATTGACCCCACCACCAACGGACACCGCGGGGCCGCGATCGGAACAATCAAAGATGTTTTTAAAGAACGCGGGCAGCAGTGGATCCGCTTTACCTCCACCCGCGCCCTGATGAAGCACGACGGACTCAAAATCGAACTGGGCGACGGCCGGCCGCCGTTTAACTTTTTTGCCCGCGAAATGCGGTTTTCCAATGATCGGAAAAAACATTTGCAGTTTGAGGTTCCGGCCGAGGCGGAAATCGAAGTGCAGCTGCCGCCGGATCATCCGTTCATTGAAGCCGGCATGCCGCTCTATTGCTCGGCGTCGCAGGCCGTCCGCCAGCGCTACGGATTCGAAGCGCCGCGCCCCGGAACCTGCAAACAGCGCAAACCGTTCGATGCAGCTGTCGAGCTGAGCCCAGGCGGCATCCAGCTGTCCGCAAAAGCCGGAAAAATTTCGGCACAGCGGATGATTGAAGAACCGCTGAGCGAAGCGCGTAAACCTGAAAAGACCGAGGCGGGGATTCGCAGGAGCTTCGAAAAAACGGGCGATACTGAATGGGTTCTCCAATCACTGGACGTTAAAGACCACGGTCTTTTTGCTCCGGCCTCCGTGCTGAATGAAGGCCGCCGGCAACTCCTGGATCGGCTGAGCAAAAACCTGAAACAGCAGAAACAGGCCGAACATTTCCAACGATTGGAAAAACTGGTGCGGCCGCCGGCAGAACCGGAAAATGAAGAATCCTGGTCGGTCAAAGTCCGGGATCTTTCATTATTAGAGCAACTTACCGAACAGGAATTGAGTCAACTGGAAGTTGTGCTGGAAAACAGCATTTCCTCAGAGCCGGCAAGGACCGAACCCCGCCCTTCAAGAATCGCCATTCCGGTTATTCAACGGAATCACGACGTGCAGCGCCCGAAACACGGCCTACCCATCGAAGCCGCCAATATCGGCGCGCTTCAGGCGGTTGCAGACCACCCCGATCTCACCGCCGACTGGCCGCTGTACACGATGAATTCCGAAGCCGCTGAACAGTGGCAGGAACTGGGGATTTCCGGGCTGGTACTTTCGCCGGAGGATACGGGCGATAACCTGAAGGCTTTACTGAACCTGCTGGGCGACCGCGCCATTGTTCCGGTTTATCAGCATACGCCGCTGATGATTTCCGCAACACGGCCGGAGAGCGGCGACCATTTATCCGACCGGAAAAACCGGCCCATGAAAATCGAGAAAAACGGCGATCAGTTTGTGCTGATTTTTGAAGCCCCCTTTTCGCTGGCTGAATATCTCGATGAATTGCGCGCCGGTGCGCGGCATTTCCGGATTGATCTCTCCTACGGAGTGATTGATGCTGAGGACGCGGCTGAAATTATCCGCAGAACGATGAAGGGACTTCCAATGCCTGGAAGTTATGACGGCAACTACAGGAAAACGCTATGAACCATTTGACACTGACCACCCCCGCCCTGCTTTTCTCGGCGATCTCGCTGATTCTGCTGGCCTACACCAACCGCTTTCTTTCGTATGCCAATCTGGTACGGACCCTTCATGACCACTACATGAAAAATCCGGATGAATTACTGCGCGGACAGATTTCCAATCTTCGGAAACGGCTTTATCTGATCCGCGCCATGCAGGTGCTCGGCGTCGGCAGTCTGCTGCTCTGCGTGCTTTGCATGTTTCTGATTTATGTCAGCTGGGTCGGAACGGCGGAGATTGTGTTCGGCACCGCCCTGCTGATGCTGATTGCCTCGCTCGGCGCATCAATTCATGAAATCCAGATTTCAGTCCACGCTCTCGAACTGCACCTGAGCGATATGCAGTAGCGAGAGACAAGGCAGGGTCATGATTCAATCGGTACGCTTTACTTTATAAAACGTCATGGTATCGGATTCGGTACAGCCGCCGGCGCAGGATTTTCCGCACGGAATTTCGACCTTCTCAACCCGGCCCTTGGACTCGAGCAACTCGAGCATCGGTCGCAGTGCGCTGGACTCGATGTCCAGCGCCAGACTGATTTCCTGAACAGAGAGCGCTCCTAAGCGCTCGTTCAGGAGTCTGATGATTCCGCTAAGCATTGTTTTTCCTCTGTGAAGTCCCCATCTACCGCATGACCCTATGAATCGCAGAATCTGCGATCCTCGACACACCATCAGACGCCGGACTCCGTTACCCTTTTTCTCGCAGCCCTGGCAGTTGCCGCCTCTTTTTTTTCGCGGCCGTTACCAACAACCCGGAGCCCGATGAAAAACGCGGCGCAAATAGCCGCACAAACTCCGAGCCAAATGGCGGACTGGGAAGGATTCAAGGCAAAGGTCGCAATCTGGTAATAAACGGTCGCTATGACCCAGGCCAGCAACGTGAGATAGGTGACGGCCAGCAACATCCAGCGCAGCCCGATTTCACGGTAAATGGCCGCCAGAGCCGCAACGCAGGGGGCATAGATGAGAACAAACAGCAGATAGGCAAAAGCCGCATGTTTTCCATGTTCGCCAAAATGACTCACCATCGTCGAATAGGAACCCGCATCCGCCTCATCAACTTCTTCAACCGCACCCGTCAGCCCCAAGGGATCCTTCAACCCATCCCAGAACCCCTGATAGCCTTCAGGAATCGCGGAAAATGCGGCGATGACACCGTCCCAGAAATCGAACACCGCTTCCGGCTCTTCGGCAACAATCTCTGCATCGGCGGACTCCTTGACATCGATCTGGGAATAGATCGCATCAAGAGTTCCGACCACCGCTTCTTTAGCGAAGATCCCGGTGAAGAGTCCAACGGTGGCCGGCCAGTTATCATCCTGAATACCCATAGGGCGGAAAACCGGCGTAACGGATCGGCTCATGGCGCTGAGCAGCGAATCCTTGGAATCGCTGTTCCCGAAGGAGCCGTCGGTGCCCATGGAATTCAGGAAACCGAGCACGGCGACGAGCAGCAGAATAATTTTACCGGCCTTTATCAGGAAGGATTTCAGACGGTGCCAAGTATGCAGCATGACACCACTGAAGGTCGGCATATGGTACGGCGGAAGCTCCATCACAAAGCTGGACACTTCGCCACGCAGGATCGTTTTCTTGAACAACAGACCGGTGAGTACCGCCAGAGCAATCCCAATGAGATAAATACCGAAAATCAGCACCCCGCCCTTCTGAGGAAAAAATGCCGCAGCAAACAGGGTATATACGGGAAGACGCGCACCGCACGACATAAACGGATTCATCATAATCGCAAGAATCCGATCCCTTCGGTTTTCCAGTGTCCGCGTCGCCGTAATCCCCGGCACATTGCACCCGAAACCGACCAGCATCGGAATAAATGCCTTGCCCGGAAGACCGATTTTCCGGAGCGAATGGTCCATCACAAACGCCGCGCGCGACATGTAGCCGGAATCTTCAAGAAATGACAGACAGAGGAAAATCAGAAAAATCGGCGGAATGAAGGTTGAAACGGTCTGAATACCGCCGCCGAGACCGTCAGCCAGAATGGCAATGAGCCACCCCGGCAGGGCCATTGTTTCGAGCAGCGCACCAAATCCATCCACAAAGATCGTGCCGGTTAGACCGTCAAAAAAATCAATAAACGGCCCCCCGACATTAATCGTGATGGCGAAAACCAAATACATAACGAAAAAGAACAGCGGGAAACCCAGCACTTTATTCAGCGCCACACGGTCCACCATATCGGTGAAAGTTTTCCGGGTTTTATCGCTGCCCTTGGTCACATCCCGGGCAAGGCCGTGAATGAAACCGTACCGGCCATCGGCAATAATCATATCGGAATCATCGCCTACCAGTTTTTCAACCTTCTTCAATTCATCTTCAATATCCGGAAGAAGCGCCTTATCGGCTCCCAGAATCCCCCAGGCAAGATCATCCTTTTCCAACAGCTTGATAGCCAGCCAACGCGGGGATACCTTTTTGGTCAGAGCAACATCGCCCAGGCTCACTTCCATGGTACGCAGGACTTTTTCAATGTCCTTTTCATACGAAACCCGAACACCCGGCTTATGCTGTGTTTTGCTGATTTCGCAAATCGCATGCTTCAGTTCAGCAATCCCCTTTTTACGGGAAGCAACTATCGGAACTACAGGACAGCCGATATGTTTCTGCAGGTGCTCAATCTCAACACGGATTCCACGCTGTTTCGCCATATCCATCATATTGAGCGCCACAACCACCGGCACATCCATTTCGAGCAGTTGCGTGGTCAGATATAAGTTCCGCTCCAGATTCGTGGCATCGATAACGTTGACAACCACCTCCGGTCTATCCAGCAGAATGTGCTTACGAGCCACCTCTTCATCCGGAGAGAGCGCAGAAAAAGAGTAAATCCCCGGCAGGTCGGTCACATCGATTGTGGCGTCACAGTGAGTATACTCACCGATCACTCGTTCAACCGTGACCCCCGGCCAGTTTCCGACTTTCTGCTTTGCCCCGGTCAGGGCATTGAACACCGTGGTTTTTCCGCAGTTGGGATTCCCTACGATGGCGATCTGAAGATTACTCATTTTCTATCCACCTCCAGGACATCCGCTTCGTCGCTGCGCAGCACGACACGCGATCCACGGACCTCCACCTCAATCGGACCACCCAGGGGTGCTTTTCGAACCACTTTGAACGACGCATTTTTTGTAAATCCCATGCGAAGGAGCTGCTGACGATAGGCTGCATCGGATGTACTGAATCCTGTAACAACGCCGCTTTCGCCCGCTTTAAGTTCCCTGAGTTTCATGATATACCTTTTCTTTCTGTTCTAAATTTCCAACGCGAGCTGAACCGTAACCAGATCCGCATCGTCCGCGCCCTTATTCAGCTGCCGCATATATTCAACACCGATTACAGCATTATCGTGAAAGCCGTAGGAGACCACCCCGCCGATGCCTGTTTCGTAAAAGAGACCACCCAGGCCGGCATCAAACTCCGTATAAAACTCATCGGATCCCTCATATTTGAGGCCGGCCGCCCATTTTTCCGAAAATGCACAGGAGGCCTCCAGATTATAGGCCACCGGCTGCATCTTCTCGCCCCCACCGAAATCGATGGTATCCAGCGCGGAGACCACCTCGGCATTCAGCATCAGCGGCCCCACAAAAACATTCACATAACCGCCTGCACCGGCCACTCGGTCGGCGAAATTTGTATTGAGATCCGCAAAACCGTCCGCTTCAAGAAGGTCGGAAAGCACATAGGCCCCCACAACAGCCGTTTCGCCGACATTGAAATTCACGGCCGCATAACCGCACTGAATCACATCATCTTCGTCGCCTTTGAATACCCCGGCGCTGATATCAAACCATTCTGTGGCATAACCCGCCATTGCAGAACTCTTATTGATTTCCGCCAGCTCCAGCGTCAGCGGATCAGAAATAAACGCCGTCTCGAAATTACCAAAGGGCAGATAAAACTTCCCGGCCTGCCCGTAAAATCCATTGGCCGCTTCCCCGCCTAAAATAATATAGCCTTCATCCAGATCTACGGGATCCGTATCATCTTCCTCCCAGAGAAAACCAACATGACCGCCCAGCCAATCATTGACGGCCGCATCCATGACAAATTCAAAGGTCGCCAGCTTGATGTCGCTCTCTTCCACCGAACCCGCCCTGGAATAACCCGCCTCAGCTTCAAGCAGGACTCCCCACTGCAGACTTTCCAGTCCGGCGTGGACCAGTGTACTCAAATCTTCCCCCCGCAATTCATTGGCTGGTGGAACTTCGGTCAACCTCACCTTACTCTGAGCATGTACCGATCCAGTCAGACCGATCCATACAGCAACGTATAACAACCCCTTCACATCTTTCATTCCACTACCTTTAAAAAGCATGTTCCATCCACTGGAACCCTGTCGCTTCTCAACCGATTCTAATTTCAACCCCGAGCGCACCCCGGCGGTATTAGTCTTTCAAACAGTTCATGGACGTTTCCACCACATACCGGTATTGCTTTCCGCAACGAATAATCACTTCCTTCTGTCCTCGTTTCAGGATTCTGAAGTCAATCGACATTTCACCGTACCCATCATGCTCAACCAGCATGTTATAAAGAACGTTAATCCGCTTTTTCACCTGTTCGTGGCAATCTGCCATTTTGTTAGTCCTGCTTAAAAATTCCGGTTAATTTAGATGTTGTCCTATTTTGGTCAACCCTATTTGGATGGTTTTTTAGGCCTTCCTAAATCTCTGCAAAATTGAAGTCTGTATTTAGAGCCTTATTTAGATTCGGTCTCAATAATAAACTCAATCTATTTGCCCCCCGCATTCGGTCAAACGATTCGGTTTCGGGCCGAAATCAAAAAAAAGACGCCCCGAAGGACGCCTTGTCATTTCCATTATTCGGAAACATTACCAGAAGATTACATAGAGCGCGACGGTGGCCACACAGACCACCAGCCCCCAGATCAAAGCCGGCTTGGAAGAAGTCAGATCCATCGTGGTATTGGTGGTAAAAACCATCTTTTCGGCACGCTTGTGAATAAAGCCATAGATGAAAAGCGTCGCCAACACCCCGATCAGCGAATACGACATCCAGTAGAGGAAGTGCATATCCGGAAATTTGGTGCTCAGGAAACCGTAGAAGATCGGATTGGCAATCAGCCCGATCACACCGGCCCACTGACCGCCGGAACGGTTAACCAGACCATAAATAAACACCCCGAGAATACCGGCCGAAACATAGCCCTGGAAAAGCTGGATGTACTCAAACACCGAACTGTTGTTCGCCAGCATCGGCGACACAATGCAGCCGATCAGAACAAAAACACCGATGAAGATACGGCCCATGGTTACCAGTTTGAACTGGGAGGCTTCCGGTTTAATATACCGCTGATAAACATCCATCGTCAGCAAGGTCGAAGCCGCGTTCAGAACGGCGGCCAGCGAGGAGACAATGGCCCCCATCAGCGCCGCAATCACGAATCCCAGCAAACCGACATTTCGCGGAATCAAACGGGTAATCAGCAGGCCCAGCGCCGAGTCATATTTGTACTGGTTGATCGTCACCGTTTCCACATTTTCCGCACCAATACGCGCCGTTACCACTTTGTTAAACGCCGCGACTTCAGCGGCCTTTTCCGGATTGGCAGTTTCCCAGCGCGGATCCAGACGGAACACTTCCGTTGCCGTTTCAGGATTTGCCGCAGCAGCCTCATACGGAGCCATGTGATCCCCCATGTTCGCTTCCATATCATCACTGAACAGGTTGAAGGCAATGATGCCCGGAATTACGATTACAAACGGAATCAGCAGTTTAAGACCGGCCGCCAGCACGAGCCCCTTCTGACCTTCACCCAGCGATGCAGAGCCGAGAATACGCTGTGTGATGTACTGGTTCAGGCCCCAGTAGTAAAAGTTCGGAATCCAGATACCCAGCAACAGAATCCCCCATGGCATCGTGGGATTGCTGCCCATATGCATAGCGGATTTATTCAAGGCACTGAAGGTTTCCAGCGCACCCGCTTCCTGTGCAATATCCGGCAAAGCACCTGTGGACGTCACCAGCTCCGCAACCGGGGCGCCGTCCAGCGCACCGAAGGCAAAATAAGCAATCACACCGCCACCGACAATCAGTGCAGAACCCTGAATCAAGTCCGCCCAGGCACAGGCTTTCAACCCACCGACTGCCACATAAACCGCCGCCATCGCACCCAGCGCCCAGCAGCAACCCGCCAGATTAAGATTCACGCCGAATTCGTTCATCAGCTGCTTCAGCGTAAGCGCACCGGCATAGATCACACCGATCAGGCTGACGCCAACGAGAATCAGAATCATCGAAACCGTCATCAGCAGACGCGCCCAGTGATTGTAGCGCACCTCCAGAAACTCTGGAATCGTGGTAATTCCGGAACGCAGGAAATACGGCAGCAGCACAAAGGCCACCACGACCAGCGTGATCGCTGCAATCCATTCCCAGCTCGAAACCGAAAGGCCGTAAAGGCCGGCTCCCTGCCCGCTCATACCCACAAACTGTTCTGCCGAAATATTGGCCGCAATCAGCGAAAAGCCAATCAGCCACCAGGTCAGCCCTCGCCCGGCGAGAAAGTAATCCGCCGCTCCCTCTTCGCTGTGGGTCTTTTCACCCTTCGACATATATAAGCCGATAAAAAGCACTGCCGCCACAAAGGCCACAAACACAATGATGTCAACTATTCCCATCTCATTCTCCTTTGAGTTTCCTACTCAGCAACAAACCCGGGCAAGCCGTTTAAACTGACGCGCCAACTTTCGCATCCTAGAACGCCACCCCTTAAAGATCCAGCTGTCTTTACTATCATGTAATGACATGAGCCGAAGGGTTCCATAATACGAAACTTCTGAATATTGGCCATGGGGGAATTCGGCAACCCCATGGATAAAAGAGGCAGACTTTGCCTCTTCCCCCTCAAACGCTCACCACACAGTATCACGCTTCATCATGAATCCCGTGCCCCGCAGGCCGGTCCGCAGGATACAGAATCCATGAACCTGTTATACAACGAAAATCCGCACCCTATGACTATAAGCATCCCCGCATATTTCATACGGTAATGCGTCAAGTTCATCATTCTAAAAACAGATTCCTACAGACCCTTTTTCAGAAATTCATCCGTCGACATGAATAAGCTGCATTTTAAACTTGTCCTTCTAGACGACCGGTCTAATATGCGACACATCATGAACGGGAAACCAACCAGAGAACGGATTTTGGAAGCGGCGGAAGCACTGATGCTGGAGCACAGTTTCCACGCCGTGGGCCTCAAACAGCTGCTGGATGCCGTAAAAGTGCCGAAAGGATCGTTTTATCACTATTTCGAATCTAAAGAGCAGTTCGGCATCGAAATGATGAAGCACTACATGGCTGAGGCCAGCGCACATAAGCGCTCGTTCATGCTTAACCGGGCAAAAGAACCGGATGCTCTGAAGCGTCTTTTCCAATATCTGGAAGGCAGCATTGCCTTTATGGATAAACACCCCGGCAGATTCCCCTGCCTCGCCGTCAAACTGGGCAACGAGGTGTCGGAAATCAGCGAGGGTATGCGCGAGGAACTGATGAAGGGATTTAACGACTGGATTTCTATTTATCAGGAGGTGCTCGACGACGCCGTCGCGGCCGGCCAGCTGCCCAAAGATTTTGATACGGCCGCAGAAGCTTCGCTCATTCAGGACCACTGGGCGGGCGCCGCACAGCGGGCGGTTATTTTCCAGACATCGGAACCCGTGCGCCTCACCGTGGAGCATATTAAACACCGCCTCGAAGAACTCCGAACGTAGGGAAACTTTTTTTGAACATTTTATAGACGACCGGTCTATTATTTAAACCCACCTTAACCGGAAAGAAGACACCATGAACCTGAATGAAGTTGCAGAATGGCGTTATTCCACCAAGGAATTCGACCCTGACAGAAAAATCTCCGACGAGCAGTTTGAACAGATTAAAGCGCTGCTTCGGAAAAGCCCATCAAGCGTAAATTCGCAACCCTGGCATTTCATCATCGCCGATACCCCGAACGGCAAACGCCGCGTCGCCAAAGGCACGCAGGGCACCTTCCGGTTTAACGAAGCGAAGATTCTCGATGCCTCCCATTCCATTGTCTTCTGCGTGAAAAACGATCTGGACGATGATTATCTCAACCACCTGCTCGAACAGGAAGAAAAGGACGGCCGTTTTGCGGAGCCCTCTTTCAAGGACATGATGCACGGCGCGCGCACCACCTTTGCCGACATTCACCGCAACGATCTGAACGATGCCGGGCATTGGATGGAAAAACAGGTCTATCTCAATATGGGCACAGTCCTGCTCGGCGCCGCCGCGCTGGGGATTGACGCCGTACCGATGGAAGGCATCGATGCCGTCGCACTGAATGAAGAATTCGGCCTCAGCGAACAAGGATATACCGCCGTCGCCATCATCTCGCTTGGCTACCGCAAGGATTCCGACTTCAACGCCGCCCTGCCGAAATCCCGCCTTCCGGAAACCGAAATTTTCACCGTACTCGACTGATTCAAAAACAAAGGATAAAATATGGATGCCATTGAACTGATAAAAACGCGCCGGAGCGTGCGTAAATTCAAAGAAAATCCGGTCGACCGGGAAACGATGCATGAAATCATCGATATTGCACGCTGGGCGCCGTCGTGGGCCAACACCCAGATTGCACGCTACACGCTGGTGGATAATCCCGAAATGATTCAGCAGATTGCGGGCAAAGGTGTTAAGGGATTTGCCTATAATATGAAAACGCTGGCAAATGCACCGGGCGTCTGCGTGCTGAGCCATGTGGAGGGTAAAAGCGGACGGATCGATCCCGCCAAACTGGACATTGAACTTTCCGATCCCGAGGCCTGGGAGTCGTTCGATGCCGGGATCGCCTGCCAGACCTTCTGCCTGGCGGCGCATGCATTGGGCGTCGGCACCTGTATTTTCGGGGTGATCGATAAAGAGACCCTGCCGAAACTGCTGAACCTGCCGGAAGGGGAAACCGTTTCCGCACTGATTGTCTACGGCTGGCCGGACGAAACCCCCAACCCCACCCCGCGTATGAAAGCCTACGAAATCCTACGCTTTATTTAAAAAAATAATCCCGCAGATAAACACGAAACAACACAGATTCAATTCGGTATCTGCAACAAACAAAATGGAGAACGGAAAATGGCATTGACCATCATTGCAACGATTAAGGCAAAAGCGGATCAGGTAGAACTGGTAAAAAACGAACTGCAAAAACTGGCGGAACAAACACACGCCAAGGATGAAGGCTGTATCGATTATGTTGTTCACCAGGACAACGAAGCCGCCATGCTCTTTGTGGTTTACGAAAACTGGGCTTCTGAAGCACTCCTGCAGAAGCATAGCAATTCAGAACATTTCCAGGCCTTTATGAAAGCGACGGAAACTGGAACTGAAGAGTTTACCGTCAATACCATGACCCGGATCGCATAAGGGAAAACCCGATGATGAAAAATATACTGACTGCATCAGCACTCCTGTTCACCGCCGCCCTCGTTGCAGGATGCAACACCGCAAGCCCGGAAGTCGCCGGGCTGCAGAAGATCAGAGTCATCACCGCTGATCAGGTTGATTGGACCCATCTCAATCCGAAACGCGGCGACCTCGCGCCAAAAGCCGGAACACTTTGGGGCGACCGCAACGGCAACGAACCGACCGGTTTTCTGCTGAAGCCGCCCAGTGACTTTGAGTCGCCCCCGCATATTCACAACATTTCCTACCGCGGCGTCGTGATCGAGGGCGTAATCCACAACGACGATCCGAATGCCGCGGAGATGTGGATGCCGGCCGGCTCATTCTGGACACAGCCGAAGGGCCACGTGCATATCACAGCCGCCGAAGGAAGCGACTCGCTGGCTTACATTGAAATTGAGGAAGGTCCTTATCTCGTCCTGCCGGAAGAGGATCATTTCGACACCGACGAGCGACCGGTCAACGTGGATGAAACCAATATCGTCTGGCTGAATCCCTCGGACATGACCTGGATCAATCAGTCCGGCGCACAGGTCGCCTTCCTGTGGGGAGATACCGAAGGACTCAACGGCACCTTCATCAAACTGCCGGCCGGTTTTGAGGGAACCATCAAAAGCTCTGGCTCAACCTTCCGCACAGTACTGGTTAAGGGCGGGATCAAGTACGAAAACAACGACCTGCTTCCGGGCAGCGGCATCGAAGCCTTCGGTCCGACGGCACTGGACGTTGAAACGGATAACGAAACCGTCCTCTATGTCCGCACCGATGCCAGATACAACATCGTAACAGATGAATAAGCACCTGAATATTCAGATCAAAAGTCGGTATTTTTGACGCGGCTTTTTAGCCTGGGTAATTTTTTGCTGACCGCCGATCGCAAAGTGATGGAGGAACTCCGGCCGGAGCTGATCTATGATCATTGCTTTGGAACTGCACAGCGGGCGGTTATTTTTCGAGGCTCGGAACCGGAGCTTCGACCCGCTGAACGTATTAAAACCAATGTCCAAGAGACGGACCGGTCAATTTGCTGAGTCGCATAATAATGAGTAAATAAAAATATAAGGAACATATGAAAAAAAGAAATTTACTGATGTCAGGAGCCGCAGGGTTGTTAGTCGCCTGTACGCCAAAAGGAAAAAAAGAAAAACCGAAAGACTCTGTTGGCAATGAAATCATCGAAGATTTAACCTGGCGCTATACCTCCAAAGCCTACGATAAAACAAAACGCGTTTCGGCCGAAGACCTGGCAGCAATCGAAGAAGTGTTGCGCTTATCGCCTTCCTCGATCAACTCACAGCCCTGGAAATTTATCGTCATCAAAAGTGATGAGGCCAAACAACGTCTTGCGGGCACATTCGGGAAATATGCATTCAATCAGCCCCACGCCACTAACGCGTCTGAAATTATCCTTTTTGCTCATAAAGTGCACTTCAGCAAAGAGGATTACAAAAAACGGTTGGACGCCAGCCTGGCCGCCCGACGCATGAATCAGAAAGGCTATGACAAACAGCTTAAAGCAGCCTATGGATTTGCAGAGATGGCGGCCGATGAAAATGGAGACAACAGCGACTGGACGAAAGCGCAAACGTATATTGCTCTGGGCAATGTGCTGCACGCATTGGCACGTCTGAAAATTGACTCCACCCCAATGGAAGGTGTTGATGCAACACGGATCAAAAAGGAGTTCGCCAAGGAGCTGGGCGATGATTACGAATGCACGTTTGCCCTGGCCATCGGCTATCACAACGAAGAAAAAGATTACAACCGCAAATTGCCTAAAGGACGTATGGCAAAAGAAGATGTAATTTTTGAGCTTTAATTAAAAACAGACCGCTCAAATCGCGTTATATTTTGACGGGATAACAGGATGAACTGAATCACACCATCCGGTTGATCCTGTTCATCCAGTCAAAAAATGCATCCCCGATGACATGATTAATCAAATTCGGCGGCAGAGTCTCTGTACCCAGTGCGTTGCGCTTAAACTATTCCAGCACCATGAAAAAAATTAAACTCATATTTATCCTTCCGTTTATCCTCATTTCGATCATTTGGTTTTTGACCAATACGCTGGTGTATATTCCTTTTGATTCCAATTTGTTCAGCAAAAGCGTTGATCAGTACACTGGAATTATTGCTTTTACCGCTATGACGTTTGCCATGGTACTGGCCACTCGCCCGATGTGGCTTGAGAAATGGGCGGGCGGACTGGACAAAATTTATCGCCTGCATAAATGGCTCGGCATTGTTGCTTTTTCTTTTTCCGTTATACACTGGTTAGCGAGTCAACTGCCGAAATGGTCGTCATATTTAGAAAATATAATCATTCTGGATGGCATCTCGGGAGCCACTCAGGTTGAAGCTGAGCCCACCGCCTTCGAAAGATTCTTTGAAGCGATTGAATTTCCGGCCCTTCAAACAGGTCAGTATGCTTTTTATTTAACAGTTCTGTTTCTCATTATCGCCTTGCTGAAGAAGATACCGTATCGCTTCTTTGCAAAAACCCACATTGGAATGGCCATCATTTATCTGGCGCTGACTTTTCATGCTTTTGCATTGATGTATATCAAATATTGGACGCAGCCCATTGGCATAACGATGGCCCTTTTAATGGTCGCAGGCACCGCGTCAGCATGCATTGTTCTATTTAGGCAAGCGGGCAAAAAGCGAAAGGCCGCGGGTTCCATTCAGGCGATCAATACCTATCCGGACATGAACATGTTTGAATTAGTAATTAAAAGCGATAAGTGGGCAGGTCATCATGAAGGTCAATTTGCCTTTCTGAAGTTTGAAAAGAAAGAGCCGCACCACCCTTTCACAATAAGCTCGGCATGGGATAAAAACACCAAACTGATCAGTTTCACCATTAAGGCGCTTGGCGATTATACCAATGCGTTGGCTGATCGATTGAGCGTCGGCGACTCGGTCGTACTCGAAGGCGCGTATGGCAACTTCACATTTAATCACAACCAGGAAAGTCAAATTTGGATAGCCGGTGGAGTTGGTCTAACGCCTTTCCTCGCACGATTGGAGCGCCTGGGCCAACAGATGGATACGCCGGAAATTGATTTTTTCTACACGACAGAAAAATTAGATTCCAGTTTAAAGAATAAGTTGAAGCAGCTTTCAGCCGCAGCCAACGTCAAGTTGCACCTGTTTGAAACCTGTAAATCTCCCCGTATTTCAGGAGAACATATTCGAAATACGGTCTCGAACTGGAAATCTAAAAGCGTTTGGTTCTGCGGCCCATCAAAAATGGGAGCATCCTTAAAAAAAGACCTTAAAGGATGTGGATTTAATTCAGCATTCCATCAGGAACTATTTGAAATGCGATGATTCATTCTTAAAACAAACAGGAGACAGACAAATGAAAGCATACGTACTACATGAAGCCGGCGGCGTGGAAAACCTCGTCCTGTCCGACATTGAAAAACCCGAAATCAACGCCAATGAAGTTCTGGTGGAAACCAAAGCCATCAGCATCAACCCGGTCGACGTGAAAGTACGACCGCATGAAGAAGTCCTCAACATGATCATGCAGACCGAAGAACGTCCGGTCATCATCGGCTGGGATATTGCCGGCGTCGTCGCCGAAACCGGCACAGATGTCACCGGTTTCAAGGTCGGCGACAAGGTCTTCGGCATGGTGAATTTTCCAGGGCATGGAAAAGCCTATGCAGAATACGTCGCCTCTCCGGCCGACCATCTCGCCCACATGCCGGAAAACTGCTCATTCGAAGACGCCGCCGCAACGACACTGGCGGCCCTGACCGCGCTGCAGGTGCTGCAGTCGCGCGTTAAAAAAGACGACCGCGTACTGATTCATGCCGGTTCCGGCGGCGTCGGCCATTTCGCCATTCAGATAGCCAAAAACCTAGGTGCGCAGGTTATCACTACATCATCCGCAAAGAACAAAGATTTCTGCATGGCCATGGGTGCCGATGAACATATCGACTACCGCGAAGTGCAGTTTGAAGAGGTCCTGAACAACATCGACTTTGTGCTCGACGGCATGGGCGGCGAAACACTGTCGAAATCGATCAAAGTGCTTAAAGACGGGGGCGGCGCGGTTTCTCTTCCCGTCCCGGATTTTCCGGAAGACGTTATCAAAGAAGCCGAAGCCCGGCACCTTAACGTGGAATTCATTCTCGTTACCTCCAACGGTACAGATATGAATACGCTGAAAGAGATGCTGGAAGCCGGAACGCTCAAACCGCACGTTTCAAAAACCTTCCCGTTCGACCAACTGCAGGACGCCCATCGACAGCTTGAATCCGGCCGCACCGTCGGCAAAGCCGTCGTCACGGTCTAAAATTCCTGCCGCAAACAGAATCAGTGTAGCGGACGTTTACCTTCGCGCAGCGGAGGAAACGTCGGTTCAGCCTCCCTCTGCTTCGGCACCCGACGGTTGTCTTTCTGACTCCCGACGGTTGTCTTTCAGACTCACTGCGTGTCCCTGCGCGGGTAAGCGTCCTCTGCACCAACCATTCCTGCCAAAGGTGTAGCGGACGTTTACCTGACCAACGGGAAGGAAACGTAGAAAAAACCGCTCAACTTCAGCACCCGACGGTTCTCTTTCAGACTCACTGCGTGTCCCTCCGGGTAAGCGTCCTCTACAACAACGGAATTTCTTCCTCAAAAGCCGCTCCGGTGTAGCGGACGTTTACCTGACCAGCGGGAAGGAAACGTCGAGCAGACCCGCCCAACTTCATCTCCCGACGGTTGTCTTTCTGACTCCCGACGCTTCCCTGCGGGTAAGCGTCCTCTACAACAACGGAATTTTCTTCCTCAAAAGACTACCCCGGTGTAGCGGACGTTTACCTGACCAACGGGAGGGAAACGTCGGACCTGGCAACGTTCACCCCCGGCTTCCTACCCTGAAAAAAAACGGACTGCATGTTTTTTAAAAACACGGGCTTGATCGTACACATATTAAGCATATGCTCACAACCCGTTACCAAATGTTTTAAGGATTAAAGATGCACAGAAAAATACACTTGATTTACTTCTCCCCTACAGCAACCACCCGCAAAACATTGGAAGCCATTACGCGCGGCACCAACGGCACGGTACAAAGCGAAACCGACCTCACCTGCCGATCCCCGGAACCGCTTCCCGTTTTCGGAAAAGACGACCTCGTTCTGGTCGGCATGCCGGTTTACGCCGGCCGATTGCCGCAACTGGCGGTGCAACGCTTTCTTCCAATCACCGGAAACGACGCAGCCGTTGTACCGGTGGTGGTTTATGGGAACCGTCACTACGACGATGCGCTGATTGAACTCTACGACTGCTGCCGCAAACAGGGATTCCGGCCGGTGGCGGCCGGCACGTTCCTGGGCGAACATTCATTTTCAACTCCGCAGCTTCCTCTCTCCAAAGGGCGGCCCGATGCCGCCGATCTTGAGAAAGCGGAAGCCTTCGGCCGACAGATCGGAACCGCAGAACTCAAAACGGTGCCCGGCCACCGGCCCTATAAAGCCGGAAAAACTCTGACCGGGTCCGCCACATCGGTCGATCCGGAACGCTGCACCGCCTGCGGCAAATGTATTGAAATCTGTCCGACACAGGGAATGTCGATCAATAATTCTGTGGCTGAAGCCGACCCTGATAACTGTATCTGGTGCATGGCCTGCCTGCGCTTCTGCCCGGCAGATGCCCGCAGTCTGACCCTTGAACCCATCAGGGCGACCGCGCAGAAACTGAACGACCATTTTTCTGAACGGCGCGAACCCGAAATCTTTCTCGGCCAATGAGCCCGGCCGAAAAACGTTTTCAAAGCGGACATGTCAGCTCCATTGCCGCCACTCATCTGCTGCACGATGCGTATACTTCGTTTTTTGCTCCGCTGCTTCCACTGCTGAGTGAAAAGCTGGGATTCACTTATGCCCTCGCCGGAGCACTCTCCGTGGTGCAACGGATCCCCGCCCTCTTCAATCCGCTCTTCGGTATCATCGCCGACCGGGTACTGATACGCTCCGGCATTATTCTCTGTCCGGTGGTTGCGGTCGTCACCATGAGCCTGATCGGCCTGGCACCGTCGATTATCATGCTGGCTCTGCTGATGCTGGTCAGCGGAATCACCGCCGCAGTTTACCACGTCACCGCCCCCGTGCTGATGCGGCGCGTTTCCGGCGATAAAATAGGGCGCGGCATGAGCTTCTTCATGTTCGGCGGCGAACTGGCCCGCACCGTCGGACCACTGCTCGTCACCGCCGCGGTTTCCTGGTGGGGACTCGAAGGCATCTGGCGCCTGATTCCGGTCGGCCTCGCGGCTTCGCTGCTGCTGTTTCTGAACCTGCGCACCATCCGCAAAGCAGACCTCCTCCATTTCAGCACCCCCGCCAAAGAACCCCTTTTAAAATCTTTCCGGGGCATGACCCCGCTGTTCAGCACAATTCTGCCGATCATGTTTTTCCGCGGCTTTTCCAAATCTGCGCTCGCCCTCTTTCTGCCCTCCTACATGGTCGACCACGGCCACCCCCTGAAAACCGCAGCCGCCGCACTGGCCCTTCTTGAGCTCGCCGGCGCCCTCGGCGCCCTCGGAGCCGGCAGTCTGTCCGACCGGATCGGCCGCAAAAAGGTGCTGCTCGGCATTATGCTGATCTCCCCGGCACTGATGTATCTATTCACCCTTTCCGGCGGAATCGTACTCTGGCTTCTGCTGATCCTGATGGGCCTGCTCTTTTTTGCCAGCACACCGGTCTTCATGGCCATGATCCACGATCTCAACTCCGACCGCCCATCGCTCGCCAACGGCCTTTTTATGACCATGAACTTTGCCGCCGGCTCCGCCATCGCCATGATCGTCGGCTTTGCGGCCGACCACTACGGTCTGGCGATTACATACAAAATAACCGCCGTCCTCGGCCTCTTCGCCATCCCGTCCGCCCTGCGCGTGAAAAGCTGAACCTTCCCTACACATCCCTGCAAAGCGGAAAAAACATCGAAAGCCCCTCATTTTTGCGTATTTAATTGCAGAACTTTTCCGGCATTCATTTATCCTCTGCACTATTCAACGAAACACTGAGGATTTATGAACCAGACATTTATCAACAACGTAACCGCCGCGCTGAATGCCGCGGTCGAGGCCGGTACACTGACCGGCTGGAGCCTGAACGCCACGGAGTCGCGCAGCCTGCAGCGGCTCTATTCTTCGCCCGACGCCGCCACCCTGCACAGTCACCAGAGCCGGCGGGTTGAGGGCGAGGACTATAAACTTTCGGTCTACACGCCATCGGAAACAGAAGGTCTGGTCGGCACGGCCATGATCGATCTCGTCAGTTATCTGCCGGTTGCAAAACAGATCGACGAAGCCGTCAAACTGGCGGCCTGCAGTCAGAACAGAACATGGGATCTCGCCAAACCGCCGGCCGAAGAACCGCAGGCGGTGGAAACCTGCGATCCGGATATCCGGGACCATCCGGAAAAAGTGGCTTCAAAAATTGAAGAGCAGTTTACGGCGGCTTTTGCCGAAACTGACGGCTGCGCCCTTAATTCCGCCGAGCTGTTTGTCAACTATTCCATCAGCGCCCAGACCAACTCGGAAGGCCTCGCCTACGAAACCGAACTGAGCGAGCTCTACCTCGAAGCCGCCATGGAAAAGGCCGGGCAGGAAAACGACAAGGAAGTGCACGAGCACACCACCTCCGTTACTGTGAATGATCTCGACGTGGAAACGTTCATCCGGGAATGCGCCCTGCAGGTCGCCACATTGGGCGACAGTGCTGAACCGGAAACGCAGGACGGCGCAATCATTCTGATCGAAAAAGACGCCCTCTCCCAAATGCTCGAAGCGCTGCTCGGTCAGCTCAACGTGCTGAATGAATACCTTAAACTGCCGTTTCTTAACCTCGGCGACACGTTCGGCGGCGGCAACGGCGATCCGCTGCACCTCAGCCTCGATCCAACGATTCCCTGCATGGTGCTCTCTTCCGCCTATGCCATCGACGGCCTGCCGGCCCGGGGCGGAACGCTGATTGAAAACAATACGGTTAAGAACCGGATTATCGGCAACCGTTTCGGGCAGTATCTCGACCTCGAACCGAACGGTTTAAGCGGCAATCTGGTGGTCAAGCCGGGAACACTCGATGCGTCAACGCTGCAGGGCGTGGAGTGCACGCAGATCATTAAATTTTCCTCCCTGCTGATCGATGCGCAAAAGCTGACGTGGAGCTCGGAAATCAAACTCGGCAAACATATCGCGGCCGACGGAACCGTCACGCTCGTTAAAGGCGGCGTCGTTTCCGGCAACCTGAAGGACAACTTTACCGACTGCCGACTGTCGTCCACGATCGGCACCGTCAACGTCCCGAAAAGCAGCTATGCCCCGCCGCTCGGATACAAAGGTCCCGACGCGATGCTCATCACCAAAGGCGTTTCCATTGCCGGCAAATAACCGAGGTTTATCAACATGAAAACATATTATCCCCTTTCCGACGAACTCCGTGCATTTTTTCCAATGCTTGGAAAACTGGTCCAGACGCTGGAAACCGGCGTTGAAGATAAAATCTATGCCTTCGCCTGTCTGGAAGATCTCGATCAGTTCCAGAGCCACGTCAGCCAGACCGAAGCAAGCGGACTGACGATGGACCGCGGCATCGTGCTGCGTATTCTTGCCGGACACCGGAATTTTGAATATGCCACGAACAACTTCGATGAAACCGCTCTTCTTTCTGCGGCGGAACGTCTGCGCGCCGAAGCCCTCGATTATTTCCAATCCCTGGAAAATCCGGCGGTTTACACTCCGCCGACCTGGGCCGACGAACCGATCGATCAGTTTGCAGCTCCGATCCGCGAACAGATCCTGATCAATGGAAAACTTCCGGAGGCTGGAAAACCCGTACATTTCGGCAATGCCTATGATCCGTCGATTTCGGAATCGATGGACCGCGCCGAAACCGCCGCGCGCTCCAAAGCGATCAAAGAAGCCATCATGGAAAAGGGCGGCGATAAACTGGCATCGGCCGGCTGCATGATCCGCCGCAAAGTTAAAAGCCGCCTGTTTGTTGACCGTACCCGCATGATGTCGCAGTCGCTCTTTTCCAGCCTCTACTATATTTATGCGATTACGCCGTCGGGCAAAAATGTGCGCGACATTATCGGCGGTATGACCGGAGCCGAAGCCGCTGCGGCAATTAACGATGCGCTGATTACCAAACTGGTGGAAACGGCCGATAAAGTGGAACACGCCGAACGGATCAAACCCGGGCGTTACCGCATTATTACCGGCCCGGATGTAACCGGTGTGATTGCCCACGAAGCCTTCGGCCATACGCAGGAGGGCGATACCTGCCGCCTCGGCCGCAGCTGTGCTCCCGGCCTGAAAAAGAAAGGAATCAAAGTCGGCAATGAGCAGGCTTCGATCATCAACAACGCCGGCGTCTTTGCCATGGGGACCATCCCCTACGGCGTCAACGGCACCCACTTTTTCGATGATGAAGGGTTCATTGCCCGGCCCCAGGTTATTCTGGATAAAGGTGAACTTTCATCGCCGATGAATGACCTGATGTCCTCCATCGTCGGCGATATCAACGGGCCATCGCCGCGTCAGTCGAACGGCAAACGCGAAAGCTGGAAACGCCCGCTGATGCCGCGCCAGACCAACACCTACTTCACGGCCGGCGACAAAACGCTCGATCAGCTGGCCGAACTGTGCGGCGATGGCTTTATTGCCGAACACGCCCACGGTGGCATGGAAGATCCTAAAGGGATGGGCCTGACGGCCGGTACGGAATACCTCGAAGAGGTGAAAAACGGGAAACGGACCGGAAAGCTGTTCCTCGGTCCGCAGGGCGGGCATATTGAATTGTCCGATCCGGTCCCGCGCCTGCTGGATTCCATCATCGCCAAAAGCGTGATTTCGGAAGAGGACCCGCTGAATGAAAACGGCAGCGAGCCGATCAATAAATGGGGCGGCTGCGGGAAGTATCATAAAGAAGGCGTTGAAGCCGGATGTGGCGGCCCGTGGATTCTCTGGGAAGGCATCACCTGCGGTTGATTTTGGTTGGGCGCTTTCGTCGAAAGCGCCGCCTCCACCCTGGGCGCGGACGGATCATCGATCCATCCCTACCAAAAGCAAAAAATCCCGGACGAATGTCCGGGCTTTTTCGTTTCCAAGGGTTGGAAATTTAATAACGATCGCGGCTTACTGCCCGGCGGCATGGATAATGAAGAAGGCGTTAGTTGGTGCATTCATTGATTCATACCATGCCTTTCCAGCAGGTGGTTGATTCGAGGTTGCGACCGGAACAACCGGAATATTCCAACTCTGTAAATCTCCGGAACACTCAACCTCGATCTCGATATAACGGGTTGACTGGGTCGATTGTTCCGGAACCTGAAGGACAGGTCTCCCGTCCACTATCTGAATGGTTAACAGCGGCTCATTTGTGCTGAGGTTTTCTTCAAAGGCATACTCAAAAACATTCTGAATGCCGTCGCCGTCCGCATCTCCATCCGGAAGCACATCGGCCAATGAAGTGATGTCATCATCCGGATCGGCATCAACGATGCTCTGCTCCCAGCGGTCGGGCAGCATATCGAGGTCGGCATCCCACTGCTCCACCAACCAGTTCCAGTTGAAGATCGCATCAGGATCTGTGAGCAGAAGCTGCCCCGTAACATTTGTGGTGCCGCTTGCCGGAGCAATACCGTTTCCGCCCCAACCTGTGACGACGTACTCCATGCCCCCATCGATCAACACCGCTTCAACTGAACAGGTGACAGCGGAGTGCCAGCAATAGTTGGAATAAACACCCGTTGCGGGAACAGGATTTCCATATTCAGAAACCACCGTCAAAGTGTAGTCCCGCGAATCGACCGGTGTGAGACCGGAAGTACCGATATAGGCGCCGGACGAAAAGGGCCTGAAAGCCGGGTTGCGCGTATCCAATTCCGTTAAGGCAGATACTTCTGTATACCCCTCAGAGACGAATGGGACCCATGCGGAATCGCGGGTGTCAACCGTGGTATAGAGAGATGCTTCCGTAAAGGTATGAGCAAAAACCGACACCGCCCCTAGCAACAGCATAACCAAACTGATGTGCTTCACACTCATGATGGACTGAATCTGCATCATTTCCTCTATCCGCAATCTATCGGCACATACAACGGAACCCGATATAGTTCTCCCCGTACCTATAATCTGAATACGTTTCTCTTTCGCATTGCTGGTAACGGGTTGAGTCCTTCCAGCTTCCCCCCATGGTATAGTAACTATAGGTGTTATAGGCCTGATTCGACCATTCCCTGACATTCCCGGCCATATCGTAGAGTCCATAGCCATTGGCAGGGAATGATTTGACCGGGCTGGTATAGGGGAGGGAACCTACTTCGTAAAGAGGATGATAGCCATACACCGTGCCGGTATAGCCATAATTCGAATCATCGCCCGTGCTTGGTTTGAAATTCGCATCGGCAAGCGAGATCGTATCTCCGGACGGGTAGAGCTTTCCGGAAAGGCCTCCTCTCCCCGCGTATACAAACTCATTAAAAGTAGGGAGACGGAACCCACCTGCACTGGAGTTTACGCTATCCAACGGCGGACGTGAGGGACTGGTTCCCTGTACGTGTCCGTTTGAATAATAAATCGGGCTCCTTCCCTCCATTTCACTCCGCGCATTACACCAACATATGGCGTAGGTGCGCGGTATGGAATGTACCGGATGATTGGAGGCCTTAGCTGAAGCTGCTGGCAGATAGCTTGAGCTGTAATCATTGGTAAGCGCCCATTCCCGAACTTCATCCCACTTCGCTTTGGTAATTTCCGTTTCATCCATATAGAACGACTGAATCCAGTTCCCGTTGGTTCCGCCTGGAATAAATACCATACCGGCTGGAGGCGCTTCGCCCATGCCATCGTCTGCGGTAATTTCAAACGTGACCAGCGGAGATATTTCCTTATCCCAGTCACTGCCCGCATCCCAGATAATCTGCTTTCCGGTTCCGGGGCGCAGATTCATGCCGATATCGCCGTGGAAGTTTTCGGCCGGAATCGGCGTTCCGTCCACCTTCACCACCACTGAAATATCCACATTATCGCCGTGTTGATCGTAGGAATCGTAGTAGATGTCCACCAGCTTGGTTCCTTCACGCTGAGTGGTGACAATATTTGAGACCGTCGGGCTTGCCGCATCCGATACGCAACTCCATCCAATCAGTAACGAAAAAAGTAACTCTGCAACCTTCATATCAACCTCCCGGAACTTGCGTGTATGATATCACGTGATCTTACATTTAAAAACATTTATTAAACTATACCTTATATCTTTCATTAATATTATTATATTAATTGTCACCATTTAACCCGTTTGCGATTCGCGCAGCAGCATATCTACAGACAACGAAAAAGCCCGGGCGGATGCTCGGGCTTTTTGGGTTCCAATGGTTGGAGGCTCGTCAGTACCGCTCGCACCGCACTTCCGGCCACGGGTTACGTTCTTCTCGCGGTTTTGGCGATTTGACGCGTAGGCTACGGCCTTGGAAATTCTGGTCGAGCTCGGTGATCGCGCCTACCGATCAGAACGATGCACATTCTGATCGCGGCGCGGAGGGCGCTCTTCGCGCGGGCGGGCAATATTCACCCGCAACGGGCGGCCCTGGAAATCTTTATTGTTATACAAGGCCACGGCGGCGTTCGCCTCTTCGACCGTGGCCATTTCAACAAATGCAAAACCGCGGGAACGACTGGTGAATTTGTCGAGCATCAGATGACAGGCTTCAACAGCACCGGCCTGTTTGAAGAGATTCTCGACCTCTTCTTCGGTGGAGTCATAACTCAGGTTTCCAACGTACAGTCTCTTTTCCATTGTATCGGTCTCCATACCTTCTTGCGCTGAAAGAACTCTAGCCCCCGACAGTAAGAAATCAACCTTTATCCCGTTGCTTTGCCGTCTTCAGACAGGTGGAATAGAAACCCAAAAAAACACGGATACCCCCGGATTCAGCATCCGTGTATATCCGTGTTATCCAAGGCCTCGATGAAATCTACGCGTTTTTCTGGCGCGATGCTTTTTTACGCTCATGCTCAAGCAGAAGCTTTTTACGCATGCGGATGTGGTTCGGCGTAATTTCCACCAGCTCGGTTTCGTCGATATATTCCAGCGCCTCTTCCAGACTTTTCACCTGCGCCGGGGCAATTTTCATGGCCCGGTCGGTGCCGGAGGCCCGGACGTTGGTGAGCTGCTTGGCTTTCTGCAGGTTGACGACGAGGTCGTTGTCGAGGCAGTGCTCCGCCACGACCATGCCTTCATAACAATCTTCGCCCGGATTCACAAAGAAGGTACCGCGCTGCTGCAGGCCGTCGATGGCAAAAGCCACGGCGGGCCCTTTGCCCTGGGAAACCAGAACGCCGTTCAGACGCTGCTGGATATCGCCTTTATAGGGGGCGTAATGCAGGAAGCGATGCGTCACAATGGCTTCACCGGCCGAGGCCGTCAGCATTTTTGAACGCAGACCGATCAGACCGCGGGTCGGGATTTCAAAACGAATGGTCTTGCGCAAACCATGCTGCTCCATATCCACCATTTCACCCTTACGGGTTCCGGCCACCTCGATCACCTTGCCGGCATATTCATCCGGCACGTCGATGTGCAGAATTTCGATCGGCTCTTCTTTTTTACCGTGCTTCTCTTTAAAAATCACCTGCGGCTGAGCCACGGACATTTCAAAACCTTCCCGGCGCATGGTTTCGATCAGAATCGAAAGATGCAGTACACCGCGGCCGCTGACGCGGAACGAATCACCGCCGGCTTCTTCCACCCGCAGGGCCACGTCACGCTCCGTTTCTTTCAGCAGCCGTTCACGCAGGTGGCGGCTGGTGACAAACTGGCCGTCCTGACCGTAGAACGGGGAATCATTCACGCTGAAGGTCATCGACAGCGTCGGCTCGTCGATGTGGATCGGCGGCAGCGTTTCCGGAGTTTCAAAATCGGTGATGCAGTCGCCGATATCAATATCCGGAATACCGACGATGGCGCAGAGATCGCCGCACTGCACTTCCTCCACCTCGTTCCGGCCGAGGCCCTCGAAGGTGAAGAGCTGTTTGATGCGGGTCTGCTCCTGCTTGCCGTCGCGGCGGATATGCATCAGCGGCTGCTTGGTATCGAGCGTACCGCGATAGACACGGCCGACGCCGATACGGCCGACATAATCGTTGTAGTCAATCGACGTCACCTGCATCTGAACCGGACCATCGACCTTTTCCGGAGCCGGAATATGCTCCAGAATCGCATCCATCAAAGGCAGCATGGAATCGCGCGGACCGTCGAGCTCTGTATCAGCCCAGCCGTCACGGCCGCTGCCGTAAAGCATCGGAAAATCGAGCTGGTCGTCGTTGGCATCGAGTTCAACGAAAAGATCGAAAACCAAATCATGAATAATGTCGGGGCGCGCATCCGGCTTGTCGACTTTATTAATGATCACCACCGGCTTCAGATCCAGCTCCAGCGCCTTATCCAGCACAAAACGGGTCTGCGGCATCGGCCCTTCCGCGGCATCAACCAGCAGCAGTACACCGTCGGCGAGGTTCAACACGCGTTCAACCTGCCCGCCGAAATCGCTATGGCCGGGGGTGTCGATGACGTTAACCTTTACGCCCTTATAGTTGACGCTGATGTTTTTGGAGAGAATCGTAATTCCGCGCTCGCGCTCCAGATCGTTGCTGTCGAGCAGACATACCTCCATGTCCTCGTTATCGCGAAACAGTTCCGCCTGTTTAATAATCTCATCCACCAGCGTAGTTTTGCCGTGGTCAACGTGCGCAATAATTGCGATATTTCTAATTTCCTGAGCCATAGGGTTTTCTCCAAAATGCAAAATGAGGCGTGAAGATATCGCTTTTCAGCCGAAAAGCAACGTAACAAGATTACAAATACCCATGTATCTGCACCTTATCCTGTTTTGAAGAAAATCACCGGAACGGGTGCATTAAATGGCTCACCGCCCGCCCGGAGGTTATTCGACCGCTTACTTCTGCCGCTTTATGATTTCCTGAAAGTCATAATTGATGAACCAGAACGGGGTTTCCGCGTGATTCAGCAGATACCCTTTGGCCCCGGCCGCAATATCGCCTTCGGACCAGCCTTTTTCAAAACGGCGGTTCGTCTCTTTACGGGCCACCAGTTCACCGTCGACCTTCAGCAGCGCGGCGGAATCAAGATCAAAACCGTCTATGTCATAGCGCTTCACATAACTGGGATGCAGATAAACATACACCACATGGTCACCCGGTTCGATATTGATATAATTTACCGTCTCTGCCAGAGCCAGACAGCTCTTCGACCCACAATCCAGCAAAGCCATCTGGGTGACATCAAGTTCATCGATCCATCCACCTTCTGTTGTAAAATAGACGCCCAACCGGATCCATTTCCGACTGGCCCCCTGCTCATTATCCTGCTCCGTGACCGCCTGATAATACGGCGTATATACCGTATCTTCGATTTTTATGTCGTTGATCTCAACACGAACCTCCGCCAGCGCGGTGGATCCGGCCAGAACCAATGCTCCTAATCCTGCTGCTATACCCGTTCTTATTTTCATGATTTATTTCCCTTTCCGGTTGAATTTAATATAGACCATTATAGTTCCATTTCGTTCATCCTCCCGATGCCTTACCGTTTTTGAGAGATTTTTTTACGGATCGCCTGAAAAGGGCTGTATTTACCCCGCCTGATGCGGCAACATTGTACGCATGATTACGTTTCTTGAAGGCAAACTCGACACCAAGCAGCTCGGCCGCGTGGTGATGAATGTATCCGGCGTCGGCTATGAAGTTTTAATCCCGCTCAGCAGCTATGACGGCCTCCCGCTCGAAGGCGAGCCCTGCCGTATCCTGACCCACCACCACATCACCGATGCCGACCAGAAACTTTTCGGATTCTGCACCGAAGATGAACGCGATATGTTTCTGAAACTGCTGACCATCAGCGGCGTCGGCCCCAAGCTCGCAATCTCCGCCCTCTCCGGCCTGCCCGTCCGGGAACTGAAAAACGCCCTGATTAACGGCGACATAAAAATGATCTCCTCCATTTCAGGGATTGGAAAAAAGACCGCCGAGCGCATTGTGATGGAACTGCGGGACAAATTTGACTCCGGCGAACAGCTCGATGCCTTTGCGCCGGCCGAAGCGGCCGGCGGCGACAACCGCCTGCGCGACGCCGCGCTGGCCCTCACCGCGCTCGGCCAAAAACCCGACGATGCCGCCAAACTGGTTAAAAACGCCGCCAAAAAACTAACCCCCGATATGAGCGTCGAAGATCTTATCCGGCTGGCTTTGACCAAATAACTCCGCGCCGGAATCCGTTACAGGAACGAGGCGGATTCGCAACGTGTTCGTGGTTATAATTCGTGACAATTCATATCCATCTGTGGCTACATACGCCCAATCATGAACAACGAAATCATCACACCGGATCAGGAATTTGAGCAGAAGCTGAGACCGTCGCGCTTCGAGGATTTTACAGGACAGGAAAAAATCATCGAACGCCTCGAACTGTTTGTTCAGGCCGCCCGCCAGCGCGAAGATGTACTCGACCACGTCCTGCTTTCCGGCCCTCCGGGCCTTGGAAAAACAACCCTGTCTTACATTCTTGCTGAAGCAATGGATGTGAATATCAAATGCACTTCAGGGCCGGTAATCGATAAACCGTCCGACCTCGCCGGACTGCTCACCAGCCTGGAACGCGGCGACGTCCTGTTCATTGATGAAATTCACCGCATGCAGCGCGCCGTGGAGGAATATCTCTATTCCGCCATGGAGGATTTTGTGATCGATATCGTCATTGATCAGGGCCCCAATGCGCGTTCCGTACGGCTGAACATCCAGCCCTTCACTCTGATCGGCGCCACCACCCGCGCCGGCATGCTTTCCGCCCCGATGCGCTCGCGTTTCGGTCTCGTCAACCGCCTCGACTATTACGACGCCCTCACCCTTTGTAAAATTGTCAAACGCTCGGCCAGTATTCTGGGCGTGGAAATTGAAGACGGCGGGGCCATGGAAATTGCGTCGCGGTCGCGCGGCACCCCGCGTATTGCCAACAACCTGCTGCGGCGCGCACGTGATTATGCACAGGTGAAGGCCGACAATATCATCACCGCCGACCTTGCCGACCAGGCGCTGAACCTGCTGGATATCGACGGCGACGGGCTGGAGGAAATGGATAAACGTATTCTTTCCTGCATCATCGAAAAATTCGGCGGCGGACCGGTGGGCATCAATTCCATGTCGGTTTCGGTCGGCGAAGAGGCTGATACCATCGAAGAAGTATACGAACCCTACCTGATTCAGGAGGGGTATCTGCAGCGCACGGCCCAGGGGCGAATTGCCACGGACCGTGCCTATGCAAAATTCGGACTGGTTCCGCCCGCTAAGGATTGAGCAGATCTTTCAGCCCGGTGACCTTGCGATCGCCCTTAATGGAAGTCAGATTGACATTGTCCACGCAGACCAGCCCATTGATATCGTCTTTAGCTGAAAATGCCACATTGAGCGTTTCCGTGTCCCATAGCGTACTCTTCTCCCCTTCTAACGGATCCGTTTTGAAGTTATGCTTCACAACCGTTTTTCCGTCAAAATCCGTGATCTGAAGAGTACTGCGGAAAACGCCGCGCGTCTGATCTTTAACCGTTGTGAATTTGAGATGGTACCACGGAGAAACCGCGCTGGATCCTTCGGGAGGTCGCGAAACAAAGGTTTCGGCCGGCAGAGGCGGGAGATTTTCCCAATGCGGAGCACTGCCGCGGATCATCCATTTCCCGTCGGGATTAATCCCGATACCGATAACCCAGCGGTTTTCCGTTTTGAATTTTGGACCGCCAAACAGCATTGCGATTCCGTTTTTTGTTTTATCGATATGCCCGCCGTTAAGGCCGATCTGGAAATCCATTTCAAAAACAGCAGTATCGCCCGGCTTCCAGGTTACGGCATTTTTATTGCGGTAAACCTTCATAAAATGATCCGAACCGCTGATCACAAGCGCCTTGTCGCCCATGGTCTGCGTAATACCGAGATGATCAATCACCATAAAGTTCCCCATTGCGGCGTCCTTACGGTCAACCCACCAACCCTGCTGACCGTGCAGCGGCCCGTCGTTGAATCCATTGAAAGTACACTCTTCAGCATGCACAATCGGCAGAAACGCCACAGCCCCCGCAGCAATCCATCCTATATGTTTCATTCGCTAACTCTCCTTTTCCGGGTCAAAATATCGCTGAATTCAAGCAGTTCCCACGCCAGAATGTTAACGGTGCCAGTTCATAAATCAAAAAAACCGCCTGTCCATAAGGACGAGGCGGTAATTTGCATTTCCGGGACTGCAGTTTCCAATCCCGGGAATTTCCAATCACTGGAAAATCAGTCGGTGCGGGCGGTGACTTCCACAAGGTGATACCCGAACTGGGTTTTCACCGGACCCTGCACTTCGCCGACCGGCGCGCTGAATACGACTTCATCGAACTCGCGGACCATCTGTCCCGGTCCGAATGTACCCAGATTACCGCCTTCTGCGCCCGACGGGCATTTGGAATGCTGTTTTGCAAGCTCCGCGAAGCTCCCGCCCTCTTCAATCTGCTTTTTCAAGGTAAGACAGTCCGCTTCGGATGCCACCAGAATATGACGTGCTACTGCTGATGCCATGATTTCTCTCCTTCGGTTTAATTAAACGGTGAACCATGCAGGGCAATCACGCCGAGCGCAAGCGCCCATTTCCAGCCATTGGAAGAGAATGGAGCCCTGTTTTTGAGCAATTTTCGGATTGTCATCCTAGCAGGACATAGTATTCCTTAAACAGACAACGGAGATTTATTATGAAAGGTGATATCAGAAAAGCACTCGACTATCTTAATGCCGCAAAGCAGCGCGCGACCTACGATGCTGTAAAGAGCTATCTGGGCTTCGGAACCTTTGACAAAATCGACTGGAACGAAGTACTCGGCCCCAACCGGCAGTACACCTCCTGGGTGGTTAATAAGAAAACCGGCATGCCCAACGGCTATAAGCCTGCCGACCTCCATCCCGACCTGATGTCCTCCGAAGAAATCATTACCAAAGGCCGACAACTGCAAACCGCCGTTGAAGAATTTGAAGGAGATGCCGACGCCACCGTTGATGCGGCGGCCCCTAGAGTGGAAGTGGCCGACTGCCATGGCAACAACGCCGCCGTCATCTGCCCGAACTGCTCAAAAGCCTATCTTATTTCCGGATTTCTCAATAAAGGCGTTCGCGCCTGCCCGCACTGCGGCAAATCAAAAGCAGTCTTCGCCGAAGTCAAAGCGGAGTGGGAAGCCCAGCACGAAGACGATGTGGTCGAATCCGAGCAGGAGGCCTCACGCCTGATCTTTAAAAAAGAGTGGCTCGGCTACGACGTCTGGGTAACCTTTTCCGAAGACGATACCACCTATCGTTACCCGCATGACCAGTTACTGCAGACCTTTATCAGCCGTCTCGGCGTTATTGAAGGCACAAAAACCTGGATCAACGACGGCGTCTACAGCTTTCCCCGCCTCAGCGGTGAACAGAAAAAAATGCTGAAACGCTACATTGCCGAAGTACGCAATGTTCCGGAAGCCACACAGGCTGCAGAAACCGGCTTTGAGCTGCCCGAAATCAAAACCGCAAAAAACGCGGAAGACCTCGAAGACTGAGCCGGCGCACCGGCCCAGTCTGCCCGAACTATTGTTTTTTTCCGGTTTTCAGCAACTCGGCTCCGCCGAGTTCAGCAAAACCGGTTTTTTCAAGATCGGTCCAAAGCGTTCCTTCACCGGCATGAATGATATTAATTTTCATTTCCGGATTCAGACGGTCGGCAAAGATCCATTGTGAATAGGCCAGCGAATCATTAAACGCGGCAGTTTTCAGCTGCAGCCCTTTGGCTTTTTCGCCATCCACTTTTTCCAGTGCCGTGGCCTCGGCCTGCCCGAGCACACGCACTTTGTCGGCATTGATTGCCGCGGTGGCTTTGCGGACCTCGGCTTCTTTTTTAAGGGTTTCGGCCTGAATGGTCGCCACCTGCTTCTGCAGATCGGCGGCAATTTCGGCTTTCAGCTTTTCAGTCTCCTGCATCACCTGCTCGCCGCGCTGCTGAATCAGCGAAAGCTCGGTATTCAGCTGCGCCTCTTTGCGCGCAGTATTCTGCCGCTCCTTATTGGTCAGGTCCTGCTCCACCGCAATACTCGCCTGCTGAATCGGTGCGCGAATCTCGTCCGGAACTTCAACATGACGGATCAGTGCATTGTAAACGCGGATGTCTTTTTCGCCCAGTTCCAGCTCCAGCGACTCCGTCAGATCGTCCTGAAATTTCTCGCGGCCTTCGCCCACAATAAAGTCCTTGGCCCGGTACTCCGATCCCTTGTTGCGTGAAATCGACGTGATCTGCGGCATAATGATTTTGTCCACTACGGCCGGCAGATCACCGTAACGCCGGTAAATTCCGGCGATATCGCCGGGATCCAGCTCAAACTCCAGCGTCATATCCAGGCTGATTTCAAATCCGTCGCGCGAGGGGAAACTGACCAGTTCGGCCAGATTGATTTCCCCTTCATCCAACGATGCAGGTGCAATCTGTTTCACTTTTTTTCCAGCTGCAAAGTTCACCTCCTGCCCTCTTTTCGGGGGGAGGAAAGAACGCGCACGTTTACTGAAATAGTCCGCCCGTTTCTGCTCCTGCTTTTCGAGCATATTGCTTTGCAGCACATTCAACGCCTGATTCTGGCCCAGCTGGCGCGCCTTCGTCACCACTTTACTACCGTCCTGACCAAGCAGGGAAACCTGGTTGATACCGACTTCAAGCACATCCACTTTATAGGCCTGCGGATTGACATAATAGAGCCCCGGCTGCAGCACATCCTTGCGTACACCCTTCTGACCGTTCCCCGCAAATTGGCCCGACGGTGCCTGACCGCCCGAACGCGAGGTGATGACGCCGGCATACCCGATCGGAATACTGATGGCATCGACAATCTCAACATTGTACCCATAGGGGTTCATCCGGTATTTGCCGGGCCCCAGCACATTCCGCCAGATCCCTTTCTGGCCGCGTTCCGCAATAAATTCTCCCGTGGACAGTTTTTCACCCACCTTGGACGTCACAATTCCGACCTTGCCGGGATCAATGATGATGACTTCTTCAATCTCCCACTCATAAAAAAGCGGAAAACGGAAATGACGGCCTTCACCCAGCGGTTCTTCCTGAATCCCTTTCTGTCCCGGTTTCGCCAGAATCTGACCGGGCTCCAGCGATTCACCCACTTTTGCCGTGATGATCGCCATTTCATTCGGCCCCACATAAAAGCGGCAGAAGCCCCAGATAAACATGATCGCAATTCCCCCGATAATAAAAATCAGGCTGCCGATCAGTCCTGTAATTCCTTTCCCTGAAATTTTCATTCCGCACCTCCCTGCTCTGCGTAGGTGCTGAAGATGCCGCCCAGCCCCTTTTCCGAATCCGAACTGAGCACCGAAAGAATATTCGGAGCCAGCTTTTCATACAACGTATACTGCGCAAACGCACGACCTGAACCCAAAGCATTCACCCGGTTTCCGAGCACCGAAGCCTCCGCCTCATTCCGCGCCGTAATCGCATCCTTTTCCCCGTCGGCCGTCAGCAGAATGGCATCGGCCTGAAACTGTGCCGCCTCATATTCAACCTTCGCCACATCCAGTTCCTTCTGTGCGGCAATCAACCGCACGCTCTGGTCCTGTTCTGCATCAATCACCGCGCGAATACGCTTGGTATCGGCCTCCACCTTTTCCCGATTCTGAATCGCCAGCATCTCCTGCTTGGTCAGCTCCGCTTTGGATTTGGCCTGAATAATCTGCTGTTCATATTTGGCCGCCTCCTGCACCGCCAGTTCGCGATCACGGTTGATCGAGGCAATTTCATCCGGAACAATCACTTTACGCACGCCGACGGCTTTAATATCCACGCCCCAGCCTTTCGACCTGGAACGAAGGTGCTCTTCGAGGTCGTTCTGAAATTTCTGGCGCGTTTCCCCCACAATAAAATTCACCGCCGGATGCTTGCTGCCCTCGATCCGGCTGAAGCCGCGGGCCCGGGGAAGAATCAGCTTTTTAATGATGTCATCCATATCGCCGACCCGATGAGTCAGCAGGGCCGCCTCCCCACGCTGGATTCCGAATTCAATGTAGCCCTCAACCGTCACCGTAAATCCGTCCAGCGTCAGAAAACTGATGACATCCGAACCCGACATATCGAACCGCTGACTGCGCAGATCCACTTCAACCGAATTATACATATAGGGATTCAGGTAATGGGTCCCCGGCGGCAGCAGTTCACCGGCCACGCCTTTAAGCCCGCTTTCCACCATAAAGCTGTTCCGCTTATCCGCCGGCAGATCATTGTTCAGCACATCACGGCCGGTCAGTGCCGTAACCACACCGACATACCCGGGTTTGATATTGATGGCATCGAAGGTGTGGACTTTATAGGCATAGGGGTTCACGCGATATTTACCGGGCCGGTAAATCTCTTCCATAATGCCTTTCTCCCCTTCCCCGGCCATGATTTTCCCGGGCGGAAGTTCCCGGCCGTAGAGCCGGGTGATGACCCCCAGTTTACCGGCCGGCACATCCAGAATCCGATGCCTGCTCCAGCCCCAGGTATACGGGTTCCGGAAATAACGCCCCTCCGGAAGCACCTCCAGCTGAATCCCTTTCTGTCTTTCATCCAGCGCAATCACCTGACCGGGCGGAAGATCTTCCCCCGTCTTGCGAATCAGCACCGCAATCTCGCCGGCCCCCGGTTCGATCCGGCAGAAAAACCAGACAAAAATAAACAGCGCCGCAAGCCCACCACCGATCAGCACCGGCAACGATGCCAACAGCGCAACATTCGCCCGTGCTCCGGGCGGTTTGAAATCACCGGAATCACTCATCCTGAACCTCCTTTTTTAAAAAAATCCAACCATTGGAAAAACAACAATCCCCCGTACATTCACAGTACTTCCAAGGATTGAAAAAGATGTTAACACGCGCCCATTTGGCCACCACTATTATTTCATGCAGAAATTGTAACGGACAAAAAACATAAATCCGTATTGCAATACCCATTAAGTCTGCATAGCCTGACGCCCGTTTTTTTTGGAGAGAATAGAATGTTCAGCAATGTAGATAATATGATGGTGATGGGAAAAAGCGGATCGGGCAAACAGCCGCGGGCCGACGTACTCATCCGCCGCTTCGGCCTCAAACAGCTTTCGACCGGCGATATCTTCCGGCACTACCTCGGCCTTTTTAATGCCTTCGGATACGAAGGTGATCTCAACCGCTTTTATGACACGGCGGCCGATGATTTTATTCCCGATGAAAACATCAAAGAACAGCTGGCGATTACCGGCACCCCGGATGCCGATGCCATCGTGCTGGGCCTGAAGGCTAAATATTATGTCGAGCAGGGACTGTTCGTTCCCGACCGCATCACCAACGCCCTCTTCGAATCCGCCTTCCGGGCCATGAATTTTAAAGGCGCGGTTCTGGACGGATTTCCGCGCACCGAAGAACAGGCCCGTTTTTTAACCGAGCTCCTGAAACGCGAAGGCGTTCGGCTCGATGCCATCCTGCTCGTGGAAAACGAAGACGAACTCATCATCAACCGGACCATGGGACGACGCATCTGCAAATCCTGCGGCGAACTCTTCCACATGGAATTCCGCCCGCCGCCGGATGAACGCAAAAACGAATGCCTGAAAAAATGCAACATTGTTCAGCGCAGCGACGATAATGTGGAAAGCCTCAAAAAACGGCTCGCCGAATTCCGCGAAAAAACACTCCCGGCCATTGAATATCTGAAAAGCGCCGGCATTCCATTCTACGCCGTTCCCGGCAACCTGCCGGACTATTCTCCCGAACGCGTCGAAAACAGCGTACTCGAAATTATGGGGATTGAGCCCGTCACCGGCTGATTGAACGGAGTTTAAATTTCTCAGGAATCGCTTTTGCGTTGAGCCCGTTCGGCCCCTCTGGTATGAACCCCGGCTCAACCGATCAATTTCAGGAGAAAAAAATGGCCATTCACCCAGACGCAGGAAAACCCGTTAAGAAGGAAAACCTCACCGACGTAGCCGAACTGATCAGCCTCTACTACGAAACCCAGCCCGACGTTTCCAACCCCGATGAAAAAGTGGCCTTCGGCACCTCAGGCCACCGCGGCACCTCACTGAAAACCAGCTTTACCGAAGACCACATCATGGCCATCGCCCAGGCGATCTGCGAATACCGCGCCGCCCAGGGCATCACCGGCCCGCTCTTCATGGGCAAAGACACCCACGCCCTCTCCATCCCGGCCGAAAAAACCGCTCTCGAAGTCTTCGCCGCAAACGGCGTCACCGTCATGATCGACAAAGACGGCGGTTACACGCCGACCCCGGTCATCTCCCACGCCATCCTCGCCTACAACAAAGACAAAACCGAAGGCCTCGCCGACGGCGTCGTCATCACCCCTTCGCATAACCCGCCCGACAACGGCGGCTTTAAATACAACCCGCCCCACGGCGGACCGGCCGACACCGACGCCACCGGCTGGATTGCCGAACGCGCCAACGAACTGCTCGCCGACCAGAACGACGAAGTCGAATCGCTTTACTATCCCGAAGCCCTCGCCGCCGACACCACCGTCGGCTACGACTTCATCACCCCCTATGTCGACGATCTCGAAAACGTCATCGACATGGCCGCCATCAAAAAGACCGGCCTCAAAATCTGTGCCGACGCCATGGGCGGCGCGGGCATCCGCTACTGGAAACCGATCGCCGAAAAATACGGCCTCGACCTCACCATCCGCAATAACACCGTCGACTACACCTTCAGCTTCATGACCGTCGACGGCGACGGAAAAGTCCGCATGGACTGCTCCTCGCCCTACGCCATGGCCAGCCTGATTGAACTCAAAGACGATTTCGATATCGCCTTTGGCAACGACCCGGATTACGACCGCCACGGCATCGTCACCAAATCCGCCGGTCTGCTCAACCCGAACCACTACCTCGCCGTCGCCATCAACTATCTCTACGCCAACCGCGAAGGCTGGAATAAAGACGCCGCCGTCGGAAAAACCCTGGTTTCCTCTTCCATGATCGACCGCGTTGCCGCCGACCTCGGCCGCGAACTGAAAGAGGTTCCCGTCGGCTTTAAATGGTTCGTCAACGGCCTCGTCGACGGCTCCTACGGATTCGGCGGCGAAGAATCCGCCGGCGCCTCCTTCCTCCGCAAAGACGGAACGGTTTGGAGCACCGACAAAGACGGCATCATCCTCTGCCTGCTCGCCTGCGAAATCCTCGCCGTTACCGGCAAAGATCCCGGCGAACACTATGCCGAACTGACCGCCAAATTCGGTGCCCCGGTCTATGCCCGCGTCGACGCCCCGGCCAACCGCGAAGAAAAAGCCAAACTCGCCGCCCTCTCCCCGGAACAGGTCACCGCCGAAACCCTCGCCGGCGATGCCATCACCCAGAAGCTGACCCATGCCCCCGCCAACGGCGCGGCTATCGGCGGCCTCAAGGTCTGCACCGAAAACGGCTGGTTTGCCGCCCGCCCGTCCGGCACCGAAGACGTCTACAAAATTTACGCCGAAAGCTTCAAAGGCGAGGATCACCTCAAACAGATCCAGGCCGAAGCCCGCGAAATCGTTAAGGCCGCACTGGCCTAAAAAGATTAGCCGCGAAATACACCAACCAAACGAAAGCAGCTCTTGCCTTCCGTATATTTAGTGTATTTCGTGGTTTACTGGTTTTATGGGACGTCAAAAGAACAACAATAAGAATGCCGGAAAAAAGCGCGGGCGCGGCGGAGCCGGGCAGAACCGCGCCGAAACCGAAGCCTTTCTGAAAAAGAACCGCTCCAAACCGGACGTCATCGAAACCGCCAGCGGCCTGCAGTATACCATCAAGGAACCGGGCACCGGCAAATCGCCCGATGAGTGGAGCACGGTCGAAGTCAACCAGCGCATTCTGCTGGTCGACGGCACCGTCATTAAAGACACCTATCACAGCACCGAGACCGATACCTTTACCATGGAAGAAGCCATCGACGGACTGAAAGAAGGCCTGCCGATGATGAAGGAGGGTGGAAAATTCCGTTTTGTCGTTCCGCCCGATCTGGCCTGGGGAAAGCGCGGGGCCGGCGAAAAAATCGGCCCCTACGCGGCCCTCATTTTCGACATCCGCCTCGAAAAAGTGATTTAAAACCCGCGCGTTTTAGACTGCTCATCCACGAGCTTCCGCACTTCGTTCAGGCGATCCACAAATTCGGTCAGGTACCCCTCCTGCCTGCCGTAAGCTCTAAGCGGAATGATGACGGGTTTCGGCTCGGAGGCCAGCTCCTGCGGCAGCACATAGCAGACTTCATTTTCAACCATAACGCCTATAAATTCGCCGCGGTCTGTCAACAGATAATCTCCAACCTGCGGGCGTGAACCACTGATGGCCCGGACCCGGAGATAATCCCTTCCAAGCATGGGAACAATCTCCACCAATCCATAGGCATTCACATCATTGTAACTGAACAGCATGGCGGTACGCATACGCCGTTTTTTGATCCCCGCCATGGTAACGGGTTTCAGTGCATCGACACCCGCAGCGCTCGCGTGCGCCAGGCAGACCTGCGGTTCTTCAACAGGTACAATCAGAGTGCGCAATGAACCGGACTTCGCCTCCCCCACCATCGGTGCGGCTACACCGCGAACATCGGTTATCCGATCCGAAAGCCCGCCGCCGAAAAAGGATTTTTTCAGGCCCAGCGCTTTGAACTCCGCCGGCACCAGCGTAAAACCGCCCACTTGAACAAGCGGCATAAACAACTGTTTATTCACGCGGTACAGCCGCCCGCTGGAACCGTTCTGCTCCGTATAACTGACCATCACCCGACGCATCGCCTCATCCCGACGGACCCAGACGGATGCATTCTGCTCCTCTACCGCTTTCTTTTTCTCCGCTTCAAGTTTAGCAATCGCAGCCTCTTTCTCTTTGTCCTCGGTTTTCAGCGTTGCCACCGAAACCCGTGCCTCCACCAGTTCCTCAGTAACCTGCTCGGTTTTCTGCGCCAGGCGCTCTCGTTCGGTAAGAGCAACGGCCGCCTTCGCCGATGCTTCCGCTTCGGCGGCCCGGGCGGCATGAAGTGCCGCCTCGCGGTCGGCCAGGGCAGTACGTAATTCTTTCGCACGCTGCTCCGCCACCTCTTTTTCCGCCCGTGCGCGGGCGACCTCCTCTTTGATCGCGAGAATTTCCGTTTCGCGGGAGTCGGCTGACTTTTCAATTTCCTTTGCCCGGCGCTCAGCCTCTTCGGCCAGTTTTTCGGCTAAAGCAACGCGGGCGAGCGCGGCCTCGGCCTGCGCTTTAGCTTCCCGTTCGCGGGCCTCAAACTCCCGCGTTCTGGCTCGCGCCTCTTCCGCCTGCCGACTCACCAGCTCCGCTTCGCGCGCGGCCACATCGGCCTGCGATCGCGCCTGCATCGCAGCCAGCTCCGCCGCACGCAGTTTTTCCAAAGCCTGGAGATTTTCCGCCCGCTGGCGTTCCGCCCGTGCTTCGACCAGGGCGGCCTGCTCCAGGGCTTTACGGGAAATTTCTGCGGATTCTTTCAGCCGGGCTTCGAGGCGGGCAATTTCCTCCCGATAGCCGGCTTCATTTCGCAGCCCTTCTTCAATCAGCCCGGCTGCGCGGCCGGTCGGAGCCGGAATATTTCCCGCTCCGCCGCCTGCCGTATGCCGGGCATTCAGTGCCAGTACGGAGAGCACCATGACATCCAGCATACAGATTAAAATCGATCGCCGCATGGGGTTTCTCCTACTTCGCGTCAGCCGATGCGTTCAACAGCTCCTGCTTGAGCGGCGTGTGGTAGCCGAGACGCAGGATGACGGAAACAATAATGCCCATCGCGGTCGAAGCATAAGCGAACATGAGGCCGGCATCCGGAAAATAGGTCATCACAATAAAACTGCCCACCGAGCCCAGCAGACCGAAATAGAGCGGAAGGTCGTAATAAATATCGATGGCTTCGAGCAGTTCCAGCGTGTGGGCCGGGTTGTTTCCGACCTGCTTAATGGCTTTCGTTTTAGCCAGTGCGGCAATCCAGGCAAAAATCTGCAGCACAGCGGAAATCAGCACCATGATCCAGGCCATCCGTTTGCCGACCCGCTCGGAAACCAGACGGGCCTGTTCAAGCATTTCCGGACTGATGGCCCCCGCCCCGCCAGCCGCGGGAACTTCACTGGGTTTGACCCAGAACGAGATTGCGATTCCAATGGCGGCGGTCAGTGCCAGCACACCGAGAAACATAAAAAATCCACGTAGAAACTTCATTATCCTGCTCCACCCGTTTTTCTGTACAGAAGATAACGGCGTAACATTCTGTCACGCCTGTTTTGATTAGACGTTGAATACAGCCCGAAAAGGACGGAAATTAAAAAATCGATCTCCCGGTCAACGCCGGTCCATCAACAGACGCAGCACGTAATAAAACAGCATGGCCACCGAGGCAAACAGTTCGAGGGCGGCACCGACGTGCTGATCGGTGCGATAGTGCAGCATGATTTTCGAGGTATCATAGAGAATCGCCGCCCCTGCCAGCCCGATCATCCCCGCACTGAACCAGATTCCCATGGAAAATCCGAAAAGCGTTCCGGCAATAATCAGCCCCAAAGCGGCAAAACCGCCGACCATTAATGCCCCGCGCAGAAATGAAAAATCCTTGCGGGTGGTGAAAACCACCGCCGTCAGTCCGCCGAACAAGGCCAGTGTAATGACCCCCGCGGTGGGAATAACGGACGGATCGGAATAGTACGCTGCAATGTACATAATCGGCACAAAGATTACCGCCTCCATAATTGCATACAGCGTCAGCCCGAGATACTGCATGGACTGCGAGGCCGGACTCGTGGCCAGCCCCCGCGCAAGCCAGCCCAACACCGTAAAGCCGCCCAGCACCCCCAGCCATCCAAACTTTGAGCCCAGCACCCAGCCGGTAAACTGCTCACCGAACGGCGATGGAATCAGATAGGCCAGCAGCCCGGCAAACAGCAGCAAGGCACCGGCCAGATGAGCATAGGTTCGCCGAATAAACGCCGCGCGCTCCGACGGCTCCGACTGAGAAACGGATAACTGTTGTGCATACTGGTTCATAATAAAATCCTTACGGTTAATCGGACCTAACCCTATTCAAAATCGGCGCTCAACACCAGTATCCAATCTTCGGAAAATTATAACGGCCTTCCCCTTCGATTCGTCGGCAGGAGGCCCGTTCCCCGTACCATGCATTATACCCACCGTATCGTCCCCTATCAACCTGCGGGCGTGATCCGCGATCGCGGGAATACGCGCACAGTCTGCTTTTTCTTTCTCTTAAAAAATAACTTACCCGCGATTGAAACCGGGGCTCCCTTCGCGCTTAAATGCACATGAATCGTCTCTCATAAAACAAGCCAAGGACAAGCGATGAACTACCCATCCCCGGACCGCAAACATCCCATGGAGGGATTTCCCCAAATTTGCTTCATTAAAAATACGGTGGATAATCCAAATATTGTCATTGGCGATTACACCTACTGCGATGATCCGGAAAATTCCGAAGATTTTGAACGCAATGTCCTCTACCACTTTCCATTTATCGGCGACAAATTGATCATCGGGAAGTTCTGCGCCATTGCCCGTGGCGTAAAATTCATCATGAACGGGGCAAACCATAAACTCTCCGGCCACTCCACTTTTCCGTTTTATATTTTTGGAAACGGATGGGAGGAGGCGCAACCCGAACCGGGCGACCTGCCGTACAAAGGCGATACCGTTATCGGAAATGATGTCTGGATCGGCTATGACAGTCTGATTATGCCCGGCGTTACGATTGGTGACGGAGCGATTATTTCCTCGCGATCAGTCGTCACCGGCGATGTCCCGCCTTATGCCGTCTACGGAGGAAATCCTGCAAAAGAGATCCGAATGCGGTTCGGCCGGGATACCGTGGAAAAACTGCTGGCGGTCCAATGGTGGAACTGGCCGGCGGACGTCATCACGGAAAATCTGCAGAGCATTGTCTCGGGTCATCCGGACGATCTGACCCGACTCGTCAAAACGGCTGAATCCTTCGAACCCTGAACATTAAGCTGCGAACAAACGGATTAACCTGTCATGCAAATCCAACTATACCGGAACTGCGATTGCGATAAAGTGATCGAAATCTACCGCACAGCCGCACTATACCTCGGCCGGCAGGCCTATACCGATGAGCAGGTGCAGGCATGGGCGACCTATCCCGAGGACCCACGGGAATTCCGCCGAACCCTGCTGCAGGGTCTGACCCTTTGTGCTGTGGAAGATGGTATCCCCGTAGCCTTCGGCCAGCTGAATCCGACTGATCACATTGCCTTTCTTTACTGCCACCCCCGCTTTGCTCGGCGCGGCTATGCCTCCTCTCTTCTTCATAAACTGGAATCCGCTGCATTGAAACAGAACGCCCCGCTGATCCGAACCGAAGCCAGCGCGATATCACGTCCGCTATTTGAAAAAAACGGATTCCGGGTTCTCGCCGAAGAGCGGCCGGTGCGGCGCGGTATCGAATTTTTGCGGTATCGCATGGAAAAAACCCTTTCACGCCGGGAAAAAAGCTGAATTGGCTCGCCTGAAAGCGCGGCTTTTCTGTACAGTAACCGGCTTTTGAACATCCTGAAAAATTTATGCCGCAAGCCTCTCCAGAAAAACTCGAAAACCGTAACCGCAAGCCGTTGGAATTCAAGGGATCAGACCCTTTTTCCGCCCGTGCAGTGCGGTCGTTCATGACCCGTATCGGCGATGGCCTGCTCTCAGCCGCCGGCTTTGAGCGCGTCGTCGAAGTCGAAGAAGAGGACGAATTTGAGGATGTTATCGACCCCGCCGAAGCCGCCGCTGAAGAGCAGCGGATTCAGCGCGAGGAACAGCTCGCCGCCTGGCGGACCGAATATGCGGACCGTATTGCCGCCCGCTCCGCACAGCAGGAACGTTTTTCCAATGCTCGGAACGCGGCCATCGAACGGATCAGACAGCATGCCGACACGGTGCAGCAGAAATTAAGCGAAATTAAAGAAGAGCCTCTGCCGAAAACCGTGGCCGCCGAACCGGCCCCCATCGAAATCGTGGAACCCGAACATGAAGTTCATGAGCAGGTGGCGGCTGTGGAAGACGACTATATGCGCCCCGGCGCCGATCTCTTTAATCAGCCGGAAAATACCGACTTCATCTTTATTGATCCCGAAGAGCTGGAGCACCAGAAAAAGGCGGTTCAGGATACCCTCGACAATTTTGCGGTCGACGCCACCGTCTGGGATGCCGTCGTCGGCCCGCGTGTCACCCAGCTGCGTCTCAAGCCCGGCCTCGGCGTCCGCGTGGAAGCCATTAGTTCGCTGAGCAATAATCTGGCACTGGCACTGGCGGCCGAAAGCATCCGCATTCAGGCTCCGATTCCGGGCAAGCCCTACGTCGGGCTCGAAATTCCGAACGGCAATTCCGCGCCGCTCAACCTCGGCCTGCTGCTGCGCTCCAGAGATTGGCAGGAAACGTCCGCCGCCATTCCGCTGATGCTGGGCATGGAGCTGGGCGGAAGCCTTTGTATTGCCGACCTCAATGCCGCACCCCATATGCTGATTGCCGGCGCAACCGGCAGCGGCAAATCGGTCTGCATGAATACCATTCTGATGTGCCTGCTCAGTAAATTTTCTCCGGATGAACTGGAGCTGATTCTAATCGACCCGAAACGCGTCGAGTTCGGTGCCTACGAAAAACTGCCGCACCTCGTTCGGCCGGTCATCACAGAAGCCAAACTGGTGGTGCCCGCCCTGCAGTGGGTCGTGCGGGAAATGGAGGAGCGCTATAAAACCATGGCGCAGGTTGGAGCGCGGAATATTGCGGGCTACAATGCCAAAATGGATGAACTCGGCATGAAACGCATGCCCTACCTCGTCGTCATCATTGACGAGCTGGCGGATATTATGCTGACCACCGGGGCCGATGTGGAAACCGCGCTGGCCCGTATTGCCCAGCTTTCGCGCGCGGTCGGCATTCACACCATCATTGCCACGCAGCGCCCGAGCGTTAATGTGATCACCGGCATGATTAAAGCCAACTTCCCGACCCGTGTTGCATTCAAAGTGTCGTCGCAGATTGATTCGCGCACCATTCTGGATGGCCGCGGCGCCGAAGCGCTGCGCGGAAAAGGCGATATGCTCTTCAGTCCGCCGGGCATCGGAACCCTTAAACGGGTGCAGGGACCGTGGGTCGACGATGACGAAATTGCGCGGGCCGTTGCGCACTGCGCAGAACAGCGGGAACAGCACTTTAAAACCTCCATCACCGATCTGGCCCCATGTGACAGCGACGAGGCCTATGCCCTGCAGGATGCGGAAGCATCCGATGAACTGCTCGACCAGGCTATTGAAATTATTCTGCGCGACCAGCGGGCATCGACCTCCTATATTCAGCGTTGTCTGCGTATCGGCTACAACCGCGCCGCCAACCTGATTGAAGAAATGGAACGCCGCGGCATTGTCGGCCCGCAGATCGGCAGCACCCCGCGCGAAATTTTAATCGACAGTTATTAATCATGCCTGCTGAGATCCATAAAGACGAACTGCTGGAGGCCATCCGAAACGATGGCCCGCGCGAGGTTGTGAAGCAATACCGTCACAACCTGCTGCCCAGCCGCGTGCTGATTGATCTCTACAGCGAACATCCGGAACGCGACGTACTGCTCTTTCTGGCACTCTACCCCACCGTGCCGAGCCAGGTGCTGGAAGATCTGGCCGACGCCTGCGCCGACCCGCAAATTCAGGCGGCCATTGCCACCAACCCGCGCTGTTCCCATCTGCTGCTGGTACGCATGGCACGAGAGGGCGGTCCGGCGGTTCGGGCCGCACTGGCGGCCAATAAACTGCAGAACTCGAAGATCACCTCGGAACTGCTGAACGATCCAAGCCTGACGGTGCGGGCATCGCTCGCCGGGAACGGAACGATTAATGATAATTACCGCGCCGCCCTGGCCTGTGATCCGGAGCCGGCTGTACGCGCCGCCCTCGCATTTTCCGCCAAACTTCCCGCCGAAATCGTACATGCCCTTTCGGCCGATGACAGCGCCGTAATCCGAGCGGCCTTATTCGGTTTCGGCCGGGTGGACGAGGAGATGCTGCTGGGTTGGGCGGAATCGGATAATCCGGAAATGCAGCGTCTGCTGCTCAGTCGTTCAAAACTGAAGCCGGAAATCATACAGGCCCTTCGCTTCAGTCCCGACCCGCTGGTGAAAAGTGCAGTGAAGGACCTCTATGAACCCGATGCCGCCGAGCTGCTCGCCCGCGCGGAATCGGACAACAAAAAACTACGGGCGGAAACCGCCGGATATCCGGCGCTGCCGGTCGAAATCCAGCACCTGCTCGCCGCCGATTCCTCGGCCGAGGTCCGCGCCGCGCTGGCCGCAAACCCGGAAATCGATGAAGAAGTCGCCCTGCTGATTGCCGCATCCAACGATCCGGCGGCCTGTCAAGCTCTGGCCGCAAACCCGAATCTTCCAAGGTCTGGAAAAATTGAGCTTTGCCATCATGAGTCGGACGATGTTCGATTGCAGATGATTTACCGCGATGATCTTGACGAAGAGATGGTGAATATTTTTGTAAACGAACGCGAGGATATGGAAGCGATCGCGCATCTGGCCTTGAAAGGCGTGACGTTTACCCGGACCAAACCGGAACTGCTTGAAAAACTGCTGTCCCACAAACGCCCTTCCCTGCGGACCTTTGCCTGTGCGGCCGAGGAACTGACCAGTTCCCATGTCCGGAAACTGACGCGCGACGACGCGGTCTGCGTTCGTCTGGCACTTTGCGAAAATCCAATTCTGACCCGCTTCGCTCTGACCGAACTTTCCAAGGACTGGAACCCGGCTGTCGCGGAACGCGCCCGGGAAAAACTGGAGCAGTTGCCCGAAACAGACGATGAAACTGAATTTGATGAAGCTGACGGCGAGGAAAGTCTCGTCTCGAAAATTGTGAACTTTTTTAAGTAACAGGATGTATTAGATGACCACGGAATATACAAACCGCACGAAAATCGATCTACCGGTATTCGTGTATTCAGTGTCTTTCGTGATTTAGAAACAGAGGTAATAACCATGGCAAAAAAACTGATCCAACTGACCGCCCGCGATATTATTCTGCAGGCCGATGCCGAAACGATCCGCGAGGCGTTTGAAGCCCGTGTAAAGATTGACGAGTTGCTCGTGAAGCGCGAGGAAGCCTACCGTCAGATCGAAGAGATTGAGCTGCAGGTTGAAGAGCTGGTCGGCGAAGAAGGCGCATTCGTCTATCCCGAGCCGCCCGTTCCCGTCGCCGGATTTGCAAAACCTGCACCCGCGTCCCGCCCGAAACCGAAACCCGCACCCAAACCGCAACCGGAGCCGGAAGTGACCGAAGAAGAACCGGCCGAAGAAACTGCGGAAGAAGAGGCGGTTGAGACGGAGATCGAGGCTGAAGCAGAAGAGGCCTCCGACAAAGATCAGTAGACCACTGAATACACAGAACGGATTATTTTCCGTGTATTCCGTGGTTCCCTCTCATGAATAAACAGATCCAGATTAACCAGAAGCTGATGGAGCGCGAAGATCTCCTGGTCGATGTATTCGACCTTGAGCGGCAGATCAACGTCATCCTCGGCGGCGAGCCCTATCCGCTCACACCGCCGGACGACCTGCCCTCGCGCCGGAAGCGGAAAAAATCAAAGCGCAAGGCTGCACCGAAAAAGGCGCCGCCCGTACGCCTGCGCAAACTGGATCCGGAAACCGAAAAAGCCTATCGCGTCGATTATCAGGAAAAGGGCGAATTCAAAACCGAAATTCATTTCGATGCCCGGCCCGTCGCCCTGCTCATCAATACCGACCTCCCCGACATTCGGGTACTTAAGGTGGAAACCATTGCTCAGGACGAAACCGGAGAACTTCAAACTATTGAAGTCATCTACCAGTCAGAACCCGAAGAAGCGCTCGGCATTTCGGAAGGTTAATTCGGCCAGCGTCTCCGCCGGAAGGCCGCGAAACTCGGCGGCTTTTTCCAAAACCAGTTTCACATTCGCCGGTTCATTCAAATGCCCCGTCGCCGTGGTCGGCAAAATATCCGGCGCATCGGTTTCGATTAGAATACGGTCATCGGGCACGGCGCGTATGGCCGGGCCGGCCTTGCGGGCATTCGGACGGGTGATGGAACCGGAAAACGAAATATAACCGCCGCGTTTCACCAGCTCTGTCGCAACTTCGGCCGACCCGCCGAAACAATGGATCAGCATCCCGCACGGCAGCTTCCCGAAGTCATCCAGCAACTCGATCAGCCGCCCCCATGCCCGCCGGCAGTGAATCGAAACCGGGCGTTCCAGTGTCCGCGCCAGTTCCAACTGCTGGAAAAATACCTTTTCCTGCTCCACGTCGTCGCGCTCTTCAACGGCATGATCAATTCCGATTTCTCCGACGGCGGCTTCAGGATATTCCATCAGCAGATTTTCCAGCGTCCGCAGCCACTGTTCAGAACGTTCGCTGATGAACCACGGGTGCAGACCGAATGAAGGATAGATTCCGTCATAGGTTTTCGAGAGGTCGATGACCCGCGGCCAATCGCTCTCGCAACACCCCTTTATTCCCATCTTTACAACACCGACCTCAGCCGCCCGTTTCATTACTTTTTCAAGGTCGGGAAACAGCCGGTTATCCTGAATGTGATTATGTGCATCAAATAGTTTCATCTTCTTAAAAGTATATCATCCAGCACCCACGATCGTGGGGCTCAGAATAGATAGTTATCGTTTTCGGCGTTTAATATAATTGAGGGCCTGGCTGACGGGCAGTTCGTCGGAGGACGGGCCGTTGCGGATATAGAAGTGTTCTTTGTTGCCGTCCTTCACAAATACGGGTTCTTCCGCCCGGGCGCAGCGGACAACCCCGACGGTTTTCCCATCGATTGGAACAAGGAGAAAGCGGATATATTTGGAACGGTCTGCACCGATATGTTTACTGATGAGATTTTTGAAATGGAGCCGGCATTTGTCTTCGTTTTCAAACACATCGCGTTCGAGACCGGTAATTTCACCGTCGTCGGTGACTCCGAGCAGCAGAACTCCGCCGTCGGTATTGAGAAAACCGGCAACCCCTTTGATCCAGGCGAGCTCAATTTCCTTGCCCGGTTTTTTGGAGTGCAGATTCATGCGCAGGGTCGATTTGAATTCGACGGCACGGTTCTCCCCCTGCTCGATGAGCTGACGCAGGCTGGATTCGGGATGTTCGGGATCGAACAGGGCTGCTCCTTCGAAAGAACGATGGCCGCGATAAACCAGCCAGACGGCGAGCCCGGAAGCGATGATCAGGGAAAGGATGCCCACTCCGATAACGCGGTACATACGGCGGCCGGCATGGCCGGTGATGTCCTTTTCGGGGATCATGACGCAGATCCAGGTGTTACGGCTTTCTTTTTCCAGGGGCTGAAACCCGCACCACCATACCGCGCCGTCATGAAGCACAGAAACTACACGGCCGGCCAGATCTTCTTCGCCGGTCCAATTGGCGTGCACTTTGCGAATAAGCGAATCTTCGACATCAACCATGGGCATGAACCCCGGTTCCAGCGAATCGCCGCCCGGCCGGTAGAGCTGGTTGTCGTGTCGAAAAATAATGATTCGGGAATGATCACTGGGCGACAGACCGGAAAAATCCTCGAACAGTTTATCGAGCTGCATATCAAACGCAAGGACCACCGGCTCGCCATCGTCTTTACGGAGGAATGAGGTAGAGGCCGTAATACCCACGCGCTGTGTTGAATGGAATTTATAGGGCTGCGTCCACTGAATTTTCCGGGAGGTCAGCGCCGGGGTAAACCAAGGCCTGAGACGAGGATCATACGTTGAGGTTGCGGTGCTCTCTTCCAGTATTTCGGCCTGGGATGTCCAGTATTTTTCTTCCGCATTATTTTCTCCGCCGCTCATATGGACATGCCGGGAGCGGAACCGGTTTCCATCGCGCCAGACGGAGAAACTTTCACCGGACTGAGTGCCGACAGAGATTCCGGTCAACTGCTTCTCGCGGGTGAAGACCGGAAAAAGGAACCGGGCAAGATCATCGTCTTTTTCCAAATGCAACTGACCGGAAATCCCCCAGTCACGCATCAGACCGAGTGTGGCCTCCATGGACTGAGCCATACCCCGGAAGCGTTCGACGGCGCGGTTGGAGGCATCGAAAATAAACTGCTCCGATATATCGCGGCGAGCCTGCGTGGCGAAGTAGGCCACGGGGGCCGCAATGGCAACGGATAATATGATGAGCACCAGAATGAGGTCTCGTGTGAATCGTCTGCTCAGCATGGTGTTCTCCGTGTTTACATGAATGGGCGACCCCATCCGAGGAATCCTTTTGCAAGTCGGGTCTGAATGACTTTAACCGAACTCTCCACTTCGGGGAAATAGCCGACATCGGTATAATTGTTCTTAAAATCCGGATCGCGCGGTCCCAGGACAGCGCAGCCGTCTTTCAGTTCATAATTGGTTGTATAGCGGTAGGGCCACACATCAAAAACCGGAAGTGCCGTTGAAATGGTTCCGACAAAACCGCTGAAATGTGAAATGACCGGCGTGTGCTTGCCTTTACTGACGGTCCAGGCATTGGAAGGTTCACATGCTTCGAGAATTCTTTTTTCGAGAACAGCCGAAACTTCTTCATCAAAAATAAATACGCCGCATTCGGTGTTGAGCTTGGCCGAACGCGGATCGAAATTATGCGAGCCGATCAGGGTAATCCGACCATCGAGCACGAACGATTTAGAGTGAATACAGAGTATCGGTCCTGCACGCTCGATATGGGGAATTTCGCTGCGGTCGGTGATGCCGGCTTTCTGAATGGCCCGATCAAGAATCCGGTCATAGTCATACACATATTCACGCTGCGCGGCGGGAAAAGGCTTGGCTTCGTAAATATCGATCCCGGCTTTTTGATAGAGCTCTTTCCGGTGCTTGAACGAAACTCCGTAGACCGGAAGGTGATCGGCCGACGCCAGACTGTTGCTGGAGGCGATGATACGGAATTTCGGATTGGTTTTACGGAGGGCCTTAAACGCACGGCGTTGATCACGGCTGTAGATGAGATAGGGCGTCTGATACACCAACCGCTCCTCACTCTGCAAAAGAACCGCCTCAAAATATTCATCAAAACTCAGGCGCTCTTTTCTGCCCCGGAATTTGCGCGGAGTGTCGTAGACAAAACTGACCCGGTCGGCTTCATAGACACTCAGTGAGTTCCGATGGCTGGAAATGGAATAGGCATCGGCCAGCCGGCTGATCTCTTCAAACATCCCGGCATCAGCAGGATCGGACAGCCGGCCTGACTGCTCCGGGAGGGATTTAAATTCTTTCTGCACATCAGGAAACTGGGTCAGAAAAACGGCATCCTTATCCTGCCAGAAAAGCTCAAAGGAATCCTGCATATCCCTCACCGCAGGACCGGCCACCACCACATCACGATCGCGGAAAAGAAAATCCGTATCGCGGTCAAAATATCTGTCCTGATAGTTCCGTCCGCCTGAAATACCAACCTGCCCATCGATCAGCAGCAGCTTGTTGTGCATGCGCCGGTTCATGCGCCGGCTTTTGAAAGCCAGATTTTTCCAGAAGCCGATTCGGCCGACATATGACGTTTCCGCCATGGGCTTATAGAGTGCAATCTCAAGATTATGGTGCGCCCGCGCCATTCGGGCCAGCTGCTTTGAATCCGCGGGAGTAACCATGGCATCGATCAGCATCCGGACCAGCACCCCGCGCTCGGCCGCGCGGACCAGCTCATCAAAAACAAATCGGCTGGTGGCATCGTCCTTCCAGATAAACGTCTGCAGGTCAATCGAGCGTTTCGCGGCACGGATCAGGTGGACCCGCGCCAGCAAGGCATCGTCGCCCAGTTCAAGAATACTGATGTACTGCGCCGGATTTCCGTTCTCTTTGTTTTTCCAGGCCTTGGAAGCAAGGTCTATAAATTCAGACTCAATGGGTGCGACTTCATGCACCTCATACCGCTTCAGACGCTGATACGTGAATGCATTTTCCAGGTCGCGTTCAGGAATCGTCGAACAGCCGGTCAGCAGCGCCAAGGCCAACCCTATCACCGAGCCTATCCCGTTCCTGTTCCATTTGTTCAACATATACGCCCGCATGTTATCGTGATTCCGGTGTAAATCAACCCCGGCCTTCCGCTCGGCTTCCGGACACCTCAGCCTGTTGTAAATCAAACGTCCGTCGATGCTCATCCAAAAAACTATACGCTCTTTACCTTAAACACATCAGCGACTATTTTAACCTCATGAAACGAATCCTTTTTTTGATGGCTGCCGCAGTGTTTGTTTCGGGCTCGTATGGGCGGACCTGGACAAGCACGCAGGGCAAGAAGGTTGTCGCCGATGTGCGCAAAGTAAATTCCGACAGAACCGTGGAGCTTGTTACCGGCCGCGGCAAATCATTTTCCGTCCCCTTCTCTACTTTTTCCGAAGCCGATGTCCGATATCTGGAAAACCTGCTGGCCGAAAAAAACAGCGACTCCCTGCACCCTGTTTCCTGGGAGAAAATGAACCGCCTTTTCGACCTGCCGATCTGGCAGGATACCAACCTCTGGGACGATCCGACTGCGGCGGTTGGAAAACGGCTGGAACTGAAAAAAGAATCGAAAACCAGTTTCATGGAAAACTACCGATCCTATCCACAGGGACAGGCCAGCATCATTGATCAGCCCGTCTATGCGCTGGCCCTTTATGGCGATACGGATTTTGCAAACAGCCTCTCTATGTTTTTTCTGAACCTCGGCGATATTCCCCCGAATACCAATACTGAAAAACTGATCGAACAGATTGAAGAGTGCGGAGAATATATGGAGATGCAGCTGGAACGTTTGCTGGGCAGCCCGGAACGCGATTCTATAGGCACCGGCGATTTGCGGGAAAAGGTTTGGCGGTGGGACTGGAACGGCCATGCCATTCTGCTTTCGATTCAAAAGGACAAATACACCGCCATACGCATTATGCCCCTTGACCAAGCCGAAAAAGGCGGAAAAACGGCACGCCTCTCCGATGCCGAATTAAAACAGCGCATGTCCTCCTGCGTGGAACGTCGTGCAAACGGCGATGTAATCATCACGAATATTCCAATGATTGACCAAGGCCCCAAAGGCTACTGCTCACCGGCAACGTGGGAACGCTATCTCCGCTTCGTCGACATCCCCGCCGATATGTATTTGCTGGCCCTTGCTGCCAACACCGGAATCGGAGGAGGAACCTATTCCGAAAACATTATCAAAGCCACCAGCAACATCATCTCTTCCTATGGAAGAAAACTCGGTAAAGTGGGTGAAACGCCTACCGTAGATAAAATCTCCTTGTATATTGATAAGGGACTGCCGGTCATGTGGACCTTTCTCAGCACCCCGCAATTCCAGCGCGAAGCCACCCTCAATACCGCAAAGCGTAACGGCTGGAAAGTTGAACAGAAGTACAATAATTCCGGGCAGAACGAAGACACCAGCGTCAGCGGACACATCTGTCTGATTATCGGCTATAATGAAACAACCGGGGAAATTGCCATCTCCGACAGCTGGGGTCCCGCATATACCGAACGCTGGGTAGCCGCCAAAGCGATGCGAGGACTTTCCTATGGCACCATGAACATCATCAAGTGGTAAGCAAATATACGTGATGAATTCTAGTCCTTATTGAATTGCCCCCTTTTTAGCGCACCGTTATATTCGCCGCTCGTTTTGGGGAAATTATTCCGTTTTAACCAACTAGAAGGAGACAAGTTATGTCAGAAATTATCGATGTACTCGCTCGCGAGATCCTCGACTCCCGTGGTAACCCGACTCTCGAAGTCGATATCGTTCTCGATTCCGGCGCTACCGGCCGTGCCGCTGTTCCCTCCGGAGCTTCCACCGGCGTCAACGAAGCCCTCGAACTGCGTGACGGTGTTAAAGACCGCTACCTCGGAAAAGGCTGTGAAAAAGCTGTGGCCAATGTGAACGATAAAATTGCACCGGTCATCATCGGCATGGATGCAATCGATCAGGTCGGCATTGATAATCTGATGCTTGAACTCGACGGCACCGAAACCAAATCCAACCTCGGCGCCAACGCAATGCTCGGCGTTTCTCTGGCCGTAGCACACGCCGCTGCAGACGAACTCGGTATTCCGCTGTTCCGCTACATCGGCGGCACCAACTCCAAAGCGCTTCCGGTTCCGATGATGAACATCATCAACGGCGGTTCCCACTCCGACGCTCCGATCGCCTTCCAGGAATTCATGATCCGTCCGATCGGCGCAGCGACCTTCAAAGAAGGCCTGCGTTGCGGAGCAGAAGTGTTCCATGCGCTGAAAGCCATCATTAAGAAAAAAGGCCTCTCCACTGCAGTCGGTGACGAAGGCGGATTTGCTCCGAACTTCTCCGGCGGAACTGAAGAAGCGCTCGACTCCATCATGAAAGCGATCAAAGACGCGGGCTACAAACCGGGCAAAGATGTAACCATCGCTCTCGACTGTGCCTCCTCCGAGTTCTACGAAAACGGCGTTTACAACTACGCTAAATTCGAAGGCAAGGACGGAGCCAAGCGCTCTTCCGAAGAACAGGCTGCATACCTCGAAGAACTGATCTCCAACTATCCGATCGACTCTATCGAAGACGGAATGGACGAGCAGGACTGGGCTGGCTGGAAAGTGCTGACCGAAATGATCGGCGACAAATGTCAGCTCGTGGGTGACGACCTGTTCGTGACCAACGTCAAATTCCTGAAGCGCGGAATTGATGAAGCCTGCGGTAACTCCATCCTCATCAAAGTGAACCAGATCGGTACGCTGACGGAAACGCTGGACGCCATCGAAATGGCCCACAAAGCCGGATTCACCGCCGTCGTTTCCCACCGTTCCGGAGAAACTTCCGACACCACCATCGCGGACATCGCTGTAGCCACCAACGCCGGCCAGATCAAAACCGGTTCGCTCAGCCGCTCCGACCGCATCTCCAAATACAACCAGCTGCTCCGCATCGAAGAAATGCTCGGCAGCGACAGCCGTTACGGCGACGAACTGAAACCGGTTATCGTTAAGAAAGCTTCCAAAAAGAAAGCCTCCAAGAAAAAGGCCACCAAGAAGAAAGCTTCCAAAAAGAAAGCCGGCAAAAAGAAAGCTTCCAAGAAAAAAGCCGGTAAGAAGAAATAAGCTCACCGCTTAAACTTCTACCCTCAAAAGGCGTCCCTCGGGGCGCCTTTTTATTCTTCCGGGCAGAAGAGGTCACTTCCGTCCGCCCGGAATAAGCACGGCAATCCGCCCCGCCCTTAAAACATTCTTGTCGCCGTTTCGTTTCCCGTTATATTTCACCCATACCCTTTCGTATTACAGCTTACGCGTTACATCCTATGCAACAGACGGAAAAATACTGGAACCTGATCAACCGCATTGTACTGGTGGCCATCATCATTATGGCCGGCGTCGGTGTTGTGCTGGCCTTCACCCCCAAAGTCCGTCAAATGCAGGAATACCAGCAGACCTACGATTCCCTGCAACAGCGCATCGAGATCACCGTGGATGCCGAAGAGGAGCTGATCAATAAACAGCGGCGTTTCAAAACAGACCCCGATTTTGTTGAGAAAGTGGCGCACGAAGTCGGCTATGCCCGAACCAACGAAACCATCTTCCACTTTCCGGAGGAAACCGGCAGCTACTGATCCTGCTGTTTTCACATCGCCGATCCTTCCGGCCTCCGAAATACCGTCACGAAACACCCTCGCCAAATCAACACATTCAAATCTTTAACTTTCGCTGATCTTCCCTATTATTCGGCTCATGGAACCGATTACTCTATATTTGACCCTTCTGCTGGTCGGCTTTGTGCTGATCGGTATGGAGATTTTCATTCCCGGCGGCATCCTCGGCATCTTCGGATCCGTTGCATGGATTGTAGCCGCCGTTATCGGCTGGCGGAATTTTTCCGAACCCTGGAACATGGTGAGTGCACTCGGGCTGCTGCTCTTCGGCATCATGACCCTGATCGTCTGGATCCGCTATTTCCCGAAAAGCCGAATCGGAAAAAGTCTTTCGCTGCAGGAAAACCAAGCCGAGTATAAATCGCCGATGGAAGAAAAGATTGAAATCGGCACCGAAGGCGAAGCCGTTTCCACCCTGCGCCCGTCCGGCATTGCCGTCTTTAACGGAAAACGAATCGATGTCATGGCCGACGGCGAATGGATTGAAGCCGGCCAGCACATCCAAGTTTCCTCAACCTCCGGCGGCCATGTCTCCGTCGTGAAAGTGTAATATGCCATTAAAACCATTTTTCTCCTCTCTCGTGCTTTGCGCGGCCCTGCAGGCACAGGCCGCAATTCCATGGATCTCCACCAATATGTATGCCGTCAGTCTCGGCACTTCAGTCGAAAACGAACAGTGGGTTTATGCTGATCAGGCCGATGTGTCGGGTACTTTTGGAAATGATTTATTCATTGGAACCGCCGCCCCCCTGCAGCTCGCCGGCATCTATCAGGGCAACGTCCTCGCGGCCACACTTACCGCCATTGAACAGACCGGCAGCTGTGAACGAAACCTGCGTATCTATTCTCCGACCATCAAAGTCGATGGTGGAATTGCGGGCAATCTGCTGGCTGCCGGAAATACCATTGTCCTCGGCACCAATGCCTATATTCATGGAAATGCCCACATTTACGGGGCCATGAGCATCGTGCAGGAAGGGCATATTGAGGGCAATGTCGACGTATCGGCACAGACGGTCACCTTTGCCGGAACCATTCTCGGCAATGTCTCTGTTCGGGCACAGGATATCGTCTTTGCCCAAGGAGCCCGGATTGAAGGCGACTTTGAATACAGTGCACCCAAAAAACTGTTTCTCGACGGCGATGTGATTGGCGGCTCTGTGTCCACCCCGCCCGAACCGGAGCTGTTCGATGCCGGCCGGCTGAAAAAAATTCTGATCAGTTTTGTGGCGGCGATCCTTGTCGGCATTCCCTTCCTCACGCTGTTTCCAATGACCACCGCCATGTCGACACAGCTGATTAAACGGTCGCCGGGAAAATGTATTCTGGTAGGACTGATGGCCTCACTTGGGCTGCCCCTTTTCGGACTCATGAGTTTTTCATCACTCATCGGAGTTCCGCTCGGCATGCTCCTGCTCGGCTCGTGGGCCGCAATGGTATATCTTAGCCGCATTCTCCTCGCCCTGGTCATCGGGAACCTGATTCTCAAAAAAGCGCAGAACTCCCTCGGCAAAGTCATCGGCGCGGTTTCGGCCGGTCTGGCGGTGATTTATGGCACAGCCGTTTTTCCCATCATTGGAATTCCTGTACAGATCATCGTCTTGCTGCTGGGAATGGGATCCTTTATAATCGCTCTCATTGAAAAGCGGCGGCTGATTCTTCAGGTGCCGTCCGATTTACATAAACTTCAGAAGCTGAGAGACGAAAACTACAACCCCGAGGAGAATGAAAAATGATCTATGTGATTCTCATACCGCTGATTCTGTTCCTGCTGGTCTTTTTTGCACTGGCTGTTTCCGTCATCAACCTGTGGGTTCGTGCACTCTTCGCCGAAGCCCCGGTCCGCATCCGCGATCTGATCGGCATGAAACTGCGCCGTGTGCCGCCGAACCAGGTGGTCCTCACCTACATTTCCGCGGTCAAAGCCGGCCTGGATATCGGCACCGGCATGCTCGAAGCCCACTACCTTGCCGGCGGCTCCATGCAGAACGTCGTGCGCGCCATGATCGCCGCCGATAAAGCCAACATCGATCTTCAATTTCAGCAGGCAGCCGCCATCGACCTGGCCGGCCGTAACATTGTCGATGCCGTACAGACCTCCGTCAACCCGAAGGTCATCAACTGCCCCGACTCTGAATCCACCTCCGGCGCCATGCTCGACGCCGTCGCCAAAGACGGTATCCGCCTGCTCGTGAAAGCACGCGTTACTGTACGTACCAATCTCGACCGCCTCGTCGGCGGTGCCACGGAATCCACCATCATTGCCCGGGTCGGCCAGGGGATCGTCTCGGCCATCGGCTCAATGAATTCCTATAAAGATGTGCTCGAAAATCCCGACCACATCAGCCGCAAGGTGCTCGAATCCGGACTCGATGCCCAGACCGCCTTCGAAATTGTTTCGATCGATATCGCCGACGTATCTGTTGCCGGCGTCGGCCAGATTGCCAACGTCGGGGCAAAACTGGAAACCGACCGCGCCGATGCCGACAAGATTATGCGCCAGGCTGAGGCTGAAGGCCGCAAAGCGATGGCCATCGCCGCTGAGCAGGAAATGCGCGCCCGCGTACAGGAAATGCAGGCCAAAGTGATTGAAGCCCAGGCCGAAGTTCCGCTGGCCATGGCCGAAGCGTTCCGCAAGGGCAATCTCGGCGTCATGGATTTCTATCGTATGCAGAACATCTCGGCCGACACCTCCATGCGCGAATCCATTGCTGGAAGTGACGACGAAAACGAAAACAAATCCTAAGCACTGAACCCGACCTCGGAATCCGAATCAGAATACCTGTTTCGGATTCCGGGCTTCGATTTTTCGACTTCCGACGCAGGAGGATTTATGGATGACTTAATTCCATTTCTGGTTTTCATTGTAATCGCGCTCATCAACTTTGCGAAATTCCTGATGGAACGCGGCGCAAAAGAAAAACGTACGCCGGCGGAAGCGCAGGAGCAGCCGCAACAGCGCCGTTCTTCATCGCTGGAGGACCTCTTTGAAGGACTGGCCCGGAAGCTCGATCCGAACGAAAAACCGGTGGACCTGCCGGAATGGCCGGATGGCTATGACAAGCCCGATTATACGGCAGAACAGGCCGCTTATGAGGAATATCAGCAAGAACATGACGAGATTCCGACAACCGCCTCCGAAGAAATCATCACCATGCCCGAACCGGTCAATATTGAGCCGGTGATTGAATTGAACGCCGTACAGGTTACTTCGCTGAAATCGTCGAAAACAGCCATGCCAGCGATGAAATCCTCTTTCATCTCTGCGGCCATACCATCGATGCCGATGATGAAAAACAACGCAGCCGGCTCCATTAATTTCTCGCTGAAAAATCCGGCAGAACTTCGCAAGGCGATACTCGCCAAAGTGGTACTGGATCCGCCGCGGGCCTTCGATGCTTCGTTCGAAAATACCGCTCAGCGCTGAGAGTTCCGAGGATTGGAAGTTGCCAAGCCGTTCGGGGTTTAGCTTAATACCCGGATGAAAAATCCATCCTTATCCGACCTTCTCGACGTTGCCGTCGCGGCAGCCAAAGCGGCGGGCAGCCATGCATTCAACAATAAAGCCCGGCGCACAGAAACGAACGAAGTTTTTACTCACGATGTCAAGCTGGTGCTTGACGTTGAAAGTCAGAAACAAGCCGAAGCCGTCATCTCGAAAGTCTTTCCGGAACACGGCATTCTCGGCGAGGAAGATGCCACTCCGAATCAGCTGAGTGATTACGAGTGGATCATTGACCCCATCGACGGAACCATGAATTTTTCACACGGCCTGGAATACTGGTGTTCGTCGGTGGCTGTTCGGCATAAAGGGAAAATCGTTGCCGGCTGTGTTTTTGCTCCGGAGTTCGATGCCTGCTATACCGCACATCGCGACGATTCTGCCCGGCTGAATGGAGAACCGATTCAGGTGCGCCAAACCTCTTCCCTGAAAAAAGCACTGATCCTGACCGGACTTTCGAAAGAAATTGAAGTGGACCCGGAACTCTATTTCGGTCGTTTTCAAAAGCTGACGTTGCGCACAAAGAAACTGCGTTTGACCGGTGCTGCCGCACTGGATCTCTGCCGCGTCGCGGACGGCAGCGCCGATGGTTTTTTTGAGGGCAGTATTTTTCTGTGGGATTATGCCGCCGCAACACTGATCGTTGAGCAGGCCGGAGGGCTTACCCGAATTTTCAACGATACTCATCCTGCAGGGTCAGCCACGGTGGTCGCTTCGAACCGGCATATCTTTGATGACCTTAAATCCATTTACACCCAGCCCTGTTAACCCTGCATCACGGAATATTTCCATGACAAAGAAAAAAAAGAAGAACAAAACATTTCCAGATATTCACTGGCTCTATGAAGCCTCCGTTCAGAATGTGGATACCGATCTTGATTTCGGCGTTCGGATCTATCGCAAACACTGGAAACGCAAACCGCTAACCATACGTGAAGATTTTTGCGGAACCGCCAAACTGGCTGCCCGCTGGGCACAACGCAACAAACTGCATGAAGCCTGGGGCATCGACTTCCATCAACCGACGCTCGACTGGGGCGTGAAATACAACGTTTCCGACCTGACAGAAAAACAACGCAAACGACTGCATTTAATTCATGGCAATGTGCTGGAAGAAACCACGCCGAAAGTGGATATGGCATTTGCCCTGAATTTTTCCTTCTGCGTCTTTAAAAAGCGGGACGTGCTGCGCGACTATTTCAAAAAAGTCTGCAAATGTCTGAACAAAGAAGGGCTCTTTGTACTGGATATTTACGGCGGCACTGAAGCCATCATGGAAAAAGAAGATGACGTCCGCGAGATCCCCGGTCTGACCACCCCCGACGGACTGGAAATTCCGGACTTTGAATACATCTGGGATCAGGCCTATTACAACCCGATTAACCACGACACCACCTGCCACATTCATTTTAATGTTCCAGGCTATGGAAGAATTGAAAAAGCCTTCACGTATAAGTGGCGCCTCTGGACCCTTATGGAATTGCAGGAGATTCTCAAAGAGGCCGGCTTCTCCACAGCTGAAGTTTATCTGCATGACTTCGATGACGACGGCGAATCAGACGAAATCTACCGCCTCCGCAAAACCTACGAAAACGTCCAGGGCTGGGTGGCCTATGTGGTGGGTGTGAAATAATGAAAACACGAAAAGAACGCGCGGCATATGTTGCCCGGAAACTCGATGAGCTCTATCCCTCGATTCCGATCCCGCTGGATCATAAAGATGCTTACACCCTGCTGATTGCCGTGCTGCTTTCGGCGCAATGCACCGATGCGCGGGTGAATATGGTGACGCCGGGCCTTTTTGCATTAGCCGATAATCCGCACGATATGGCAAAGCTTTCCGTGGCAGAGATCCTCGAAACCATAAAAACCTGCGGACTGGCCAACAGCAAGGCGAAGAACATCAGGAAACTTTCCGAAATGCTCGTCAGCAACTATGACGGCGAGGTGCCGCGCACTTTTGAACAACTCGAGGAACTTCCAGGGGTTGGACATAAAACCGCGAGCGTCGTAATGATCCATGCCTTCAAAATTCCGGCCTTTCCGGTCGACACCCACATCCACCGGCTTGCCCAGCGCTGGGGCCTGACCAAAGGCAAAAATGTGGTCCAGACCGAAGAGGACTGTAAAAAGCTCTGGCCGCCGGAAGACTGGGAAAAACTGCACCTGCAGATCATCACCTACGGGCGCGAATACTGCACCGCCCGCGGCTGCGACGGCACCGTCTGCGAAATCTGCCGCACCACCTACCCCAACCGCAAAAAACCGTTCATCGCCAATAAAGCTTAGCCCCTCTTCCGCCTGAATTCCCGCCAGGGGAAAAAATAGACCGCGTAGACCACGGCATAGACCGCAAAATGGTCCAGCTTCATAAAATGCGCTCCGGCAAAGAAAAAGATGAGCAGGTGCATGCGAATCACATTTCTGTAAGGGCCGAACATAAAATCCGCCCCGGCTTTCTGCTTCGCATCTGTTTTTTCACCTTTTTTCTGCAGCATGTTTTCACCGGAAACCTGCATGCGTTGCACGGTTTCGTAGGCGCTCCGAACGGGTTTCAGCAGGTTTTCCCGCTCAGCGATTATCGCGGGGATCAGGAAAATTCCATACAGAGGCAGCAGAGTCATAAATGCGCGGCCCAGCAGTTTGAACGGATTCATAAAACAGTCGGCAAAGCCCTGGTTCGAAATGCCGGGGATGGGAAAAAATGAGCTGAGAAATGCGGAGTGGCCGGCATGAAAACCGCAAAAATGAAAAGAGAAGAATCCGATAAAAAACAAGGCCAGCACCGCGCCACCGCCCACCGCCGCAGCACGATATTTCCGAGGGAACGATTCATGCCGAATCACCTGGCTCCCCATATACATGCCGCTGCCGATCGTCACAAGAATCGTCAAATAGCCGACCATCAGACTGCAGAACCACAGGCTCCACACCAGATCCCCGGTTTCCCATTGCAGAAAATAAGCCGCAGCCAGACCGCCCGCAAATCCCAGCAGGTCAGGGAGTATCCTCATCCAGATGGACCGTTTCTCTTTCATTGGCAGGATAACAGCAAAATCCGCGCCGTTTTGCACGGCACCAACATTTCCATACGTGCCACGCTCTTATTTCATAAAGAAAACCAGCAGCCCGGCCAATACCAGACAAAACAGGAACAAGACTCCCACCCCCGTAATAACGCGCGGCGCCATATACTGTAGTTTTGCCACATAATGCACCGATTTTTCCGGGTCCTCCGTACAGAGCAGCACCTCGGTCGTTCCATCTTCGGCAATATATTTATCGGCCAGATTCACGTACTGACTCATAATTTTATAGGACCTGCCGCCATACTCAAATTTAACAGAAAGCGTGTCTTCCCGACGAAACTCCCCTCCCCGCGTAGACGTTGAACGGTGAATCCCCGTTATCTGCGCCGGCACATGCGGCCATTCATTTTCCATTCTGCGGCGGATTCCCTTCAAACGATGTCCAAAATAAATCATCGCGAAACTAAACAGAATGAATACGGACAGCACCAAACTCGGAACAATACCTGTTCCAGAGTCCGCCTGCTGATCTTCCTTACGGGACAGTTCCAGAATTTTTGCATTCAGCTGCGACTCAATCGCGGCAACCGGTGCACCCGCCTTTTCAGCCTGTGCCTGCTGCAGCATCAGTGTCTGAATATCGTCCAGCTGCTGCAAATACTCCTGATCCTCCGCACTAAACGACTGAATTTCAAAAACCTGCCTATCCCCGTCGGCAAACTCAATTTCAACCACGCCCTGCGAACTGGACAGCCGCTGCACCGCCCCCTCGAACGAGCGATCCCCCAGCGTGAACACATGATCCGCCTGAGCCGCAAAAATCATCCCCCCGAAAAGTACAACCCTTAGAAAAAAAATACGCATCCTCTTCCCCCTTTCATCACATCATCTGCGCCCGACACCGACACACTAGAGAAGTGCACTCAGTCTTTAAACCACTCGGAGGTCAGTTTTAGTTATAGTGCATAACGCCGGGTGTTCTCATTGTTTCCTCCCTTCTCCGGAGAAGAGAGGAAAGATTACGCCGCCGGTTTGACGATTTCTTTATACACTTCATCCGGCATGGCCTCTTCCAGTGCCTGATGTGACCGGCGTTGTTGTAACGTTTGATGTACCTATCAATTCCCTGCTCAAGATCCCAGCCGTTTTCATATGAGTTCAAATAGAGGTCTTCATATTTAATGCTCCTTCAGAATCGTTCAATCATTGAATGGTCAACCCAGCGCCTTGTTCCATCCTCGCTGATCGTCATGTCCAGAGACTTCAGGCGGTCGGTCCATTCTGCGGAGATAAACTGACTGCTCTGATCCGTGTTGAAGATTTCCGGCACACCCACACTGGAGTACCGCCAGATCCAAAGCCCGCAGACAGAAGTCCGTATCCAGGGTGTTCGACAGCTCCCTCGAAAGAATTTTTATGGAATGCCAACCCATAACCGCAAACAGATACCTGAACCCTTTGGCTATTGAAATATAGGTGAGGTCTGCGCACCCGACCTGATTGGACGGTTGATTTCAATTCCTCTGAACCGATGAGGATAAATACCCGGCAACCGACACTGACGCCGAAGGCTCAGCCTGCATGGAGCACTCATAAATTCCGCCCTCTGCCGGGAACCCCCAGCTGATCGCACTTTTTCGAGCCAATCCACCGCCATCGTCAACTGGCCGAATTTACGCTCCAGCGCATTGCGCTCAAAAACTTCAGGCCTCCGGTCAAGCAGCTCTTTTTACCCAACGTGTGAATATGAAAACCGGCGGACAAAGTTTTTCAAAAAAATCTGTATAGATCCGTAAAAACGGAAATTCCCTTTTCTTGACGTCCATCAAGGGCAGTGGAGAGATTTTTCGGCAGGCTGTGCACACAATTTTAAACGAGGAATGAGCCATGAAACGTAAAATTATCGAAATCGATGAAGACCTCTGCAACGGATGCGGCGAATGCATTGTCGGATGCGCGGAAGGTGCGCTGCAGCTGGTGGACGGTAAAGCCAAAATGGTGAAAGAAGATTTCTGCGACGGCTTCGGCGATTGCATCGGCACCTGCCCTACCGGGGCACTGCAGATTGTGGAGCGCGAGGCCGCAGCCTATGACATTGAAGCCACCCGCGAACATGTAGCCCAAATGGGCGACGAAGCCCTGAAGAAATTTGACGAAGCCAACGCGGAACACGAAGCCAAAGAACAGTCTGAACAGGAGAACCCGAAAATGAGTGGATGTCCCGGAATGCAGGTCCGTATGAAAAAAGCGGACGAAGCCAAAGCGAAGGCGAAAGCCGCAACCGGTGAAATCAGCGGCCAGGTGATCAAATCCGACCTGGAGCAGTGGCCGATTCAGCTGCACCTCGTTCCGCCGACAGCACCGTTTTTTGATGGCAAAGAACTGGTGGTACTGAGCACCTGCTCGCCGGTTGCATCTCCGGATGTGCACTGGCGCTATGTCCGCGGCCGCTCACTGGTCGTCGCCTGTCCGAAGCTTGACAAAACGGAAGGTTATGTTGAAAAACTGTCGCAGATTATGGCGCAGAACGATATTCCTAAAGTTATCGTGGTGCGTATGGAAGTACCCTGTTGCGGCGGGCTGAGCATGATGACCCAGCAGGCCCATGCCCAGAGCGGACGTGCCGACCTGGTGGTGGAAGAAGTCACCATCGGCCTCGACGGCGAACTGCGCGGTACCAAACAACTGTAAAAACACAGGTTAAAGGGTTGCAGGGTTCAAGAATCCCCTGCCCCCTTTCAACCCTTAAACCGGAGCGAAGCGACAAAATGAGCGATGAATACAAAGGCAGAGCACTTGATCTTAAAAAAGAAATCTCCTACGCCGACGGCGCGGTGATCAGCAAAATTCTCCTGAAAAAAGAGACCGGCAACATCACCCTCTTCTCCTTCGACAAAGGCCAGGGTCTCAGCGAACACACGGCACCGTTTGATGCCGTGGTGCAGGTGGTGGAAGGCGAAGGCGCTTTCATCATTGACGGAACACTTCACACCGTAAAAGAAGGCGAAATGATCATCATGCCCGCCAACATCCCCCACGATGTGCAGGCCGCCGAGCAGCCCTTCAAAATGCTGCTCACCATGATCCGTTCCGAAAAATAAATCCGCGAAAGTAGAGCATGCGTCCCGCCTGCGTTCAGGCAAATCGAAAAACGAGCGGGACGCTCATTCTACTTTCCTCAACCCAGCCATTTCCAGGGATTGGAAAGAATCTTAATTTCCTTTCCCTTCCACGCGATGATCTCATCTTCGGTCAGGCGCTGGATCAGGCGGGAGAGGCTTTCGGGCGTCGTGCCGATGCCCGCGGCAATATCCTTTTTAGAGAGCGGCGTATGGATGAGCTCCTTTTCGCCGTACTGATCGCGCAGAAAGGTGAAAAAGCGGTACTCCACGTCTTTGGTCGACAGCTCCTGAATCCGCTCGGTCAGGTAGCGCTGCTTCAGCATGAGCTGCGCAATAAAATCGCTGCGGAAACCCTCCTGCGCCAGCAGACGGTGAATGCCGTCCCTGGGAAAAACCAGCACGTCTACGGGCGTCACCGCCCGGGCGGATACCGGAAAGCAGTCGGCCTCGAACAAAACCACTTCCGCAAAAATTTCACCGGGTTTTACAATGCGGATGACCACTTCGCGGCCGTCTTCGGTATTTTTGTGCAACTGCACATTGCCGCCGATCAACAGGAACATGCTCTTGCCGAACTCTCCTTCATGAAAGAGGTATTCGCGCTTCCTGAGGCTCTTCAGCGAGCAGATGCTTGCGAGTTCAATACGGTGCTCCCCGTTCAACCCCTTGAAAAAAGAGGAGTTTTTAATCAGCAGTTCAATATCCATATCCAGCAGTCTGTATGCGCTGCGCAAGGCATGCAATTTCCAAATATTGAAAATGCCGATCTCGAATATCTGCAATTACCGATTCATTTTTTCAGGGGATGATTATAGGGTTTCGCCAGTTCTAATTGGAGAATTGGATGTTCCTGTTCGGCAGAAAAGAAGAAACCTGCGTAGAAATTCCGCTCGATGCGAAGGGCCGGCTCTATGTCAGCCCTATGCCGTTCGGCCCGTACGACCCGGGCAACGCCTTGCTGAAAATCTATAAACACCGGAAAATCCAGTTTGCCGTCATGCTCGTGACGGACGTGGAGCTGGCGAGAAAAGCCAAAAAGGATGTCATCAAAATTTACAAGGACAACGGTATTGAGCCGATCCGTTTTCCCATTGCCGATTACACCAGCCCCGAACTGCACGCCTTTTCCAAAGTGGTCGACAAAATCGTCGGCTACCTCAGGGCCGGGGCCAATGTGGCCGTTCACTGCAATGCCGGCGTCGGCCGCACCGGCGTGATGACCGGATGCATCGTCCGCGATTTTATGGGCATCGACGCCGAAGAAGCACGCACGTATATCCGGCAGTTCATGCAGACCAACATGACCGATGAGCAGCGCAGACTCATGGCCCGCTTCTCACCGCTCTCCGCGCGACTAAAGGAACAGAACGAACAATGAATCACGTCTGGTTTGCTCTCGGTTTAACGGTCTTCGCCGGCATGGCCACCGGCATCGGCAGCGCTATTGCCTTTCTGGCCCAACGGACCAATTACCGCTTCCTCTCCATCGCCACCGGATTTTCCGCCGGTGTCATGCTCTATGTCTCCTTCGTTGAAATTTTCATCAAAGGCATCGACGCCCTCGTGGAGTCCTACGGCGACCCGATGGGACACTGGATCAACTGCGCCTCCTTCTTCGGCGGCATGGCGCTGATCGGCATTATCGATGCCCTGATTCCGCATGCGGAAAACCCGCACGAAATCCATACCGAATACGAAACTAAACCCCTCCACGATCCCGATGCTCCGATCCCCACATCCGATGAGCTCAAAATGAAAACCATTGCGGAAGAGGAAGCCCAGACCAAACACAATGCCAAGCTGATGCGCATGGGCCTCTTCACAGCGCTCGCCATTGCCATTCACAACTTTCCGGAAGGCCTCGCCACCTTTTTGGCCGCACTGGAGGATCCCACCCTCGGTATTCCGATCGCTATTGCCATCGCCCTGCACAACATTCCCGAAGGCATCAGCGTTTCCGTCCCGATCTTCTACGCCACCGGCGACCGCAAAAAAGCCTTCATCTATTCCTTCCTCTCCGGCCTCGCCGAACCCGTCGGCGCCATCATTGCCTACTTCGCCATCCTCTTTTTCGTCGGCGGAGACTCCGGGGTCATTCCGCCCCAGATCATGGGCATCCTTTTCGGCGGCGTCGCCGGCATCATGGTCTACATCAGCCTCGACGAACTTCTGCCCACCAGCCGCGCCTACGGAAAAGGCCACGACTCCCTTTTTGGTCTCGTCGCCGGCATGCTCGTTATGGCCCTCAGCCTGCTGCTGATGCGGTAGGTTTTACTTCCAGACCCCGAAAAAAAAACGTACATTCCTCAACCAATCATTGGAAATCTGGAGAGAAAACATGTTCCCTGAAGTAAGACTCCGCCGCCTGCGCAAAACCGAAGGCATCCGCAACATGCTCAACACCCCCCTGCCCGGACCGGAAAAATTTATGTGGCCCACGTTTGTCATCGATGGTGAAGACAAGCGCGAAGCGATCGATTCCATGCCCGGCCAATACCGCCTCAGCATCGATCAGCTTTTAAAAGAACTCGATCCCCTGGTCGAAACGGGAATCGGAAGCGTTCTGCTGTTCGGCCTGGCCGAAGATTCCGAAAAGGATTTCCAGGGTTCGGAAGCCTACAATGAAAACGGCACGGTTCAGCGTGCCATTTCAGCTGTTAAAAAAGAATTTCCCGACCTGATCGTGGCGGCCGATGCCTGCGTCTGCGCCTATACCGAACACGGCCACTGCGGACCGCTGACCGATTCCGGCGATGTCGATAACGACACCGCCATAGAAAACCTCGCAAAGATCTGCGTTTCCCAGGCCGCCGCCGGCGCCGATATTGTCGCCCCGAGTGCCATGATGGACGGTCAGGTGCTGGCCATCCGCGAAGGACTCGATGAGGCCGGTCTGATCGATACCATCCTTATGAGCTATTCCACCAAATTTGCCTCCTCAATGTACGGTCCCTTCCGCGATGCCGAAAAATCGCAGCCCGGCAAAGGCGACCGCAAAGGCTATCAGGCGTCTTATGGCGATCTGCGCACCGCACTGCGCGAATCGGAACTCGATGAAATGGAAGGGGCTGACATGCTCATGATCAAACCGTCCATTTTCTACCTCGATATCCTCGCCAGAATGCGCGAAGCCACCGACCTGCCCATCGCGGCCTACAACGTGAGCGGAGAATATTCCATGCTCCACGCCACCGCCCAGCGCGGCTGGGGCGACCTCAAAGCCATGGTGCAGGAATCCACCCTTGCCCTCACCCGCGCCGGTGCGGACATTCTCATTTCCTACTGGGCCAACCAGTACAACGAATTTTTTAAGGACTAATTCATCGTCGAAAGTCTGAAAGTCCAACGTCAATAGTCTGAGACTTACGACCTGCGACCTCAGGACCTTCGACAGGAGAAAAAACATGACTTCAGCAAAATGGTTTGAACGCGCGCAGAAAGTGATTCCCGGCGGGGTGAACAGCCCGGTCCGGGCATTTAACGGGGTCGGCGGAACGCCGGTTTATTTTAAATCGGGCAAAGGCGTCAACGTACAGACGGAAGACGGAACGGAACTGATTGATTTCTGCGGATCATGGGGCCCGCTGATTCTGGGCCATGCCCGCGATGAAATCGTTGATGTGGTTGCGAAGACGGCGGCCGACGGCCTGACCTTCGGCGCAAATACCGCGGCCGAAGCGGAATTTGCGGAACTGATTACCACCCTGATTCCGGAAATGGATATGGTCCGCCTCGTCAGTTCGGGCACGGAGGCCGTAATGAGCGCCATCCGCCTGGCGCGCGGTTATACCGGGCGGCGCAAAATCATCAAGTTTGACGGATGCTACCACGGCCACTCCGACTATCTGCTCGTCGCCGCCGGGTCCGGCCTGCTGACCGGCGGAACCACCTCTTCCGCCGGGGTTTCACCGGCCGCCACTGAAGAAGTCTATGTGGTTCCGTACAACGATCTCGAAAAAGTGCAGGACGTACTGAAAGCAGATGGGGAAAATATCGCGGCCGTGATCGTCGAACCCATTGCCGGTAACATGGGGCTGGTTGAACCGGAACCCGGATTCCTCGAAGGACTGCGCGAAGCCACGGCCGCCTGCGGTACGCTGCTGATTTTTGACGAAGTGATTAACGGCTTCCGTCTGGCGCCGACGACCTTCGGCCATACCATCGGCATCGAAGCCGATATTACAACCCTTGGAAAAATCATCGGCGGCGGCATGCCGATCGGAGCACTCGGCGGAAGCACGGAAATTATGTCGGCCCTCGCACCGCTCGGCCCCGTCTACCAGGCCGGCACACTCAGCGGCAATCCGGTGGCGGTGGCCGCCGGTATGAAAACGCTGGAGCTGCTGCGCGATGAATCCCCCTACCTGAAAATTGAAATACTCGGGAAAAAACTGGCAGACGGCATCAACGCCATTGCTGAAGAAAAGGAGCTCGACCTGCACTGCGCACAGCGAGGTGGCATGTTCACGCCGTTCTTCCGCAAAGAAGCTGTCCGGAATCTGGATGACTCCAAAGCGTGCGATCAGAAAGCACACGCGGCCTATTTCCACCATATGCTCAATCACGGATTTTACACCCCGCCGAGCGGATTCGAAGTCGCCTTCGTCTCCGCCGCCCATACCGAAGAACACATCAACGCCTTCTTAGAAGCATTCAGTAAATTATAACCACGGAGGTCTCTGAGAACACTGAGGATAAACCTCCGTGCACTCTGTGCCCTCAAGCGAAGCGGGTGGTAAAATAAGATGCACCCATGGGATGTCAGCCCGCAGGAAGCGATTGCCATTCAGAAATCGCTGCAATCGCACATCAGCCTAACGGATGATTTCGGCGACATTAAAACGGTCGCCGGAGTCGATGTCGGATTTAGGGAAAACAACACAATTACTGTTGCGGCGGTTGCTGTGCTGGACTTCCAAAGCCTGGAAGTGATTGAAACGGCGGTCGCACACCGTCCGACTTCTTTTCCTTATATTCCCGGTCTGCTCTCCTTCCGGGAAGTTCCGGCCGTTTTGGAGGCCATGCTGAAGCTGAGTGCTGAACCCGATCTGCTGCTGTGCGACGGCCAGGGCATCGCCCATCCCCGCCGTTTCGGGATCGCCGCCCACCTCGGTCTGCTGCTCGACCTTCCTGCTGTGGGGGTCGGCAAATCGCGACTCACCGGAAGCTATGATGAAGTCCCCTCAAAAAAGGGAAGTTATGTGCCGCTGATGGATAAAACGGAACAGATCGGCGTTGTTCTGCGCACCCGCTCCAACATCAAACCGCTCTACATTTCGCCCGGCCACCGCGTCAGCATCAGCACCGCCCCCAAACTGGTCATGCAATGTGTCACGAAATACAAACTTCCCGAAACCACCCGGCGGGCCCACAAACTGGCCAGCGGTTAATGCGTGCCGGTCGGTCATCCCGTTTCAGGAGCAATTCAGGCGCGCAGGAGAATTTTATCAACGCGGGCAATTTCGAAAGTACGGCGCAGTTTGGGATCGAGGTTGCTGATGGACATACTGATGCGGGTGTCTGAGGCCCGTTTTTTGAGGGCGATAAGATAGCCGAGCCCGGCACTGTCGATGAAATCAAGCTGGGCGGCGTCGACTTCAATTGATTTAAGCAAGCCCTTCTGCACAAGTTTCTGCTGCAGCACTTGCGTATCCACCTCGAACTTAGGAAGAGAGGCCGCACTGAGCTCGATGGGCAGTTTGAGTTTAAGCCGTCCGTCCGAGTAAAGCGCCTCGCCATCGGCATGTTCCACCAGCTTTCTCGCCATTTCCTCAGCGTCTTTAAGCGTGTAGGCAATCGAGAAATAGTCTGTCAGCCGGCAGGTTTCCAGCAGGGTCCGGACCTTCGGCCGGGCGGCATAAAGAATCAGACGAAATCCCTGCCTTCGACTGATTTTATTAATTTCCAGCAGAGCCCCAAGTTCGAGACTGCTGAGCCAGGGTACCGCATGAAGATCGAGCAGCAGATTATTGCCAAAGCTCTGTTCTCCGGCCTGTCTGATAAATTCGGCGGCGCTTTCCGCAGAGTCCAGCGAATGAAAACGGGCAACGGTAATCCGGCTTTGTTCCAAGGACAGAACAGAATGCTCATCCAATGGTTGGAATATAACTTCATGATCCGGCATTTTATGGATCGTTCGCAGCTGCCGTGAGGCGGACAACAGAAAATGCAAATTGGCCAGATAGCGCGCGAAAAGGCGGCGCGGACTGCAACAGACCCGCCAGAGCCATTCGAGGCAGCATTTCTGCATCATTTTCGGAGCCCTCTTCTGTTTTCCGGAAATGAAGTCGAGCGACGCACCAACCCCAATGGAAACGGGAATATTCCAGCTGCGCACATGCATGCTGATAAATTTATCCTGTTTCGGGGCCCCGAAGGCGACAAAAAGAATATCGGGGGCGGCGTTTTCCAGACGCTGGAGAATTTCGCGGTGATCCATCTTCAGCAATGAAGTAAACGGCGGTGAAAAGCAGCCGGCAACCTGGAGGCCGGGGTGGCGTTTTTTGAGTATATTCAATGCTTTTTCAGCAACCCCGGGAGCGGAACCGAGGCCGTAGATACTCATTCCCTCTTCAGCAGCACGAGCAGCCAGCATTGGGGTGAGATCTGACCCGGTAACGCGATCTTTGAGCTTTGGACCGAACAGCGGTGAAAGCTTAACCATCGGGAACCCGTCGGCGAGCACCAGATCTGCATCGATAAGAATACGTTGCAATTCGGGGTCTGCCCAGGCACGGGTGACAAAGTCGAGATTTGCCGTGGCAATATTGGCCGGACGGCCGGAGCGTACGCGAGCAACGATCCAGTCGATGGCTTCCTCGAAAGTGACATTATGAAAAGGTACGCCGAAAATCACCAGCGGCACGGGATTGGGTTCACATTCTGGCATGGGTTGGAATGCTATTTTGACCGCCGCCATCTTTCAAGTTTTTCCAATCCCGGAATTTCTTATTCATCCGGCGGATAGCGGAGTCTTCGTTTGACTCACTGCTTGTTGCGCCCTGACAAATGCGGTAGATTTCCAGCTCTTTTTGCAAATTAGGAACAGACATGAATTGGATTTTGAAGAAGATACTCGGCTCGAAGAACGAACGCGACCTGAAAAAAATGCGTCCGCTGGTTGAGAAAATCAATGCTTACGACGAGGAATTCAAAGCGTTAAGCGACGAGCAGTTGCAGGCCAAAACACAGGAATTCAAGGACCGCCTTAAAAACGGTGAGACGCTTGAAGACATTGAACTCGAAGCTTTTGCTGTCGTTAAAAATGCCTCCCGCCGTCTCTGCGGAACCACCGTGGAGGTGATCGGCCATCCCATCGAGTGGAATATGGTTCATTTTGATGTCCAGCTGATCGGTGGTCTGGCCATTCATAAAGGTATGATTGCCGAAATGGCAACCGGGGAAGGTAAAACCCTCGTCGCCACCCTGCCGGTTTACCTTAACGCACTTTCCGGCAAAGGCGCGCACGTGGTGACCACCTCGGATTATCACTCCCAGCGCGACTCGGAATGGATGGGTCATCTTTATAAATGGCTGGGCCTGACCGTCGGCTGCCTGAAAAATATGATGCCCCCGCCGCAGCGCCGCGAACAGTATCTCTGCGATATTACCTACGGAACAAACTCGGAATTCGGCTTCGATTACCTGCGCGACAACATGGCCTACAGCTCCGAAGACATGGTGCAGCAGAAAGGTCATAATTTTGCCATCGTCGACGAAATTGACTCGATCCTGATCGACGAAGCACGGACGCCGCTGATTATTTCCGGCCCCGCTCCCTATTCCTCAACTCAATATGAGGAGCTCCAGCCGGCGGCCAGCCGTCTGGTTCGCCGCCAGCGCGATCTCTGCACGAAACTGCTGAAAGAAGCCAAAGAACTGCTGGAGCAGAACGAGGACTATGAAGCCGGACTGAAACTCTATCAGGTTCATCAGGGCATGCCGAAAAACAAGCAGCTGATGCATCTCGTCGAAGAGGTAAAATACCGCAAGCTCCTCGAAAAAATCCAGATGGAGATGCTCAAGAAGGAAAACGAAAAACAGGCCCGCGAACTGCGGCAGGAACTCTACTTCACCATCGATGAGAAAGGGCACGACGCCGATCTCACGGAAATCGGCTGTGCCGAGCTTAATCCGGATGATCCGGATATGTATGTCCTTCCCGATATGGTTTCAATGATGGCCGAACTCGACGGCGAAACCACGCTTTCGCCGGAAGAGATCATGGAAAAACGCCGTTCGATTCAGGAAGACTATGCCCTGCGCAACGAACGGGTCCATGCCGTTGACCAGCTGATTCGTGCGTACAGCGTCTATGAAAAAGATGTGGATTACGTGGTACAGGACGGCCAGGTGCATATTGTGGATGAGCATACCGGGCGCCTGATGGTCGGACGACGGTGGTCGGATGGTCTTCACCAGGCCGTGGAAGCCAAAGAAGGCGTAACCATCGAACGCGAAACACAGACCCTGGCCACCATCACCATTCAGAACTATTTCCGCATGTACGACAAGCTCTCCGGAATGACCGGCACCGCAGAAACCGAGGCCGATGAATTCCATCAGATCTACGGCCTTGATGTGATGGTTATTCCGACCAACCGCCCGGTGCGGCGCGTGGACCTCAATGACCAGGTCTATAAAACACAGCGCGAAAAATTCCGCGCAGTCATCGAGGAAATCAAAGCCGCACACGCCCGCAAGCAGCCGGTACTGGTCGGCACCGTGGCCGTTGAAACCTCCGAAGTGCTCAGCCGCATGCTGCGGCGCGAAAATATTGTGCACAATGTGCTCAATGCGAAAAACCATGCTCGCGAAGCCGAAATTGTCGCCAATGCAGGTCAGCCCGGCGCGGTGACGATTGCCACGAACATGGCCGGTCGCGGTACCGACATTAAGCTGGGCGAAGGGGTTATTTATCTCGATAAAAAGGATCTGCTTTCCAAAGAGTTTTCGCTGGAAAGCAAAGTCGACGGGAAACCGCTGGCCAAACTGCTCGAAGAAAAACCGTGCGGTCTCTATGTTATTGCATCTGAACGCCACGAATCCCGCCGGATCGACCGGCAGCTGCGCGGACGCTCAGCCCGTCAGGGCGACCCCGGCGTTACCCGGTTCTTTGTCTCACTTGAAGACAACCTGATGCGCCTGTTCGGCTCCGACCGCATTTCCAGCATTATGGAAAAACTCGGCATCGAAGAAGGCGAAGTGCTGGAACACCCGTGGCTCAATAAATCCATCGAAACCGCCCAGCGCCGCGTGGAACAGCAGAATTTCATGATGCGTAAGCGCACGCTCGAATATGACGATGTAATGAATGCCCAGCGAACGGAAATTTATGATTTCCGCTCCGAAGCGCTTACATCGGAAAATCCGCGCGAACTGATTTACCATGCTGTCGAACAGGCCATTCTCACCCATGCCGCGGATGCAGCAGTCACTAAAAAGAAGGAAGACTGCGCTCCCTTTATCGCCTGGGTGAACACCACCTTCCCGCTGGGGATGCGGACGGACAATCTTCCGGACGAAATCACCGAAGAGTCCCTTACAGACGCGGTCCTGAGCGCGGTCAAAAAAGCCTACGACCTGAAAGCCCGTCATGAGGATACGGAATCACTGGTTCGCCTTGAACGTCACATGATCATTCAGTCCATCGACGAACACTGGCAGGAATATCTCCGCAACATGGACAGTCTGCGTGAATCGATTGGTCTGCAGGCCTACGGCCAGCGCGATCCGCTGATTGAATATAAGCGCGAAGCCTATCATCTGTTCATGGACCTGATGGACCGAATCTACGAAGAGATTTCAACGGCTATTTTCCGGTCAGCCACATCGGTTGAAGCGATTGAGGAATTTTTCAAAAGCATGTCGAACATGCGCGTGCAGCATAACCCGCAGGCATCAGCTCTGGCTGCCGCCACGGCACAGGCACAGGCTGCTGGGGCTGCGCAACAGCAGGGCCCTCGCCCACAGCAGCGCCCGCCGCAGCCGATGGGCGCTCCCCCGCCGGGAATGGACCTGCCGCCCGGCATGGATGCCCCGCCGCAACCGAAGCCGGTTAAGCAGGCGGTGGCCGGAAAACAGGTGGGGCGGAACGACCCCTGCCCCTGCGGAAGCGGCAAAAAATACAAAAAATGCTGCGGTTCAACCGACTAGGTACAACAATAAAGGTTCCCGGAGAAAAGCGGGAACCTTTTTTCTTTTCGGCAAAAAGGTATGGTCGCGCTCCTTTTAAAATGTACAAACGCCGCCCGCGTTTGTAAGTACCCCGTTATGAATCTCCCCTCGCTCATTAATAAAAAGATTGAGGCCCATCAGATACGGTCCTGCGAAGCCGATATCGTGATCGGAGTATCGGGCGGAGCCGATTCGACGGCACTGGTCCGGATTTTCAGCATCCTGAAAGTTCCATGCACCCTTGCCCACCTCAACCACCAGCTGCGCGGTGCGGAATCAGACGCCGATGAAGCCTTCGTGCGGAAGCTCGCAAAGGATACCGGCTTCCCTGTGGTTGTAAAATCCGTGGATGTTGAGACGCTGGCGGCTGAAACAGGGCAATCCATCGAAATGGCGGCACGGCAGGCGCGACACGCTTTTTTTGCGGAATTCGGCCATGCGGTCATTGTTCTTGCCCACCATGCAGACGATCAGGCAGAAACCTTTATCCTGAAACTCGCCCGCGGTGCCGGGCCGGCGGGCCTGTGCGGAATGCCGGTTTTCCAGACGCTGGAACAGCTACGGATTTTCCGCCCTATGCTCGATGTTCCGCGCTCCGACATTGTCCAATGGCTGGAAGAAAATAAATTTTCCTGGCGTGAGGATGCCAGCAATGCCGACGAGCATTTTCTGCGCAACCGCGTGCGGCACCGAATTCTCCCGCTGCTTGAACGCGAGCTGAACCCCGGTATCCGGGACACAATTTTACGAACAATGGATATTCTGCGTGCTGAAAATGAGTGGATGGAAGAGGCGGTCAATGATGCTCAATGGCCGATCAACCATTTGCCGCTGGCCCTGAGAAGACGTTACATCCGGGCCTGGCTGTTCAACCAGGGGGCCGAAGAAGCCGGATTCGAAACGATAGACCGCATTCTCCAACTTCTTAAAAACACCTCGGGAACAGCAATTTACGAACTCAATGACCGCCAGCGGGTGATCATAGAATATGGAAAACCGCGCTTTGAAGAGCGGGGTTCCCCCGCCCCGAAAATTCTGTGGGAAATTTCAACCCGCTCTGCAAACGGATGGACCAGAGACAACAGCCGAATCGGCGATGCCCGCGCCGAGGCCGCCGTCAGCGCGCGAAAACTCGGCGGACGGCCCGTTGAGGTACGAATGATCCGCCCGGGCGACCGCATCGCTCCGCTGGGTATGGAGGGGTCGCGAAAGCTGCAGGATATTCTGACCGATCTGAAAATTCCGCGGGCACAGCGCAAACAGCTACCGGTGGTGGTGTGCCAGGATGAGATTATCTGGGTGCCGGGCTACCGGATAGCGCGCGGCTGGGCGGTTGAAAACCCAAACGCTTCATCGGTGCTTTTGAAGATTGAACAAAAAGTGGACTGAATGACTCCAAGTTTGTTCCTGTACGCGTTGCAATCATATACGGCGGATGCTAGTTTTCGGCCTGTTTTTTAAAGGAAGAAGTAAATATGTCAGATAATCAGCAGCAGAAAGACCCGAAGTCGGACAAACCCAATAAGAAGGGGCCGCCGCCCATGCCCATGCGCGGACTGGCCATATCATTTCTGGCCGTCGCCGTTTTTCTGGTCGTTTTACAGCTTTTCACCCGATCTCCTGATGCCGCAAATGAGATGTCTTATTCCGCCTTTATGAAGCAGGTGGAAGGAGACCGTATCTCCAAAGTGGTTCTCTCCTACGACAGCTCCGGCAACCAGTTTGCCACCGGCGAATCCAAGGATCTGAACGAGACCGGAACCACAAAATTCAAGGTATACATCCCTTTTCGCGATGACACCATGCTGCAGGAAACGCTGAAGAACCACGGTGTTGAAATTGAGAGCAAACCGCTGAAAACCGCGATGACCTCGATTCTGATCAACATTGTTCCGTTCATCCTGATCTTCGGCATTATTTATTTTATCTTCATCCGCCAGATGAAAAATGCCGGACGCGGAGCCATGAGCTTTGGTAAAAGCCGGGCCAAACTGCTGACGCAGGACAAAAACAAGATCACCTTTAAAGAGGTGGCCGGCGTTGACGAAGCCAAGGAAGAACTGCAGGAAGTGGTTGAATTCCTGAAGGATCCGAAACAATTCCAGAAACTGGGCGGAAAAATGCCTAAGGGTGTGCTGCTGTCGGGCTCGCCGGGCACCGGCAAAACGCTGTTGGCCAAAGCGGTAGCCGGCGAGGCGGACGTTCCGTTTTTCACGATTTCCGGTTCCGACTTTGTGGAAATGTTTGTGGGTATCGGGGCTTCGCGGGTGCGCGATATGTTTGAACAGGGCAAAAAGAACGCCCCGTGCATTATTTTCATCGACGAAATCGATGCTGTCGGGCGCAGTCGCTTCAGCGGTATCGGCGGCGGGCACGACGAACGCGAGCAGACGCTCAATGCCCTGCTGGTTGAAATGGATGGTTTTGATACGCAGGAAGGCATCATTATTGTTGCGGCCACCAACCGCCCGGATGTGCTGGACCCGGCGCTGCTGCGTCCCGGCCGTTTCGACCGCCAGGTCGTGGTTGATCCGCCGACCCTCGAAGGCCGCGAACAGATTCTTAAAATCCATTCCCGCAATGTACGCCTTTCGGATCAGGTCGACCTGCGAAAAACCGCACGCGGCACACCGGGCTTCTCGGGAGCTGATCTGGCCAATCTGGTCAACGAAGCCGCCCTGCTGGCCTCGCGGCGCGGTGCCGAATTTGTTGAACAGCAGGATATGGAAGAAGCGCGCGATAAAGTGATGTGGGGTCGCGAACGTCGCAGCCACGTGCTGGACGCGGAAGAGAAAAAGCTGACGGCGTATCACGAAGCCGGCCATGCCGTGGCCATGTATCATATGCCCGAGTGCGAACCGATCCACAAAGTCACCATCATTCCGCGCGGCCGGGCACTCGGTGCCACCATGCAGCTGCCGGAAAAAGACCGGTACACACAGAGCCAGAAACGGCTTGAAGCCGACCTGGTAGCCTTTATGGGCGGACGTGCGGCCGAAGAACTGATTTTCGGAGATGTAACGACGGGCGCACACAACGATATTGAGCGCTCCACGATGGTTGCCCGGGCGATGGTCTGCGAATACGGCATGAGTAAAAAACTCGGCCCGCAGAACCTCGGCAGTAACAACCAGCCGGTCTTCCTGGGTCAAGGAATTTCAAGCTCATCCGATTTCAGCGAACAGACCGCCCGTCTTATTGATGAAGAGGTGCGGCGGATTGTTACAGAATCCTATGACAAATGTATGCAGATTCTGGTGGATAACAAAGAGCAGTTGATTGCGCTTTCGGAAATCCTCATCGAACGCGAAGTTCTTGATTTTTCCGAAGTGGATTCCATCATGAAAACCGGAAAACTTCCCGAGGCCGTGGAACAACCTGTTGGTGAAGTTATAAATACCGAAGAAGAATCCAAGGAAAACAAGGACACCCCCTCAAAATCTGAAGAGGCATAGGGTTTACTTTTTCACGGTCTGAAACTATGCTTTCAGGCATGAAAACAATGAAATCAATTTTGGCAGCAGGTGCGGTTGTTCTTTTGGCCGGATGCGCAACGTCATTCAAACCCTGGAAACTCAGCGATGTCCGGGAAGGCATGAGCCGCAATGAAGTTGTGTCTGTCCTGGGCGATCCCGATTCCACGGAAATCCGTAATGGAGCTGAATATCTTTATTACACCTATCAGGAAGAATCTCGCGGCTCGGGTTGGTCGGATGCGATGAACGAGACGATGGAACGCAAGGCCGAAGAACTCACACGTATCCTTTCGGAAACCCGCTATGAAGTGGTGATGGTTGACGGAAAGCTGATCAACTACAAGGAAATCACTGACTAACGTTTCTGCGGATTCAGATAGGCATCATCCGATAGCGGATCGTAGCTTTTATTGCGGTCTTTCCACTGCTTATAGGAATCGGTCCGTTTGAACTGATCCTCCTGCTTTTCCAGATTCTGGTTCAGGCCATTCCACTGTTTCTGACGCTGTTCGCGCTCCTGCTCATAGGTACTTTTATAGGGCTGATGAGCCTGTTGCGATGGAGTTCCAAAGCCGGAAGACTTCGTCTCGCCGGAGGATCTGTATTGAGGAAATGGCGAGAGCAGCCCCTCTTCGGGATCAGATCCGTATGTACGCCTGCTTTTTCCCTGCAGACCGAAATCGGTACCGCTTCCACCCCGATCCATATTCCGGCTGCGGCCAAAGAGGGCAGAGTCGGTCTGAAAGATTGAGGAATTCCGGTCCGGCTGCCCCCAGGCCCCTGCTCCACTACTCTTAGAATCCCGGACGGATCCATCCCCCCGCCCGTCGCTTCTGGAATAAGTTTCCCGACGGCGCTCCGGCTTTTCTTTTTCCGCGCGGTCCCACGACCAAAGGCTGTCATCGTTATCCACGGAGGAATCTACCGGGTTGCCATACATGTCGAATTCAGTCACCTCTTCCTCGGCATCACCAAACAACCAGTTTGCATTTTCACGCGGTACCGGGCGGGGCTGTGGAGGCGGCGGAATAAAAGGCTTTCCGGAGACATCCTCACGCTGAAGAGAATTATCCTTAACTTCTTTGAGTTTTTCAGAATCCAGTACGCGTTCATCCTCTTCCATCTCGGAAGGCACCACCATATCGCTCTGGGTAATGGCCGCATTTTCCCTGAGATATTTTCGGACGATACGCTGTTTACGCTCCTCCAACGTTTCCTTGCGTGCATTTACCACAAGCGGAAAGAGAGCCAGCGCCAATAGAATCTGAACGGATTTATTCATTACCCTTAAACTATGTCCTATAAATCAGCGGCGTCAACATTGAGCAGCATCAAAGTTCCAAAATCAAAAAGCGCCCCCGTTTCCGGGAACGCCTTTAAATTTTTCCAATCTCTGGATATTCTAAAATGTATATCCCAGCGAAACCGCCAGCAGATGGGTGGTCGTTTCAAAGCTTCCGGCCAATCCCGGATTAAGTGCCGTATTGTCTGTTCCCATATCGCCTTTATCCGCCCACAGATAGGCATACGCCGCATCCAGCGTCATGCTGTTCCAGAACTGCCAACCGAACCCCATGGTAATCATCTGACGATCCGTCCCCGGCATCTCCGGGGCACGGGTTGAATCCGGAATCGGTGATTCATCCCAGACATACCCGCCCCGAATTTTCCAGTCCTCTCCCAGCGCATACTCTGCTCCGAGACGGATGCTGATGACATCGTCCCAATCCTTGGAAGCGGTGACCACTTCCGCAGGAGTTACGATCGACAACTCATCGTACGTACTCCACTCGGTCCAGACCAGATCCAGCCCCAAAGTGAGATTCTTAATGGTCGTATTTGCCACGCCGAAATTAACGGTTGAGGGGAGTTCCAGTTCCGCCGATGCCGGAAAGGTCCCATTGGCCTTTCCAGTAATATCCAGTTTCACCCGCGACTGATAACGCAATCCGAAACCCCAATCATCCAATGGCTGAAGGTGGGCGGAAAATGTACCGCCATAATGAATATCATCCCCCTCCACCCGCGAGCCGGTTCGCTGCAGATCCGCCTTTGCGTCCACCACGTTCAATCCCGCCGAAACCGCAAGGATCTCCGTCACCTGCCAGGCAATAGAAGGTGTAATGTAGATCGCCTCCAGATCGGAATAGGTTGCAATCGTTGCAGCCGTCCACCCGTCATCCCATTCGGTAATCAACCCATAAGGCGCATTAATTGAAAGCGTTCCGGTCAGTTTATCACTGAGCGGCTGCACATAGTAAAGATGGGGAATCATCCGCCATTCATCCGACATGCTATCATCGGCCACTGGCGAAACAGCACTCTTAAAATCCGTATGAATGGACGCAAAGGCGCTGCCCACCATAAGAGCCGGGCGTTTGGCTCCGGCGAGAGCGGACGGGTTGTACCACGCCTGCGAGGTCATATTGGTCCGCCCGCTGACGGCTCCGGCCTGACCGAGCGTTTCGGCGGACCCTTCGGTATACAGCTGGAACCCGGCCCCCATGGCTGCACTGCCGATAATCAAGGTCAGTGCAACTCCGCCCCACGTCCATTTTTTCATGTTCTCTCTCCTGGGTTGTATTTCTCTTTCAATTCCAAACCTATTCGGCTCACACACTGATGTCGTACAGGTAGCGTTTAATTTTCTGCGTGGTGGTTTTTTCGAACTCTTCGAAACGCACTTCAATTTTTCGAGGGCGTTTATAGTCCGCCAGCGCCTGAAGCTTTTCGCGCACATCCCCGCGCACCAGTTTTTCAATATCCTCATCCGTCAGGTTGGCCCCCGCGCGGGTATGCATGCTGTCGATAATTTCCTGATTCGGCACCACAATCAGCCCAACGCGCTCCCCCGTTTCCTCAGCTTCCCGGTAACCCAGGGCCAGACATTCAAGCACCAGCTCACTCTTCAGCACCTGCCGCTCAACTTCTTCAGGATAAATATTTTTACCTTCGCGGTTCACAATCAGGCTTTTCTTACGGCCGCTGATCACCAGATAGCCCTCGTCATCGAAACACCCCAGATCGCCGGAATGATACCAGCCATCCCGAAGCACCTTGGCGGTCTCCTCGGGATTGTTCCAGTATCCCTGCATCACATTATCGCCTTTAGCGCAGATTTCGCCGATCCCCTCGGCGTTGGGCTCATCGATTCGGATTTCAACTCCGCTTAGCGGCCGTCCAACGGTACCGACCTTTGGCGCCTCCAGCGGATTGACCGAAAGCACCGGCGACGTTTCCGTGATGCCGTATCCCTCCACCACCAGCAGGCCGAGTTTATTCCACCCTTCAAGCGTGGCCGGACTGATCGGCGCTCCACCGGAAACAACCAATCGCAATTTTCCGCCCAGCCCCTCTTTCACCTTTTTACCGATCACTTTGGCCAGCCCGGCTTTATACATCAGTCTCGCCACCTTCCGGGCGCGTATACCATCCATCACGCGCGCGAGCATTTTGTCGAGCAGCAGCGGAACCGCCAGCATGATCGTAGGCGAAGTGTCAGCCATATTCGCTTTGATGGTTTTCAGATTTTCGACAATGGAAACCTGACAATGCTTGAAGATCGGCACCAGCACCGTGGTGGTAAACGCAAAGGAATGGTGCAGCGGAAGGATCAGCATAAAATTATCTTCCTTCGAAAACTGAAGGGTCTGATCGATACTTTCGACGTTGGAAATAAAATTGCGGTGGGTCAGAATGGCCCCCTTCTGCCGCCCCGTGGTTCCGGAGGTGTAAATGAGCGAAGCCGCCGAATCGGCCGTTGGGCTCATACGGTCAAAAGCCCGCTCATCCGACATCGCTTTTCCATCAACCTCTTCAAAGAGGGTTTCATACATTTTACAATCGAGCTTTTCGCACAGCTGCTCATTTTTTCCCGTACAGTCCAGCATCACCAAATGCTGCAGATCCGGAATCCGTTCCTTCATCTCCAGCATATTTTCCGCCATACGACAGGAACAGAAGGCCACCGAAACCGCACAGTCGCGGAAAATATGCCGCACCTCGCTCTCGCGCAGTTTTGCATCCACCGGAACCGCCACAGCACCAATACCGACGATGCCGTGATAGAGCTCAAACCATTCCGGTGAATTTTCCCGGTAAATGGCCACCCGATCGCCCGCGCGAATCCCGAGCTCCACCAGCATTTCCGACACATGCCAGACCCGTTCCCGCAATTCCCGGAACGACCGCGTCTGCCACCGGCCGCCCTCTTTAAACTTCAAGGCAATGCAATCCGCGCTCTCTTCGGCCGCGCGATTCAGAAAGTCCTTAATCGTCATTCTTCTCTCCACATTAAAGCGAGCGATTTTGTCACAATTCCGGAAAGGTTGTAAAACACGAAAAAGCCGCCCTGTCGGACGGCTTTTTCCAAACTCTGGAAATCTGAATTATGCCGGCTTCACCTCAACCGGAGTGGCATTCAACAGATTTTCAGAAACCGGGCAGCGCCGGTCCAGTTCATGAATAAAGGCCTGCTTTTCTTCATCGGTCATATCGGCATCCACATCCACCGTAACCGTGATACCTTCAAAACCGATGCGTCCTTCGATCGGTTTGCCCAGCAGCCCATCCGTATCCAGATCGCCCTCCACCTTGATCGACAGACCGCGCAGCGCAATTCGTTTCTGCATGGCCACAATCCGGCCGATGGTGCCGATACAGCCCGCCAGCGAAACAAACACCATTTCCAACGGGGTAACCCCGGTATCCGACCCGCCCGCATTCGCCGGCTGGTCAATCACCAGCTTATGACCGCGCACATCGCTTTCGATCACAAATTGTTCATTCAGTTTCGATTCAATACTTACCGTCTTCTTCGGCATAACGCTCTCCTGTTTGATTAAAAGATACAGAATATCAGGCACAACCCCGGCGTAAAGTCCGGATCAACGCCACTCGTGTTTCGGGTATCGGCCTTTGAGCTCCTTTTTAATCAGCGGATAGGCATTGTTCCAGAACGACTGCATATCCTGCGTCTTCTGCTGCGGCCGCTGGTTCGGCGCCAGCGCCTCCACCATCACCGGAATCTGACCGAATCCAATGGTCGGAACTTCGTTTAAACCATACAGCTTCTGAATCGTGGCCGACAGCACCGGCGGCTGCCCCTCCTCATACCGCACCTTCGCATTAAACCCGCTCGGCAGTTTAATCCGCTCCGGCGCCTGTTTTTCAATGATTTCCAGCTGCGCCGGATTCAGCCACGACTTCACCGTTTTCCAGACCGGCCGCGCCTTCAGATCCTTTTTACACACCGCCCCCAGACAGATCTCCTGAATCATCGCCCGACGCGCCTCTTCATCAATCTCCGGAATCCCGTAATCCGGGCAGCCCGCCGCCAGGCAGTTCACCCGCGCAATCCATTTCTCCACCTGATCATCCCATTTATACAGATCCAGCCGTCCGGCCATCACCTCTTCGGCAATCATCTCCGCCGCCTGATCCGGATCCACCTCCGGGCTCATATTCGACTTCAGCTCCAGACCGCGGAACGACTTCCAATGTTTGGAAAAAACGCGCTTCGTCCGCGGGTCATACACCGCCTCGGTAATCTCCTCAACATCCTCCGGAAACAGCTCCTCCAGCCACACTTCTTCAATCGCCGTGCAGAGATTCAGCTTCACATTCAGATCACGCCCCTCAATCTCCGTAATCTCCGCCGCCACCAGCAGCTCCGCATCGCGCACCACCGATTCCCGATCCAGATCCCCGGAACGGCCGTGCACCACCGCGCAATGCAGCGTACCCTTATCCCGCCGTTTCGCCACCTGATCCGAAAACGCCAGCAGAATACACTTCTGCAAATCCTCATCCGTCGGTGCACGGCTGTTGATTTCCAGCCCCGCGCGCTTTGCCATCTTCATGAACCGCTCATACAGCGGCTTCACCGTCCGCGCCGCGCCCGCATGAATCCCCAGTTTCCGGCAGGCCTCCACCCGGTAACCGTTCTGATCCGCAAAACTCCACGCGCGCATCAGCCGCTTGAAATCCGAAACATCATCCTCGCCCAGCAGCTCATCCCGCTGGCCGCGCGTCCGGCCGCCTTTGTTCCGCTCCAGAATCGACCGGCCCTGCGTCAGCGCCGCAATCAGACACGCCTGCCGCACACATCCGTATTCACCGCCCGCCAAAAGCATCCGGGCATAGCGCGGATGCATCGGAAACGACACCATCTTTTTTCCAATGCCGGTCAATTTACCGGCGGAATCCAGCGCCCCCAGATCCGACAGAAGCGTCAGCGTACGCGCCAGCGATTTCGGATCCGGATGTTCCAGCCACTGAAAAGTTGAAATATCATCAATGCCGCCCGCTTTCAGCGTCAGCACCACTTCGCTCAAATCATGCCGCAGGATTTCCGGCAGCTCCTGCATCGGCCGCGCCACATGCTCCTGCTCGGTCCACAGCCGATGGCACGTTCCCGGCGCCGTACGACCTGCCCGCCCGCTCCTCTGGTCCGCCGACGCCCGGCTGATCCGCTCAATCAGCAGCGTATCAATCCCCCGGTTCGGATCAAACCTCGCCATACGCGCCAGCCCCGAATCAATCACAATCCGGACCCCGTCAATCGTGATCGACGTCTCCGCCACATTGGTCGAAACAATACACTTACGCTGCGCACATTCGCCCACCGCCGCATCCTGCTGCGCCGGCGGCAGCTCGCCGTGCAGCGGCATCACCGCAAAACCGCGCGCACATTTTTTCGACCGGATCGCCTCGACCGTCCGCGCAATTTCAAAAGCCCCCGGCATAAAGACCAGCACATCGCCCTCGGCCCCCGATTCAATCGCCTGCTCAAACGCATCCGCCGCCGCATCCCACACCCGATGGTGCCGGAAATCGATCCGTTTCCGCGCATACGAAATCTCCACCGGAAACATCCGGCCTTCGCTCTTCAGCTCGGTGCACGGCGCCAGATATTCCCGCAACGGCCCCGCATCCAGCGTCGCCGACATCACAATAAGTTTAAGATCGGGCCGCGTCCCCTGCAGATGCAACGCACGCGCCAGCGTAATGTCGCCGTAAATATGCCGCTCATGAAATTCATCAAAAACAATCGTCGAAACACCCCGCAGCTCCGGATCACTCAGAAACTGGCGCAGCAGAATCCCTTCGGTCACATAGCGGATCTGCGTTTTTGCGGAAACGGCCGATTCCATCCGCACCTGATAGCCCACCTCGCCGCCCAGCGGTTCCCCGCGCTCGGACGCCACGCGCTTTGCCAGCAGCCGAGCCGCCAGACGCCGCGGCTGCAGCACCACCACTTCGCCCGGCCCCGCGTTCCCGCAGTCCAGCACCATCTGCGGCACCTGGGTCGATTTACCCGACCCCGTCGGCGCCTCGATAATCATGCGGTTCCCGTTCTTCAGCGCTTCAGACAATTCATCGCGCAGTTCATAAATCGGCAGTTTTTTCGGATCCATAGACGCGACGTTATAACCAAATGTTCCAACCGTTGGAAGTTTTCAAGCCTTTCTCCTGCCCCGTCTGTCATCGCGACGGGAAACTTTTTCGTATTTTCATATTTACATATTCTGATATCTATATATGTATATATCTAAACCAACGGCAAATTCCTGCTGAAGGTTCCGGAAAATTCGGCCGGAAAACGGCGATGACACTGGAGAACACGCTACGAAAGGAACGTATTATGCCCTGCGATAAACGAAAGATCATTGAAGACGAAGAACCCGCTGTAACTGAAAACCAACCGACGACAGGAGAACAGAAAATGAGCACAACATTAGTCATGCGGCGGATGCCGGAATTTGAACTCGAAGCCTACGATGCCGCAAAAGGAACCTACACGACGGTATCAAGCGAAGACCTCAAGGGCAAATGGTCCGTCGTCTGTTTCTACCCGGCCGACTTCACCTTTGTCTGCCCCACCGAAATCGCCGCGATGAATGCGAGCCAGGACAAGCTGAATGAGCTCGGTGTGAACGTACTGCCGATTTCCGGCGACACCAAATTCAGCCACAAGCGTTTTGCGGAAACCGAACCGCTGCTCAAGGACCTGACGCTGACCATGGGAGCCGACAACACCGGCAACGTGGCCCGTAAATTCGGGGTCTGGATTGAACAGGAAGGCGTGGCCCTGCGCGGCCGCTTCATCATCGATCCTGAAGGCGTGGTCGTGGCCGAAGAAACCGTTGCCGACAGCGTCGGCCGCAACGTCAACGAACTGATCCGTCAGATCGAAGCGTGGCAGCATGCCTATGCCACCGGCGAAGTCTGCCCGGCCAACTGGCGCAAAGGCAAAAAGACGCTCCCGGTGAATACCGATATAGAGAACATGACCGGCAACGTCGGCAGCTATGTCACCATCGAGGATATTCTCGCATAAATCATCCTGCAGGGCCGTCCGGTCATTCCCCCGCCCGGACGGCGTGCCGGATGAACCGGACAGATTATAAGGAAACAGAAAAATGAAAAAAACAGTGGTTACGCTCGCCGGCGGAATGATCGGCGGCATTTTACTGACCGGCATCACTATGGCCTCGGTGATGCCGAAAATGATGCTGCACGAAAAAGAGAGCCCGCTGGGCTACACAGAAACCATCGAACAGCTCGAACAGGCCGTCACCAACAGCGGATGGATTCTTTCCCGCAAAATGGATATGCAGAAAAGCATTGCCCGGCACGGAAAAAGCATCCCGAAACTCACACTGCTTAAAATCTGCCAGGCCGATTATGCCGACCGGATTCTCAATACGGACGACGCCATGTATGTTTCCGTCATGATGCCCTGCAGTATGGCGGTTTATCAGAAGAGCGACGGCAGAACCTATGTCTCCACCATGAACACCGGCCTGATGGGACGCATGTTCGGCGGCGTGGTCGCCGATGTGATGGGCGGGCCCGTCGCTGACGATGAAAAACAGTTCACCCGATTTCTCACCCTCTAAGCAAAGAAAGGAAATACCATGAAAGCAACCATAGTGACTGATGAAACCTTCAAAGAAACCATTGCATCCGGCGTAACGCTGGTCGATTTCTGGGCCCCGTGGTGCGGGCCGTGCAAATTCCAGCTTCCGATTCTCGAAGAAGTGGCCGAAGCCGTCGGCGACCGTGCAACGGTGGCCAAACTCAATGTGGACGAAAACACGACCACGGCGGCGGAATACGGCGTACGCAGCATCCCCACTCTGATTCTCTTCAAGGATGGGCAGGTGCTCCAGCAGATGGTCGGCGTTCAGCAGAAAGAACAGCTGATTCAGGCCATTGAATCGGCACACTAACCCAGGAGAATCCCATGTGGACCTATCAAACATCCGTTGAATGGAAAACCGACAAACAGGGAACCGCCCATTGTGAAGGCAAGCCTGCCATCGACGTAGCCACGCCGCCGGAATTCGGCGGCCCGGAAGGATTCTGGACGCCGGAGGATCTGATGACCGCGGCCGTTGAATCCTGCATCATGGCCTCCGCCCTCTTTTTCCTGAACCGGGGAAAAATCGGCTTCCGCTCTTACAGCAGCCACGCCGCCGGCACCATGGAGAAAGGGCCCTCCGGCCTCGTTTTCAGCCGGATTTCTGTAACCGTCACTCTGGAGCTCGAGGATGCTGCCCAGGCCGATGCCGCCCGGAAAGCCCTGCAGCAGGCGGAAAAAACCTGCCCGCTCTCCAATACCCTGAGCTGTCCCGTCGAACTGACCCTCGAAATCCAGTAGTTCCGCAGCTGCCGGACGGAAACGCTCGATTCCGGCAGGACGATTCTGTAGAAATCGATATACGCTTAAACAGATGGCGGTACATACGGTGCACCGCCCGAATTTCAACGTAAAACCGGGAACTGAAAAATGAGCAAAACAACCCCGTGCATTCGGCAGGGAAAACTGAAAGTCGAGACGCTCCAGCGGGCGGCGGAAACGTTGAAAATGCTGGCGCATCCGCAGCGCTTGCGGATTATTGAAATTCTGGAGCGCGAACAGGAAGTTCCCGTTCATGCCCTTGTTGCAGAAACCGGATTTGCCCAGGCCGTGGTCTCGCAGCACCTGAACCAGATGCGCCGCGCCGGCCTGCTCTGCTCCACCCGCCACGGAAAAGAAATGTGGTATTCCATCTGCGATCCCCGCGCCCTCTCCATCCTCAACTGCATCTGCAACAACTGCACCACACAGGACTTCGAAGAAGCCTGATACCCGGTTGGATTACTTCTCGGTATAAACCTCGTAGTCCGGAATCTCCGAAGTTTCACCACGGCGGACTCAGAGGAACACAGAGGAAGGACGCGGTGCTCTCCGTGTCCTCCAGCGGAGCGGGTGGTAAAATATACCCGTATGTTTTAGCGAGTAGTATGAATCCTTTATGACGCCAACAGCGTCAATTTACCCGCCCCCTCAGCGCTCGATGACGGGGCGGTTCTTTTTTCAAGCGAATCAGACCACGCGCCGCGCCGTTTATAAACCAACCGTTTTTCCGGATCCATAAACGCGATGCGATCACCCCACCTTCCAACCATTGGAAATGTGGATCAAATCCCGCACCGCCCCGTCCGCCCCGTCCGCCCCGACCCAGTCCTCATTTTCTTTACAACCAAACCGCATACTCATAAAGTTTATCGCAACATTCACAACTCGTTTTACAGCACACTGCACGGGCTGATAAGGGAATAAACAGAATCGGTATATGCAGTGCATAACAACATGCGACTCAACACACTGTTCGCTAGATAAAAATATGAAATTAATACATGCACAGCCAGAAATCTTTCCCGAGATTGAAGCAGAATTAGATGACGCTGGCATTTCACATGAAAGAGGCGCTCTCCTAGCTAACAACGCTGAAGGTTTCAGCGCTGAATTAATTATGCTCGGTGCCGGAGCATTATCAACACTGGTGGTTCAAGCAATCACTACTTGGATGAAAAAGAAACAAGGTCAAAGAAAAGTTTCTGTGCAGACAGTAGATAAGGATAACAAAACACACTCCGTGACAGTAGAAACACCTGACACCGATGAAGTTGTGAAACTATTAGAAATGTCACTTAATCAAATTATTTATCTGAAAGATGAAGAAAAAGAAGAATGAGCGAACCAGTGGGTGGAGCCTATGGTGGCCGACGCCTGTTGATTAAGTGAAGTTTGTGAGCACCGGCGGCTCACCCATAACGTTCGACTGAAAGAAAATATGGCACGCAATCCAAAATGGAAACGAGATGAAGTAATTCTGGCACTCGATCTGTATTTTAAAGTTGAGAAATCCAAAATTAATAAAAACCATCCCGATATCATTGCTTTAAGCAAAGAACTCCAAACCTTATCAATTCATGCACCGGAAGTAAGAGTTGATGGGTTTAGGAGTCCCGGAAGTGTCAGCATGAAGATGAATAACTTCCTGCCATTTGACCCAGACTACGCTGGCGAAGGTCTACCAGCAGGATCTAAATTGGACAAAGAAATTTGGGATGAGTTTTTTGACTCCAAAAAACAACTTCGGAAAGAAGCATCTGCAATCAGAGCTAAAACCCAAAAAAAAAGCACTGAAGAATTCAACGAGGTATCCGAAGAATTTACCGTCTCAGAGGGAAAAAAATTGATGCGCAAGCATCGAATTCGAGAGCGTAAATCCATAATTACACAAAAAAAGAAAAAGCAGGTTCTGGAGAAATCAGGCAAGCTGGAATGTGAAATATGTGGTTTTGATTTTTACGCCCAATATGGCGACATTGGTTATGGATTTGCAGAATGCCATCACACGAAACCTCTGTCAGACCTTGAAAAAACAACCAAAACTCGACTTAAAGATTTATGCATTGTTTGCGCAAATTGCCATCGTATGTTGCACAAGAAAACACCCCCGTATACCAAAGCTGAAATGAAAACTATCATTCACGAATGGAATTAAAAACATGATCGAACCACCATTAAGCCCTTTTAAGTAAAGACAAAAAATCCCCCAATCCAATCTTTGCGTTTTCCCAACTTTCGCTATAGATCGAACTAAACCAACCCAGTCTGAACGCAGGCCGTTTTATAATTCAGGCACGAGTGGGCAGGTGTCAGGGGCAGGTGTCCGGGCAGGTGTCGGGCAGGTGTCAGTCGGCAGGTGTCAGTCCTATTATTTCGTTATCAGCCCCAAAGCTGGCGATCGAGGGTGCGGTACTGAATGGCCTCCGGAGTGGTGCGTCCGCTCTGCCGCCCGCCACGTCGGGGACGTGGCCTACATTTTCCAGAGCTTGGAAAGTTCCAATGACTGGAGAATGCAAAGGGTCAAAACGCTTTTTTCGTCATGGCGTTTCCCTTCTCTGATTCTCGTCTGCCCATTTGTCCAGGAAAGCCAGGGATAAAATTAATGCCCGATCAGCGGCTGAAACTCGTGCCGTAACGGAAGAAACATGAAGATCACCTTATCGAAAGAAAAGAAGGCCAACGCACTCCGGTCCATTCAACAGTTTTTTGAAGAGGATATAGAAATGGCGCTGGGCGGGCTCCAGGCTGGAAGCCTGCGGTACAAAGCAGGGCAGGCATCCACAGCCTGGGCATGAAAACAACCTTGCACTATAACGCCATGCGTTATAGTTTAGTTTCCAATGATTGAATCGTTCAAATGCAAAGAAACGGAAAAAGTGTATTTCAGGCAATACTCAAAGAGGTTGCCCACGAATATTCAGCAAATCGCGTTTAGAAAATTAAGAATGCTGAATCGAAGCTCAAATCTTGATGATTTGCGAATACCTCCAGCAAATAAGTTGGAGGCATTGTCTGGAAACAGAAAAGGACAACACAGCATCAGAATTAATCAACAGTGGCGAATCTGTTTCCAATGGAAAAACGGTAATGCGTTCAATGTTGAAATTGTTGACTATCATTGAGGTTATAAAATGAAAAAAATTGCTCCAGTACATCCGGGAGAAATCCTGAACGAAGAATTCCTTAAACCTATGGGAATCAGTCAAAATAAATTAGGTCGTGATCTGGGAGTTTCTCCACGCCGAGTGAATGAAATTGTCCACGGGAAAAGAAGCGTAACAGCTGATACAGCCTTGCGTCTTTCGGTCTATTTTGGGAATTCAGCATCTTTCTGGCTGGGTCTCCAGATGGATTACGATCTTGATGTTGCAGAAGATACCATTTCCGACAAAATCCATAAAGAAGTTCACCAACTCGCTGTTGCATAAAAAATCGGCGAACGAGTGGTTGGAGCCTACGCTGAAACCGTCTGCAGTTTTTAATGTTTATGCGTATACATCCACACCACTTTCCACCAGAGACGGACTTAAGATTTAGGACCACGGGATAAGTTAGGTTTGGGCGCATGACTCCTCAAATGAGAAGGTAAAGGAGTTATGAAAAAACAGAGACGAAAACATAGTGCCGAATTTAAGGCCCGGGTTGCGCTTGAAGCGATCCGTGGGCAGGTGTCAGTCCTATTATTTCGTTATCAGCCCCAAAGCAGGCGATCGAGGGTGCGGTACTGAATGGCCTCCGGAGTGGTGCGTCCGCTCTGCCGCCCGCCACGTCGGGGACGTGGCCTACATTTTCCAGAGGTTGGAAAGTTCCAATGACTGGAGGGTCGAAAGCTTCGGCGAACCAGCCCTACCCATGAACCGCCTGTCTTTCCTTTCCGTGTATTTCGTGTATTCCGTGGTTCATAATTTTCTCGTGCGCGCAAGACCCTGCGCGGCACCGGTACGGCCCCGGCAAACATCGCGGATCACCTCGTCGTCGAGATCGGGAATATGCACCGGGGTCAGGTGTCCGGACCGCAGAAAATCCGCCAGCTTCCGCGCATCGCGCCGGTCGGTTTTCTTTTTGTCTCCGGACTTTGAGGGAATCAATGAAGGAGCAATAACCACGCATTCAAAGCCGAGTTTAATCAGCCGGCGCGCCAGCACAAATCCAGTCGGCCCGGCCTCATAGCAGATAATAACCTCTTCCTTTTTCAGCTCGTACCTCTTGAGGATTTTCCGGACAGCCTCCACTGTTCGGTTCAGATCGCAGACACTTTTCCATACAGCGCCGCCGGCTTCATATCATGAAAAGCCAATCCGATTACGTTTGGAAACCTAAACATAATCATTGAGCACAGAGTATCACTAAAGTATCATTTCGACTATGAAAACAGAATTAGTGACCACATTAAAAAGACAAGCGACACAGATCCTGTCCGATCTCCATAGTTCCGGCGAACCCGTTTTGATTACTGAACACGGAAAACCATCAGCATACCTTGTTGATGTTGACTCCTATGAGTTCATGCAGGATCGGATGAAAATCCTTGAAGGGATCGCCAGGGGGGAACGAGCCATTCTTGAAGGCAGAACCTACACACAGGATGAAGCCAAAAAGAAGATGAAAAAATGGCTGATCTAATTTGGACAGAACCTGCCCTCTTAGATTTAGATGAAGTTGCAGAATACATCGCCCTAGATAATCCTACGGCAGCATCAAATTATGTCCAAAAGATTTTCGACAGAGTTGAGCGGCTAACTATCTACCCAAACTCAGGGAAACGCCCCAAGGAACTACCCCGCACTCCATACCGTGAAATCGTAATTCCCCCATGTAGAATTTTTTATCGGGTCGAAGATGATATTGCATACATTCTACAGGTCATGCGTACAGAGAGATTGCTTCAGCCATTTCTGTTAGATAGACGAAACAAAGATAAATAATTTTCCAATCAGACCATTGAGCCTACTGGGGCAACGCCGGTCGATTCGGTCTATACGTTATGCGCACCGAAAGTCATCCCAAACGTTGGCAGAAGAGAAAGGAAACCAAATGATGAAAAAAATATTAATTTCGACCTTCATAGGTTTATCACTCGCAGGTTGTAAAACGACTTCGATTACATCAACGGAAAAGACATCAGAACCCAAAACAGAGAAAGCAACGAAAATAGCAGAGCCGAAACCTGAGTTGGCTGATTTTACTTTTGCAAAGTGGGAAGGTCGCAATATCTATAATTTTTTCTATGAGGTTTTCGAAGAAGGAACCCCTGTTTCCTCGTTTACAAATGAAGTTTTTTCAACTGCATCTTACAAGGGTGTATCATGGGAAATAATTCAGGCGAGTCGTGGCATGAATGTTGTCGGTGTTCATGTGAAATCAGAATGGCCCTATGGCTCCGTTGGGTACGCAGGGGATAAAAGGGATATGCAACCAAGAGTTCCCTTTCCCATTGATCAAGCAACGTTTGTCATCAATAGATGGTCTGACGTTTCTTATCTAAATGGTCAAAAATTCAAACAATATGTTATATTTACGGGTTATGAAGAAGGTTTCCTCCAATTTAGCGGAAACGAAACCAATGAAGTTAAAAAATTATGTTTCCTGACAATCAGTGGACTGAAAGATGCAATCAACTATTTTGAATCAGCGGAGCAATAATCGACAGTATCATAAAATTTGCCACCCACCATTAAGTCCCTCTGAGTAAAGACAAAAAGTTCCCTGTCCCAATCTTCGTGTTTTGCCAACTACCACTACCGATTGAACATTCCAACCTGGTCTCAACTTGTGCCGTTTTTATTTCCGTATGAACGAGTGGAGCAAGGCTCCCTCAAACAACCGTGCGGGCTCAGGCGGCCGGATCTCCCCGAAGCTCGGGGACGGCGGCTGTCACGGATTACTACGATCCATGACGTCCCAGAATTTCATGCGGTTTTTCCCTGCACATCACCCATTCAAGAACAGATCGGTTGTCCGCCATAAAGACGGATTCCAGTTGGGTTCGGGCTCACGGCAGGGTCGGCTCCTTATCAAAACAGGTTCTGTAAAAACCGGAGACGGTGGGAGAAGTGGACTCACTCTTTTTCCGGTCTGCTTCAACTCAGCGTGCCTGGCAGGCCGGCGGCCTGCGATACAAACCTGTACCGCAGACGGCTCGTCTGCACTCCCGGAGGGAAAGCCCATTCGAATATTCTTAACGTCGTGCCAATCCGGACCGACTCTTTTTCCGGCCCGCTTCAACTCAGCGTGCCTGGCCGGAAAGATGCCTGCGGTACGGCGGCGGGGTCAGGCTTCGCCGACGTAGAACCATTCGCCGTTTTTCTGTTTAAAGACGGAGTGTTCGCGGTGCTGCTGCTCGGATCCGTTCAGCCGGTACTGCGCCACAAAATCGACGGTGGTTTCTTCGGCGCGGATGATCAGCAGGCGGATCCATTCCGCCGCATTCATCCATTCGGTAATATTCTGCGCCAAATCCGGCGTGCGCGATTTCGGCAGCGTGGTACGGACGAGATAGTCGACGTCTTTTTTCACGTAGGCGGAATAGCGCGAGCGCATCAGTTGCTCGGCGGTCTGCGCTATTTCAGCGCCGGAAATAAAGCGCCCGCAGCACGCATCGTACGACTCGCCGCTTCCACATGGACAACGTTCTGAATTCATTTAATGCTCCTAATACCATTTGCTAAAACATACAGGTATATTTTTACCACCCGCTCCGCTAGAGGACACGGAGAACACAGCGTCCTTCCTCTGCGTCCTCCGTAATGAAATTTCGGAGGTTCTGCACGATAAAGTTTATACCGATAAGAAATCAAACGTGGTATAAGTCGGGTTATCTTATCCCCCGCTTAACGGGAGCCCCGGAAGCGCGGCGTTTTTTTAATCCCGTTTCCTGCAAGCGGCTCGGACAGAGCCTCGCCCTCCATCCGCAATCCCCCCTCCGAGTCTCTGCAGCTCCGTGATGAATACTATTCGGTCTTCCGCCTCTTTTGCCGGCGGTGAAAAAATGCATGCGTTTTTTCACGCAGGGTCATGAAGAGCACAAAGAGTGCGGGAACCAGCACAATGCCGAAGACCGTCGCCGCCACCATGCCGCTGAACACCGTCGCCCCGATGGCCCGGCGGCTGGCCGATCCGGCTCCGTCGGCAAACATCATGGGCAGCACCCCGAGAATGAAGGTGAAGGCGGTCATCAGCACAGCGCGGTAGCGCTGTCCTGCGCCGTCGGCCGCCGCCTCCAGAATGGAGAGGCCCTCTTCGCGACGGGTTTTTGAAAACTCGACAATCAGAATGGCATTTTTACTGGCGAGGCCGATCAGCAGAATGAGGCCGAGCTGGGCATAGATACTCAGCGGCATTTTCATCAGAAACAGTCCCAGCAGCGCACCGGCAACCGCAACCACGGTGGAGAGGATCACGGGCAGCGGCGTGGTCCAGCTTTCGTACTGCGCCACGAGGAAGAGGTAGCCAAAAATAACGGCCATCAGCAGCAGCACATTGGTGCTGCCGGAGGCGCGGGCCTCATGATAACTGAGATTCGACCACTCAAAATCATAGCCGGCCGGAAGCACCTTTTTACTGATTTTTTCCACGGCATCCATCGCGGCACCGCTGCTGACAAAGGGCATGGCAAATGCGTTGATGGTGGCGGAAGTGAATTTGTTATATCGCTCAACGTTGCGGGGTGCGAGTGTCGTATCGAGCTGGACGAGGCTGCCGAGCGGCACCATATCGCCGGTCCGGCTTTTCACATGAATGCGGTCGAGCGAATCCACGTCTTTACGAAACGGCCAGTCGGCCTGAACGATGGTGCGGTTCACCTGCCCGTCGAAGTTGACGTCGTTGACATACATGGAGCCGAGATAGGTCTGCAGCGCACTGAAAACGGCGCTGACTTCCACATCCATCAGCGCGGCTTTCACGCGGTCGACCTTCAGATGAATATGCGGCGTATTGGCGGAATAGGCACTGAAACCGAACATGATTTCCGGGGCCATATTCACTTCCATCAGGAAACTGTTGAGCACCGCCTGCAGTTTCTGCGGATCGTCGTCCTGCGTGGCCTGCAGCCGGATATCCAGTCCCCCGCTGTTTCCCAGCCCCATAATGGCCGGCGGTACAAACAGATTGAGCTGGGCACCGGGCACGACCGCAAGGCGGGCCTGCAGTTTTTCCTGCAGGGCCAGTACATGAAGCTCGGGCTCCATGCGTTTGGACCAGTTATCGAGACCGAACATGAAGAAAGCCACGTTTTCGCCGGAGCCGCCCATCATACTGAAACCGGTCACCTGAATAATATAGCTGATCCCCTTTTCTTCCTGAATCGGGGAAAGCACCTCTTCGAGCAGCGCTTCCGTACGGGCCCGCGTCGCCCCCTCAGGCAGCTGCGCCATACCGAAGATAATACCGGCATCTTCGTCGGACAGGAACGAGGCCGGACTCATGCTGTACAGTCCGTAGGAAACCCCGAAGACACTCAGCAGGATAAATCCGGTGATAATCATCCGTCGCGCCAGACTGCGGCTGCCGGACACATAGATGTTGCGCGCCCGGCTCAGGCCGGTATTGAACCAGCGCAACGGCCCGTGCTTTTTCGGTTTGATTACATTCAGCATCACGGCGCAAAGCGCCGGACTGAGCGTCAGCGCATTGACGGTGGAGAAAAACACGGCGGCGGAAATCGCCACCGCAAACTGCTGATAAATTTTTCCGGTAATGCCCGACATAAAACCGATCGGCACGAAGATGGACAGCAGTACCAGCGTGGTGGCAATCACCGCCCCGCTTACCTGCTCCATGGCCTTAAGGGTGGCCGTTTTATGATCCAGCCCTTCGCTCTCCATAAGCTCCAGCACCCGTTCCACCACCACAATGGCATCATCCACCACCAGCCCGATGGCCAGAACGAGCCCGAACAGCGTCAGCGTATTAATGCTGTATCCGAGCACCGCCAGCACCAGGAAGGTGGCACACAGCGAAACCGGAATGGTGATGGCCGGAATCAGCGTGGCACGCCAATCCTGCAGGAAGACATAGCAGACCACCACCACAAGGAAGAAGGTCAGCAGCAGCGTGATCACAATTTCGCGAATACTGGTCCGGACAAATTCGGTGGCATCGTAGGGCAGAATCATTTCAAGACCGTCCGGTGCCGTGCTGCGCAGGCGTTCCAGCTCGGCCTGCACATCATACATGGTATCCAGTGCGTTCGAGCCCGGCGTACGGGTCAGGCCGAGCGCCACGGCATTGCGCCCGTTGTATTTGGAGGCAAACAGATAGCTGTCCGCTCCTTTCTCTACGGTGGCTACATCCTTCAGATAAACGACCGCGCCGTTTTTTTCGGTACGGATCACAATGTTTTCAAAGTCCGCCGGATCGTTCAGCCGTCCTTCCGTATTCAGCGTGTAGGAGATTTTCGCGGTTCCATCATCGGGCGAGGTGCCGATGGAACCGATGGACGCCTGAATATTCTGCCCCCGGATCGCCGCCGTCACTTCGTCCGGGCTGATGCCCAGCGCGGTCAGCCGGTCGGCATCCATCCAGACACGCATGCTGTATTTCGGCCCCCAGACCTGCGCCCGGCTCACGCCCCGGATGCGCTCCAGTCCCGGCTGAATAAATTTATAGGCATAGTCACTCAGAAACAGATCATCGCGGCTGCCGTCCGGTGAGCGCACCACAATGAAACCGAGAAAGTCAGCCGATTCCGTCTCGACGGTCACCCCCTGCTGCACGACTTCCGTCGGCAGCAGCGGCTCCGCCTGGGCCACGCGGTTCTGGACTTTGACCTGGGCCATATCCTGATCGGTCCCGACTTCAAAGGTGACGGTGAGGGTGTACATGCCCGCATTGTCGGAAGACGAGGACATATAGATCATGTCCTGCACGCCGTTTACCGCATCCTCAATGGGTGCGGCCACCGTGGCGGCCAGCACTTCGGCACTGGCCCCCGGATAAGTGGCGCGGACCACAATCTGCGGCGGCGTCACCTGCGGATACTGGGCAATGGGCAGCGACGAAATCGAAAGAATCCCCGCCAGCATCAGAACAATGGAAATCACACCCGCCAACCGCGGGCGTTCGATGAATACCCGGGAAATCATTGCGCAGCCTCCATCAGCGTTACCGCCGCCGTCATGCCCGGCTGTACTTTCTGTACCCCGTCCACCACCACGCGGTCGCCGGCTTTCAGTCCGGAAGTAATCACATAATCGTCTTCAACCGGTTCACCCAGGGTCACCCGCGCAACGCCGATGACGCCGTCTTCCGTCGCGGTGAGCACATAGGAACCCTCCTGATCCACCAGAACCGCCTGCTGCGGAATACGTATACCCATCGGCCGATCCGACCGACCGATCAAAATGGTAACGTACCCGCCGGCCACCAGCAGCTCGTCGGGATTATCGAACAGATAACGCACCGTCATCGTACCGGTACGTTCATTCATCGTGTTATCATCGAAATCCTTTTTTCCAATCATTGGAAGTTCCGTTCCGGTCGGCAGACGAATATGCGCAGCCAGCTCACTGTCGGCACCGTTCACCACATTCTCGCGATAGCGCAGGTAGGCGCGATCGGTCACGGAAAAGACCACGCGGATGGGATCCAGCTGCACGATGGTGGCCAGCGTTTCGCCCGTCATAGGATCAATATAGTTGCCTTTGGTCACCAGTGCCGCGCCGATGCGCCCGTCGATCGGTGCGCGGATTTCTGAATATTCCAGGTCCAGTTTGGACACGGTCAGATTGGCTTCGGCTTGTTTCAGGTTGGCCATTGCCTGCAGTTTCAAGGCTTCCGCCTGATCTTTATCGGATTGCGACACACTGCTGCCGGCTTTTTCAATCCGCTCAAAATAACGTTCCGCGCGGTTGAGTTCGGCCTTCGCACTGGCCAGATCGGCCTCGCGCGCATCCACCATCGACAGATACCGTTTCTGGTCGACGGTAAAAAGCAGGTCGCCGGCTTTCACCATCGAGCCTTCCGTAAAGTGGACTTCATCGATATAGCCCGCAACCTCGGTCTTCACCATGACCTGCTGGACCGGTTCGACGGAGGCAATGTATTCCTCCCGCACGTCAACCGGAACATCCTGAAGTTCAACCGCCTTGACCGCCGGCGGCGGCATTTCGCCGGGGCCGCCCATCATGGCCGACATATCCATCGACATCATCTTGCCGGCAAAAATCCCGATTCCGATCCCCACGGCAAGCGTCACAAGGAATACGACAATAGCTATGATCTGTTTCAACATACCTTCTCCTTAATCTTAAAATCAGGCCGCCTGACTGCCGATCACCAGATCGAACCCGTCCATCAGCACTTCAATAAATTTTTCCCGGTCGAAATCCCCGTACATGGCCAGATGCACCGCGCCCACCCACACCGAGCCGAAACACATGGCGAGCGCCTCCGGATTTTTTTCTTTTTTCATGACGCCGATACGCTGAAGATGACCCAGTTTTTCAATGAGTCGCTGCAGGGGATCTTCGCGCAGCGTTTTCAGTTTTTCATGCACCTCTTCCATCAGCTCGGTTGACCATTCAATCTGACACGAACAGAAAAACTCAAACTTCCACGCCCGTTCATCGTGCACAAACCGTTCGGCATATTCCTTTACATGCTGACGCATTTGATCAACGGAATCCGGAAGTTCCGGGCGGCCTTCGCATAAATGCTCCTCCGCATAGATAATCATGGAAGCCAGCAGATCCGTCTTGGTTTTGAAATGCCAGTAGACCGCCCCTTTGGACAACCCGATTTCCGCCGCAATATCTACGAATGTGGTCCGTGAATACCCGTTCTCCGAAAAAACGTTGAGCGCCGCTTCCAGAATATCGATCCGGGTCTGCGCCGCGTCTTCTTTTGTCCTCCGCGCCATGCGATATCCTCATCATCAAGGCCGGCGTTTATACATACCGACAAGTAGGTAAACAAGAATTAGTCTGTAAATTTAACGAATAGGGATGAGCCTTTGATGAGCACAGTTCCACCGTCCGGATCTCAGAGTGTTTTACCGATCAGCAGATAAGCCGGCATATCAAAGCCGCGGTTGGGCCGGAACAGCCCGGCATTGGAAATATGGCGCCATCCGAGCGTTGCGCTCCATTCATCCTCCTCACCAAAACGGATGCCGACCCCCACAAAATCATTAAATGCAAAATAGCCGCCCAGCTCCATGTTCCCGAGATAGCTCTCCGTCAGGTAGGTGGGGCCTGCAGCGGCCATAACATAAAACCGGAAAGTTTCACCGTTCCAGAAATAGAACCGCAGACCGGGAACCAGGGAAAAAGCATAAACCGCATCTTTGTGCTCGTTGCTGCCCAGCCAGGTCAGGCCGGCGCCGAGATCAAACTCCACCCGATTCCAGTCTCCGGAATAAAAGATGTACCCGACATCAACAACCGCATTGTACTGATCCGGCTCGGTGAGCGTTCCACCCTGCGGCCCGGCCCCTGCACCGATATACAGTCCGCCCGCATCGGCCATCGCGCAGCACAGCAGCATGGCCCCGAATTGACCCCCCCGGCGCATCACCCGCCAGTCCGTCCTTTTTCCGTGACGATGGCGTGCACCACAGCGCTCGCGGCAATCCAGCCGACATAGACCACACCAAGTAGCGAGGAAATCAGCAGGGCCGACCACTTAAACGATACGCCCGCGTATTCCGCGAGATGGTGCGGCAGTGTTTTTCCAAACATTGGAACCATCGACCAGATGAGGCCGCCCAGAAAAAGCAAAGCCAGCAGGACAGTCAATGTGGATATCCCATACAGCAGAGAACGTTGTCTAAGGTTCATGATGCATGCACCCTCTCTCCGGCCAAACCCGGCTTTTCTGCTGTCTGCCGATAAATAAATTTTGCCCCCGCAAACTGTGCCGTATAACGACTGAAACCATACGAAGAGAGGAAGAGCAGTGTATAACCGAACAGCTCACTGCCCTCTTCCACCGCATTCTTCACCCACCGTTGCATCGGCTCAAGCTCCTGAACCTCGAAAAGGGACTCCCATACCTCCTTCATTCCGAACAGCCTCGAAAATATAAAGAGACAAAGACAGGCCGAAAGAAAAGCCCCGAACGCCGGCATATGCAGAAACTCATCGAGATGATCCTGCAGCTGCATGCGCCACCGCCCCGCCAGCCCACAGGTAATCAGACCCGTTGCAACCGCAACAGGAAACCATGCACCGTGACGGATCTGATCGAATACGCCGTCCATTTCACGAATCGTCATCACAAGAGTTCCTCCCGCCATAAGCGTGGCCATTCCACGCCATTCCTCCTTGCGCCAAGCCGTCAGCCCAAAAGCCGACGTCGTGCTGAACAGATAAACCAGTTGCATTTTTTCGGTGGCTGAGTTTTCGCTGAATTTTGACCCAGCCGCCCCCGCATCATATTGAATCGTTAAAGCTGAAATAACCACACACACCACACACAGGGTGGTACCGGCGAGAATATCGACTCTGAATCTGGATTCCGGTTTCATGTTTTTTTCTCCTATTCAAGCTCCGACAGAATACGCCCGGTTTCAATATCGAGCTGATTCAACACCAGCTGATAGGCAATATATGCTGTGGTATACGAACCCCGTGCCCGGACCAGATCGGTCTGCGCTTCGTTGAGACGGGTAATGGATTCCATTCCTGCTTTGTACGATTTTTCAACACTGTCGCGTACCTGCACCGAAAGGGCATGAATTTTTTCCGAACGCCGGAAAATCGCCTTGCTCACCTCCGCCTCGTCAATCCGCTGCTGGAGCGAGGACCGGATCGACAGACTCAACGACTCCTGCTGCTCTTCAAGTGCACGTAAATCCGCCTGCGCCTGCTTTACGACGGCTGTTTTTCGGCCGCCTGCAAAAAGATCCCACGAAGCCGTCACACCGGCAAATGAATCATAGTTTCCATGATCCCCTGCATCGGCATAACCGCTGCGATCGGCATAATTCATTTCCCCGCTCAGAAAGACTTTGGGCATCATTTCACCTTTTGCGGCGCGCGTCTGCTGAACCAGCGCAAACTGTCCGGAAGTCAGTGCCTGATAATCCGGCCGGTGGGTCAACGCATACCTGAACTCACTTTCGAGCTCCGGAATGGATCCCGTTTCATCAAAGTTGATCGGGACCGGTTGCAGGGCCTGCGGCAACCGGGCTTCCGGAAGCGCCATCAGCTCGGCCAGCATGGCACAGGCGGTATTATAGTTCAGCTCCGCACGCAACTCCGACGTTTCCGCCTGCAGGGCCCGAATCGAAAAATTATGTACGTCCGATTCCGGCAGCGCACCGGCGTCAAACCGTTTTTTTGCGTCCGCTTCAAGATTCCGATTAAACGCAAGATCGCGCTCCGCGATCGCCACATTCTCCCGGGCCAGCTGCGCCTGGCGATAGGCCACCGTGGCGGACTGAATGAGCAGACGGCGCGTTTCGGCGGCAAATTCATGCGACTGCTGCACGCCGTATTTCGCGGCCAGCGAACGGGCTTCGCGAGCGAATCCGTCAAACAGCAGCCAGTTGGCCTGCAGTCCGCCGGTGCCCTGCATAAAACTGTCACCGTAGCGCGTCTCCGGATCACTGTCCGGATGCAGACTGGCATCCACATGACCATAAGAGGCGCTCAGCGTCACCGTTGGCAGATATGCCGAACGGGCCTGTTTCTGAACCGCTTCAGCGGCGGCAATACGCTGCACGGCCTCGCGCACCGACGGATTGCCTTTCAGCACATTCTGGCGTACTTCCGCCAGACTCAATCCGTTGGTCTGAGCGGTTCCGAGCATGGGAAAAAGCAAGGCAAATAAAATCCATTTTTTCATAACAGCAACTCCTAAAGGTGTTCTGGATCAGCTTTGATTCGGTAGACAATGGTGTAAGCCACCGGGACCACGATCAGGGTCAGGAAGGTGGCGGCAAAGAGACCGCCCATAATGGTAACCGCCATGCCCGAGTAAAGTGCGTCGGACAGCAGCGGCGCCATCCCGAGAATCGTGGTTCCGGCCGCCATAATCACCGGCCGCATACGACTGACCGACGAATCGAGAACGGCCTTATACGGCTCGATACCCCGGGTCAGCTGCAGTTCAATTTCATCGATTAGAACCACCGCATTTTTGATCAGCATGCCCGACAAACCAAGGAAGCCAAGGATGGACATAAAACCGAACGGAATGCCGGTGAGCAGCAACGCCGACGCAACCCCAATAATCGAGAGCGGAACCGTCATAAAAATGATGATCGGCCGGCGCACGGAGTTGAACAGCCAGATCAGAATCACGAACATGCCGAGCAGACAGATCGGAAAGGTTTTTCCCAGCGGAGCCCGGGCTTCGCCCGATTCCTTGAATTCGCCGGCCCATTCAAACCGGTAGCCCGGCGGCAGTTCGATGCCCTCAATCTGTTCCGCAAGTTTCAGACGCAGGGTATCCGGCAAACCGTATACCGGGTTGCAGCGGGCCGTGATCGAATTGCGGCGGTCGCGGCGCATGATGTAGGGCCACTCCCATTCGGTCTCCACACCGGTCACCACCTGCCCCACCGGAATGAAGGTCTGATTGGCCGAACTCCATACCTGGACATCGTCAAAATTATCCACACCGACCCGCTCTGCATCCGGCGGACGGAACATAATGGGAATCAGTTCGTTGCCCTCGCGGTAAAGCCCCGCCGCAGTACCGTTGAAATTGAGTGCCAGCGACTGTGCCAGATCGGAACGGGTTACTCCCACACGGCGCGCCTGCGCTTCGGAATACTGCGGCCGCAGCACCTGCACCGGCTGCCGCCAGTCAAGCCGGGCATCCTTGGCCGTCTCTTCCGCCTGCATAATGGCGAGCGCCTGTTTTCCGAGGTCTTCGAGTACCGTTTTATCCGGCCCGAAGAAGCGTGTTTCCACATAGAACGCCAGCGGCGGTCCGTTGGGAATTTTGCTGCAGTAGGGTTCGGCCTGCGGGTAGTTCGCGGAGAGATAGGCATCGATCTCTTCGATCATATCCGCAATGTCATGATAGTCCTCGGTCTCAACCAGAATCATGCCATAACTCGGGTCAGCCGTCTCGTAGTTGTACGAAAGCATGAAGCGCAGCGTACCCTCGCCCGCGAAAGCGCTGGTCTGCTTCACCCCGTCCAGCGAGCGGATATATTCGTCGATTTTTTTCAGGTCTTCCGCCGTACGGTCAATGTGCGTGCCGGCCGGCATCCAGTAGTTCACGTAAAAATAGGGCGTCGGAGACCCCGGAAAAAAGGACTGCGGAACCTTCTTGAATCCCATAACGGCCGCAATCAGCAGCACCGTAGTAACCCCGAGGGTGATCGGACGGTGATGAACCGTCAGATGCAGCAGCTTCCGGTAGCGCCGGAACATCGGCTTGTCGTACGGATCTTCACCGTGCGTGTCGGGAATCTTGAGGAACCATACACAGAACAGCGGCGTAATCGTGACCGCCAGCACCCAGCTGAACAGCAGAGAAATCAGCATCACATCAAACAGCGACCGGCAGAATTCGCCGACATTACCCGGTGCAAAACCAACGGCACTGAATGCCAGAATGGAAATAAACGTGGCGCCGAGCAACGGCCACTGCGTATCGCGTACCACCTCTTTGGCGGCTTCTTCGCGGCTTTCACCGCGCTCCACCCGAATGAGAATGCCGTCGGCCACCACAATGGCGTTATCCACCAGCATACCGAGCGCGAGAATCAGGGCACCGAGCGAAATCTTCTGCAAGGTGATTTCCATGATTTCCATACCAAGCAGTGTTCCGCAGATATTGAGCAGCAGTACCGCGCCGATCAGCAGACCGCTCTGCCAGCCCATAAAGAACATCAGCAGCACAACCACAATCACCACCGCTTCCACCAGATTGAGCACAAAACCACCCACCGATTTCGTAACCATTTCGCTCTGGTAATAGATGGAATCGAGCTCCATACCCGGCGGCATGGTACGTTCCAGCTCGGCCAGTTTTTCCTTGATCGATTCCCCCATGGTAACGACATTGCCGCCGGCCACCGTAGAAACCCCCAGAGCAATGGCGGGCTTGCCGTTAAACGTCATCTTATTAAATGCCGGTTCATAATAGCCGCGCGAAACCTTTGCGATATCGCCCAGGCGCACCAGCTGGTTTCCGCCGCCGATATAAAGATCGGCAATCACCTGCTCACTGGCCAGATCGCCGGTGGGCGTAATACGGATATAATTGCCGTCAATTTCAACCTTGCCGCTCGGTTGCACCGCATTCTGCGACTGCAGCGTTCCGGCAATTATGCTCGGCGACAGTCCCAGTTCAGACAGCCGGGAACGCTCGAACTCGACATAAATCACTTCCTGCTGCAGCCCCCAGAAGGCAATCTTGGCCACATCGTCGCAGCGCAACAGTTCAGTTTTCAGATCTTCCGCGTACGCCTTGAGCTCAGCATAGGAATAATCCTCGCCGGTCAGCGCAAAGAAAACACCATAGACATCGCCGAAATCATCGTTAACCACCGAAGGCCCGGCTCCCGGCGGCAGCTCGCCCTGCATATCGCTGATTTTTTTGCGCAGCTCGTCCCAAATCTGCGGCAGCTCTGCACTCTTATAAGTGTCCTGCACATCGACATAAACAATGGATATGCCTTCCATAGAGGTTGAATAAACCTCCTTGAGCTGGCTCATCGACTGGATCGCCTCCTCGACCGGGTCGGTGACTTCCTCTTCCACTTCCGCCGGGCTGGCCCCCGGATAGGTGGTAACAACCAAAGCGGTCTTGATGGTAAAATCCGGATTTTCAAGCCGGCCGAGCTTCTGATAGGAAAGCAGGCCCGCACCGATGAGCAGGATGGTCATCACGACCATGACCGTTCGTTTTCTTAAAGCAAATGCTGCTGGATTCATGTTCTGGGTCCTCGGTCTTTCACCACGCAGGCTGAAAGGTTGCAAAGCGGCGCGTCAGCGCGCTCCGCGGAAAAATTGAATTAGTGAACGGATGCGGTTTTCAGCGCCTGGTTTTCGTGGATGAGACGGCTTCCGCTCACGACCACGTGCTCGCCTTCAGCAATCCCTTCAGCAATCACCACGCGGCGGTCGCCGCTGAGCACACCGACCTGCACCGAGCGCAGTGCCGCAGTTTCCTGCTCTTCATCGTACACCCAGACCGATGAACCACCGTCGGGGCCGGCCACCAAAGCCGAAACCGGAACGGTCAGCACCAGCGCCTGCTCTTCTGGCTTCGAGAACGCGACATTGGCCGTCATCCCCGGCAGAATTACGACCCCCTCCGGAACATTGAGTTCAAAGGTTACTGCATAGGTGCGAGTGAGCGGATCGGCCAGCGTACTCCATTCCTTGAGCCGCGCCGAAAAAGTCTGCGATCGCAACGCCGGAAAGGAAACCTCGACATAAGAATCCGTGCGGTTCAGCGGAATCCCACCCATCTCATTCTCCGGGATATTGACCACAATCTCGATCTTATCAATGGCGTGATACTGCAGCACAACAGCACCGGGACTGATCATCTCATGGTTTTCAACCCGCTGAGCCGTCACGGTGCCGTCGTACGGTGCCCGCAGCGAAGTATCCTCCAGCGCATGCCGCGCAATCTGCAGCTGCGCCTCGATATTTTTCACCGCAGCTTCCGCGGAATCATTGGCACTTTCGGCACGGTCATAATCCGCCTGCGCCACCACATTTTCTTCGAAAAGCTGCGTCACACGCCGATAATCCTGTCGTGCATTTGCAAGCCGCGCCGCCGCGCCGGCCAGCTGTGCCTCAAGCGACTGAATGCGGTCTTCGAAATCACGCGGGTCGATCTGCAGCAGCAAGTCGCCCTTTTTCACCGGTTCGCCGAGTACCACATTCACTTCCGTCAGCGGGCCGCCGACACGGAACGAGAGCGCCGTTTCTTCGGAGGCTTTCACCACCCCCGGGTAGGAATGGCCGCGGCTCAGCGGTTCCGCCTTAACTTTTTCACAGCGGACCGGACGCGGTGCATTCTCTTCGGCCAACTTCACCTCAACCGCATGTTTTTCCGCCATTTTCCGTTCTGCCGAAGCCACACCAATGAGCACCACCAAAATAAGCAGCAGGACAACACCGCCGATTCCCGTAATCAGTTTTTTATTCAGTTTCATTTCCAAACACTCCTTTACAAATCAGTCTTCCGGAAGCCCCAGCAGCAACTGCGTCTGTTTCACCAGCAAATCTTCCAGGGTCTGGAAATAGGATTCCCTGAAATCCTCGGTGCCCAGATGATCCAGCATTGCTTTGCGGTAATTTGCATGGGCAAAAATCGGCATCTTCAGCACCGTCACATGGGCAAACGCCTGTTCGTCCGTCAGCGTCGGATCAACCACCCTGAAAAAGCGAAAGAGACCATCCAGATTCGGTTCCATCACATTTCGCCGGAATATGTGATACAGTTCATCATCGCGCTGCATCAGCTGATAGATGACCTGCGAATGCCAAAGCGGGCGGTTTGAACGGAACAGATCATCCATCTCCCGTACCACGATCTGACGCACCGCTTTCGAGAGTTCTTCCGGTGTCGGATGCGCCGGAAGATCCCCAAGCACTTCAAGTTCAATATGATGACGACAAGCTTCGATAGCCCAACGGACCATCTCCTCCATCAGTCCGTCCCTGCCCCCAAAATGGTAATGGATACTGCCGATATTCTCGCCCGAAAGTTCAGCAATGGCCCGGGTCGATACATTGTCTATCCCATGCTGCGCCGCAAGTTGTCCTGCCGCACAAATCAAACGCTCTTTCGTTGATTCCGCTACTGAATAACCACTCATAACTGCCCTTTGATTAATTTAATCGTGCGACCTAATTTAGTCGGGCGATTAATTTAGTCAATCGATTAAATTCGATTTTTACTCATTTGACTAAATCAGGGGGAAATGAAGCTCATACTCTGTTTGATTATTTCTCGGTATAAACCTCGCAGTCCAGAATCTCCGAAGGTTCACCACGGCGGACCCAGAGGAACACGGCGGAAGGATTCTGCGTTCTCCGAGCCCTCCAGCGGAACGGGTGATAAATATATACCCGTATGTTTCAGCAAGTGGTATCAGATCGTTAAAGAAGAGAGAATAGCGCTCAGCCTAATGCTTCAGCGGTGGCTTCCCACTCGGCTTCCAGAGATTGGATTTCGCCTTGGATTTCCGCCAGACGGGCGTTTATAGAGGCAAAGTCGGCATCGCGCCGTGCCATCATTTCATCGGTCAGCGCCGTCTGCTCCGCCGTGAGTTTTTCGATCTTTCGCTCGATCTTACTCAGCGCCTTTTCCGCCTCGCGCTGTGCGGCGCGGGCCTTGCGGGCATCTTTGCCTTTAACCGCCGGCTTCGACGAGGTCCCGGCCGGTGAAGACACCGTCCCGCCTGCTGCGGGCGGCGAAACGTTTGCCGCACGCTGCTCCACCTTCTCCTGATAATAATCATAATTACCCGGAAAACGGGAAACGCCGGAATCATCAATCGCAATAATCTGTTCAGCAATATTGCGCACAAAGGTCACGTCATGCGAAACGACACACAACGCACCCTTATAATTTTTCAGCGCCTGCTCCAGCGCTTCACGCCCCTGCACATCGAGATGCGTTGTCGGCTCATCGAGCAGCAGAAAATTCGGCGGATCAATAAAGAGCCGCGCAAAGGCCAGACGGATTTTTTCGCCGCCGCTGAGCACCGAAACCTTTTTATCAATCGTATCCCCGCTGAATCCGAATCCACCGAGCAGATTCCGCACCTCGGATTCCATCGCCACCGGATGCTCATCTTTCACAATGTGATACACCGATTTTTCCGGATTCATGGTTTCGGCAAAATCCTGCGATTGATAGCCGACCACCACTTTATGGCCCAGCACCCGCTTCCCCTCCGATAAATCCAGCGCATCGGCCAGCGTCCGCAACAGCGTCGTTTTGCCCATTCCGTTATAACCGACCAGCGCAATTTTTTCGCCGCGGTTGATATTCAGATCCAGCGATTGGAAAATCCAGCGCCGGCCGTCATAGGAAAACCCGCCCTTTTCCAGGCGGATAATTTCGTGCCCTGAATGCGGCGGATCCGCCAGACGGATTTTCGAGGTATTGGCCACCGTCGCCGGCGCCTCAATCCGTTCCATTTTCTCCAGCTGTTTAATCCGGCTCTGCACCTGTGCCGCCTTGGACGACTTGGCGCGAAACCGTTTGATGAAACTTTCCATCTGCTCAATCTCGCGATCCTGGTTTTCCTTGGCCGCAAGCTGATGTCGGATTCGATCTTCCCGCTCCGTCAGATAATAATCATAACCGCCCTGATACCGCGTGGCCTGACCGCCCGCAATTTCCAGCGTCACCGTCGCCAGCGAACGCAGCAGATAGCGGTCGTGCGAAATCAGCAGCATCGTACCTTCATACCCGCGCAGAAATTTCTGCAGCCACTCCACCGCCGGCAGATCGAGAAAGTTCGACGGTTCGTCGAGCATCAGCAGGTCCGGATTGGCAATCAAAGTACGTGCCAGCTCGGCCCGCATCTGCCAGCCGCCCGAAAACGACGTAAACGGTTTTTCGAATTCATCCACATGAAAACCCAGTCCGCTCAGCGCCGCCTCGGCCCGGGCCCGCATTTCATAACCGCCCAGATGCTCATAGGTATGCTGAAGTTCGCCGACCTGCTTTAACGCGCGCTCTTTTTCCAACCCCTGGAAATGCTGCAGCTGTTCTTCCAAGGTCTGGATTTTTTCGGGAATGGTTTTCAGCTCCGGAATCGAGTCTTCCGTATAATCGATCAGACTCAGTTCAACTTCATGCGGATTCAGCTGCTGCTTGAGATGGCCGATCCGGCAATGCTTCGGCAGTACAATATCGCCGGCATCCGCTTCGATCTCATGATTGATCAGGCTGAAGATGGTCGATTTGCCCGCCCCGTTCGGGCCGACAATGCCGATCCGCTCCCCGGCATTAATCCGGAACGTCACGTTTTTCAGCACATCCTGCGTACCGAACTGTTTACTCACCTGTATAAAATCGATCATATAAAAATTCCAAAGGCTGAAAAACCTACAGGCTTCCGCCTGCAACTTCCAGCCATTGGAACTTTTTTCAGAACGCAAACCGCAGCTCACCCCAGAGATATTGGGCATTGAAGCTCTTGCGCAGCTCAGCTTCATAACCGAGACCCGCGCTGAACCGGTCCGCTCCCATGAAATAGAAGCCTGTGCCAATCAACAGTCCATCGTTGTCCGGCTCCGGGCCTTCAATCGAGAACGGCGCATTCGGAGCGCCTTCAAAAGCTGCGGTCAGCGATTGATCGCCGATATCGAAATCGTGCAACCAGGACAGCTTCAGGAACGGCTTCCACTCGCGCTCCCCGGATAGAATCGTGAGCATCGCCCGTGCGCCCAATTCGGACAGCAGCGCATCGCTACTACGCGAATTAACCATCAGGTTGGCTCCGGGTGCACCGGTTTCGGAGAATCCGTCCTCATCAAGATGGAACCAGTACAGCGATACCAAAGGTGAAAACGTCCATTTTTCCCGGTCGATATCATAACGAACCTTGCCCGCAAGCGAAAACAGATCGCCGTCATGCTCGCTTCTCGCAACCTCGTTCATGGTGCCAACCGTCACATTACGGTCGCTGTCAAACCGCTGATTTCCATAGCCGAGTATCCCTTCGAAATACCACGCATCCGCCTGCCGTGCACCATAGACCGTTCCGCCGATCGACCGGATCGTTGAATCGCCTCCATCGTTATCGAGGTCAACGCCGGTATTTGCATAGCCGATGCTTACACCGAGAATGGTTTTACTCTCGAAGATCCGATCGTATCCGAGTTCAAAGCCGCCGGTAGTGAACTCATAACCGGAATAGCCATCTTTCTCCGACTGATCGCCCAGCACGCCGATGGCCCCCATCCAGAACCCGGTCGGCCGTCCATCAGCCGTTCGCAGATCACCAATATCCGGCCCGTTCACGCCGGTTGGTTGCGCGCCGGGTCCGCGGCTCACACGGCTCATGCGGCTGCGCACTCCGCCCGAAGCCTGTCTTGCAGAAGAGATCGCGGCTTGCGATGACGATCCGTGCGCCGCAGGACTCAGACTTTCGAAGGCCCTTTGGTATTGCGCGGAATCCGCTTTCTGGAATGCGGCCATAACATCCAGCAAGTCACCCGGTGCGGTTGGAATCAGCGCATCGAGGAGCCGGCCCATTCTTTTTTCGAGGGGGTTCTTTGCCACCGATTTAAAACGATCTACCGTGGAGGTAACCCTGATGCGGTCTGACTCCTGTTCCAATCCGAAAAACAATAACGGTTTGGCCGGAGGCAGGTTTGTGTGGCTGAATGTATCCACAAGATCATTCGATGAAATGAGCACATCGAACATCATGCCATTCGTAAATACCCCTCCCCCATTAACGATCCAAATGGTTCCATCCAGCGTAGCGGTTCCATCCACCACCAGTTGGTCGCTTCCTGCACTTCCATTTACATCGAAGCGCAGTACGCCGGAAGTCGTTTGCATATAGTCGCCCGTCAGCAAGGTGGTCACGCCGGCAGGGGATAGGGTGCCCGCATTGACCAATAAGTTGCCGGCACCAAGGTTTATAACAGAACCTGAATTGAACGTGCCCGATTCCCTGTTATAAAAATTATTCTTCCCGCCGCCGAGATCCACCGAACCGATGATTTCACCTGCATTGAAAATCGATTCATCAAATGCCTCACCCTTTACTGCAGTACCCGTTGCCCCGTTCATCGTGTAGATCACGCCATAATTTGCCAGCGTATTAGACAAGCCTCCCGATATATGCACTCCAGTGCCGGTTCCGTAGCCGCCCTGAACCACACCGTCGGATATGCTTATTGTGATATTCGTTCCGCCATTAACACCCGTGCTTTGGGCAAATACACCGTTTGCATTGGTTCCGAATGCCATCGCACTGCCCATCAATTCAATCTGAACGATTTCTCCTTGGCCCTTCGCCTTGCCGTTTTCATTCGTGCCACCGACACTCTGTACAAAGATCGCATCGGATGCTTCTCCATAGGTGATGACATCACCAGAGTTCATGACTCGGACATATCCACTGTCACCATAGCCACCGACGCTTCCACTGAAAAAATCGGTTATATATGAGATTCCGTCAGCCAATAGTGATTTTCCGCCGGCGAGCCCCCCGCCCCCACCGACGCTTTGTGCAAAGATACCAAAGGAACGAATCCCATGAGTTTCAATATGGCCCAAGTTGGTAATCGTCACGTTACCGCCGTTTCCTCCGCACCCGCCGTCTCGAGCCCAGTCCAGTCCCAGCCCGACATCGAGACCTCCGACCAGCCACATATCGTCATCAATAACACGGCTCACATTTCCGGCGATTCCGCCACCTCCGCCCACACTCTGGGCGAAAATACCATGGGATTCGTCATCTCCCGTGTGAATATCTCCGCTATTGAAAACATCCACGCGATCCCCGTCTCCTGCAGACCCGCCTGCTCCTCCGATGCCTACTTTACCTAAAGCACCGGCCTCTGCACTTCCACCGGATCCGGTTGATTCCACCTTATAAAAATCCTGAGCGATACCACCCCCACCTCCAACACTTTGTGCCAGGATGGCGGGCGAAGCATAATTGCTGGTGACCAGATCACCCGAATTCCAAACATTGACCGCACCCGCATTCCCGCTGCTACCGCCATTGCCCCCGACTACAAATGACAAGTTTTGCCAGTAAGGCGTCGTGTCCAGAATGAATTTAGCAGCATCCAGTATGGGGCCCAGGCTTCTTATGCCATTTCCTCCATCCCCGCCACCCCCGCCGATGCTCTGGGCAAAGATGGCTCGGGACTTTATACCTTCTGTCTGAACAGATTCACGGTTTGTGACGGCTACAACCCCTCCATGGCTGCCGCTGCCTCCATCCCCGCCAACCATCCAGTCGCCTTTCAAAATAGATGTGGGTGATCCGACTGGACTTATGCTCTGCCATCCCAGATTCAGCGAGATAGCCTGAGCATCTCCTCCGTTACCGCCCCCCCCGCCAATGCTCTGAGCAAGAATACCGTCCGACATATCCCCCAAGGTGAGGATATTCCCATTGTTATCTACGGAAACGGATCCTCCATAGTTTCCTTCACCCCCTTCTCCTCCGAGTGAACGGGTTAACAACAACTGTTTGCCTGCGGCGGTAAAGTTGAGCCCCAAGGATAAAGCGAGGCTCGAACCCCCATTGCCTCCCCCACCTCCAATACTCTGGGCAAAAATTCCCTGTGAATCATCTCCTCGCGTTGTCATTTCTCCGTCATTCATCACATTTACCCTGCCTCCAATACCTCCTTCACCACCTTGACCTCCTACGGCAGAGGATATGCCAAGGTTAAATGCTTTGTCGGTAATGGGTACAGTAAGACCGAAGGAATAGGCGGAACCACCGTTACCGCCTCCTCCTCCAATACTTTGAGCCATAATTGCCGGCGAATTGATCCCGGACGTTTCAATGCATCCGGCGTTCAGAAGCATCACATCCCCCGCAGAGTTCCCGGTTCCGCCCTTTCCCCCGAAAGCAGTTGATAATCCTATGGACTTACCCCCTCCGGAAATTGTTCCTGAAAAGGCCATTCCGCCGTTTCCACCACCACCACCGATGCTCTGGGCAAAAATACCGGCCGATCCCATCGGCGATTCAACTTCGTCCGGGCCAAGGTTGGAGCTGAAGTTGGAAACTTCGCCCTTCTTGCTGGATCGGGTGATGATCTCTCCGCTGTTTGTAACGTATACGTTTCCGCCAAAACCGCCAGGCCCGCCAAGCCCGCCAATCGAAACTGCCACAGCCCCATTAACCGCGCCACTGCCGGCAATACTGGTTCCTCCGTCTCCACCTCCGCCACCAACGCTTTGGGCCAGAATCCCATAGGAATGAGTCCCATCCGTAATAACCGATCCAGAAGAATTGACGGTTACTGTTCCCGCATCGCCTCCTTTTTCTCCGGCACCTCCCATGCTCCATGAACCCGCGACCTTATCGCTCACGCTTGCGGCAATGCTTTGACCTCCTGATCCTCCGCCCCCCCCGCCGCTCTGCGCAATAATGGCATGGGCATTATTACCATACGTCATAACTGAAGCTGCATTATCTACATTTACAGCCCCGCCATCTCCACCCTCTCCGCCTCGACCTCCAATAGCTACCGCCAGAGATCCTCCGTTCCCGGCAGAAACCGATGTTGCATATCCGCCTTGTCCGCCGCCGCCTCCGACACTTTGGGCAAAAATTCCAAAAGAACCTTCGCCCGTCGTTGAAATAACGCCATCCAGAATATTCTGGATATCTACGGTGGAGGCATCCCCGCCTTTTCCACCTGTACCGCCAATCGCCAAACTCCCCCACCACCCCACTGCGGCACTTCCTCCGCCAGTACCGCCGCCTCCGCCTATGCTCTGGGCAAAAACAGCTTCGGAATTGTTTCCAGCTGTAGCAATACGACCAAAGTTGGTAACAGATACGGTTCCACCATCGCCCCCTGCACCTCCTGTACCTCCCAGATTGGAAAACAGTGAGAAGGAATCAGTAACATTGCCTCCCCCTCCCCCGACACTCTGGGCGAAAATACCCCGGGAATTATGGTTGGTCGTCTGGAGCACCCCGCCATTTGATATGGCAATCCTCCCGCCATTGCCTCCCTGTGGAGCATCTTGATGAATCGTAATTGCACCCCAAAAAAACTCGAACTCCTCCGCGATTCCGGAACCGCCCCCCCCCCCAATACTTTGAGCAAAAAGGGCATGGGATCCGGTACCATAGGTCAGAATCTTTCCATAGTTTTCAATGTTAACATTTCCTCCACCGCCGGCACTTCCTCCAGACCCTGAAAAAGCCGGCAAAGAAATCAGAATAATTTCATCCGGTTCCTCAGGTGCATTACCTCCAAAACCACCAATGCTTTGCGCGAAGATTCCATGTGAATCCTTCCCCTGAGTCTCAATCTCACCCTTGAAAAAAACTGCGACGTTGGCTCCGTCGCCCGAGCCGCCCCCGGCTCCATCATCAGCAAACAGATCCCATCCCCCCGCTCCCGCCGTGCCGCCGGAACCCCCAAAGCTATTAGCGCTGATTCCTGCCGAATTTGTGCCCCGGGTTGAGATGAGCCAGTTGCCATCAACTAAAACAGCATCCGCATCCCCGCCGGCGGCCCCGTTGCCACCGTCCGCCCAGTCTTTCCCATCCCCCCCGTCGCCGCCACGGCCCGCCCGGCTCACAGCTATAAGGCCTTTAGAGTTGTGACCCGAGGTCGCAACGCGTCCGCTCCCCGTAATCGTGACCATTCCACTATCACCACCTACGCGGCCTTTTCCTCCAACGTCTTTATTATCGTATGTCGTCCCTCCATTACCACCGTTTCCCGCCTCGCTCAATGCAAGCAACCCATAGGCTCCCTCTCCCGAGGTGGCGATGGAAATTTTTCCTGAAACACTTACATTACCGCTATTGCCTCCAAGGCCGCCATCTGCCCCCTTGCCATCATCCAGCCAATCTTTATCACTCCCTCCTCCATCACCCCCCTGGCCTCCCAGACTGCTTGCGGAAATGCCATGTGATGCAACGGCCCATGTTGTGACATTCCAATTCCCGTTCATTCGAACTTCTGCTCCAGCACCTCCGGAACCGCCTGTTCCGCCATTACCCGATTGAAAGCCACCGGCACCCTTCGCTCCCGCACCCCCTTTGCTTTTCGCAAGGATACCGGCACCATTAGTTCCCTCGGTTTCCAGATATCCAAACCCTGTTAAATCAATTGAACCGGCATTACCCCCGCTCCCTCCATCACCCGAATGATATCCCACATCCTTTCCGTTGCTATGCCCACTCCCTCCGGCTCCTCCTATGCTCTCGGCAAGTATGCAAGTAGAGTTAGATCCAGCTGTCGCAATATGGCAGTTACTGGTCATCACTACGTTACCTGCACTACCTCCATGGCCTCCATCTCCGCCATGGGCATTCCCATGGCCTTCACCGCCACGTCCGCCCAGTCCGCCGGAACTCAATGCATAAATACCATAGGCCCCATTACCCGCAGTTTCGATACTGCCGGAACCGCTGAAAAAAGAAGAACCGCCCTGTCCTCCGTTTCCGCCTCGGCCGCCAGAGTCTTCATATGCTTCTCCGGCATTTCCTCCACGACCACCAACGCTCTTCACTAAAACACCGAAAGCACCATCGCCCTGGGTTCTTATTTCAGTATTTCCTGAAACCGCTGCATCCCCCGCATTGGCACCAGTACCTCCAGAACCCCCATTGCCATCATCTGCCGAATCGGACTTACCATTCCCTCCGTCATTTCCATCGCCGCCCAAACTGCCAGCTGATATTCCATGCGAACCGGATGAAACTGTATCAATGGTCCAACTTCCGTTTACGGTGACCGTGCCACCGGCACCTCCCGCACCCCCTCTTCCTCCATCACCGGATTGAAATCCAGCACTTCCCCTTCCTCCCGAGCCCCCTGCGCTAAGCGCATTGATACCGCTTGAGTGGGTTCCTCTTGTTTCAATAGTGCCACTGCCGGTTACCCAAACAGATCCGGCGTTCCCTCCGGTTCCGCCGCGACCAGCGTGATACCCAACATCACTTCCATTGGATTCACCGCGACCTCCAGCCCCTCCTGAGCTTATAGCCATAATACCGCTGGAACCGGCACCGGATGTGGCAATATTCCATGTGCTGGTAACTACCACGGAACCCGCATGACCGCCATATCCGCCATTCCCGCCATCGGCATTCCCATGACCCTGTTCACCTTTCCCTCCTTGGCCGCCGGCACTGCGTGCGTAGATTCCACTTGCACCATCACCTGAGGTCTCTATGAGGCCACCCCCAATAATTGAAACCATGCCGCCCACACCCCCGGTTCCGCCTTTACCTCCAGCGTCTTCATATCCATGCCCGCCGCTTCCACCATCCCCCCCCTGACTCAGGCCCATGATTCCATGAGAAATGCTCCCTGATGTTGCAACGGCAATCTGTCCGGTAATGATGACAGAACCTCCATTCCCGCCGGTGCCGCCGTTGCCGCCCGCGCCATCATCCAAGAACCCCTCACCTCCATTACCTCCTTTGCCACCTCGACCCCCTGTACTCATGCCCAGAACTCCGAGAGAATTCGTTCCGGCAGTTTGAATCGCTCCTATGATGAATGCAGACACCTTGTCAGCGCTACCACCCGTGCCGCCTGAGACTCCATCATTTCCTCCAGACGCAGTTCCCCGATCCGTTCCCTGAGGAGCACCGCTGTCCGCCATGATGCCCATGGCTGAATTTCCCTCGGTGCGGATAATATAGTCGTTGCTGTGATACATCATCGACAACGCAACAGACTCCTTGTTGTCGTCTAGTATAATGCCCGTCGTACCGTTAGACGGAGTGATATCGGCGGTCAGGTTGCTGACAACAATGGATGGAACGGCTGTCGATGCGGTCCAGACCATGCCACAGGACTGGTTCCCTTCGAAATAAGCTATACCGTTGGTGATGATCGGTTCGTCCGGAACCGCCTGAAGGACTGGAATAAACACGAGTGGAAGAACCGCAGTTAATACAAATAAACGGATTGCCGGATGTGCGTCATGTGCTTTCATTTCTCTTCTCCCGAAATGGCGCAGGCACGGCAGACTCAGCGCGTCATGCGCCGGTTAAGCTGCATAATAAATTCTCCCCAAGGCGGTATGTAATAGAGGACTGAGAAATCCAGCCCCGGAAAAGCGGAAGCCGATCGGCTTGCGGATTTGCAGTCTCTGGAATAGAGGGCACTGCTCATAAATCCTCCCGTGCTGATTAAGAACTTAAACCTGTTTTGCTGAACAGATCTCCTATCAGCATCCGATAGGTTACGCTCACCCGCTGTTCATGCAAGTATTATTTTATCTTGCTTAAATCATTTTATTATTGATCATTATAATCATGATTTAAGGGCATAAAAAAACCCGGTCCGAAGCTTCGAACCGGGTTTTAAAATGGAGCGAGCGATGAGATTCGAACTCACGACAGTCACCTTGGCAAGGTGGGGCTCTACCACTGAGCTACGCTCGCATATTTCGTTCCGCACCGTCCCTTCCCGGGTTTCGGTATCGCAGTTCCAATCCTTGGAACGCTGGTCGAGATGGGGGGAGTCGAACCACCCGCTTTCGCCGGCCCCGAAAGGCAGCATTTGTCCGGTATGCACCGATGCTGATTTCTGCGCCGCATCTCCGTTCATGGAACGAAGGCGCAGAAGATGTATTTTTAAGGCGCACCTTGCAACCCAAAAAGTACAGAAATTATGCGCGGCGCATATTAACGGTATGCGTTTACCGCGCTCCGCCGGACGAATTCGCCCGCAATCTGAACCGGGCTATTCCCTTTCCAGCTCAGCCCGGGCTTTGGTTTTGCTCATTCCGCGAATCCCCTGCAGTCGAACCGCAGTTTCTTTTTTCCGCAGCGGAATTTTGCCCTCATACTTTTCCCACTTCACCACCGACTGGGCACTTACCCCGGCGAGCTGCGCCAGCTCTGCCTGAGTTAAAGCGAGTTTCTTACGGAGCGAAACCACGCCTTTTCCGGAAATCCAGAACCCCTTTTCCGACTCCTCAACCTTGACCGGCTCAGGCGCACCCGTCATTTTGCGTAATCGGGAAACTTCCTTTTCCAACGCGGCAATCTCACGCCTCAGATCGGCAATATACCCGCGCTGAGCTGCACAGACCCGCTTCACCGGTTCGAGCTCTTTTTTAATCTCTTTCCGGGCCAGCCGGCTTATTTCTGCTTGCAGCGACTTCATTACGGACATCGTGAATCTCCTTGTTGTGTTAGGTAAGATGTACCGGAACCAGCAGCAGGCCTCAATCATAGGTACAAAAAAAAAGACCGTCGGCACGGGCCGATGGTCTGGAAAATGGCGGAGAGGGGGAGATTCGAACTCCCGGTGCACCGTAAAGCGCACACACGCTTTCCAAGCGTGCTCTTTAAACCACTCAGACACCTCTCCTCACGTGGAATAAGTCGGGAAAGCTACACACTTCATTTCGGGAAAGCAACCGGGATTTTACGGAAAAAACGAGCCGTAAAACCAGACCGTTTTTGTACTCCAACGGCTTGACCTGACTGAAACAATCATGTTTGTTTCGCGCCGTGAACCACATTCGTCTCATTTTAAGTACGACTTATCTGCTGCTCATGGTTTTACTGCCATGGCTGCATATGCCGTTGCATGCCCATCATGATGTTCTGGAATCCGCCTGCAGCTCGGGCTGCTCGCATTCGGAAACTCCGGCGGATGATTCCCACGAACACCATGACTGCGGACTCTGCCATCTGGTCGTCGTCCCGGTTGAGCTCCCCTCGATTTTCACGATCCCGAAGCCGCTTTTTGTTTTAATAGAGTCCTTCGCGATTGAATATACGTTCACCAATCAGCAACCCCGGCAGCCGCATCAGGCGCGCGCCCCTCCGTGTATGACGGTTTAGTCTTTGCTATTCCCCTGCCCCGGCAGGTTTACAGTCTAAATTTAATACACGGAGAACCCATGAATTATCTCAACTCTTCCGCCATGGTTGTGGCGGGAACTTTACTTATTTTCAATGCTTCCGCCCAGGACACGGCGGAAGCAACCGGAATCACTTTTAATGACTCAACGGGCGCGCTGCGTGCCTTCAATCCGGCCGTCTCGGCGACCATCGACATGTTCTACTATAATGAAGACTCCGCAGAAGGCCTTTCCCATATGAAGGAGGAAGTCGCCGGATTCGGAGGGCATGCTCACGGCGAGGATGAACACGATCACGACCACGGTTATGAAAACGGATTCAACCTGCGGCATCTTGAGCTGAGCTTCTATGCCGAAGTCGATAATTACTTCCGGGCACAGGCCATTGCCGCTGTTTCCGAAGAAGGGGCGGAAATCGAAGAAGCCTGGGCAGAAACCACCGGGCTGCCGTGGGGGCTTCAGGCCAAAGCGGGTAAGTTTTTCAGTAACTTCGGCTATATTAATGCCCAGCATGCCCACCAGTGGGACTTCACCGATCAGCCGCTGATCTATGAGCTGACGCTGGGCTCTCACGGCCTGAACGACAAAGGGGTACAGGTGAGCTGGCTCGCTCCGACTCCGGTCTATCTCCTGTTCGGTGCGGAGATTTTCCAGGGCGACAATGAAAATATGTATGTTCAGGCAGAAGGCGAAAACGTTGACCTGCCGGAAAACGACGGCCCGCGCCTCGGCGTCGGCTGGGTGAAACTGGCTCCGTTCCAGTTCGACAACAGCGAACTGCAGTTCGGCCTCTTTGGCGCCAGCGGCAGTCATCAGGAAGTTCATGAAGAAGGGGCTCTACCGGATGAATATGCCTACGATGGCGACAACATGTTTTTCGGGGGCGACATCGTCTATAAGTACAATTCCGGAAAAGCCTATGGACAGGGCGATGCGGTGGTGCAGGCGGAATATTTCTATCGCGACAAGGATCTGGACCTGAAAGATTCCACGGATGCCGGAGCTCCAATCGGCAGCGCACTTACCGGTGCCCAGGACGGCTACTATATTCAGGGCACCTATGGTTTTCTTCCGCGCTGGCGCGCCGGTCTGCGCTGGGATCAGGTCGGTTTAACCAATGAAGAACAGGAACCGGGTGAAGCCAAAGAGGAATTCGGCGACAGCTGGCGGGCTTCGGCCATGGTTGATTTCCGGCCTTCGGAATTTTCGCAGATCCGTTTCCAGGTGAACAACGGCGACTATGATCTCGGCGATGAAGGTACGGAAAACGTCTGGGAAGCTTTTGTACAGCTGACCTTCTCACTCGGTGCCCACGGCGCTCACAGCTTCTAGGAGATCATCATGTTAAAAAAAACAGGCATACTTTTTCTCGCCCTGACCGCTTCGGCGATCAGTTTCGGCAAGCTGAACGTGGTGACCACCACATCCGACCTGGGATCGATTGCCGAAACCATCGGCGGTGACCTGATCAAGGTGCAATCGATTGCCACAGGCAATCAGGATCCGCACCATCTGCAGGCGCGCCCGAAATACATCATAATGGCCCGCAATGCGGACCTGTGGATCCGTACCGGCATGGAACTGGAAATCGGCTGGGAAATGCCGGTGATCAACGGCTCCCGCAACCGGGATATCCGGCCGGGCCAACTGGGTCATCTCGATGCATCGAAACACATCCATAAGCTGGAAATCCCGGATGCCGGCATGCTGACCCGGGCCATGGGTGATGTCCATGCTGCAGGAAACCCGCACTATCTGACCGATCCGGAGAATGCAAAGCATGTGGCCGCCGATATTGCGGGACGCCTCGCGTTGCTCGATCCGGAAAATGCCGATACCTACCGTAAAAATGCGGCGGCCTTTTCAGATAAAATCGAAGAAAAGATGACCGGATGGAAGCAGAAACTTGAACCGATGAAAGGGAAGTCCATTGTGACCTACCATAAGAGCTGGATCTATTTCTGCGAGCGGTTCGGCATCGACATTGCCATCGAGCTGGAACCCAAACCCGGCGTTCCGCCGAGCCCGGCGCACCTGACCCGCGTTATTCAGACGGTGGAAGCCGATGATATTGAAATCATCCTGCAGGAACCGTGGTACAGCACCAAGGCGGCCGAAAAAGTGGCCGGAAAGACCGGTGCACATGTTGTGACGGCGCCTATCTTCACCGGCAGTGATCCGGAGGCGGATGACTATATTGCGCTGATCGATCTGATCGTGAAGCGTCTTACGGAGCAGCCTGAGTGAATGACCCGATCATAACCTGCTCGGACGTCTGTATTGCCTATGGACGACAGGAAGTGCTGCATAGCGTGAATCTTCAGATTCCGCGCGGCATTTTCCTGCCGTTCACCGGCCCCAACGGATCGGGCAAGACCTCCTTGCTTCGTGCCATGCTCGGCCTTGTTCCGATCCGGCGCGGCAAAATTGACACGCCGTTCCGGCAGACCCCGGCAGGTTATGTTCCGCAGCACCGGGTCATTGACCCGTTGTACCCCATCTCTGTGCGGCAGATTGTGGAGATGGGGCTCTCTGCAGAACGCCGGCTGTTCCGGCCGCTGACCTCCCGGCAAAAGCAAGCAGTGGTCCATGCCCTCGAAGAACTCGGTATGGCGGAACATATGCAGAAAACGTTCCGCGAACTTTCCGGCGGCATGAAACAGAAGGTGCTCATTGCCCGCGCGCTGGTCCGGCAGCCGGACATTATCATTATGGATGAACCGACCTCTGAACTGGACGAGCAGTCGGAACACGATGTGCTGGAACATCTGATGAAGCTGAATCAGAACGACGGTAAAACCGTACTCATGGTCCATCATGATCTGGAACTGGCCGGAACCCTCACCGACACCATCTGCCGGGTTGGACGGGGACGGGCTGAAATCGTCAAACTCAACGGAGGTGCGGCCGATGCATGATGCCATGTCCTGCCTCTACTGCCAGTTTCCCGAGGCGCTGACCGCCGGACTGCTGATTTCCGCCGTCTGCGCACTGCTCGGGGTATTCGTGATTCTGAAACGTGCTGTTTTTATCGGCATTACCCTTTCCGAAGTGGCCGCCTGCGGTGTTGCTGCCTCGTTCCTGCTGGGGATTCCGCCGATTGCAGGTTCGTTTGCGCTGGTTCTCGGAGCGGTCAGTCTGTTTGCCATCCCGTTTGAAAATCAGCGGATTCCGCGCGATACGCTGATGGGTATCATCTTCATTGCGGCGACGGCATTGACCATTCTGCTGGTTTCCAAAAGCGGGCCCGGTCTGATGGAAATCAATGCGGTACTGTACGGCGACCTGATTCTGGCCTCCGCCAAGGAACTGAAGATCCTGTTCGGGATTCTGACCCCCGCACTTCTTCTGTTTATCTGTATTCTGAGACCGACTCTGTACAGCTTTATGGACCGGGAAGGCGCGAAGGTTCTGGGCATTAAAACCTGGATCTGGGAATCGCTCTATTTCCTGATGCTCGGCATGGTTATTTCCGCCGCTTCGCAGATTGCGGGTGCCCTGCTTATTTTCTGCTATCTGGTGGTCAGCCCCGCCGCGGCGCTGGTGGCAAGCAAACGAATTGCACATGTACTGCTGATTGCTCCGGCGCTGGCCATGCTGGCAACGTTTACCGGCATGGTGGTTTCGTTCAATTTTGACCTGCCCACCAACCAGACCATCTGCATGGCCAGTTGTTTCTTATTTGTTCTTGTTTCCATTATATCGGGCGTGTATCGACGTCTGCTCCCGATTGAACACCAAAACTGAACTCCCATAGATTGAATACGATGACTACTACTCCAAAAGTATCCACCTTTCTTGACCAGCTCGCCATCGGTATGGCGGTTCTCTGCGGTATTCACTGCCTGCTGATGCCCGTCGTTCTCGCCGTGCTGCCCATTGTTGCCGCCAGCCTGTTTGCACACGAACACTTCCACCTCTGGATGCTCCTGCTGGTGCTTCCGACCACCAGCATTTCCATTTTTATGGGCTGCCGGAAACACAAAGACAAATGGACGGCCGCCCTCAGTCTCACCGGACTCGGCATCATGATTGCCGTAACGGCTATCGAATATGCAACCCACAGTTCTTGCGCCTCCTGCAGCAGCTGTTCGCGCGCCGTAACCGATGGAGTACCGCCGATCGCCTGGATCAATACCATCGGCGGTCTGTTCCTGGCCTCCGCCCATGTGCGGAACTTCAGGCTCTGCCGAAAAACCGGATGTTGTCATTGATTGGTACGGGGAATAATCCCACTATCCAATAGTGATTATAAGCATATACAGGCAATTGACACGCACCTCCCTTGCAGGACTTTATATTTTTCTGCTGGTTCTGTTGCCCTATGGCCATATGCCGCTGCACGCCATCGGCGCTGCCGCGTCCCATAGTCATCAGCAGGGTTGCCGCCACCACTGCTGCGAACATTCCGAGACCGATTTTCCAGAGTCCGGAAACCAAACCCCGCGTTGATCTCATTTACGGATTTTCTGTGGATGGCGGACTCGCCTGCCAGATAGGCCGCAAAGACAGCTTCCCCGATAACAATACCGACAAGGATCTCGGTCAGGTCGCTCCTCTGAAAGGAAAACTGGCCCTCAATTATGATAAAGATAATCTATGGAACAAGGAAGCAACCGGGCTGTTCGGAACCATTGAATGGGTCCATTCCGCCGCTGCTGAAAACATTGATACCGATGCCGGGGAACAGGAACTTTCCGCATGGGACATCATGAACCTTCGCGCAGGATTCAGATTCAAATCGTACACCTTGAACGCCGGTGTGGATAATGTGTTCGACCGGGCCTACACAAAGGCGAATTCCTATGAATGGGATGTCATCAGCGGGGCGGCTTCCACTCCGGCAATCGTCAATGAGCCGGGCCGGTTCTTCTACGCCTCTTTAGTGTATACCTGGTAAACTTACTTCTTCAGGAAACGCTTTTTAAGCGCTTCCTGAACCGGTGACGGAACAAACTGCGTGATGTCCCCGCCGAGCGATGCCACGGTGCGGACATTGCTGGAGCTGACGTAGGAATAGTCCTGTTTCGGCATCAGAAAAATCGTCTCGATTTCAGAATCGAGTTTCCGGTTCATCAGTGCCATCTGAAATTCATATTCAAAATCGGAAAATGCCCGCAAACCGCGCACCATAACACGGACATTTTTTTTGCGGGCAAAATCAACCAGCAGGCATTTGAACACTTCGACTTCAACACCTGGAAGATGGGCGGTACACTGTTTGACGAACTCAATGCGCTCTTCCACGGTAAAAATCGGATTCTTTCCGTGGCTCGGCGCCACGGCAATGACCACACGCGGAAAAATCCGGGCGGCGCGTTCGATCACATCGAGATGCCCGTAGGTAATGGGGTCGTAGGTTCCCGCGCAAAGAGCAGCTTCGTTCATCGTGCATCCTCAGAGTTCAGTTTCAAAATAAGGACGCGCGTTTTGCCATAGCGTTTATCCCGCAGCAGCTTCCAGTCCGTGGAAACAACAGGGTCGCCCTTCGCCCGCATTTCGTACACCAGTACGCCATCGGGTTTCAACACCGAATGCGCAACGATTCCGGCCAGGGTATTTTCCATGGCGTCGGGCAGATCATACGGCGGATCAGCCAGAATAACATCAAACGCTTCGCCGGCCCGGCTCAGCCAGCGCACGGCATCCGATTTAAACACCTTCGTTTTTCCAAGATCCGGATGGCTCAGTTCTTCAAGGTTGCGCTGCAGGTTTTTCCAGACTCTGGAATGCTGCTCCACAAACGTGACCGATTCCGCCCCGCGGCTCCAGGCCTCCATCCCAAGTGCTCCGGAACCGGCAAACAGATCCAGCACATGCAGCCCTTCCACGGAACCCAGCGATGAAAAAACCGCTTCGCGCACCGCCTCCATGGTCGGCCGGACCTCCTGATCCGGCACCTGAAACCGACGATTGCGTAATAGCCCGCTCGTAATTCTCATTTAAAGCTCCACCTTATACACCGTAGCCGCAGTATCGTCCGTCGCGACAGCCTTAACTGAAAGACCGTTATCCGTCATGCTCCAATCCACGGCGGAGCCGTTGAGGGTACTCACCCTTTTCACGGCGATTTTTTCAGCGGCAAACGTTTTAAACAGCACTTCGCTTCCCGCCTTTGGAATTCCCATGATGATGGCATAGACCGTTTTCCCGTCTTTGGAAGCCGTATAGCGGATATCCTTTTCCGTGTACTTCAGCGCCATGAATTTTTTACGGGCGGCAAATCCGCCTTCCGGCTCGGCGGTCGGCCCCTCGGCGGCGTTGATCCACGGGCGGGTGGAATAAATGGCTTCTCCGTTTTTATTCAGCCATGCCCCGAGCCCCAGCAGCACATCGCGCTGATCCTGCGGAATGGTGCCATCGGCTTTCGGTGAAATATTGAGCAGCACGACGCCGTTTTTGGCCACGGTATCAACAACCGCATGAATCACCATACTGAGCGGTTTAATTTTCAGGTCCTGCGTATAGCACCAGCTGCCGGTACTGATCGTGTCGTCGGTCATCCAGAGCTCTTTGAGGGCTTTGGGTTCACGCGATTTTTCATGGTCGTTAATGCTGAAGGTCAGCGGCAGATCATTCTGTTTACGGATGATCGCCACGTCTTTATTCCATTTTTCGGCCTGATTCAGATAATAAGCGGCAAACCGCTGACGGTATGTTTCCGGAATACGGTCTAGCCAGCTGTCGAACCAGATGATGTCGGGCTGATAATGGTCGATCACTTCTTTGAGTTTTCCGAGCCAGATGGTTTCGTTCCACTCCTCTTCCGGCACATTGCCGTATAACAGCCGTAATTCAGGATCATCGGATGTGGGCGGCTGACCCTCAATCCAGGGATAATGGCTGTCCTGAAACCCTTTTTCAGCAGGTTTATCGGAATAACGCTGAAGATTCCGCGCATGGTGGAAGGTGGCAATGGTTTTCATATCGCGCTTTTCAAGTTCGGCAAACAGATTGCCGAGAATATCCTGCTTCGGCCCTTTGTCGGCCGCATTCCAGGGCGTGATCTCTGAATCCCACATCGAAAATCCGTCGTGATGCTCTGCCACGGGGCCGGCAAATTTTGCGCCGGCTTTCCGGAAGAGCTCCGCCCATTCAGCAGCATCGAAATGTTCACCGGTAAACAGCGGCACAAAATCGTGATAACCGAATTCAGACGGTTTTCCGTAGGTTGCGAGATGGTGCTTATATTCATTCCGGTTTTCAAAATGCATCCAGCGCGGATACCATTCGTTTCCATAGGCGGGAACCGAATACGGCCCCCAATGGAAATAAATGCCGAGTTTGGCATCTTTCAGCCATTCCGGTTCGGCCTCATGTTTTGCCAGCGATTTCCAGGTCGGTTCATATTTTTCGGCATTTCTGCTGGCACACCCGTTGAGCAGAGCGGCAACAGCCCATAAAATAACGACACGTTTCATCATAAATCTCCTGTAATTCCGAATCGATCATCGTGCATGTTCAGAATTAACGGCACAAGCACGAAACGATGGACGACTCGACAAGCGCAATGTGATGTGATAGCACCAACGGCTTAATTAACCCAGATGATTCAGCATGGTGCAGCGAAAACATAGAGAAGCCCTTAAAAACGCAAAACGGATTGTGGTGAAAGCGGGCAGCAAGGTTCTGGTGGAACAGACCGGACGTCCCGACCATCAGCAGCTCAAGGCACTGGTGGACGAGCTCTCCGCCATCCGGAATGACGGCGGCGAACTCGCCTTTGTCTCCTCCGGTGCCGTCGGAGCGGGACTCGATGCCCTGAATTTTGCCCGCCGCCCGAAGGATATTCCGGACCTGCAGATGGCGGCAGCCGTGGGACAGATTTCATTAATCAGTGCCTACCACGAACTTTTTAAGGCCAACGGCGTGAACGTTGGACAGGTGTTGCTCACCCACGATGCCCTGAAACACCGTACCCGCCACCTGAATGCACGAAATACGCTGATCAATCTGATCAAAAACCGGGTTATTCCGATTATCAACGAAAACGACACCATCTCCACGAAAGAGATTAAATTCGGTGATAACGACGTGCTGGCCGCTCTGGTTTCGATTCTGATTGATGCCGATGCGCTTGTCCTGCTGAGCACGACCGATGGATTGCGCAACGGCGATGAGCGGGTCTCTTATATTGAAGAGGTCGACGATGATGTGCTCGCGCTGGTGGCCGATAAAGCCGACAATCTGTCGACCGGCGGTATGGCTTCGAAACTGAAATCCGCACAGATTGCCGCGCACAACGGAATTCCCGTGGTCATTGCCGATGGACGAAAGCCCGGCGTTTTGGCCCATATTTTCCAGGGACAGGACGAAGGCACGCTTCTTTTTCCAAAGGCTGGAAACATGTCCAAGCGAAAAAGCTGGATTGCGTTCTTCAACCGGGCAGAGGGCTGTGTGGTAATCGACGACGGCGCTGTTGATGCGCTCCGAAAAGGAAAAAGCCTGCTGCCGGTAGGCATCAAAGCGGTCAAAGGAAATTTCAAAACGGGCGCAATGGTTGATATTCAATCCCCGAGCGGCGAATCGGTTGCTCGCGGACTGGTCGAACTCCCGAGTCATGAAATCGATGATTTAAAGGGGCGAAAAACTGCCGGAAAATCCGGTGAAGTTGTTCATCACGATAATATGGTGATTCTTTAGGAAGGAACAAAAACATGGACATTAAAGAACAGGTACTCGAAATCGGTGCAAAGGCAAAAGCGGCTAGCCGTGAACTCGCCCGCCTTTCAACGCGCAAAAAAAATGCGATTCTGGAAGCCATGGCCGAAGAGCTGGACGCTCAGCGTGCACTGATCCAGCAGGAAAACCAGAAGGATCTTGAAGCCGGACGCAAAGCCGGACTGACCAATGCCATGCTCGACCGACTGGAGCTGACGGATGCCCGCATTGACAGCATGATTAAGGGCTTGCGCGATGTCGCCGTACTGCAGGATCCTGTCGGCGAGGAAATCAGCACCTGGAACCGCCCGAACGGACTGGAAATTCATAAACGCCGCGTCCCGATCGGCGTTATCGGCATCATCTTTGAATCGCGCCCCAATGTAACCTGCGATGCGGCAGCACTCTGCTTCAAAACCTCGAATGCCGTCATCCTCCGTGGCGGAAAAGAAGCCATTCATTCTAATCTGGCTATCGCCAAAGCCATGCAGAAGGGCGGCGAATCCAAAGGCATGCCGGAACACTGCATCCAGCTGATTCCCACCATCGACCGCGCGGCTGTGGAAGTGATGTGCCAGATGACCGATTATCTCGACCTGATTATTCCCCGCGGCGGCGAAGGCCTGATCCGGGCGGTCATGAAAATGGCACACGTTCCGGTTATCAAACACTACACCGGCGTCTGCCACACCTATGTGGATGCCTCGGCCGATCTCGAAATGGCCCTCCGGATTGCTGAAAATGCAAAATGCCAGCGACCCGGGGTTTGCAATGCCATGGAAACATTGCTCGTCCACCAAGATATTGCGGATGAATTCCTTCCGAAAATGGGTGGAATTTTTGACCAGAACGGTGTTGAGATGCGGGGCGACAGCCGGACCACATCGTTAATCGGCACCGCCATTCCGGCCAAAGAGGAGGACTGGCGCACGGAATATGTCGACCTGATCCTTTCCATTAAAGTGGTGGACGATGTCAAAGCGGCGATTGAACACATTAATACGTACGGCTCCGGCCATTCGGACGCCATTGTGGCCGAAGACGAAAAGGCCACCGTCCAGTTCCTGAACGAAGTGGATTCCGCCACCGTATATGTAAATGCTTCAACCCGTTTCACCGACGGCGCGGAGTTCGGTATGGGCGCCGAAATCGGAGTGAGCACAGACAAGCTCCATGCCCGCGGACCGATGGGGCTTGAAGAGCTGACGACCTATAAATATGTGATCGAAGGCGACGGACAGATTCGCGAATAAGGGAATCTTATTCGCTGACCGGACGGGGCTGCTCCTGCGGAGCAGTTTCCGCTTTTTCCGGATTGATACTCACCGTCTTGGTCGGATCGGTTTCAGTGACAGAGTACGCTTTGAGAATTCCCCGGCTGCTCCCATCCTCCGCCAAATCCCGAAGAACAAAAATAAAATCACGGATATGAAGATCATATTTCGTTTTTAGCGCCAGAATTCTTGCGCGCAACTCATCATCGTAGTAATGCGTAAAAATAAGCTCGTTGACTCCCTGCTCTTGAATCACCGACTCGAGTTCTTCAAAACTTCCCAGCACCGGATACCCGAAAACCGACTTGTGATACAGCGCCGGATTATCGTCAATCATACCGACAATTTTACGAGGAGCCTTCTGCTGATCCTCAAACGTTGCCTGACGCAGAAAAAGAATCGCATTCTCCCCTGCCCCGAGCATCAGTGTTTTCACATCCTTGTCAGATCCCACCGAACACCGCAGCCAGGCATTCATATCACGCGCAATACGGAGTGAAGACCGCATGCCGACAATGCCCGTAGAAGAAATAATCATATGCAATGTGAGCCCCAGCGCCAGCTCCTGACTGCTCAAATCCGAAGCCCACAGCAAAGCCACATAGGCCAGCGCTTCGCCGGCCAGTAACTGCAGAAAAAGAACCAGAAGCTGCGAGTTTCGGGACCGGGTCCAGACGACCCGGTAGATATTATAGAAAAAGAGCGTAGCAAATGGAATCGTCACACAGACCGCCAGATGCAGCATGGAAAAAGAGCGTTGCAGCACCAGGCCGAAAACAAAGTAGGTGGCAAACAGCAGACAGATAATATCCCATCCAACTGCCACCAGCATACCCACCAGATTACGCGGACGTCTGACCCCCTGCAGCACTACCTGCGTCGTAGTCCACAATTCAATCTGGGCAATTCGGCGAACTACCACGTGGAGAACAACAATCATGCCCACCATCAGCAATGCTGTCCGGTTATCGTTCATCGCCGTCATACCAAGAGCGATCAGACAAATGAAAATAGCCGCACCATAGAGGGCAATGGCCGCTTTCCTCTGCGTCATGCCGCTGCGCATCAGTTTATGGTGAATATGATCCAGATCCGGACCAAAAACCTTAGTCGCCACTTCATCATTCCGGATCATGGAAACCAACTTCCGGCCGATACGCCGCCACACCGCGAGAATGACATCAAATGCCGGAACACCGACGGCAAGCAACGGCACAACAAGTGCCACCACCATCTGCTGCTGCACATTGGCTTTCAGCGACACTGCGGCCAGCATGAAGCCGATAAACATACTTCCGCAGTCCCCCAGAAAAATCGAAGCCGGATTAAAATTATACCGAAGGAATCCAAGGCACGCTCCCGCGAGCGCAACCAGCACCAGCGCATCCGCAGGCTGACGCAGCGAAAGCAGCATACCGGCAAGCCCCGCGCTGGCAATCATCCCCAGTCCCGCACAGGCCCCATCCATTCCGTCAATCAGATTGAATGCATTAATCAGCAGTGCAAACCAGAATAACGTCGCGCCCAGATTGATAACCCACGGCAGCTCCATCCCCAAAAAGGCTTCAAATGAAAATCCGCCCAAATACATCAGCAACGCGACACCCAGCTGCCCCAGCAGCTTAAACCAGGCCCGCATGTCAAACCGGTCATCAAAAATTCCAACCAGCAACAGCAGCGTCGACCCCGCGAGAATAAAAATCCATTCCTTGAGCTGAGTGGATCCGGCAAGATTTCGCCAAGGCCCGAAATAGACCACGAGCAACGCCAGATGGGTGGCAATAAAAACCGCAATGCCTCCGCACCGCGGAATCGGCACCTTATGAATCCGGCGCTCATCCGGCTCATCCACCATCTTCAGCGCAGGGGCCAGCTTTTTCACCCACGGAACCAGTATCCACGAAGACACCAGACTCACCAAAATAACCACTAAATATTTAACCAATGATTCCATGTCGATCTACGGACTCCTCCCTGTCCTCGGCTCCTGCAATAAAATATCAGTAAACAGCAGAACCTGTGCCTAACCTCTTATTACGACTTACTGTAGATAGCCCCTTTGAAAAATGAAAGCGGTGAAACAGGGAAACATTTTTTTGGAATAGCCACCACTCAGGCGGAAACGAACCATATCCATACCGCTTTAACCGTGAAAAAATCCGCCGTAAACCGCCGTTTCCAAGGAGTTACGCATGCTTTGAAAAAAAAGTGAATATTTCCACTTGCGCGAATGAACGAAATGGATACTATATCCGCTCTTTCAACGGGGGTGTAGCTCAATTGGTTAGAGCGCCAGCCTGTCACGCTGGAGGTTGCGGGTTCGAGTCCCGTCATCCTCGCCATTGATTTGAAATAACGTTTTAAAGGGTCTGCTGAAAAGCAGACCCTTGTTTTTTTTCCACCCTTTCCGCCAGAGAACATAAGACCCCGCAGGGTTTCATCCGCTTTGTTTAAAAGACGGAAAATGGCGATGGAAATACAGAGGCGGAAGACGGGCACAAAATACCGTCTCCCCCTTGTATACAAAGACAAATAATCTGGTTTCGTCTTCTATACTGTCTTCCCGATATCCGGATCCGGATTTTCAGCATGCACTCGATGAGGGGCTCACCGGGTCAACACATTGATTTCACGAATCGCCACCGGGCTGCCGGGCGGAGTCTGAGTGCAGTGGATTCGGACAAAACGGGCCAGCGCAGTGAACTGATGATTTTTCTTCTGCCCTTTTTTCGAATTCGTTACCACCGTCTTCCAGTTCTGACCATCTTGAGAAACCTGCACGGTATATTCATACCGACCTTTCCGGCCCCACAGAATCGAGATACCGCCGATATCGGTTTCCTGCAGCAGGTCCATTACAATCCACTGCGGAACACGTTCTTGAGCAGCGCACCAGAAAGTGTCCGAATGGTTATCGAATGCATTTTTTGCCACATGGCCTTTGTGTTTCTGCTCACTGGACACAGTAAAGGCCGACACATCCACGGAACGCTCCTCGACAGTCTGCGTTTTCTCCCCGGGAACAGCAGAGGCACTTGTATTAAGAATCCATACGCAGGCATCTTTTACAATCTGCCCGTCTTTGATCCCCTTAACTTCAACCCGATTTTCTCCTTCGACCAGCGTCAGATTCGGCCAGACCGTTACTCCGTATGAACTTTTCGGGGCCGGATATGTTTTTCCGTTCAGCGTCAGTTCAATTTTCCCGCAGTTGGAATATACCTTCACCGGCGTCTGCGGATTGCTCCGCTCTATGAACCGCCGGCTGGTTATATAAAGTACCGGTTCGTCAGACCAGTTGGCTTTGTAGTAATAGAAGGGATCCTTACGCGTCTGACGGTCGTAAGTAATCAGCCCTTTGTTATTCAGGTTGATCCGTGAACCGCGGGTGACGCCCGGCCAGGAAAAATCGAACAGATTCCAGAGATAGGTTCCCCAGAAAAATTCACGTTCCTCGAGCATCGGCCAGACTTCCTCATGAATCTGGTTCATATACTCTTCCGGGAAAAAGCGTCCTTTGGTCGGATTTGGCTTTTTCGGCGGAATCTGGTGCTGATCAATACAGCCGCCGGCACCGTATTCGCTGATCCCGACCTTCAGATCCGGATGAGTTTTATGCAAATCGTCCGCCCATTTCTCCAAATCAAACCCACCATACCATCTTGGATATTTGTTCCAGCACACGACGTCAGTGATGTGATGTTTTTCGGACAGTTTCTGGTTGCTGCCCGCCGTGGTCAAACGGCCCGGATCCTCCGCCTTTGCCAAATCGTGCAGAATCTGCACCTTGTCGGCATCAATCCAGCACTCATTATAAAGCCCCCAGAAAAAGATCGACGGGTTGTTGTAATTCTGGCGGATCATTTCCACCAGCTGCTGCTTCGCATTTTCAAATGCACCGGCATACCTTTTAACATTCACGCCCTGCACCACAGGAATTTCGGCCCAGACAATCAGGCCATTGGTGTCGCACAGGTTATACATATCCGCAGCCTGCGGATAGTGGGCCAGACGAACGGTTGTGGCGCCGATCTCCATCATCTCCGCCACGTCGTGCTGATGATGCTTGAAAGTCAGCGCCGAGCCTTCATGTTCCCAGTCCTGATGCCGGCTGACGCCGTACATTCTGTATGGTTTTCCATTCAGAAAAAATCCGGTCGAGGCATCGACGTGGAAAAAACGCAACCCGAGCGGCTGCGTAACTTTATCCACAGCTATTCCACCGCGACGGACCTCCACATCGACCGTATAAAGATAAGGATTTTCACGTCCCCCCCAGAGAATTGGTGATTCTATGGTCAGATTCCGAACCATGGGAACAGTTTCCCCCGCACCTACCCGCACATGATCAACCGCCCGGGCAACCACTTTTCCGACGGCATCAATCACCTGAACAGACACTTCCATCGCAGCATCTGTCTTGAGTGCATTTGAGAGTTTTGCTGTAACCGTCAGCTCTGCACACTTTTCAGAAACACTGTCCTGCCGGATAAAAACACCAGGCGATGCATAATCAAGCGGCGTAATACAGGTCGGATCAGTCACCAGCAAAGCAACCGGACGGTAGATGCCGCCAAAACGGGTAAAAAGCCTGCTTCCATCCGGAACAATGTTCGGATTATCAGCATTATTCACCTTCACCATCAGCGTATTTTCACCATTCCAGTTGATCAGATCGGTCACCTCAAAGCAGAATGCCGTATAACCGCCCTCGTGCCGGCCGACCTTTTTATCGTTAAGAAAAACATCGGCTGACGCCAACGCTCCCTCAAACCGCAGGAACAGACGTTTCCCCCGCATGTCCGGCTGAACAGGCAAGCTTCGGCGATACCAGCCGACTCCCTGATAGTGTTCGCTGTTGATCTGGTTTTGGATCAGGTCGGTATTCCAGGTGTGCGGAACGGTTACCTCCTCCCAGACCAAATCATCGTCCGACGGTATCGCGGCATTATCCTGAGCGTCCTTACCGAACATCCACCCGGTTCCAAGATTCAGTGAAACGCGCTGCGCGCAGGTCAGCAGCGGCAGGCAAAGAAAAAGAAGTACAATCCGATTCATCATTATTTACACCTCAAGGGCTTAGGAATTCCATCATGGTCTGGTCTTAGCCGGCAACTGCACGCTCCAGTTTCAAGCATACGCCGGCTCAGAAGCTGAACACCGGCTTCCCGCTCTGGAATCAGAGCCCGTTACGGTCTTCAGCCCAAATTTCCAAGTTATTCCGACAATTTATACGGAATTCAACTCCCCCGATAGCAGGAAACAAGCAGAGTTTATACATTATTTTGTCACAGCCAGATCCGGACCGCACGAATCCAGATTCCCGCAAGATACCTTTTCAAATGCTCCCTGAAGCACGGACCGAAACAACTCGGGCAATTAAGCGGAAACCGCTTTTATGGAACCTTCCGGCCTGAATTTAAATCCATCAGCTCTTCAGCAAACGTAATTCCAAGCCGACGCTGGCCTTCCGCATTATAATGTACCTGATCGCCCTTTTTTGGAAAATCCGCCCATGACGGTTCGGTGGATGTCGCCACCATTCGGGTTCCGGGAACTTCTGCGGCCACGCTGGCCATCGCCCTCCGCACCGTTTCCGGTCCTAGCGGAAAATCATTTTTTCCACGCACCGGACAATTGATCTGACCAATGACAAACGGCATATCAGGCTGTCCCAGTTCGTTGCGATAGGCCGCAATTAAACGCTTCAGATTTTCCTCATAATGCAGAGCCGAAAGCTCCAGTCGCGAATCCTTCTCCCCCTGCATCCAGCACATACCCATGATTTCATATGACTTCCCTGCCTCTTCCAAAGCCTGGAGGTTTTTACGAATAGACCGCATGTGCTCCTGAAAAAGCTTTGTATTCTGCCGTTTTTCACCTTTTTCGGATGCCTTTGCTTTCTCCGCCGTCCAGTCCGGGCTCCACGCTCCATGCAGGGATGTGCCGCCGAGAGCCGTTTTGACCATTAGAAACTCCGCTTCGGGACTGTTCTCCGCAAGCGTCACCCCAATCAACAATTCAGGACCAAACGTCTGGCAACGCTTTCCCGCATCAAACCAGGAAAGTTTTTGAGGTTCCCGGCCCTGAGAACTGACATACACCCGGTCCGCAACAGCATTCACCCTTTCCTTCACCGTTTTATCCAGTTCGGAAAATTCACCCCGACCCGCCATATTTGACTGCCCCCCGAGCAATACGACATTAACAGGTGCCGCAAAGCCCGCCGCGCCCGTAAGAAAAAACAGAATAGATATAAAGATCCGCCTCATTAGCCAAACTCCAGATTATATTTTTCATTTTGTTTAAGCGTATTTTCCGGATGAACCCATCTTTAAAACAGAATTCGCAACCGTATTCCGACATCCCCCAATGCCAACACCACCTTGAGCACCGTTTTCCATTCCGCCGCCCCGTATCAAGATGCCGCATGGCATCGGAACATCCCCGCTTAAACATTTTATGCTCCCTCCCTGTCACAAAAGGAGAAAGATGCCGGCACGCCGAAAATATATGCAGAACCGCCAATCCCGGAACAGAAAATCCCGTTCCCGGCTTTTAAACGGAAACCCCGCGTAAAAATCATCCGGAAAAAAGACCCTATTGTTTGCATCTTTCCTCCTCCTTAAATGATTTCTGCTCTTCCAATGTCCGGAATACCGGCTCCAGACCGTCCATGTAACCGAAAAACGAGCCCCTTTTCCGGATGAAGTAATGCAAAGCAGCACAACCCGTCATACAAGAGGCAACATGTCAGGAATATGATAAAACTCGCCAAGCCCATCCGCGATATGAGAAATTATGCCTATGAAAACAGAATCCCGGATCCTAAACGTCGCCATCCTCCTGAATGCCAAGCTGGATTGGGGACGGAATATCATGAACGGAATTCTGGCATATGCCCAGGAAGTCGGCCCCTGGAAGGTCTGGATCAGACGGGATGCCCCCAATCAGTTTAATCATCTCCCTGAAAACTGGGAAGGCGACGGTGTTATTGCCCGGGTCTCATCCGAAACGCTCGCAAAAGAACTGACGGAACACGGCATTCCCTATGTTAACGTCGACGACAATCCCCTCCCCAATCTTCCTGCTCCAAGTTTTCTGACCGACGATAAAGCCGGAACCGAAATGGCCGCAGAATTCTTCATTGAAAAAGGATTCAGAACAATTGCACTGGTCGGCTCCATCCAAAAACCAACCAATCTTCACTATATCAATTCATTCAAACAGGCCTTAAGCAACCACAACATGCCCTGTCATTTTTTCGAAATCACACCAAACTGGACGGACGCCCAGCCGAAACTCTGCGCGTGGTTACAGCAGCTGCCCAAACCTGCCGGCCTTTTATGCCTGGGAATCAATGGAACCTCCCGGATTGTGAACCTGTGCAATGACCTCGGAATTTCTGTGCCGCACGATATCGCCATTTTGGCCAGCAATGATGACCAGATTGGCTGTCACTCCTGCTTTCCGCCGCTTTCCGGCATTATTTCACCAACCGAACAAATCGGGTATCGCGCCGCAGAAAAGCTTCACCGGCTCATGCTCGGCGAACCCATGAAACCCGAAACATTTTATATTCCGCCGCCAAGTATTGTTGAACGGCTTTCCACCGATACGCTGGCGGTGAAAGATCCCCGTCTCGTGAAAGCCATGCAGTTCATCAAGAAACATGCCTTCGAACCGATTACCATGAACGACATTCTCAAGGTCGTCCCCATGAGCCGACGCTCACTCGAACGGCGCTTTTCAGAAGTCTTCAAACACACGCCGAATAATGAGATTCGCCGTCTCCGTATGAACCGGGCAAAAGAACTGCTTGCAGAAACGGACCTGCCCATGGCCGATATTGCCGAAGCCTGCGGCTATTCCAGTTATAACTATCTTTCTCATGCCTTTCGTAATGCCACCGGGATCTCCCCATCGGCTTACCGCAAACAATTTCGCTAACCTCTGAATAAGATCCTTTTTCCGGCACACACGACAAATCGTCCATAAAAAAAACGGTGCGCGGAAAACAGGATCGAACCGCACACCGTTGATACCGAAAATGCCAAAAGGTCAGTTCAACCGAACCCTTAAAGCATGAATCGTCTGCGGATAAACAGAATTCCGGCTCCGCAGGCAGCAACCAAACCCAACGTAGCCGGCTCCGGAATCGCTACAATTTGGGCCGTTGGATACCAGCGGTTTGAATTTCTACTCTCATCAGCATCCCCATTGACCGCAAAGGTAATCACATCTCCGTCGGCCAACAGCCCAAGACTTTGAGTCCCGATCGCATTACCGTGAATGCCGGAAGTGACCAGCGTGCCGTTTTTAAAAACCTGAATAACCCGGTCGTCTCCTCCCATCGATCCAGACAGACGGGTTTCATAGTCTGTTGCCCACGCCAGATTACCCTCTCCGGTCTGAACGGTATACTGCATGATCAAATAATGGTCTAAACCGTCTGTAGATCCCGTGCCGGAATCAACGACAGCATCGTTACCTCCAATGCACCACGTAACCGTTCCGTCAGCAGTACCATTCATCTTCAACTGCGTATTGGCTTCCTGAGCCGAATTTAATGCATTGGTGTAATTTGCCGTTCCGGCAGTGACATCAGCCACAAAGCTTTTTCCCGAAGACACAAGCGCCGTAAAACTTCCGTCGTTCAGCATGCCAGAACCATCTGTAAGAGAAACTCCCGTGGCATTCCAGCCATACCACCATCCGGTCGCCATACTTCCGATCGTGTAATCAGCCTCCAGATCACCGATGATCAACTCAGCCTGCGTACTGATTGCGACCGACAATACCGTTGCTATAATCCAACTCTTCATTTTTTCTCCTTTTTTACACAAGTCGTAACCATAAATGTTACAGACACTTGTGTAAAAATAGAGAAACCAGGCACCCCTACATAGACGCTTTCACGCCAAGAACTTGACAATAAACGCCATCTTAGCGACATCAAACGGCATTAAAAACCGCTACTCGCCCTTTCGGCCAATCTGGCTTTGCAGCTCCATAATGGTCTGGTCTTTGCCGACGGCTTCAAGCTCGAGTTTCTGCACCCGTTTCTGCAGCTCCTTTACATCGGCCGGAAGATCCGAAGCGCCCGCCGTAATAATCAGTGCATTGCCGGATTTCGGTTTTTTTGATGCCGCAGTATACACCTGATCAAAGGCCATCGGAAGTTCCGCAGGCCTTGATTCAAAAGTCATCTCGGCCGGCTCCAGGCCTTTGGAATAAGCCTTTACCGTAATCTTACCCGGTTTCACAGTGGACCGAATGAGTGCCGTTGCCACCCCGAACTCCGTCTTCTTCGGATTTGCGTATGTCGTGGAATCCCCTATGATTTCACCTTCGCCTTCCACGACGAAGTGAATATATTCCGATGCCAGCACCTTTGGCGAACCATACTGATCCACCACCGTTGCACGTACCGGAATAAAATCGGAACCATCGGCGACCAGATCAACCCCGACACCGTCAAGGCTCAGAGCAATCCCCGTTGTGCGCTGGGCATAGGGTACCACCTGTGTCACCACCACCCGGCCATCAATCAGCCCTTCGGCCACGATATCCACATCCTTGAATTTTGATGCCCCGTCGCGATGTTTTTTAACCACCTGCCAGTCATACGCATTTTCAAAAACAAACGGCGGATGCGGCAGATCTTTCAAGGCTCCTGAACGTTCCGGTTGCCGTGTACCTTTATCTTCCCCGCAGATGGTCAGCCGCACTTCATCACAATTGCTGTAAATCACCACATCGGCCCCCGACACCTGCGTGTGCTCATGGGCAATTTTGATCATCGGCTGTTCTCCAAGATGCGGAATGTTATAATCCGGATCATACTGACTCATATAGAGATAGTGGGTGTAGCGCGGAATACGGAAGCCGTCCAGATGCCCGCCGCGGAACGGATCAGGATGATACCCGCGCTGATGATCGATTCCCGCCCACATGGTTCCGCCGATCTTGGCCGGAAGGGAGCCGAATGTGTGTGCCAGCGCAACCTCCTGAATACGCGACTGACGCACCATGGCATTTTCGCCCCACTCGCGTTTAATGCGCTGCCGGGCATTCTGTGAATACCAGTTATCCACCTCGCCGCCGTCCCCATATTCCCGATGAAACGAATTATGGTCTTTACCGTCACAGTTGTAATGGAAATCAAATCCGCCCTTTTCCGCTTCATGGTGGTCCGCCACAGTGAAAACGCTCGGGAAAGGATACTCCGCATGAGTAATTTTATGCATCGTATTCATGGCATAGTCCGGCTGCTGCGGAAATTCATTGATACACGTTTCCCACAGCAGCATCGAAGCCACATTCCGGTCTCGGCGCACCAGCTGGCGCGTATCCTCAAACAGACGCTCTTCAAAAATTTTCTGCTTAAAATTAAAGAAGTGCCAGCCCGGGTTGGCCGTCGTTGTCAGAATACCGTAATAATCGCACGCATCATAAAATGCCGGATCCATCGGATAATGCGCCGCGCGAATCACCGAACAGCCCCCGCGCCGCAGCAGCAGCGCATCGCGCCACTGTCCGGAATTGGGCAGCGCATTCCCCACGTAATTATAATCCTGATGCCGGTTTGCTCCGACAATTTTCCGACCGAACGGCTTTCCGTTCACATAAAATCCATCGGGCTTCATTTCAAATTTCCGAACACCGAAACGGGTTTTCAAGCCATCAACGACCTGACCGCCCACACGGATTTCTGTACGGACAAAATGCAGATTCGGATCATCCGGATGCCAAAGTTTCACATCGTTCAGCGAAGCCTGCTTTGCAAGCTGCCGGGTCTCGCCGCCCTTCAGCCTCAGCGACTGTCTGAGTTCTGCCACACGACGGCCCTCGGAATCCTCCAGGAAATTGCACACTTCAATATCAAGCGGCCGGGAGCTTTCATTAATCACTTCGGTCCGAACCTCAATCTCTGCATCATTCCCGGTCACCGACAGGGTAGCCGGAAAAACCCCGCCGCCGGCCACCGTATCGCTCAGTTCACGCAGTGTCACATGCACCGGACTCGTCTGGATCAGATACGTATCGCGATAAATTCCACCATGATATGAAAAATCGAGACCGCTTTGTTTTTTCCCCGGCGGATAAAGTGTGCTGTCCGAATTATCGGCCATCACCGCCACCACGTTGCCGGCCGGTTTAGCCCACTCGGTAATATCAATGGCAAACGGAAGGTAGCCCCCGAAATGCTCCGCCACATGCTGCCCGTTCACCCAGACCTGCGCCTCTCCCATCACCGCTTCAAAATAGAGATAAACCTTCCCATGTTTGGAACGTTTGCTCACATCAAATTTTTTGCGGTACCACGCTTTACCCTGATAATTCCGGCCGCCGCTGGCATTTTCCCCGGTAATCTCCAGGCCGTGCGGCAGATTCGCCGCCTCCCATTCCTGATCATCAAAGTCAACGGCTTCGGCCCCTTTCACATCGCCCTTATGAAACCGCCAGCCCGGATTAAAGTTCTGCACCGAACGCGGAGTGCCTTCAACCGCATAAAAACCCGCCGTCGAATAAACCGGCTGTTCCGCCCGGCCCGACAGACTGACCACCGCAACCACACCCAAAATCAAATATAACTTCATCATCCCAGCATCCTTTTTTACAAATTCAACCGATAAGGTATGCGCTTTCCGACTAAAAGAATATTGAACAAATCGCTTTTGTTATACGGTTTTTTGTCACACTGCACCTCCCCGCAGAGAATGAGAGGCTTTCAGCAGAAGCATTATATTGCGGACGGCGACCGGGACGGCTTCCCGAAGGCGCTCATCTTCATTCAATACTACGATTCATCGCTGAGCAGCAGACCGGTCAGCGCGGAGACATCTGCAGCTGCGAGCCACCTCGGAATGAACTCCGGACTTTCCGCACGACGGGCAATTTCAGCCAGAAAACGCAGATGCTGGGTCGGATCCTTACGGGAACCCAGCAACATGAAAACAGCATGGATGGGCTGGGACGCCCCGGGAAATTCCAACCCTTGGAAACTGCGGACCGCCACCATATGAAAACTGTCCACATCGTTTAATAACAAATGCGGAAGGGCCACCCCGGCATCCGCCGGCGTTTCTCCGAGCCGGTTGCGCTCCAGCATGGCCCCGAAAATGAGATCACGCGAAATACCGCTACGGTCAGAGAGCATGGCCGCCCCCCGACGGAGAATCGCTTCAGAGTCAATGGGTTCCGTAAGATCCATAAACCCGGCCTGCTGCACCAGCTCCAGATAAGGGTCATCGTTCCGCAGTCCGCGCTCTTTCATGATCTGCCGAAGTTCCGTACGCAGCCCCATGGCATCAGCATCGCGTTCGAGCAGCCGTTCACCCAGCCGTTCCGCCATTTTTGCCACAGCCCCGACGCGCGGTTCGACCCGCGGTTTTACGTAAAAATTATGCCAGACCACCCCGATGGCCATAAGCCCCAGGGCAAAAATGGAGGCGAGCAATCCCATTTCCGGAATCAGAACAACAGAAATCAGAATCCCGGTCACCTGTACCCAGGGATAAAGCGGACTCCGGAAACCGGGATCATAGCTTTTGATTCCGCTTTCGCGCATCACGATGACTGCAATGTTTACAAACGCAAAGACCAGAAGCTGAAACGTGCTGGCCAGTTTGGCAATACGTTCGAGCCCGGTCACCGCCACAACAGCCAGAATGACGGCCGATGTAAGCAAAATGGCGTTGATCGGCGTCTTAAACCGGGAAAATCCGGACATACACTCCGGAATGACCCGGTCCCGGCTCATGGCCAGCAGATAACGGCTGGCCGACATAATGCCCGCATTAGCCGTTGTGGCAAAAGCCAACACCGCCGCAATACTCACCAGAGTTTTTCCAAATGACCCGACTGCAATATCGGCGGCATCGCTCAGCGGGGTTAGACTGTTGTGGAGCAATTCGGCGGGCACAATACCCACCACAACGGTAACGACAGCTCCGTAGAGCAAAAGAATGGAAATCAGCGAAAGAAACATGCCCAGCGGAAGATTCCGATTCGGATTCTTCACCTCTTCCGCCATGCTCGCGACTTTGGTCACACCGATGTAACTGATAAAAACCAGGGCGGCCGTCGGCAGGAGTTTCTCCCAGCCGTCGGGCGCCATCGGCGTGTAGAATTCTACACGGATTGCGGGTGCCCCCTGAATAACAAGAAAGACGAGAATCGCCAGCAGACCGAGTACCATCAGCACCTGCAGACGGGTGGTTTCCTTGGCTCCGACCACGTTGAACCCCATGAAAATCAACCCGGAAAGCACCGCAATCAGCGTTATCGGCAGCTGAATGTAGGCCGCAAGATACGCTCCCAGACCCAACAGCGCTATCGCTGTTTTCAGAATCAAAGCAAGCCACACCCCAACGCCGTCAATCGTCCCGAACAAACCGCCCAGACTGCGGCTCACGAAAAAATAAGATCCCCCCGCCTTCGGTAACCCCGTCGACATCTCGGCCATGGACAGCATTGAAGGAATCAGAAAAAGGCCGGAAAGCAGATAAGCAAAGATGACAGATGGTCCGGCTTTCGAGGCGGCAATGCCGGGAAGCACAAACAACCCCGAACTGATCATCGCCCCGCTGCAAATCGCATAAACATCCAATACCCCGAGCTGCTTTCTGAGCGCCGTATCCATTTATCCCTCCAGATCACCGTTCTGCTCACGACCTACGCAGATTAACAGAGATGCGCGGCATCAGCAACGCTTAGCTGATTCGCAGGCCGCTCAGGACTTTCCGCAGATCAGGAGTTCTTTGAACCCGCCTTTTTTCACGCCCCCGCCGTTTAGCCATCATAACGGCGCGATCTGTGAATTTTACCGACACGCCATGTCGCACCTCTTCTTCACAAAAATGATCCCATTTCCAATGCCTGGAAATGTTGCTGAAAACAGAACGCGGTATAACCGGCTTCCTGGATCTACTTATTCTTCATCACGTTTCTATAGGCCTCAGCAAACTTTTCCTGTTTTTCAAAATAACGGCCGCCATCAATTACGCGCGGATCACCGGTTGCCCGGAGTTCGGTCATCAGCTTTTTCTCCAGCTTATCCATCACTTCACGGTATTCAGGCTGCTGAGCCACATTATTCATCTGGTGCGGATCCTTTTTCAGATCATAGAGTTCCAGACGCGGACGCTTACCGAAGGAGCGTTCGAAATACGGTTTACAGGCCGGATCGTCCCGGTGCGTCACCATCCAGGCTTTCGTCGGACCGGCATCCCAATCGGCCAGCGTTGCTTTGGTCTTTTTAGCCAACTCCCCGGCCGTGGGCTCCTCTGCACCATCCAGCCGAACCGGATCGCCCATGGGATAGCGGCCAGGCTCAAAATTAATGATAAACAGATAATCCCGGGTACGGATGGCGCGCTGCGGATAAGGCAGGTTTCCCGCACGGGCGGACGGAACATGCCGTTCCCGGCCGATATAAACCTGCGTGCGCGTCGGGTCGACCCTCCCCGATTTTTCCGACTTCAGCACCGGCCACAGCGATTTCGCCGTCATCACTTCCGGAACCTCCACGTTACCGGCCTCCAGAAACGTCGGGGCCAGATCCGGCAGCGAAACAAAGTCTTCCACCAGACGTCCTCCTTTGATCCCCGGACCGGAAAAAACCAGCGGCACGCGGGAACCGAAATCATAGAGGTTACACTTTCCCTGCGGAAAACCGGGGGCACCGTGATCACCCGAAACGGCAATAATCGTATTTTCGTATTCCCCGATTCGTTTCAGTTCATCCACAAAAACACCAATGGCCATATCGAAAGCCATCACCTGCCCGAAATAATCGGCAAGGTCTTCGCGTACTTCCGGCACATCGGGCAGATACGGAGGCATTTTTCCTTTCAGTGCATCCGGATCAAGCCCCCACTGGGCCGCTCCGGAACCTTTAACCCAGGAACGGTGTGTGGTTGTGGGCCCGAACCAGAAACAGAACGGTTTACCCTCTTCGCGGGCATCCAGAAAATCCCGGAAGTTACGGCGGACCTGATCCATCACCTCCTGTTTCACCTCTTCAGCAGGAATCCCGTTCTTCATTGCTGCCGCAACCGGATAGGAAATGTTACAGATCGACCGCCCGGCATGATTATATTTATTCCGCTCCCCGCCATACGGCGCATCCGCCGGGGCACCCGGCCCCCAGACCTTATTGGAAAATCCGATATGATACCCCGCCTGCTCCAGCAGCAGAGGATACGACGGAATAGAATCATCCCAGGCGCTCGTCAACACTGCACCGGTCTTCGTACGCCAGAAATGCTGACCGGAAAGCAAAGAACTCCGACAGGGTGTACAGGACGGCGCACTGACATAAGCATGATTAAACAGCACGCCCTCCCGGGCCAGCCGATCAAAATGCGGAGTCCGGATAATCTCATTCATCGTTCCCGGACCGTCAATCTCAGCATAAACACCGGCATGCCGACCCCAGTCATCCGCAAAGAGAAACAGGAGATTCGGCCGTTCGGCCGCAAACGCAGTCGCCGTTCCGAGCAAAAGGATGCTTAACCCTCGATTCATCATTCTTCTCCTTGTTCCTGATTCTATATTCACTGCACCACTTTATTCAGCATCTGAAGATCAACCCGTCACTCACATTACGCCGAGCCCATAAAACAGAAGACCGATTCAATTTATTTCTGAGCGGCATATGCTTCCATTCTCTTCTCTGCCCCTCTGCGCATGGCCATTGCTTTTTTCAGCTCAACCGCCTTATTTACAACGGCCGCTTTTTTATCTCTGACATTGTCCGCATCACCGATAACCGTTCCGGCTTTGTAGCGCTTAAGCAAATCACGCCCCTCGTCACTGTCAGCGATAACAGGAAGTGAGGCATCAGCACTCTCCAAATAAGTATCGATCATTTTATCCAATTCATTTACCCGTTCCGGAAAGACGGCCGACAGATCCTTCTGCTCCTGCGGATCTTCATCCAGATTAAACAAACAATACCGTCCCGCCGCATCGTTATAATACCGGATCAGCTTCCACCCGTTGGAAATTACAATCGAATGAGGAGATGAATTTCTTGAATAATGCGGATAATGAAAATAAAGCGGCCGTTCCGGAAGTTTAGCCCCTCCGGTCATTTCCCCCATCAGGCTCATTCCATCCAATGCATAATCCGGATCCGGCTGTTCACCCGCCACATTCAAAAAAGTGGGATACAGATCTACGCCGGTCACCCGGGTAGAATTGACCTGCCCGGGCGGAATCTTTTCAGGCCAGTGCGCCAGCAGCGGCACCCGGTATCCCCCTTCATAAGAGAAGCCTTTTCCGCCCATCAAAGGATAGTTCGATGTGCCGCCGCAGCCGCCATTATCACTGGTAAAAATAAGCAGCGTATTTTCCAGGAGATCAAAGCGGATCAGTTGCTCCACTATCTTTCCGACACTGTCATCCAGAGCTTCGACCATCGATGCATACTTCGGATTGTTCTGATCCGTTTTCACCTTCTTCTCATATTTACCAACCAGCTCTTTCTTACCAACAAAAGGGCCATGGGTCAGATAACTGTGATAGCTGAGAAAAAAAGGTCTGTCTTTGTTCGCTGCAATAAAATCGCATACCGTTTCAGCATACAGATCCTCACGCCAGTCCCCTTTTTTCGCATGCGGCAAATTCACCAGATCGGTCAGGTTTTTTATGTAATGGTCAGCAAACTCGACATCGATATTCCTGTAATATCCCGCCGCCATATCATACCCGCGCTGCTCCGGCCGATACCCGTCCAGAATTCCAATATGCCACTTTCCAATAAAGCCTGTGGTGTAGCCGGATTTCTGCAACCGTTCAGAAATAAGAACCGCCTCGCTGCCGAGCGTATGCCGGTGTTTACCTTCCAATGTCTGATTACCGACACCAAGCTGTTTGCTGACCTCAAAGAGGCGATCATCCGGAGCACTTTTCGATTTATACACTGTCGTGAATTTATTGCGTGCCGGCGTTCGCCCGCTCAACACCGCTCCACGGGAAGGTGCGCATACCGGAGCCGGAGCATACGCCTGCGTAAATCGGATTCCGTTGGCGGCCAGTGCATCAAGATTCGGCGTCTCATAATATGCACTGCCCGTGCATCCGAGATCCTTCCACCCCAGATCATCCGCAAAAATCATAATGATATTCGGTTGGGACGCCGCTTCCGCCTGCAAACTCCCGCTCAGTACAGCGCACCCTATGACGACAGCTGCTTTCACTGCATATTTATTCATCAATTCATGCCTCTGAACCATTTCACCTTTACCGGAACGGCATCGGGAATGCACCTACGACGACGGCTGGATCGTGGCGTCGAATGCATCCATCTGTTTTTTCAGTTCTTCCACTTTTTCGGGATATGCGCTGTAGAGATTGTTCCTCTCCGCCGGATCATCCTTCAGATTAAAAAGCATCGGTTTAAAATTGCGCGGCTTCATATTTTTTCTGAATTTCGACAGGTCCCGATCACCTTTGTAGAGAAACTTCCAGTCACCCACGCGAATACCGTCCATATCCGGCAGGTTGGCTTCATAATAATAGATTTCATGACGTGGCGATTTCGTGGTTTCTCCCGACAGCAATCTGCGGACATCATATCCGTCGTAAATGCGGTCTTTCGGAAGCGCGGCACCGGCATATGCGGCAAGCGTCGGGAAAAGGTCCAAAGTCGATACCATTTCATCACACACCATACCGGCCGGAACCTCTCCGGGAGCCCAGATCACCGTCGGCACCCGCAGCCCGCCTTCAAACGTCTGGAACTTTTTGCCCCGCAGCGGTCCCGCCGAACCGGCCTCGGGACCGCCCATTCCGGCCGGCCCGTTGTCCGACGTATAAATCACGAAGGTCTCTTTATCCAGTCCCGTCTCCTTCAGCGCTTTAATGACTTCACCGACACTCCAGTCAATCTCCTGAATGCAGTCGCTGTATAAATCCGCCCCGCTGCCTTTAAACGGCTCCGATGTATATATCGGTCGATGCGGCATGGAATGCGCCAAATAAAGGAAAAACGGCTTTTCTTTATTTTCATGAATAAACTGCACCGCTTCTTCGGTATACCGCTTGGTCAGTTGCGTCTGATCAACCGGATATTCAATCACTTCATGACCGCGCATCAGCGGCATGGTGCCTTTATATTCCTGATATTTTTTCAGATACAGCTTCAGATCGTTTTGCAGCATTTCCTGCGTATAGCCGTTATTCAGTTTCAAATTCGGCGAAAATTTAAGCTCGGCCGCAATCGTCATGTCATTGCTGTATGGAAGCCCAAACCACGAATCAAACCCCTGATTCAACGGCAGGTATTTCTGCATATGCCCCAAATGCCATTTCCCGATAATTCCGGTAGTGTATCCTTTTTCTTTCAGCAGTTCCGCCAGCGTAATCTCCGAAGGCGGCATACCTTCCGAACCGCGAAATGGCGAGAGCACCCGCGGCACTCCGGCCCGCTTCGGCATCCGGCCGGTCAGCAGACCGGCCCGTGACGGCGTGCAGACCGACGACGCCGTATAAAACTGCGTCATCCGCATCCCTTCACGGGCCAGCTGATCTATATTCGGCGATTCAATCCGTTTTGATCCGAAACAGCTCAGATCTTCATAGCCCTGATCATCCGCCAGAATGATGACAAAGTTTTTCGGGGCGGCCATTACACTCAAGGTGAGGCTAGACAGTACCAACACAGCCATTAAGTTCTTTACCTGGGTTATCTTCATTCTGTTCTCCATCCTCGAAAAATCCATTTTCTCATTTTCGAATAGAATACGCCGAAGATCGTGCCCAGTAATCAGCCAAAAGAAATAGAATCATCACAATTCCACAGTTTCAATATTGCGTCTTTTACCACCAACGCCTCTCAGGCAGTCGGGTTTTCAGCTTTTTTTCAAGGTCCACAGCAACTTCGGGGTATTGCGACACAACGTTACGGGTCTCTTTTTCCGCAGAATGGTGATCGTACAGTTCCTTCTGGCCGTCTGGGTGAAGCACCAGACGGTACCGCTTCGTACGAATGCTCTGGACCTCCCGCCAATAGGCAATCGCCGAGCGTCCCTTTATGTCCGGATCCATCAGTTGCGGCACCAACGAGGCTCCTTCAACAAAGCCGGGAATCTCGAGCCCCGCCAGTTCGCAGACCGTCGGAAATAGATCCAGTGTTTCTACAATCGCGTTGGATGGTTTTCCGGGCTCTTTCACTTCAGGGCTTACGACGATCAGCGGAGAATGAAGTCCTTCGTCAAAGAGGTTGTGCTTACCCCAGATATGATGTTCACCGAGATTCCAGCCGTGATCGCCCCACACCACGATCACCGTATTTTTATCGGCACCGGTTTCTTTCAGCTTTGCGACCAGGCGACCAATCTGTGCATCGGCATAGCTTACGCAGGCCGCATAATGACGCCGGACGTCGTCGGCAAAATCAGGATCGGTTCGGGGATCTCTGTCCCACCGGTCATACCGCATGAATTCGTCCGACTCATACCACGTCGACAACCCCTCCGGCTTTTCCGGATGCGCGATCGGCGGGAGTTCAACCCCTTCATATAAATCCAAATATTTTTTTGGCGCTCCAAACGGCAGGTGCGGCTTAATCAGACCAACGGCCAGAAAGAACGGTTTTTCTGAATCAGATGCCAAGTCATCCAGCTTCTGCAGCGCATCATCGGTAATGAGGCCATCGTGATAGATATCATCCGGTCCTTCCACTGCTTCAAAGACATGCAATGATCCTTTAACCAATTTATGCGTCGCCCCATGAGCCAATCCATGCATTGCGCCCTTGGGGGTCAGCCATGGGCCAACCGGCATTATCACCTCATCCCAGGCTCGGGGCATTTCGATTATATTCGGATCATTAAATTCCTTACCGCCCAGCCCGCCGGGGGTATGCGATACTTTGCCAATCGATACCGCTGTATATCCATTTATCCGAAACCATTCCGGCATACTCGGCGGTACCACTTCATCGCCCTTAGCCATTTTCTTCGACCGCGCCCATAGCGCATGATTTCCTGTCGCGCCGTACCGCCCCGTCAGCATGGTATAGCGAGATGCCCCGCAAGTGGGCGCATTAGCGAAATGACGATTAAATGTCCGGCCCTGCGCAGCCAGCCGATCCATATTCGGCGTAATCGCAAAGCTCATGCCGATGGAATCCCCATCCATACGCAAATCATCCACACAGAGCAGTAGCACATTGGGTTTATGCACCTGTGCTGCAACCGATAAAGCCCCAAAAAAGAAGATCCTCAGCAAAGGAATCATTTTACCGGCAACGCTCCGCATCATTTCCATTCGCTCCACAGTTTTTCAGCCGATGCCATGAGTACGATTTTCGGAAATGATTTTTTCATCACATGCTCCATGAACAGGCGGTCGTGATTTAATCAGCAACAATCAGAAACTGGCCGAGCCGGCAGAACTTCCCTTCCCCCAACTGGATGACTTTTACCGTTGTGACATGCGAACCGGATTCAATTTCTTTGGTGAAGATATATTTAGACTGCTGTTTACCTGATCGGGATGCCAGATCAACGATTTGCGGCTTGCCGTTATCGGTGGTCACTTCCAGCAACACCGACCCCTTTGCATCCAGCACACCCGTGAAGCCCAGCATGAACCCGTTCCAGTTCAAAGTGAACGAATCCCCGATCCGATCGGTTTCAACCGCGGCTCCAAACTGAGGCCTCACACCATCGTTCTTATCGGTCAGATCCGCATGGATATCAACGTACTCACTCAGGTCCACCGGCTTCCACGCTCCGCTGAATTCAGCAGCTGTTATCGGCAGCATGCACGCATTTGAAAACGTTTTCTCCTTTAACGGCGGCGGAATAATATGGGGCCCGGGCGTGCCGTGGCTTTCGATCTTTTTCAGAGACCGGACGAGTACATCACGATAGATGTCATGTCCCGCCTCAATCGGATGCGTGCCGTCTTTGGAGAACAGGATTTTCCCATCCTTCGGCTTTTTACCCTGAAAGATCAGCCGGCCTTCGTTCATCTGTTTTACCACTTCGAGGCCGAACTCGATGGAGGTAATTCCATAATGATTGGCAACCGGTTCCATGGATTTTCCGGCGTTGCTTTGCTTGCCCTGCTGAATATCCGGAATCATTCCTCTGGCGATGGTGTATACGATACAAATATCGGTATTCGGATCCATTCTCCAGATCTGGGGAATCAATCCTTCAAGGGCACGGCCCTGATACGCTCCGCCGTTGTTTACCCGATACTCGATAAACACAATATCCGGATGATGGACCAGCAGATGCTCCCCGATACGACACGCCCCGAAATCCGGTCCGGTTCCCCCCATTGCCGCATTGACCTGACTGATCTCAGCATTCGGGTATTCACTTTTCAGCCAGTCCAGCAGTTTGTTTCTCCACATTCCGCCGTTCGTAATACTGCCGCCGATATAGCCGACCTTTACTTTCTCTCCGGCTTTGAGTTTCTGAAAAAAATTCGGCAGACCGTCCCGCACCCGCAACTCTTCCGTGGTCAAGGGATCATGCGAGTAAGGCTTCTGCGCAAAAAGTGACCCCGTACCGAACATAAAAATCAAACTGATTACCATGGGTTTCAATTTCATATTTCTCTCCATAAAATTAAGCAACAACTACTCATTCATCTTTAACGCAATACGTTTTTCGCACGGCGTTTTAATATCCGCAGTCCGGTGCATAAAAAGACACAGACGTGGGTTTACAGCTCTCTCACCCAGATATTCCGAAAGCGGACCTTCTGTCCATGATCCTGCAGGCGAAGCGGCATTTTTTCGGCATGCGGTTTATAGGATGGCGGTTTCGTAAAAGCGTTCGGGCCGTAAGGCTCTGTGTGATTCTGAATCAGCACGCCGTTTTGAAATACCGTCACTTTGGCCGGCGACACCAATTTGTCTTCTTTAAAGACCGGGGCTTTAAAAACGATATCAAAGCTCTGCCATTCGCCAGGAGCCTTCGAGGCGTTCACCAAAGCCGGAAACTGACCATACACCGCGCCAGCCATTCCATCGGGATAAACCGGATTTTCCCACGAATCGTGAATCTGGATTTCATACCGGTCCATCAGGAAAACGCCGCTGTTTCCCAGCCCGTGCGGTTTCGCTCCGTTTTTCGGGGGAGTCATCCATTCCAGATGAAGCTGAATATCACCAAAGGCCTGTTTGGTTACAATATGCCCCGCCCTCGGAACCACTTCCATATACCCCTTCTCAAGCGTCCATTTTACCGGACCGCCATCCTTTGACTCCCAGGCATTCATCGACGTTCCATCAAACAGAATAATGGCATCCGATGGAGCATCGGAATCGGTCTTTCCCGCAGTCACTTTTTCCGGTTGCGGCCGTTCATTATCATGCATACGCCAGCCACTCGGAAGCATAGGTTTTTCGGCACATACTGCGACGGTTGCCGCAAAAAGACTCATTAATTGAATTCTTGATCGGTTATTCATAACCAAATCCTTTTGTATAAAAGTAGAATAGCTGTTCCGCCTGCTTTCCCGCACACCGAAACAAGTCAGATGCCTCTTCAGCGATCACGTCCAAAGATCCACACCAGCATCCCAGCCTCTTCGAACCGGTTGTTTGACGTAACGATTGAGCGAAGCATCCCTGAACGTCATGCTTTCAGGATCCCAGTCACATTGTTTTCCGGTACGGCGGGCAATGCCGCCCAGACAGCACAGCTCCGTCAGTGGCACAGCATAGTCAAAGTCGGAACCAACCTTCGGCCCGCCTTTAATCGCATTGAACAGCTCGGTCACCGGACTCTTGGATTTCAGGCGCGGAATCGTAGGTTCCGGCAGTTCGGTTTTCCGGAAGCTGTACCAGTCTTTCCGGCTCATCAGAATCACCGGATTTTCCGCACGGATACCGGGATGATAGATCGTGCGCTTGGTCCCTTTAATCAGAATACCTTCATTCGGAAGCTCCAAGCCGTAATCAAAATCTTCCGGTCTTTCGGGTTTCAGACCGCCTTCATACCACTTAACCGTCAGAGGCACATGTTTTCCGCGGGCCGGATAGTTGAACTGCACAATACCTTTCGGACCCGTAACCTGATCATGAAAAACCTTCGCCTCAGCCTTGACCGAAACCGGTCCCGTCAAATCGCAGGCCCAGTAAACGGAATCCAGCAGATGACAACCGATATCGCCCATCGCTGAATTTCCGTAATCCCACCACGCACGCCATTTATTCGGCAGATAGCATTCGTTATAATCCCGATGAGGAACCGGCCCCTGCCAGTTATCCCAATCCAGCGTTTCCGGAACCGGCTGTTGCGGACGCGGAAAAGGCCCGGTCGGGGTTCCCCAGCCGGGATACGGACGCACCGTCCAGGCCTCCACTTCAACCACATCCCCCAGCAGTCCGGCATCAATCCACTCTTTGATCTGACGGATCCCGTCAAAGCAGCGGCCCTGGTTACCCATAATATTTTTCACCGCATATTTATGTGCGGCTTTCTGCAGCGTCCGCGCCTGCCAGATATCGTGGGTCAACGGTTTTTGAGTGAAGACATGCAGCCCGCGTTCCATCGCCGCCAATGTTGCCGCGAAATGCGTATGATCCGGAGTAGATACCAGCACCACATCCAGCTCTTTGTAATGCTTATCTAGCATTTTTCGAAAATCGGTATACACCGGGACTGTCGGATGTTTTTCATACGAGGGAGCAGCCCGTACCGAATCCACGTCCGCAAACGCCACAATATTCTGATTCCCGCAGGCACCGACACACATCCGGCCCATGCCACCGGCACCGATGATGCCGCAATTCAGCTTTTCATTTGCACCCAGCACCCGTCCGGGAATCAGTGATCCCGCAGTAAGTGCCGCCCCGGAAAACAGTCCTTCCCGTCTCGTCCAGTTCATATCCACCTCCGTATAAAATTTTTCAGCCGGGAAACAGAATACGCCGGACAGCACATTCCACAATCAGCCAAAAGAAATAGAAGTCAGCGGGCGCAATCAGCTTCTATTCCAGCCCGACAACGCCGCATCAGGCAGATGGTTTAGCCTATTTTTCTTTTCTGAAATATTTCTTCAGATTTTTCGGACTGGGCTTGTCATCAACGCCCGGTGCTCCATGTTCATCAAAGTAGAGATCAAACTTCGGCAGCATATCCTGCAGCATTGCATGCTCTTCGCGGTATACCTCACCGACACGTCCCCAGTTCTTAATTTCCGTAAAACTGATCAGATCATCCGGTTCGGATGAAACATCCCACCACCTGCCGCGGCCGTCTTTCATGACATTTTTACCGCGGATGAGCTGCTCTGAACCGCGGTAGCTGTAGATCCATTTCCGATGCTCGCTTTTGTTCGTGAACAGAAACGGAACCAGACTTTTTCCATTCACTTCATAGTCATCAGGAATATCGAAACCCACCAGATCGGCGACCGTCGGCATAATGTCGGTCAGGTTGGCCAGCACATCCTGCTCCCCATGCTTTTTCATTCCCGGTGCATAAATAAACAGCGGAACATGACAGCCCTTCTGACGATCCGTATTTCCTTTTCCATATCCGCTGGTGCCGTTGTCGGCGGCAACGATAATCACGGTGTTATCCGCAATACCCATCTGTTCAAGCTTCTGCTGATAGAGCCAAAGCTGATAATCAATATAGGTAACGTGGTTGTGAATCCCCGCTCCCGTTATCGTTCCATGGGTATCATATACCCCGTTATCCCCGGTGATTCGCGGCGGAATACGAGTATATTTTTTGCCATCCCATTTTACAATCGGAGTATTGGGCCACTTGCTCTTCGGCCATTGCTTATGCTCAGGATCGAGCCAATTGAACGCATCGTGCCCAAGGTGGGAAGTATGATAAATCAGGAACGGTTTGCCCTCGGCATGCGTGCGTTCCATAAAATCAAAACAGAAATCAAGCACCACATCCGGTCCGAAAGTATGCAGCCCAAACTTCTTTTGTGCCTCCGGCGTGTTGGGCCACCAGACCTGCCTTCCCGGAGCCGAAGGATGATTCATCAGACTCACATGCGGAGCCCAGTACCACCCGTTTTGATAGTAACTCTCACACGGCTTTCCCGTATCGGCATTAATCAGTATTTTTTTACCGTCCTTTTCAATCAGGCCATGCCGGAAATCTGTATAGGGATTATCCGTCGCCATATATTTACCCGGCGTGAAACATCCCTCGTCAAAACCATGAAGATCTTCGCGGCCCGACATCTGGGTCTTACCCGACCAATAGGTGCCATAGCCCGCTTTCTGCGCAACATGCCCCAACAGCAGCGGTGAGCTCACGTACACCGGCCAGTCATACACCACCTTGCCCGTTTCATCAGGACCGCGCCCTTTGTCGCCATTGTTCCACCACTTCGTGATGTGTGCATAGCGCCCGCTCATCATCATGGCGCGGCTCGGATTACACAACGTCGCCCCCCAGCAGGTCCGTATCATGCACCCGTCTTCAGCCAGCCTGTCGAGCACCGGGGTCTTTGCACGATAATTCAGATCCGAAGTATCGGAAGAATCCGGCGCCGTCCAGACCGAACTTCCATAGCTTGGAAACTCGCGTGCGCTGATATCATCAGCAAAAAAGATGATGATGTTAGGTTTCGATAGCGCCGCGTCAGCGCGCCCGGTTTTGGCGGACACACCGCCTGTAAGCACGGCGGCAACAGCCACCAGCCATGATTTTTTCATATCCAGCTCCATTTATTCTCTTCAAACATCAATTATCCGACGTTAAAAAAACGGCCGTTTCACGCAACGAAACGACTGTCCTTTGGATTAGGATCTGTCCTGCAATGATCACATAAACCCCGCTCATTCATCCGGACAGAAACACCCATACACCCGTTAAATCATCTGCAACATAGATGCAATTGACTCGATTGAGTACCTAGTCAAAAGACAGTTCGATAAAAAGCCTGCGACGGGATAAACGACCGGAATCGATTCCGGTATGTATGCATTCCTCTTCCCCATTCCATCAGACATCGCATAACCGGAAACCGAAACCCTTTATCCGGTAACCTTTTGCTAACGTCCATAAGGTGGATGATCAAACGGGACACTTTACTCAACGACAATCGGTCAAAAGAAATAGATCCCCGACATTCCGGAAGCTGAACAACATACAGGGACCCTGGATACACCTATACTATTGGTTGAATGGATCGTTTTATCCCGATGTGTACACTGTTCGATTCATCCCGCAGCATGTATCTACCCACCTGAAAATGAAACCCGAGGGTTAAATGAAAATCACAAACCGATGTATTGCACCGATTTCACTGGCCGCATTTTTCCTGTTCAGTCCGTGGACTCAGGCCCTTGAAATTTTTGTTTCTCCCACAGGAAAAAAAGAGGCCGCCGGCACAGCAGCCAATCCAACAACCCTTAGAGATGCCATTGCAAAAACATCACAGATTCTCAAAGAATCCGGACTTCCAGAGAAAGGGCTTACCATTACGCTTCAAAGCGGGATCTATCCTTACACCGAACCCTTTATTCTGAATGAAGAATTCAAAGGAACCGCACAGGCTCCGATTACCATTCGTGCGGAAGCAGGAGGCGAAGTCACGTTTGACGGGCGGGCCGACATATCTCATCCTGAAGATTTCCGGCCGGTTACTGATCCTGAAGAACGAAAACGGCTGGCTCCGAAAGCCGCGGACCAAATCCGCGTCATTACCCTCAGCGATCCGGCATTGATCCATCGGCTTTCCGAAAAAATGATGTTGAGCCTGAACTATGATGACCTCGGATTTTTACCGGCTGTTTTCCCGAATAAAGGATATGCCAAGCTGGCCACCACACCGGTGAGTGAAGAAATTTCTCCACCGGGAGTACCGCGAAGTGCCATGAACTACGGAGTACGCGCAGCCCACAAACCATACATAGAACCCGGGCGTCAGCAGGGCTGGATGGGATCTCTGGCTGAACCTCGCGGAGCACAGGCCGCCATCGAAATCGGGGAGGAATCAATGGCCGGAAGCTGGCTGCAGTGGGAATATGAATTAAAGCGGGATAACACCCGCAATGCGATGGTCGGTTTTTACGAAGCGGTATGGAAACTCAGCTCCATTCCGGTTTATGCGGTTAATGCACACCGTAAAACGCTCCATCTTTCCCGCACGTTCGCCTATGGATTCGGCTGGCTTAATAAAGACCGCGGAGGACAGCCCTTCCGGATTTTCGGTCTTCTTCCAGAACTCGATCAACCCGGTGAATGGTTTTTTGATCCGAAAACCCGACGCCTTTTTGTTTATCCACCAAAACGCATCACGGCCGACTCAAAAATCGGCCTTCCAGTAGCTTCCGGCTTTATCACTCTGAACCATACAGAACATGTTCGTATCCTTGGCCTCAATGTTCGGCATGCAGGTGCAGGAACCGTTTATCATCTCAATGGAGGACAGCACAATTTGATCGCCGGCTGCACCATTCACAGCAGTACAGCCCGTGGCCTGAGCATTCGCGGCAGACACAACGGAGTGTCCGGATGTGATTTGTATGATCTCGATGCTCATGTCAGTTTAAATGGACTGCAGACTGCACATATCAGCACGTATGAAAACACGGACTCGCGCTCGGTTGAAAACGGACAGTTGATCCCCGGAGGAAACTACGTGATCAACTGTCATTTTTATCAGAAAAAATTTGTTCACGAAAAAATCAATATTTCCATAAGCGGGGTGGGACAGATCTTTAAAAACAATCTGGTACATAACTCCATTGGTCAGGCCATGATGGTTCGGGGAAATGATCACCGCATTGAACGGAATGAATTTTTTAATATCGGTTACGAAGAAGGGGATGGCGGCGCGATCTATTCCGGCAATGACCTGACCGGTTACGGAACCGTCTATCGGCATAATTTTTTCCACCATCTTATGCGCACCCCTGGAAAACATGGCCGGGCAGGAATTCATCTGGATGATTTTCAGTCCGGAGCCACCTGCATCGGAAATATTTTTTACAAATCCTGTACTATGGGCATCTATATGAATGGAGGAGCCGGAAATACGCTGATCGGCAATGTCTTTCTGGAAGGACACACCGGTGCTTTCAACCGGGGGAACTGGGGCAGAAAAGCGTATATGCAATATCTGGATATTCAGCAAAACCCTTCCAGCAAATATGCCGGTATTAAAGAGGACTATGTCGGCCGTGCAGAAAAAGTGGTCGGGAAGCAGGGATGGAACAAGTCTCCTTGGGTTGAAAAATATCCCCTGTTCCAAAAGGTCATGAATGATGACGGCGAGTACGGCCGTCTCTGGCCAATCTACTGCACCTTTAAAAACAATATGTATTACGGAAATGTGAAAAATGAAACCGTGCTGGCCGCTTATCCCGATTCAGTGCGTAAAAAAACCATACTCGAAAACGATATACAGCTGGTCCCATCCGATTTTGTGGACTATGAAAATCTAAATCTGGCCTTTGCAACATGCCCGCAAGGCATCGATCCAATTCCCTTCAGCAGCATCGGTCTCTACCTCGATGAATACCGTCTGTCCATGCCGAATAAAAACCACTATCGCATGGCCGTAAAATCATTCTTTTCCGGAGACCGTTCCTACGAAAAAAACCGTCCGGTAAAACAATTCGATTCCGCCACTCTCATCGAAACCGGCCCCCGGGAGGTGAACCGTTAAGCGGGACTCATCTATTCTTCCAACCGCAGCAACCCGCGTTTAAAACCGATGGCAACTGCATCGGTTCGATCCACAGCCCCGAGTTTTTCACGCAGGTTCTGGATATGCACTTTGACGGTGCCCAGAGAAATTCCCAGAATCTCCGCCATGTCTTTATTGCTGTTACCGTCCGCCAGAAATTCCAGCACTTCCAGTTCACGCGGGGTTAATTCCTCCTGCTCTTTACGCTGCGCCAGTTTCTGTGCAATCCGTGCGGGGAAATAGGTGCCGCCCTGCATGACGGAATGGATGGCTTCCACGATCCCTTCCACTTCCCCCGCTTTTTTGGTGAGATAGCCGCTGACTCCGGCCTGCACCGCCCGCCAGATATCCTCTTCCGAATCGAAGACGGACAGCAGAATAACTTTCGTTCCGGGATATGCAGCAAGAATGCGGCGCGTACACGCAGCTCCATCTTCATCGGGCATCTGATAATCCATGGTGACCACATCCGGCCTCAACGCCTTAACCTGCGTAAAAGCCTCGGCCCCGTTTGCGGCCATTCCAACCGCCTCAACGCCCTCTTCCTGCGCAATAATTTCCATCAGCCCCATACGAAGCAGCAGGTTGTCGTCCACTACCAAAACAGTAATTACATCACTCATTGTCCGCTTCCTCCGCAGGCAACGTTAAAACGATTTCTGTTCCCTCGCCAATACAGCTCTTAACCTGCAGAGAACCCTTCAGCTTATTCATTCGTTCATGCATACCGAGCAATCCGAAATGCCCCGCCTTCGGCGGCAGCGCCGTATTAAATCCAACGCCGTTATCCGTCACAGAAATCATAAGCTCTTTCGGTTGATAATCCAGCACCACATCAACCGCATCGGGCCGTCCATGTCGTACCGCATTGGCAGTGGCTTCTTTCACTAATTGGAGCAGGCTTCGTTCCGTTGCATACGGCAAGCGCCGGGCCTTGCCCGTCACGTGCAGTTTCAGCGAAGCCCCGCATTCCTCCACCAGCGGCTGAAGCGATTCCCGCAAGGCATCCGCCAACCCCATCCGTTCCAGCAGACCACCCCGCAAATCCAAAATTGAGGTCCGCGCTTCATCGCTGCAGCGCGTCAGCATTTTCAGGATGAGATCAATGGCCCTTTTATTTTTTTCAGCATGAACTTCAGCCTCTTTCCGAAGATCCCGGTTCCCCTCAATCATCGATTTCACATGACACTTCAGATGATTATCCACCAGCTTTCTCAGCCCTTTTAGCTGCAGCACCGTTCCGGCCAGGCCCTGTTCCAGATTATCATGCAGTTCCCGGGCAATCCGCTGTCGCTCATTCAATAGCGTTTCCCGCTCAATCTGATTTCCAATAATGCGCGTCTGCTTTGAGACCGTCTTGCGCAACACCAGAACCCAAATAAAGAAAAGAACCGATGAACCGGCCCCCACTCCGGCAATCCATAGAACACGCGTCGTCGTCCACCAGGGCGGCGGATTCAGTACCATCACATCCTCCGCACTGCGAAGCTGCAGCTGAAGCTCTTTAACATTTCGTATCCGCCAGCGGTCGGCCGGATTCATTTTTAAATGGCAAATTCCCCTTAACCGCAGCGTTGCCCCAACCTTCCAATCCGAATCAACCTCTACGGATTCGGGCAGACGGGCTTCAATCAGATATGCGCCAGAACGGCATAACAGGGAAAGTTCTCCGGAGCCCCGATGCCCAGCCGTCGCAAAAGATTTACCCACATCAACCAGCTGCGCATCGAGTTCGATCAGATCAAAATTCAATTTAGGGTCAATCTCCCATCCCAGCGCAACCGGAACAGCTTCGATAGATTCATAATTGCTTTCCAGTACCCGAACATCACGGGCCAGAAAAGCCGGCCCGAACGGTTCCGGCTCAACCAGTCCGGCAAGCTCCACCCGGTCTCCCACCGCAAGATTCCCCGAATCCAGAACCGATGCCATAATGCAGGCCTTTTCGCCCCGAAGATAAACTTCATTTCCGACCGCATAGGTAACCGAACCATAGGTCTTTGTCGCCGTTCTGTAATTGTCCCCTGCCCGTAGCAGCTCATGAATAGGCACAGCCCGGACATTATCCAGATCCTCCGGTTCATTATCCACTTTTATACGGTCAAACGAATCGATGAAAAAAAGCAGCCCCGTAAACTGCCGTTCTTTATTAAAACGGCTTCCCGCCACCGCATTAAACCGCACCTGCCGATACATGACCTCAGAAAGTCTTTCCCGGGTTTCCGGACGATCAACAAGCTGAACCAGCAGCCGCACCCCATTCATATCCAGTTCAAGCATGATGATGGAATATTCCGGAATTATTTTACTCGAAATAAAACGTCCCCGGAGTGTCACCCAGTCACAGTCAATATTCGTGCTGTAAATCTGATACGGAAAAAAATGGCGGGCCTCTATCATCGGCCGCTCCTCAATCAGCACAATATCCTCCGCCCCGATCGACGGAGAAAAACCGCCTGCGTCCGTCACCCCGGAAACCCGGATCCACTGCCCCGGTCGAAAGTCGGAAAAGGGCAGTTTACCTTTCGGATTCTGGGCGTAAGCTCCTTTTTTTCCATCGTGAAGAAAAAGACCGGCAGATAACGGATGAACCCAAAGCACCTGCCCCTCAACCGATACCGGTTTCCCCAATGCCGCCTCTTCCGGAGACAGAGACCGCAACTTTGTGAGGGAATCAACAGCAGCATCAGCCTGGCACAGACCGCCGACCCAAAAAACGGCGGACAGAAGAAATATAAAACAGGAGAGCCGACAACGAATGATACTCATGTATCTAAGCTATACCGTTCTGTATACCGAAACAAGAATCCGCTCCGCTTAACCTGAATTCAGGCCCCGGTTCTTCCAAACGGTGTACACGCATTCGAAATAAGCACAGCCGTAATCAGTTTATTTCCATTCCTGCCAGAACTGTTCCGCCGCTTCAGCCGAGAGCGCCCCGGGCGCAATAAGGATACGGTATTTCAAAGCAAGCGTTTCTCCGGCTTTTATCGTATACGGACCATCGTGAATCACCGCCGGACTGAAATACGGCATTTTGGTGGAAACAAACCATTTGGCCGGATGGTTTAAATTATCCGGATGATCCATAAAGAGCAGCGTATCGCCATCCGCAACCGAAAACCATTCCCACGCAGCCGCAGCACGGCGGGTATCCATGCCCTTCAGACCATCGCGGTTTACAAATTCCCCCCTTGCTCCAACCTCTTTATTCATGCGCACGGAGAGTCCGGCATAGCCACCATGCGCTTTCCCATCCGGTTCGCCGGGCAGCGGTGTACGATCGAGCAGAACATCTTTTTCCAACGCCGTGAATGTGCACGACCAATCAACCATATAGACCCCTTCCGCATCGGGAGCGGAAACACTGATTGTTCGGGTTTCCGTCATGATAGGAGCGGCATCTTTGCCCGGAGCATAATCCAGTACCTGATCAATCTGAACCGCCTTGGATTTAGATATCCTTTTGGTTGTGGAAAGCAAACGGGTGTACCCCTCCCGCGGCACACCGGTGTTCCAAACCTCTTCCCAGTAATTAACGCCATTGATGAATTTCCACGAAAACCAGAGCCCTCGATGCCACGGATGATCCTTCGGACGCAGAGCGGTGAACGGCGTACCGTCTGTCGACGAAAGCGGATGAAAATAGGGCTTTCCTTCCGCCGGATCATAGTGATACGTCCACAGAACCTCTTCCCCCAGTTTCGCAGAAAGCGAATGCGGTCCCTCCTCAATTTCCACCCCGCCCAGAACAGCAATGGAACTTAGAAATAATAAAAGTACTGCTTTTTTCATCAGATCATCAACCTGTCATACGGAGCACGCATTTCGCGGTGCATCATGCTCTTTGCCCTGTCGCTGCCGATGACCATTTCTTTCGCCGGATCCCATTTCAGGATTTCGCCGGTGCGAATGCCGATGTCGCTCATATGGGAGATAATGTCGGAACGAATCGCCGAATCCAGATTTGCAATCGGCCGTTCTCTGGAGAGCACACAATCCACGAAGTTGCCCTTATGATTTTTACTGATCGGCAATCTCCGCGGCCCCGGATTTTTTGCTTTCCGGCGCAATTCTTCCGATGACGCCAAAAGTCCTTCGCGGGAAACACCGACCCAGCCATTGGTCCCGATAAATTGCGTCATATTTCCATACTTTCGCAACTGGTCGATCCCTGGAATATGTTTTGATTTCCACGCCGTATCCGTATCCATGAAATGAAGTTTAAGACCGTTTTGGTATAGGGCCTCCATATTCCATTTGAACGCCGTGTTATACAGATCGTTATAATTGATTGTTCCCGTGGTTTGATATTCGTACGGAATTCCGAGGCCTTCTTCATCGGCCCACCATTGAAGTTGATCAAGCGGATGCGCCCCCCAGCCGCCGAGGAATCCGATGGAATAATCATAATGATGATAGGCCCCATGCTGATTCATGCAGCGGTCAAAACTGTAAGGAGCAACCGGTGCCGGCCCGAGCCAAAGTTCATAGTCAAAGCCTTCCGGGACCGGAGTTTCGGTGGCATCACCACCGGCCCGTCCGCCCCACGCCCAGACATAAACCTCTTTCACATCGCCGATGTGACCGTTTAATACAATTTCAAGACCCATGCGCATGTGCTGCATCGAGCGCTGCTGCGTGCCATACTGAAAAACGCGGTTATATTCATTTTCAATACGGCGGGCGGCCAGGTTCTGTTCAATGCTGATACCCAGCGGTTTTTCGCAGTACACATCTTTGCCTGCTTTGGCTGCAGCCATGGAAAGAGGCACATGCCAATGATCCGGAGTGGCAATGCTGACAGCATCCACATCGTCACGAGCCAACAGATCCCGAAAGTCCACATACCGATCTTTTTCCGCGATCCCCCAGTTTTGCCCTCGGGCATCTCGCATATCTTTCTTCGGATCGCAAATGGCAACAATCTGCGATTTTTCATAATCCTGATACGCGCCGCCGGAACAGGCGCGGCGACCACAGGAAAGTGCTCCGATATTCACTTTATTGCTCGGAGCAACCTTTCCTTCCGCACCAAGCACCGAGGCCGGAATAATCGTGGGGAAACCCGCAGCCGCACCCAGCAGGGCTGAGGTTTTTAAAAAATTCTGTCGTGTTGTTTTCATCTTTTTTCTCCTAACCAATCCAGCCGCGCAGACGTTCCAGCGATATTTTAATATTATCCTCGCCGGCAATCTCCAGCGTGGTCGCCCCGTCGAATCCGACGGCTTTCAGTTCGTTCACGATTGCAGAAATATCAATGACACCATCGCCCAGCGGAATCACCGCCATACCACAGCCGAATTCCTTTCCGCGTTTTTCCACCCACTCTTCCGGCATATCTTTCCAATGCACATGTTTGATTCGTGTGCCGAAACGTTTAATAAAGTCGATCGGCTCCCCGCCACCAAGCCAGCTGTTGCCGGTATCGAGGCAGATGCCCACCGTGTCTTCATGCCCCAGTTTTTCGAGCAGTTTTTCCATCTGGTCCACATGATCCGTCACGATGCCGTGCGGCTCAATCAGCAGTTTAACGCCCAGCTCTTCCGCCCATTGGATCGGAACATGCAGACGTTCGATAATGGCAAAAATGCGCTCTTCCGACGAGAGGTTTCTGCCAAATTCAGTTTTCGGATCACCTTCGGTGGTAATGACGTGATCAATGCCGCATTCGGCCGCAAGCCGGATCGCTTTAATGATTTGATGGGTGGAATAGATCTCCGGCGAAACAGGATCCAGCAGATTGGCGTGGGCGCAGAATGCCGTCAGCTCAATCCCGGCATCGGCGGCCATTTTCCTGATTGCTGCGGGATGTGAATCCAGGCTCACGGTTTCGGCAAAGCCGTATTCAGCCCCCAGGCTCCCTCCATCGTGGTTGTCTGTAACGTCGGCATAATCGACGCCCATCGCCTTAATCAGCTTCAGCTGTTCCGCCACCGGCAGAAACGGCTGTACGAGAGCAAAGCATCCTATCTTCATTTCAGGCTCCTTTTCCAATGATTGGAAGAAGTTAACGCAGAAGTTGAGCTCCGTCGTTCCGATCCCTGCAGTGAAGGATATTAAACATTTAACAGCTTGTGCTTATACGTCATTTGTCCTATAAATAATGCCAGATGACAGGAGGTCCTGATGAAAGAACCTGTAATATATCCCACGGCAGAAGATAATCGCGTCTTGATGGTTGAAGAACCCGCCGCCCTTTTCGGCCGGGTGGAAAGCCGGGAACAGGTGATCCGTAAAATTAAAAAAGGCCTGCCGGCGGCCAGTTTTGAAAAACTGCGTGCCGAATTCGGTGTAACCGCCGCCGAACTGGCTGCCACACTGAACATCAATATGCGCACCCTTGCCCGCCGGAAACAGAGCGGCCGGCTGGATGTCGATGAATCAGAACGGGTCTACCGCCTCGCGCGCCTCTTCCAAATCGGCCTGAATCTTTTCCAGGACACGGAACTGACGCGTCGCTGGTTTGCCGCTCCGAAAGAGATTTTCGGCGGGCTCACACCGCTCAATTATGCAGATACCGAGCCCGGTGCCCAGGAAGTTGAAAAACAGCTTCGGCGTATCGGTCACGGCGTCTTTTATTAAGAAACGGGGATTTCATGCAGACCTGCTGGCGACTTGTTCATTCGGCCTATCTGGCCGATGCCTTCAACGGCGAAGGTGCCCGACTGGCCGGCGGCCGCTGGAACTCGGAAGGTTTTTCCATGGTGTATACCGCCGCCTCGCTTTCCCTGTCGCTTCTGGAAATCATCGTGCACCTCGAATTCAAGGAAACGCTGAAACTCTATAAAGCCATCCCGGTCCGGGTTCCTGAAAAAAAGATCGAAGCGATCGATCCCGCCGCCCTTCCAGCCGGATGGAATACACCGCTTCCTCACCCCGCCACACTGCTGACGGGGAACAACTGGCTGCGCAACCAAACCTCGCCGGCGCTTCGGGTTCCGAGTGCCATCGTTCCCATTGAATCAAACATCCTGCTGAATCCGGCTCATCCGGATTTCCAGAGTCTGGAAATCGGCGAGCCTATAGATCTTCCGGTCGATCCACGTGTGATGGACAAACTCAAATAAGCCGGTATAAAAAGGAGTATGGCTCAGCAACATGCTCCAATTTACCGGGAACAGGGAAAAACCTATCACGCCGATTCCTGCGATCCGCTGATCGAGGCCGTCAACAGCGGCGAACTCGAACTTGCGGCACTGGGCCGCGGCAACTATCCCGGCGAACCGATTCCCGGCTCCATCCTTCCCGGATTACGCTCATTGGGCTACTGGGATGCCAAACAGCAGCAACACTGGGGACTCCCCTGGCACCGGAATGAGGGCATCGAACTCAGCTTTCTCGAAACCGGCTCGATGCCGTTCTCCGTCGATAACCGGGAACTCACCCTCACCCCCGGCGATTTTTCCATCACCCGCCCCTGGCAGCCGCATCGGCTTGGACGTCCAAACATTGGAATTGGAAAACTGAACTGGATCATCATCGACGTCGGCGTACGCCAGCCTCATCAGGAATGGAAATGGCCGGACTGGCTGGTTATTTTGCCGGATGACCTCGAAGAACTGACCACCTGTCTGCGGGAGAACGAACAGCCCGTCTGGAATGCCGGCGATGAAATTCGCGACTGTTTTCGTCAGATCGGCACCACGATCCGCGACCGTAAAAGTCTGTCGCGCCTGACCGTCTTTACCAACGAACTGCTGCTTCATCTCCTCGACCTTTTCCGCGAGCAGAAGGTTTCCAGAACCAAATCGCTCACCGACGCCCAACGCAGTGTTGAACTGTTTTTAGAATCCCTCAAGGCCAGCTTCTCCGATGAATGGACGCTGGAAGCAATGGCCGAAAGCTGCGGACTCGGGGTCACACGGTTTGTGCACTATTGCAGGCAGATCACCAACCGAACCCCGCAGCAGTATCTGAACCTGCTCCGGCTCGAAGCCGCGGCTCAACTGCTGAAAACGGATAAAAGCATTATCCAGATCGCCATGGACTGCGGCTTCTCAACCAGCCAGTACTTTGCCACGTCGTTTAAAAAACGGTACGGCAGAACCCCGCGCGAATTCCGAAAGGCACTCTGAACGAAATTATAACGTTTCGTCGGAGCTCTCCGAATGCTCTTCGGAGGATTTAACGATATCAGAAAGTTGCGGCACAGCTTCCACCTGGCTTCCCGCATCTTTTTTATGCCGCCTGATAAATTCTTTGGCGAGATTACGATAGGCGGCCGAACCGACGCAGTGCGGATCATATTCAATGACCGGCTTTCCGTAACTGGGGGCTTCCGAAAGCCGGACGTTCCGCGGAATAAGCGTTTCAAAAACGCGATCGCCGAAATGTTTCACCACTTCCTGCACCACCTGCTGCGAAAGATTGGTGCTGACATTGTACATGGTCATCAGAATGCCGCTGATATGCAGATTCGGGTTTCCGGCTTCGGAAATCTGATTCACGATATCCACCATCACGCCAAGACCTTCGAGCGCAAGATATTCGCACTGAATCGGGATAATGACTTCATGGGCGATATTCAGCGCGTTCATGAACAGAATACCGAGCGACGGCGGACAGTCCATAATGATGTAATCATAGGTATCGCTCTCAATCACCGGACCCAGCGCATTCTGCAGGCGGTGCAGATAATCCTCCTCCCGGGCAATCGCAATTTCCGCGCCGGCAAGATCGAGCTCGGACGGAATAATATCGAGATTCTTGATTCCGCTTTCCCGAATCAGGCTTGCGCCATCGGTCTCCCCCAGAAGGGCCGGAAAAATACTGGATCCGGAAATCTTCTCCAAACCGAGACCGCTGGTGGCATTCGCCTGCGGATCGAGATCGACCAGCAGCACCTTTTTTCTCTTTTCAGCCAGACAGGCGGAAAAATTAATGGCCGTCGTGGTTTTACCCACCCCGCCCTTCTGGTTTGCCAATGCAACAACACTTGTTTTCATATGAGAATTCCCCTGCAAATCATTAAGAAGCCACAGAACAACACTGATTTATACGGAACTTTTCGGCGTTAATCGGTGCTGATCCGCGGCTTTAAACAGGGCGTCACAATAGCTCATAGGCCAGGACACTTAAACCGAAAATTGCCGCGGTTTCCGTCCGCAGAATCCGCTCCCCGAAGGAGACCGGCACCGCGCCGGCATCGACGGCGGCCTGAACTTCAGCTTCCGTGAAATCGCCCTCCGGGCCGATCAGCAGCGCCACCCGCTTTTTACCTTCAATATCGACCGCGCGAAACGGCCGGGTTCCTTCATAGAGCGATCCGACCAGCACGAGGTCATAGTTTCCAAGGGTTGGAACCACGGCATCGTACTTTTCCAGGGGCTGGAAATCCGGCAGCCAGCGCACCTCGCACTGCTGCGCCGCGTTGAGCACAATTTTACTCCACCGCGCCTGTTTTTTCGGATTCGGTTTGAACTCGGTATGCTTCGTCAGCACCGGACGGATCGTCGTGGCCCCGAGTTCGACCGCCTTCTGCAGCACCAGCTCCCAGCGGTCCGGTTTCGGCACCGCCTGGATCAGATCGATTTCAACTTCGGGCTTCGGCACCTTCCAATGATTGGAAACGCGGACTTCGACGGCCGTTTTGGAAACGGTTTCGATGGCGCCTTCCGCCACGCCGCCCTGCCCATCGAACAGGGTGATTTCCTGGCCGGGCTGAACGCGCAGGACTCTGGCCAGATGATGCGATTCCTCCGGAGAGAGGACCGCGATCCCCTTCTCCAGCTCCGCTGCATCAACTAGTGAATTAATCCGCATTTCTTAAGGGCAGAATCATTCAGTGGCAGAATAATTTTCCAGGCATCGGAAATCATTCCGCCACAAAATTATTTTGCCTGATCCCTATCCATCGGATTCAAGTTTCTTTTTGCGCTCGTAGAATTTATCGGCCTGCTTTTTCATGCGGGCGGTTTCTTCGAAGTGATTATCGTGCAGCTGCTCGACGAGCTTCTGCATGGCCTTCTTTTCCTTGCCCGAGAGCCGGGCGGGCACTTCGATTTTCACCTGCACATGCTGATGGGGGTGTCAGTCCTATTATTTCATCATTTCGTTGAGTTCCCACAATTCCCCCTCTTTCGCCTCATCCACATCTTTTACATATCGAGACAGATTGGAAGCGCGCCCCATATGCAAACGCTGAACAATCCATTCATTCTTCACACTCGTCTTTTTACGAATGATCCACGCCACCACTTTTTTGCGATTGTCCCCCTTCTTCAGCAAGGCTAAATCAGCATCATCTACCTTCAGCCTTCTGAGCCCTTCAGCCAGCAAACGTTCGGCTTCTCGCTCATCATGCTTTTTAACAGGCTCTCCAGAGTAGGACTCCCGACGATTGCCGTCCATCACACCATCAAGAACCTCCTGAAGTTGCGACCGGAAATTATCCCCGCCGAAAGCCCAGCCTTTACGAATCAACGCCCACCGCTCATCCACCTCGCCCGGATTCGCACTACAGGCTATCTCAAGAACCCGCTTCTGCATAATGCGGGAGTATTCCTTCAGGCCGGCCCGATCATCCGACAAACCTAAATTTCCCAACGTACGCTCAACGCGCAACCACTCAGGTCGCCTCGACGGATTCATATAAAGCGGGTAGCTACTCCACGCATAATCCTCCAAGCAGCCCTTTTCCAGATCAAAGCACTTCGCCCGCGCCGGGTTCAAATGAATATAACTCGCAACCGTCGAAAAATAATCGCCCGCCGGATCAACCACCAGCGCCTTATAGCGGCCCTGAAAAAGATGTCCCCACAACTGATGCCGCAGATTAAACCGCTTCGTATATGTCCCCTGCAGCCTGCGCATCCCATCCACCAGATTCGCCTCTGGCGTCTCAATCAGCAGGTGGTAGTGATTCCCCATTAGCACAAAAGCATGCACCCGCCATCCGCAGCGGTCGCACGCTTCACCCAGGGTATCCAGAAAAACCTCATGATCCCGATCAGTTCGGAAAACCGGCTCCTGCCGATTCCCCCGGCTCATCACATGATACACCGCTCCCTCATATTCAATTCTCGGACATCTTCCCATGACCCGTTTCTATCCACCCCCGCCCGCCGACTCAAGAGAAATGATGTAATAATAGGACTGACACCTTTCCTCTGACACCTTTCCTCCTTTCCTCACCTTTCCTGACACCTTTCCCACCTTTCGCTGACACCTTTCGTGCTCGCCCGCTGGCTCGAAACAGAAAAACCCGATGCCGTCATCTGCAGCGCGCCGCTCATCGTCCAATCCATGAAAGAACTCGGCCGGAAAATCCCTGAAGAGATCGGCATGGCCTCCATGAGCCGCTACGACAACCCCATCAACGCCGGCATCGACCAGAATCCCGAAGAGATCGGCCGCACCGCCGTCCAGTCCCTCGTCTCGCAGCTGAATGAAAACAGCTACGGCATTCCGGCCTCCCCGAAAGAAATCCTCGTTGAAGGCCGCTGGATGGACGGCCCCATGCTGCCCGGACGTTGACCGACGCTTCCCTTCGGGTAAGCGCCCTCTACACTGGATGGGCAAATCAACCGCGGTGCAGCGGACGTTTACCTGCGCGCAGCGGAGGAAACGTCGGGCGGGCAGTACTCAACAGCCGAACGGCGGTCGGCGGGCTAATCGGCATCCACGGCAATGCCCTTCACGCGATAGAACCGCGGCACATTCACCGCATGGACGGTCTGCGTCGAGATGATTGCGGAGAGGTGGTCCCACGTGTTGGTCCACGGCCCTTCCGGAGTTGAAGCCCACTCAACCGTGTAGCTCCACTCGCCCGCCGCGGTGCTGTTCCAGGAAAGCGTTCCGTTTTCATCAAGACTGGTCAACGTGATTTCCTGAGCCGGCGTGCTCAGGATGGTCAGCGTGCCCTCCCCCTGAAGACGCGCGGGCAGATTAGTGGAGGTGTACACGCCTGCGGCATAGACTTCTCCACCAATGGTCAGATCATCGAATGTGACGGCGCGGCCATTCAAATCAAGCATACCCACGGGCGCGTCGGCTACCCCGAATATGAGCGAGTCGCCAATCAGGTCGTATTCAAATGAGGCGGAACCATCCGAAAGGATAAGTAAATCGCCGCTCCACGTGCTTTCCGAATTGGAGAACGCAATGGACCCAAAGGGGAGCGATGAGTTCGGCGGGCCGATATAAATGGGCCCCGAGCCCATTATAAACGATGCAACCGTAAGACTTCGGGATGCGTCGCCACTGGTGTAAGTGACGAATCCGCCGCCTGCTACCGTAAGATCCCCCGCAAGGGTCATATGCCCCGCGCTTGCGACGTTAACACTCCCGCCATTCATCACCAGATTGGTGACCGTCGCAACCATGTTCTCGGTTTTCAGGCTAATCCCGCCATTCCCCTTAACAAGGAAGGAACGCCCGGAAAAAACAGGAGCGTCATTATGCATCCTCATCGTGAAACAGTCCGACACATAGTCGTTCTCCGCGCTCGGTGTCTCCCCGTTGCTCCAAAGAGAGGGCTCCACCCAATCGACGTCAAATTCGGCGTTGCGGGTTAGATACACCGTTTCCGCCGCGACGCCTCCGATTAAACCCGCCGCATACAAGATCGCTACAATCCATTTCATGGTCATCACCTATACACCTTTCTTTTTATATATATAGTATAATGTATTTATGCATTTTACACGACTAAGGTTCCGAAATATTACATTTATAATTTAAGTAACGAATCAATGGTTCGGCATTGATGACATACTGCATCACCTAGAAACCCGCAGGATGCGGTCGGATATTTCCGTCCCATTAGATCCGGCGCTGAATAGTGAGATTATTTGCCCCGAGAGAGCACAAAGAAAACAAAGGGTACAAAAACGGCGGACCCGAAAGACGCCGCTAGAATCCTGAACTACAGAATACCCAGAAAACACAAAAGAGTTTTGGATCACGAATGTACGCGAATTGCACGAAGTGAGGCGCCGCGCCTGATGGGGTGTCCGGATTTTTTCTAAATTATCCTGTCATTTAATCATTCTGTCCCAACGAGAGAGATCATCGCGGCACAATACAACCGCGTGGTCGGCGGTCTGGGACAGACCGCCCTACCACCGCGGAGCATCGGACGTTGACCTGCGCGGAGCGCAGGCAACGTCGTACGAATTATTTTACGCCCCAGCGTCAGTCGGCGCTGAATTTCTTTTCCACCGGGCGGATCACGAAATCCCCGGTATAGGAGGCATCGGAAAGCACGGCGGTTCCGCCCTTCTCCAGCGCAATTTCAACCACACCGCCGCCGAGCTCTTTCACCGCGCCGGCCTGCACGCCGGTCACTTTCATTGTTCCGGCGAGCCCTCCTTGTAGAAGGTATTCGGCAGCAGTTTGTCGTCGAAGAAATCCTACATGCGCTGTTCCGCCATTTCGCCGTCGCCCAACAGTGAATACATGGAGGATGAGCCCGTATAGGAGTAGCCGGCGAGCGCTTCCGGAAAGCACTGCCAGTGCTTCAGCGATTTCAGCGCCAGCGCGCGCTCGGCGGGGTCGTCCAGATTCATCGTACTCAGCGGATAAAACATCAGCAGCTGCGAATAGTGGCGGTGCGATTTGGCATAGGGCACATCCTTGCCGATCATCAGCCCGGTTTCATCCACGGGATAGTCCACCAAGCGATCGAGCACATTCTTCCACTTCGGCAGCAGCGGATCGTCGATCTCAAGAACCGCGGCGCTGTCGATCAGCGTTTGACAGCCCCAGCGCAGCAGCCAACAGCTTGTTGCTAATAATAAAGACGACCGGCCTGTTGTTCAGGTTTCATGAATCTGCCTAGCGTTTAAAACCTGCAGATCCATCGTTCGGCACCAGCCATCAGAAATATGGGTCTATTCCCTGGCGTGTTTCCTGCGCGAGATTCAGCGCAGTCTACAAAAGTTCGTAAGCCAGCACGCTTAAACCAAAAATTGCGGCGGTTTCGGTGCGGAGGATGCGGTCGCCGAAGGAGACGGGGACGGCGCCGGCGTCGATGGCGGCCTTTACTTCCTTTTCCGAGAAGTCGCCTTCGGGGCCGATCAGCAGGGCCACTTTGGTTTTTCCAACCATAGGAACTTCGCGAAAGGGCTTTGCACCTTCGTATAGCGAGCCGATGAGGACGAGGTCGAAGTTTCCAAGGGTTGGAACCACGGCGTCGAACTTTTCCAAAGGTTGGAGATCGGGCAGCCAGCGGACTTCGCACTGCTGAGCCGCATTATAAACAATTTTATCCCAGCGGGCCTGTTTTTTGGGATTCGGTTTGAACTCGGTATGCTTCGTCAGCACCGGGCGGATCGTCGTGGCCCCGAGTTCGACCGCTTTCTGCAGCACCAGCTCCCAGCGGTCCGGTTTCGGCACCGCCTGGATCAGATCGATTTCAACTTCGGGCTTCGGCACCTTCCAATGGTTGGAAATCCGCACCTCGACCGCGGTTTTGGAAACGGTTTCGATGGCGCCTTCCGCCACGCCGCCCTGCCCGTCGAACAGGGTTATTTCCTGCCCGGACTGAACCCGCAGAACGCGGGCCAGATGATGCGACTCCTCCGGAGAAAGAACGGCAATCTCTTTCTCCAGCTCATCCGTCTCAACTAGTGAATTAATGCGCATGGCCGGGAGAATAGCCGCAAAGAACACAAAAAGTCACAAAAAGAGGCATTTCAATTCCCGTGGTTTATTGTGTTTTCCGTGGCAAAGGCTACTCGGATTCAAGTTTGCGTTTACGCTCATAAAATTTATCCGCCAGTTTTTTCATGCGGGCGGTTTCTTCGAAATGATTGTCGTGGAGCTGTTCCACCAGCTGCTGCATCGCTTTTTTCTCTTTACCGGAAAGCCGGCTCGGCACTTCGATTTTCACCTGCACATGCTGGTCGCCTTTACCGTGTCCATGTGCAGCATCCTGAACGCCCTGACCGCGCAGACGGAAGATTTTTCCGCTTTCAGTTCCTGCCGGAATCTTGAGTTTGGCTCCGCCATGAATCGTCGGCACCTGAATTTCGCCGCCGAGCATCGCGATATGGAACGGCACCGGCACTTCGCAGTAGATGTCGAGATCGCTGCGCTTGAACAGCTCATGATCGCGCACATGGAAAACGATGAACAGGTCGCCGGCCGGACCGCCGCGCGCGCCGGCCTCGCCCTTGCCGGGCAGCCGCTGGCGCGAACCGGATTCAACCCCGGCCGGAATGCGCAGCTTGATGGTTTTGCGCTCCTTGATGCTGCCGGCACCGTTACAGGCCGAGCAGGGATGCGCGATGGTTTCGCCGGCACCGCCGCAGGTCGGACAGGTCTGGGAGAACTGAATGAACCCGCCGCCCGAAGAAACCTGACCGCGGCCGCCGCAGGTCGGACAGGTGGTTTTTGAGGTTCCCGGTTCCGCTCCGCTGCCGGAACATTTTTTGCAGGTTTCCGATACCGGAAGGGTCAGCGTGCGGTGTGAGCCCAGGGCCGCTTCTTCAAAATCGACATCCAGGTCATAGCGCAGGTCGGACCCGCGCGCCGGACCATTGGAACGACGACGCCCACCGCCCCCGCCAAAGAGGTCATTAATATTGAAACCGCCACCGAATACCTGCTCAAAAATGTCAGATGCATCGTGGAAACCACCGCCGAATCCGCCGCCGAATCCACCGCCGCCCGGCGCAAAGGCCTGATGACCGAACTGGTCATAACGGGCTTTTTTATCGGCATCGGTAAGTACCTCATACGCCTCGGAGGCTTCTTTGAATTTTTCCTCGGCCTCTTTATCTCCCGGATTGCGGTCGGGATGGTATTTCATGGCCACCTTGCGGTAGGCCTTTTTGATTTCATCAGCTGTGGCATTTTTGGAAACGCCCAGCACTTCATAATAATCGCGTTTTTCGGACATGATTATTCAGCCCCTTTTTCAGCTGACGCTTCGGCAGGCCCCGAGGAAACGACCACCTGTGCGGCGCGCAGAAGTTTGTCGCCGAACATGTAACCGCGGCGCACCTGATTCGAACAGACTTCGGCCGGATATTCATCCGACGGCATGTGGGTCAGCGCTTCATGTTTATGCGGATCAAATTCCTGTCCAACGGCTTCGATGGGCTCGAGATTGAATTTCTTCAGCACATTCCGGAACTGGTCATAAACCATTTTGAAGCCATCCACGACGGCTTTATCGGCCTCATGCTGTTCCGCGGTCTCCAGGCCCATTTCATAGTGATCAAGTACCGGCAGGATTTCCAGCAGCAGGTCTTCGTTAGCGCGTTGGTAAAGCTCAATCCGCTCGCGCTGCGTACGGTTCCGGAAATTGGTAAAGTCGGCCTGAAGACGCACCAACTGGTCGCGCAGGGATTCATCCTCTTCTTCCTCAACCGCCTGCGCCGTTTCTTCGTCTTCGATCACTTCAGTATCCGGAAGCTCTTCCACTGCTTCAGACGTCTCTTCAACTGCTTCTTCTGCAATTGCTTCTTCTGCCTTAAGTTCTTCTTCCTGAATCTTTTCTTTTTTAGCCATAGTAAAAATCCTTTCCCGCGATACCGCGGGGTCTTTTCATTTCCAGAGCATGAAAAAATACGCGAAACGGACAAACTGTCAACAGGGCAATACAGCCCAAATCAGCTGATCCGGACGTATCTCAAGCCGATGCCTAAATGTTCTGAACCGGCCGGAGAACTTCCCCCGGCTAAAAGGTCATTCCGATGGAGGCGGAATAGCCCTGCTGATAAAAATCGGTGGCAGCGGAGGAATCGCTGAAATCATAGCCGGTAATCCGATATCCAACGCGCAGATCAAATGCCGGGTTAAACTGATACATCAGCTGAATGCCGGCATCATAGATAAATTCCGAATCACTCAGATAGGTTCCTCCCATCATAAGCGGCACATAAAGGTAAAAATCACTGAACAGCTCATACTTCATCCGCAGCATCACCACGGCATCGTAAAGCGTTTCGCTGTCGCTGTATTCAGTGCCGCCGAGATTCAGGGTATTATCCATATCCAGCGACTGAAGCCCGACCAGGAAATCAAAGGTCGAACTTCCGGTACCGAGAGGATATCCGATGGCGAGGCACCACGTGTTTTCATTGGATTCCAGCGACCCCGGCGTTCCGCCCACAGAGACATCAGATACAATCCCGTCATAATATTCATAAGAACCCAATAGCACGATCGAGCTGTCGCGCAGCGTAAGTTCTCCGGAATAACCGAAATCCAGATCGTCAAAATAGTTCATGGAATCCCGGTGGATCTTTGCTTTCTGTCCATCCACCATCACGGCCCCCCGCATCCAGCCGGCCCAGCCGGACAGCGTCAGTCCCATCGATTCATCGTTCTTCGCTGCTTTTGCAGAACAGAGAGCCAGTCCCGCGAGGACTGCCAGAAAAAACTTTATCTTATACATAGTTACCATCCTTCTGCTTTAACACTTAAAAAAAGATCACACCGCACGACGGTTGAGAATAAACAGGACTGTCGTCCAGATTGCAATGGCTCCGACAGCAATCCCGAAAATCGGCCATCCGCCCCACAGCGCCAGCAACGGGATCGCCGCACCGGTCCAAAGCCCGCCGCCCATAAACGGTTCATGCAGCAGCTGTTTCGCGGCAAAGGCTTCAGCCGCTTCGGTTTCATAATCCGGATCCACCACCCGCAGCAGCAACAGACCGGTGGCCGTCACGCCCATCGACTGCCCCATTTCAGCAATCCCGCGTTCAAACCAGGCATCGTTAAATGCCCGACGTGCAAAAACCGTAAGCATCAGTACATTCCAACCAATACCCGCCAGAACCAGCATCACAATCGGAACCCACTGCTGTGCCACCACATCAATGCGGATCGTCGCAATGGCGGCAACCACCAGAAAATCGAGCGCACAGTTCTGAATGCGCAACATCAGGCCTTCGTCCATATGCTCGTGCGGATCCAGCCGATCGGCCAGAAACTGAACCACCACACCGCCCAGCATACAGAGCGGAAAAAGCGGAAAACTCTCAAAAATATCTTGGCCTGTTTCCGGAAGCCCGCGCGTTGCGAAAATCATCCCCTCTTTCATCAGCCAACCCAGCAGAATGGCCGCTCCGACAAAAACCAGATGCAGCGAAAGCGAGCCGATGACATCAGAGGAAACACTGATTTTTCCGGCTGCCGGACGGTGCTCATGCGGAATCAGACCGGAGTAATCTTCAATATCGACGCCCGGCTTCACCTTACGTTCGACATAACCTTTGCGAACGGCCCAGTTCACCAGCCCCATCCCGACAATAATCGCGCCCATAATCCCGCCGGTAGCCGCGGCGAGGGCATAATCCTTCATTTCCGGGAAACCGAGTTCATCGAAGGCCGGACCCATACCGCCGGCCGTTCCGTGGCCGCCCTCGAACCCGACCGGCATTATGCCGGCAAAAATATCGGGAAGATCAAAAAAAGGCTTGAGCATAAGCAGTACAAAAAAGCAGCCGACTGCGTACTGTCCCCACGCCACGATCTGGCCGTAGGCGAGCTGACGGCTGGAACTTTTCCAGACTCTGGAAACCGGCGGCAGTGCGGTCCCCAGAAAAAGGCAGGCGAACACCACATTGATCAACTGACCGGGCAGCAGGTTCCAGCCTTTGGAAACTTCCGCCGGAACATCAAGGATTTGGAAAAACAACAGACCGAGCAACCCGGCAATGACGCTGGCCGGAAGGTAGAGTTTCTGCAGCAACACGATTCTGCGACGGAGCCAGTAGCCCAGTCCCAGCAGCACACATAAACATCCGAATGACAGCATAGCAAACCCCTGAGTTTCTATCGCAAACTTACAGCTGTCAGCTCACAGCACGTTTAGAACATCACATCGAGCATCAGCGAGCCGGTATGCTCTTCATAGTCATCGCTGAAGCGGCCGTTATAGCCGATGCCGATTTCCATATATTCCGTACTGCGCCAGCTCAGACCAAGCCCGACATTGAACAGGTCTTCATCCGGCTTGATCGCCGCCTGGGTGACCGCTGCGGTATTCAGCCCGAGGATATCGTTGACCTGCTGCATTTCCGTTGCGATTTCATCCTGCACAAAATCGTGCGTCCATTCGGCATAACCGGTCGTCTGAAACCGGCCGATGCTGGTATCGAAACGGTGGCGGGCTTTCAACCCGAGTGCCGATTCAACCAGGTTCCGGCTCATACTGCTGATTTTCAGCTGATCGTTTGCATCGGCGGTGCTGGTTTCCGTGTGATCACCTGTATTCATAAACAGCACATGCAACCCCGCATACGGAGCAATCGCCAGGTTTTTATAATACATGTACTGCCCCACATCCACATAGCCGCCGAAGTTATCACCGCGATAGGAAGCCGTACCGCGGTAATCCCGACCGTTGTCGTTTTCCACCCGGATGGAATCATAGTTGGAACGGCCGTAGGCCAGCAACGTATCGATATAAAGTCCGTTTTTACCCACCCATTCGCCATAGGCCCCAAACCAGTAGGTTTCAGTATCGAGATAATCTGTGTTCGCGGTCTGCGCATCGCCCTGAACATAGGTGTAATTCAGACCGACGGTGAGATCTTCACCCACCAGTTTATCAGCACCCAGCGTGGTACCGCTGTTGTTGAGGGTATAACTGTCGGAGCTGCCATGTGCACTATAATCGCCCTGACCATTAAAATACTGCGCCCACACGTGCATATCAAAAATCGTATTCTCCGCGCCGGGGCCCTGCGGTCCGGCGGGAGCGTTCGTATTGGTCATCAGAAAAGCATCGTGCGGCATGGAATGCGCAGTCGAAACCAGATTGCGGCGCAACTGTTTGGTGCGGGTGAACACCGCATTTTTCATGCCGTTGAATCCGGCGCGAATCGATTCACTTGCCGCATAGTCGAGCGACGAGCTGAAAGTATCCGTCGTATTCGTCATTATCACTTTCATTTCATTCCCCGCCTTCACCAGCGACGCATCAAACAAAAGCATGTGGTTCGTCAGATTGGTTTCCGCAAAATCCCCGCTGAGTCCGACATCAGAGGAAAGAATCACCATTTCAGAGTTCGTGACACTCGCCACTGTAATGTCCGCAATCAGCCCATCCAGCGTAACATTCTGAGCAAAATGAAGCAGGTCGTGGCCATACTCACCGAGCACACCTGCTTTATAGGTGGTGTTCGATGCACTGAAAGCACCGTTAAACACCAAGGTACCGGCCGTATCGATCAGAGTGTATTTACCGGTCGACAGCGTGGTTGCCCCCAGGTTCGAACTCGGCCGGATGGTTCCGTTAATCATACTGACCGAACTGAAGTTATTAGTTCCATAACCATAGAACTCAGTTCCGTTAAGCGTCAGCCCATCAAACCCGGAATACTGATCCGCAGTTGAGCCCCCGAGCAGACCGAAAATACCGCCATCCACTTTAACCTGATTTGATCCGGTACCGGCAAACGACACTCCGGACGAAACCGTATACCCCAGCGCACCATCCTCATCAATCGCCATATTGCCGTTTTCCAGCACGAGCACGGCATCGGTATCCGTAAGCTTAATCTCTCCCGTACCGGTGAGCATTGCATTGCTGTAAACCGTAAAATCTCCACCAACCGAATTGGTCGCTCCGTTCAGGGCCATCCGGTTGCCGCCGAAGATGGAGACGTCGCCGTCCACCGTCAGCTCCGCCTTGTTCTGGAGATAGAAAACATTTTCGGCGCTGTTGGTATCCGCAGCACCAACCAACAGATCCCCACCGATATTCATCGTGGTATTGGAACCATCGAGCAACACATAGTTCCCCGTCGAATTGGTCCCGCCGAGATACACCGAACCAAGCAGGTTCACGGAACCCTGATCAGAAATTTCCAGATAATTGCTGTCAGTCTCGGCTCCGATGGTGACATCTGTCGCATTCAGAACGCCGCCGCCATCCACGATAACCGCACTGGAACCGCTGTTGCTGACCGCTCCCCCGATGGTAATATTTCCCGCATTCAGTTCCCCGGTATCGCGCACCGTCAGTTTACTGTTGCCGTCCACACCCACAATCAGATCCGCCCCGCCGGTATTCCACAGACCGTTCGTTCCGAGAATCAGATTCTGTTCTTTATCCAGAAAATAGTCCGAACGCGTCAGTGTTCCGTCCACCTGAATGGTGGAATTGGTGGAATACCAGTCGAATCCGTTTCCGGCCAAAGCATCCATATTCAGATCGTTGCTGATTCGGAAGATTCCGTTCTCCTGCAGGTCCAGTTCACTGCCGGCCGCAATCTCCAGATCGCCGACCCGCATATCGCCGCCGTCCATAATCGTGACAGCGCCGGTATTCACTCCCTGACCGATAAAGAGCGTATCGTCAATCTCCACCCGGCCATCCCCGAGCGTCATGCTTGCTCCGCCGCTGGAGGCCACCAACACACCGGCCTCGTTGGTCGTGGCATCTCCGACAAACACCTGAGCGCCGTCACGAACATAGAGATAATTATCATTTCCGCCGGTTCCGGTCAGATTGGTTCCATTGGCCCAGTAGGCTCCGATATAAAGATCGCCGCCCTGCACTTCCCAAAGCGTATCGGCATCGGAAACTACAACACTGTTTCCGCCGGAACCACTGCCCCACCCGATATAGGCATCGTTGTGAGCCATGGTTGTTTTATTGGAAATACTGATCGTTTCCCCGCTCCGATTCAATCCCACCACCAGGTGGTCGGTGGAATGGTCATCCCAGGTCCCGTTTTCAAGCGTAAGACTGCGCCCGTTACCCACTGAAACCGCGCTGTTCGTGGCACCGTTGAACACCAGGTTTGTGCTATCCAGCCCCGTAAATTCACCGTTGATCAGCGCCAGATTACCGCCGCTGTTCCAATTGATGTTTGCCGCAGCCGACCAGTCGAACAGATTGGTGGTCAACGCCAGCGTACCGCCGGAATTGATATTGAATACATTGCCATCATCAAAATCGACACCGGTTGCCGAAACCTTCCCTCCGGAAGCCACGGAAACACTGTTGTTCGTTCCTTCCGCATAAAGAAAACCGGTATTTTCCCACTGCGAATCACTACCGGAAACCACCACCGCATTGTTCGTTCCGGAAAGCAATCCGCTCGTCGTCGTCAGCGAACCGCCATCCAGCACCTGCACCGTATTGCTGACCCCCGAAACCACCGTGCTGTCCGCCAGAGCCCAATCACCGCCGTTGAGATTCAGCGTCCGCTGCGTTCCATCCAGACCGCTCGTTCTCGTCAGCGTTCCACCAACACCGAGCGTCGTATTATTCCCCCAGATAAATTTCGTCATGTCGTTGCCGTAGATAAAATCACCCGCGACTGAAAAGCTGCCGGCGTCCTGAAGTTCGATGCTGCTGCCGTCCTCAATATCAACGGTTCCAACGCTGACCGAACTGCCGTTTTCAACAGTCACCGTACCGGTTCCCCCGCCGGCAGTTCCGACAAACAGACCGCCGTCGACACTGACCCTGGCACTGTTATCCAGCTCCAGCGTCGCCCCGGTGGAATGCGCAACAATCAGACCGCCGTTGGTCGTGCCGGCAACATCGCCCTCTGCGGCATCTCCGACAAACGTCCACGCTCCGTCAAAAACACCAAGCGCGTTGCCCGTTCCGGCATCAACACCAATCTTCAGTCCCCCCTCGGAGAAACGCAGACTGGAATCTTCGCCGGAAACCATGATGGAATTGTTCGCCGCATCGCTGCCCGAACCGATTATCCCGTTATCCGCTTCCACCGTACCGCCGTTCAAAATCTGAAGATCGCTGTTTGAACCATTATTTCCAACCGTCAGATCCGTGCCCGATGCATCCAAATCCGAATCATTCAGCGTCAGATCCCGTGCATCGTGAAGATAGGTAATACCATTGGTCTCAGAAAGTCCGCTAAGCGTCCCGTTGGTCAGATAAAGATGCCCCCCTGTATTCCAGCTGAAACCAGCGGTCGAAGCGTTGAAATCAGAACGCAGCAGAAGCACACCGGACTGATTCAGATTAAACGTATTGTCCGCGCTCAGCTGCAGGCTGTCGGCCAGCACCTGACCACCGCCGCTGACGGAAACGCTGTTGCCGGAACCGGAATCCAGATAGAGTGTGCCCTGATTATTCCATACACTGTAATCAGTAACCGAAACGGCATTGCCGTCCGAATTCGCCCCGACATACGCATGGGTATTTTCGACATAAGATTCATCGTCGATCATTAACCGATTATCGTTCCCGTCGCGGCCGACGGTCAAATCGCCGTTCACCAGCAACCCTGAACCGTCGAGACTGACGGTATTTCCAGCCGCCCCAGCATCGCGGCCGATAACCACTTCGCTGCTGTTCGAGACCACATACCCCGTATTGATATTCAGTGTATTTCCGCCCGAAGTTCCGCCGACGATCAGGTTCGTACCGCCGTTATTCCAGTCGCTGGAAACCGGTACGGTTTGTCCCCCCTCAATCACATTGGTGTACTGCGCCTGCGCAAATCCACTCAAAGCCAACGATAAGCCTAAAATCTTCAAAAAGCGTGTCATTCAAAAACTCCTGTTTCCAATGGTTGGAAAAATAGGCGCGAAGATTACAGGAAAGCACGTTTTCCAGAAAGGATTTAGAAAAGGAGATTCAACCCGGCCGGGCCCTATTCCGCCACCGCATAACCGAACTCCACCAGCAGTTTCTGATACAGCGCCCGGCGGTCCCCGGCCTTTATCCATTCTTCAAGCTGTGGTATCTCCGTAATTTGATCACGTGCGCGCATATTTTCATAGGCCTCCAGCATGGCCTCGAACGCCTCCACTTCCCCGCCGCTCTCCAGATCCTCCGGCAGCACCGCCCGCAGCATCCCCGCAAAATAGGCTGTCGTCAGAAAATCGGCATTTTTCGGTTTTCGGTAACGCTCCTGCGGCCAGACAAAAAACGCATCGTAAAAACTTAATCCGTCCATGTTCTGAATTTTTGCATAGACACGCTGCGCCGCCGTCTGCCCCGAGTACCCCGCCGGATCATAAACCGCCGCATCGCACGCTGCCAGCAGCAGCTCTTTTTCCGAAGGTTCTGCAATCAGCAGAAGAACCAGCTCTTTCAACAGCCGGTCCGCGATCATCCGTGCCTGCTGATTTTCCGCCACATCAAAACTGAATGTCATTTTGACAAAATGGTTGTGGCTGCCCGTAATATAAACCGACTGAATGCAGGGAACCGCTTCCTGGCCGGCCCCGGAATCCCGGTTTTCCAGATATTGGAAAACGTTATTCGCAAACTGCAGAGGCGACTTTTTCGGCACTACGGTTCCCCCCCGATTCCGCACGTTGGAAATCCGGCCCTCCTCTTCACGGCGCTGCAGATCGGTTTCAACGGCTTCGAACATCATGTCCACGCCTTCGCCCCGGTACCCGTCAGGAATTTCAGAACGGCCCATATTGAGCAATGAAACCCCGCAACGGAATGATCCGTTTGTATACATCACCGAATAGCCAAGGTTGTCATTTTCATATTTCGCGAACGCGGCGCAGGACATCCCCGCAAGCTCCTGCGGAAAAATCAACTGTTTTTCAAAATCAACAAAAACCGATCCGGCCCAAACAGCAGGTGTAAAAACCAGCCCAACAGATAGAATCCACCACTTCATATCAGCCCCCTGAAATTAAGAGGGCATCATAACGACTTTCAGTTGTAATTCAATCCGGTGCATCGGTAAGTTCCCGGGTATGGAACATTTTGACGTCATCGTAGTGGGCGGCGGACCCGCCGGAATGATCGCCGCAGGGCATGCGGCGGAATATGGCCGGAACGTCCTGCTGCTGGAAAAAAATCCGGCCCCCGGAAAAAAGCTCGAACTCAGCGGCGGCGGACGCTGCAACATCACCAACGGAGAATTCGATCACCGCGAATTTCTCGCCAACTACGCGGAATACGCCAAATTTCTCTTTTCGCCGTTCTCCCGTTTTGGCGCACACGATACCTTTGAATTTTTCGAAAACCTCGGCCTCCCGCTCTATATTTCCGAAGACCGGAAACGCGCCTTTCCGAAAACCGATAATGCCGCCGACGTCACGCGCGCCCTGCGGAAATACATGGCGGAATATGATGTGGAATGCCGCTTCAGCTCCGCCGTAAAAGGTCTGCTGATCGAAAACGGAAAGGTCTGCGGCGTTCAGACCCGCGACGGCGCCATCCGTTCCGAAAGCATCATTCTCGCAACCGGCGGAACGGCCTATCCCGAAACCGGCTCCACCGGCGAAGCGTTCCAATGGTTGGAAAAAATCGGCCATACCATCATTAAAGCCACACCCGATATTGTGCCCCTGCGGGTGAAAGAACAATGGGTGAAAGAGCTCTCCGGCACTGCGCTCGATCCCATGCGCATCACCTTTACCGCCAAAGACGGAACGGCCCTTTTCCGCGAAGGAAAAATCCTCTTCACCCACTTCGGGATCTCGGGTCCGCTGATTCTCAACAGCGCCCACGAAGTGAAAAAACTGTTGAAACAGGGGCCCGTCGCCGGCGCCATCGACCTCTTTCCGAAACGGGAAATCAACGAGATTGATCGAACAGTTCTGGCGGTTTTTGACGACAACAAAAACAAGATCATCCGCAATGTCACCCGACTGCTGGTTCCCGCCGGAATGGCTAAAACGCTGAATGCCAATCTGCCCGTTGAACTTCTCGAAAAAAAGGTGAATGTGGTCACGCAGGAGGAACGGAAACAGTTAGCCCGGCTCATGAAAAACCTGCCGCTGACGGTAACCGCCACCATGGGCTACGACTGGGCCGTCGTCTGCGACGGCGGCATCCCGCTCGAAGAAGTCGACACCCGGACCATGGCCTCGCGCCTGCACCCCAATGTGTTCATCACCGGCGACATGCTCAACATCAGCCGCCCCTCCGGCGGTTTCTCGCTGCAGCTCTGCTGGACCACCGGATTCGTGGCAGGCGAAAATGCATAGGAAAAAACGCCTCGTTATTCTTTATAACAGTTCTTCCAATCCCCGGAACCGGGCATACAATTGCAGGTGTTCAACCGGGAGAGAGACAATGCCGTTTAATATTGAGTACGATGCAGACGAGGAAATTGTGGTGTCCACATTCATCGGCGAAATCACCATGACGGTGATCAAGGAATACATCGCCGCCCTGCTGCCCGTTCTTGAAGAAACCCGATGCCGAAAACTGCTGAGCGATTCGCGCAACGGAGCGCTTAAGGTTTCCTCCATTGATATTCTGAAATTTCCCAAAATGGCGGAAGCTTCTCCTCTGACTTCCCGCCTCAAACGCGCACTACTGACCCGTCCCGGAACCAGCGGTTATGAAATGTATGCCACGATGTGCAATGCTCATGGACAATCCGTTAAACTGTTCAATTCCCGGGCCGAGGCCATCGCTTGGCTGCATGCGGACAATTAGTTTCTATCGAATGGCGGAAAGAATGCCGCCGTCAGCAAAGATTGCGTCCACCTTTGCGGTAACGTCGGGATCTTCAATCAACGGAGGGGCATGATGCGGTTTCAGCCGCGCATCAATAATCAGCGGACCGGTACAGCCCCAATGCTTGTGCCGGATTTCTGCTCCGACCCCCTGAATATCGCGGGCCGGATTCGACCGCGTAAAGGTAACCCACAGGAAATTGCTGAAATCCTTCGCCGCAAATTCCGGTTCATCGCAGAGTACCACCAGCGGGAAATCATCAACCGAAATACGGCCTTCCAGATGCCTGGCGAAGGTCTCCGGATCGAACGTTGAAGCGGCTGCCAGAATGCCGGGAGCAACGACCGCACAGTTTTCAAGATCCGGTTTTTCCGTTTCCAATGTTCGGAACGCATCGCCGCTGGCGGCAAAAACCACCTTGGAACCATGGTTGAGGGCATCGCCGGAATAATCGAGGGTATCGATACTGGTTTCCGTATGGAAATGCAGATCCCGCTCCCATTTAATCCGTTCGAGCAAATGGGTGAAATAAGCCGGAATATCATGAATATCGAGTTTCGGATTATCCGCTTCATTCACAATAAACAGATATTTGGCGAGCGACAGCTGGCCTTTGCCCAGCACCGCGTTTGAAATCGTCAGCAGTTCGGAAGGACGAATGGTTTTCATGTAGGGCGTATACCGCTCTTCTCCGATGGCCAGCAACAGCGGGTGTACGCCGGCGGCATCGACGGCATGAACCGCCTTAAGTCCCGGCAGTTCGGAAGGAATGGCCACGCCGGTCATATCATGAATCACTTCCCCGAACGTCGTGTCCTCCTGTGGCGGACGACCGACCACCGTAAACGGCCAGACGGCATCCTTCCGATGAAACACCTCTTCGACTTCCAGACAGGGGAAATCGTGCACCAGGCTGTAATAGCCCAAATGATCGCCAAACGGCCCTTCGGGTTTCGTTCCGTTGATGGTGCCGATAATGCAGAAATCAGCATCGGCCGAAACCGTCCAGTCTTTGTAATGCGCATAGCGGAAACGGCGCCCGGCCAGCAGTCCGGCAAATGCCACTTCGGGCATACCTTCGGGCAGCGGCATCACGGCCGAAAAGGTCATCGCCGGCGGACCGCCGATGAAGATCGCCACACGAAACGGTTTATTCTGATCCAGGTGCAGTTTCTGATGCACCCCGATGCCGCGGTGGATCTGGTAGTGCAGGCCGATCTCTTTGTCGGTTTCAAATTCATTCCCGCTCAACTGGATCCGGTACATGCCGAGATTGCTCTTCATCGGTTTTCCGGGATGGTCCGGGTGCTCGGAATAGACCTGCGGCAGGGTGACAAACGGCCCGCCGTCGTCCGGCCAGCTGACCACCGGCGGCAGATCGCTGATTTTCGCCCGGCATTCAAAAACCGGAGCGGCACTCGGAGACACCTTTTTCGGCAGCGCATTCAGCCCGGACAATCCGGCCTTCAGCGCTTTGCCCGGGTTTTTCAGCAGAGCGGCCGGATCAACTTTCGCCGCAACCATTGCCGCAACCTGGTCATAGGTATCCTTAAAAATAAACCGCGCGCGTTCCGGGGTTCCAAACAGGTTGGAGACGCAGGGAAATTTACAGCCCTTCACCTTTTCAAACAGGATGGCCGGGCCCTTTTCGGCATAGATGCGACGCTGAATTTCCGCCATTTCAAGATGAGGATCAACCTCTTCTTTGATGCGAAGAAGCTGCCCCGCGTTTTCCAAGGCCTGGATACATTCTCTCGTACTTTGATAACCCATACACACAGTCTTTGTTCTTCGGCCGGTTTCCGCAAGCCGATTCCTCTGCAATCCGAAGACCGGTATTTGACCTGCACATAAATCAGCAAAAGCCGGCATTTCGCAGCGGCCGCCAAACTGAAATTTAGTTTATGAAAAAGAAACCGATGTGCTACACCTCTCCTATGTTTCGTATTCGAACGTATCAGGATGAGGACTGCGCCGCGGTATGGAATCTGCATAATGCCGCCCTTCTGCCGACAGGCGGGCATGCAGGTAACGGCGACTGGGATGATGATCTCCATCATATACCTGCCGTCTATTTTGACCGCGGCGGTACATTTGTCGTCGGCCTGTTGAAGGATCAGATTATCGCCATGGGCGGATTGGAACGATGCGGTCCAGACGCAGCAGAAGTGCGCAGGATGCGAGTTGCCCCGAATCAGCAACGTAAAAACTTCGGACAAAAGATCCTCCGCCATCTTGAACTGACCGCGATTGAATGGGGGCTGCGCCGGCTGTACCTTGAAACAACCACGAAACAGCAGGCCGCACAGCAGTTCTATATCAGGAACGGATACCGGGAAAGCAGCCGCCGGACCATCGCTCCGTTCGAAGTCATTCGTTTTGAAAAAAATTTGAATCATCAAACGGGTTAACGGAGAAAAAAATGAGGAAGAAAAACGGATTTCTGATTCTTATCGTACTGCTTGTTCTCGGCGTGCATGCCAAAACGACAGAAAAGAAAACCAGGCCCGGCCAGATTTTAAATACCGAAACCCGCATTCAACCCGGCACATTATACTATATCGACTTCCCGGAACTCGGGCTGACCTGGCACAACAAACCAGCCCGGGCCGGCATCTATTTCCCGACAGACTATACAACCGACAAACACTATCCCCTGTTCGTCTGGTTCGGGGGCGGAGCCGGAAGCGACTATCCCGGAAGAGCAATGGACATTACCGAGGGCAAAGAATATATCTGCGTTGCCTTGCCGTATTGCTCGGAAGAAAACGGTCGAAACGGCGGTTGGCAAACGCCATGGTCGTATTACGAAACGATGCTCGAGCAACTCGAAACCCTTGTTCCGAATGTGGATCCCCGCAAACGGGTGTGCGGTGGTTATTCTTCGGGCGGTGCTGCAATCATGTATCAGCTGGGAAATTCAGCGGGTGCCTTTCAAAACTACTTTCACGCTTTCATGCCCGGCGGAGCCGGCTGGCCGATGGGCGGACTGGACCGCATTAAAGGCCGCCCCATGCTGGTTTTCGTTGGCGAAAAAGATAAACGGCGGCCTAACTTAGAGAAAATTAACGAAGAGGCCAGTGCGGCAGGCGTCGACATTACCTTTCTCGTGCTCGAAGATACGGCTCATAAATTTCCGCCGGCTTGCTACCCCCGGCTCCGGCAATGGCTGTATGAAAATGTGACGGCCCGCTAACCTCTTGTACCCATCTGCGGATCCGTATTCGTATGGCCATCGAAAGCTGAGGTCATTCACCTCGACCAGCAAGGTTGACGGAAGAGTTCCGGTCTTTTTCCGATCTATTGCAGGATCGGCCGGAATCGTTTTTTCGCAGTCTGTTTCCATCAGCCGGTTCCTCTTCAATCCACCCGTTGACAGATCAGCCATCGGGCGTAGAATACGAGTTAAGGAGGTGGCTGAAATGTCATTTAATCAAACCAGGGATATTCTGGATCACGCGCGGGATTTCCACCGCCGGTTGATTCGTTTTTATCGTTCGCTCCGGAATTCCGCAGCAAACGAGATTACGTTGAGGCTCATTGACGATCTTGTGGAACATGAACAGCAGCTGGAACATCGTCTTTCAGATTATGAAGATGGCGCGGCTTTGGATACCATGGATACGTTTTTCAAATATATGATCGCCACCACCGATCAGACGTTTGAAAACTATCTTATTCCCGAGCAGGTTGACGTCGAATATGTCATCAAAGCCACACGCTATTTCGACGAGCATCTGACCCGGTTTTACGACGGCATGGCACAGCGCGCCATGCCCGGCCATGTAAAAGAAATGCTGGAAAATCTCCGGCAGCTGGAACAGCGCGAACAGGTGGCGCTGAGTAAACTGATGGTGACCCTACAGGAAGCTTAATCGGTTTCCGGTGCGGCTTTTTCGGCAGCTTTCTCGCGGTGGTGTTCCGCGAGGAGGTCATCGAGCTTGCATCCCGTGAGCTCGGTCAGCGTATTAAACAGTTTATTCATGACCACAAACATCACCGCCATGCAGGGAAGCAACACCACGATGTGGCTCATCCCCGTCATCTTTCCAAGCTCCGCCGTATAGGCTTCCGTGCCCGGTTCACTTTTTAGCATGACGATGGCCAGTCCGTAGTTCAGAACCGCCGAAAGAAAAAAGGAGGATGCAAACCCCATCGTCAGCCCTTTCAGGCGTTTTTCAAATTCATCCGTTGTGCCCTTTTCGTTGAGCGCGGAAGTGAGCCGTTCCACATCAAACAGCGATTCGGTCATGAGAATCTTTTTAATCAGTGGAAAGGGGGTCCACAATGAAATCACAACAGCCAGGCCGATAATCAACGGAATCACCGCTTCTTTGATGGCAATGTATTCGGGCGGAAGTTTCAGGATCCCGAACACGCCGGTCAGTGTCACGCTGACCACACCGATAATCGACATGAAATCCGCTTTGCGGTCACGGATCAAGGTTCGCAGGCCATACACAACCGGAAACGCCAGGCCCACCACCAGCGCCCAGACGGGCCCGAGATATTTCTCTTTACTTAACAGACTCAAAATCGCCACGGGGATGACGACATTCACCGCAATACTGATCAGCGGATTCTCAGGTTTTCGTTGCTCGGCCATAACATCCTCCGTAAAAAGGAAAACCACTCTACGCAAGCGGACCGGTTAAACAACCGAAATATGCCATCAGGATTTTCGCACCGGTCATCAGAAGGGCAGATTGCCCGGCGGTTTCGGCGGACTGGTGGGACCCGCCGCATCCCCCTGTTCTTCCACCACCCGGAACCAGCACTGTTCGGCCTCGGTATGTACATACAAATTACTTACCGTCATAACTGCGTTGATCTGTTCGCCCAGATCCTCCCAGCTTCCTTCCACCAGATTCGTCGAGCACTGCAACTGATACTTATTTCCGATCACCATCCAGGTTTTCAGTTCCAGTCCGGATTTCACCACGTTTACCTCAGTAATCGTTCCGTCCGCCCTGGAGACCGTCAGCATTAAGTGGAGTACGGCGAGTGCCATCCAAAGTGCAAAAATATTTTTCATGTGTCGCCATCCTTTTTTATGTTCCGTATTGGAGAATCAAGGCATGACTACAGCACAACGTGAACCAAAGATTAGCAATACATAAGCGGTCTGTATTAGTATTATTTACCAGCTCTTTTAAGCAGGTTTCCACCATTTCAAAGCACTGCAAAAGACGCCGTGTTTTAAGGATTAAAACACGGCACCTGTTAATAAAGGGTCCTTTTAAAACCCGTAATACAGAAATATGTTAACCGTGATTTATAGCCACACTAAAAAATTCAAGGTTTAGCCCAGAAAAACCGTGCAGGATTTTCAGCAGTTTTTTTTTGAGCAGCAGAGAGGTCTTTGTCATTTAGGCAAAAAAAGAGACTGCGTGAGGAAAAGAGGAGGAGAAACCCCACGCAGCCCAAGTGAAACCCAAACCCGAGTTTCATATACAATACGTCGCCCGGCAGGTTTTTTGGTCGAATTTCCTTAAAAATATCATCCAGCCATTCGTATCCGGCATGAATACAGAAAGATACAGCAATTTCTTCTCAAAGCCGGATTTTGCGATTTTGACCTTTTTCAATGAAAGAGCGGTCTCCATCCCCGATAAAATTATTACCAATCGATAATTTCCCTATCGACAGAATCAATGGAAAGACCCCGCCGTTCAATCAGGGTTCCTTCAGCCTGAAAAAGGCGGATTCGCGCAATCATAAACGCCACCCGCGCCTCAATTTCAGCAAGACGGCTTTGCAACAGATCGCGCTGCGTTAAAGCCACATCCAGCGCCGTGGCAGTGCCTACTTCAAAGCGGTCGCGTTCCGCCTGCAGCGTCTGCTCCCGATAGCCGCGGGTTTCTGTCGACGCGGAGACCTGGAGGCGGGCCCGCTTCAGCTCGTTCAGGGCCAGCAGTACATCGAACCGCACCAGATCGCGCAGATTGGCCAGCGCCTCTTTCCCCTGCTCCAACTCTGTACGTGCAATAATATCCCGCGCCCGCGCCTGGCGATTTCCGAGAGCCTGACTGAACTCCAGCCCGACGGTTACGTCATAGCCCGGTCCATCGAGGTTTTTAAAACTGTCGTCGAACGTATCCGCATAACCGGTTTTTCCCAGATTAATAAACAGTTCCAGCTTCGGAAGCCGGCCGTTGCGCGTAACCACCGTTTCCAGTTCGCCGCGCTGCAGCTGCAGTTCGGCCTCCTTGATTTCCGACCGGGACTGCAGGGCCAACAGAATTGACTCTTCTGCATCGGGCTCCCTGGATACATCAACATCCGGCGAGCTGACGGCCTCCAGCGCCTGCATTTCGGTCACCGACAGGTTCGGCTGCACCAAACGCAGCAGGGTATAGCGCTGTTTTTCCATGGCACTTTGCGCATCAATAAGATTCTGCTTGCTCAGCGCCACTTCAGCGCGTGCCGCAGCCGCTTCATTTTCCGGAAGGTCCCCGACTTCGATACGAGACTCAACCTCCTCCAGCTGGCTCTGCGCAATTTCCAGTGACGACTTCACCACCCGAATCGCCTCCCGGGCCGCCACATAGCGCCAATAGGCCATTTCAATATCAGCGATTACCGCTTCCGTGTATCCCCGCAATTCATACCGGCTGGCCTCGGTCTCCAGCTCCGCCTGCCGAATAGAGGCCAGATTCACGGACGGCCCGAAGCCACGCAAAAGCTGCTGCGTTACCGTTAAGCCCAGACGCGCCGTCTGCTGTTCCGGCGAACGGGTTGAAATGGACCGCTCCGAGCTGACCGACGCTTCCACTTCGGTCCCCGTCGGAAGCTGCTGGCGGATACCGACAGCCCCTTCCGTATCCGAGCCTTCATTCTGAAACTGCGAAACCGTTGCCGTAGACGTTTCCACCACATTTTCTTCTGTATCCGAAAAAGATGCAAAAAATTCAGGATCGTAGACGCCGCGCTCCAGCTGTTCAAACGCCCCGGCAATGACCGGGTTAAATTGTTGTACCTGCAGACCGCGGTTATGCTGCAATCCCATCAATACAGCCTGCTCCAGAGAAAGTGACGGAGGCGCCGGACGGTTTGTATCTGCGTAAAGGTTTAAAGAAAAAACGAACACCCCACCGAGGGTTCCAAACGCGGTTTTTATCATGCCTTTACCTTCTTCTTCATAAATCCGTGAACCAGAGTGTAGACCACCGGAATCAGCACCAGCGTAATCAGCGTCGATCCTGCAAGCCCGCCAACCACCGCCCGGGCCAGCGGGGCCTGGGCATCGGAGCCCTCGCCGATACCCAGAGCCAACGGCAAAAGGCCGAGAATGGTCGTCAGCGTCGTCATCAGAATCGGCCTGAAACGCCGCCGCCCGGCTTCGGCCACCGCTTCGTTGAGCGAACGGCCTTCTTCATGCAGCCGCCCGGCCTGATCCACCAGCAGAATCGCATTATTCACCACAATGCCGCCGAGCATAATGCAGCCGATGGCCGACTGCAGATTCAGCGTGGTATCGGTAAGCCATAAAACTAACAGCACGCCGATCGCCGCCATCGGGGTCGACAGCATCACCACCAGCGGATCGAGCAGACTTTCATACTGACACGCCAGTACCATGTACACCAGCAGCAGCGACAGCAGCAACGCCACCGTCAGTTCACGCATGGCCTTCTGCTGCTCTTCAAAATTTCCGGCGACCAGCAGCTCATAGCTGTCAGGCCGGGGAATCTGATTCAGCTTTTCTTTTATTTCAGTCGCAACCGAGCCCAGATCCCGGTCAGTCACATTTGCGCTGACCGTCACCTGCCGCTGCTGATCCTTACGGGTAATCTCCAGCGGCGCCCGGCTGCTGACCGTGGTGACCAGATTACGCAGCGCCACCGTCTCACCGTCGGCGGTACGCAGCGTGAGATTCAGCACTTCATCAAGCGATCGTTTTTCCGCATCCTTCAACTGCACCAGAATACGATAGGAATTGCCCTTACTGTGATAATTCCCCGCCCGCGACCCCGCAATCGCCGTTTCAATCACCTCGGTCACATCGCGCGGCGTGAAGCCGAGATCAGCAATCTTACGCCGGTCCAAAACAAACTCTTCCTGCGGCGTACCGTCATCAAAACTCTGATCCACATCGGTTATACCCTCAATATCCTCAATAGCCGCCGTAACCTTATCGGACAGCGCTTTGAGCACATCCAGCTCAAAGCCGCGTATCTCAACCGTCACGCCCTCATCACCGCCGATGATGCGCTCCAGCAGAAACTGCCCCTGCGGGGCACGGGTCCGGATTTTCATCCCGGGAATCCGGCCCTCCAGCCGTTCACGCAAATCGGCTGCAATTTCCACATTCGAGCGGGATCGCTCCGACGCCTTCACCAGCGACATCCGAATCTCCCCTTCATTATCGCGGACAGAGGCCACCGTGGAGACCGCTTCCGGTACGGCGGCATAAACAATCGATTCCATCAGCCGTGTCTGCCGATCCAGCAGGTCCAGCCGCGTTCCGACTTCCATTTCGCCGGTCACGCGCACCTCGCCCTCGTCGCTCGGCGGCAGAAATTCAGTTCCGATCATTGGAACCGTGAACAGGCTGAGACCGAGCAGCACCACCGCTCCGATCACGACTAAAGCCTTATGCCGCAAGGCCGCATCCAGAATTCCAAGATATCCCGAATTCAGTTGATCGAATCGTTTTTCGGAATCCCGCTTCAGCCGTTCCACCCAGCGAGGCCCGGCGCGATCGCGGCCTTTTGCTTTTAACAGCCGCGAAGAGAGCATCGGCACCAGACTCAGCGAAAGCAGCAGCGAGCAGACCAGGGAGAATGCAATCACATAGGCCAGCTCGCGGAACAGCAGGCCCGAAACCCCTTTTACAAAAATAACCGGAAGAAAGATCACCAACGTGGTAATCGTACTGGCGGTAATGGCCGGGGCCACTTCCCAGGCACCGACCGATGACGCTTCGGCCGGCGGCTCTCCGTCTTCATCGCGAATGCGGAAAATGTTTTCGAGCACCACAATCGAACTGTCCACCATCATGCCGACACCCAGCGCCAAACCGCCGAGCGTCATGAGATTGATGGTGAAACCGGCGAAATAGATCAGTGAAAACGTGGCAATGATTGAAATCGGAATCGACAGCGAAATCACCAGCGTACTGCGGATGTTACGCAGGAAAAACAGCAGAATCAAAATCGCCAGCCCGCCGCCGTAGAGGACCGACCGCGCCACATTCTGAATGGAACGCTCAATGAAATTCCCCTGATTGATTACCGGCACAATGCTGATCTGCGGGAACTCGTCATTCAGCGCATCGATCTCCTCCAGAATCTGCCGCGAAACCTCTACCGTATTCGCCCCCGACTGTTTACGAATGGCAATACGAACGCCGCGCTCGTTATTCACCCGGATAATGCGTGTCAGCTTTTCATAGGTGTCGACCACTTCCGCTACATCGCCGATGGTCACCGCCGCGCCGCCGCGCATTTCCAACACAGTATCGCGAATCTCCTGCACACTGCTGAACTGCGCCGGTGCGCGCAGCGTCACCTCATAACGCCCCTCTTCAATCTGTCCCGCGGGCAGATCAAGGTTGGCATCGCGCAGTGTATCGAGCACATGGTTCAGCGAAAGGCCCAGCGCATTGATTTTATCCGGATCAATCTCCACGCGGATTTCGCGCGGGAAGCCTCCCCAGAAATCCACCTGTGCCACGCCCGAAATCTGAGTAAACCGGTGCCGGATACGGTCTTCAATCAGCTGTGTCAACTCCACCGGATCCAGCGGACTGGAGATCCCGATGAGCACCACCGGAAAAGTATCAACGCTGAATTTGTTGATGCGCGGCCGGGTTATGTCATCGGGCAGTTCACTGATTTCATCCTCAATCGTTGCACGTAAATCGATGGCGGCGGCATCCAGATCGGTGCCCCAGACAAAGGTGACATTCACCGAACTGCGCCCTTCTTCTGAGGTTGAACGGATTTCCTCCACCCCGGGAACGGTGGCAACGATCTCTTCCATAATCTGAGTGATGAGCCGCTCCATCACCTCCGGACTGGCCCCTTCATATTCCGTGCGCACCGAAGCCGTCGGCAGCTCAATGCTCGGCAGCAGGTCGATCTGCAGGCGGCTTAGCGAAACCGCGCCGAGCACGATCAGGATCAGAGCAACCATCGTCGTAAAGACGGGACGGCGCACACTGAATTGCGGCAGATTCATGGTGTTTCTCCGGCGGATTCAGCCCATTCATTATCAACAACGTTGATGGCGGATCCATCTTCAATCAGCTGCTGCCCGAGCGTAATAACGCGTCCGTCCAGGTCGGTGCCGCCGATCACCTGCACCCGCTCGCCTTCCCGTATGCCCGTTTCAATGGTTCTCCACATGGCATGGGTGCCATCGGGCGCAACCATGAAAACCCCCTGTGAATCGGAACGTGTAACAATCGATTCCGCCGGAACAATCACGGCATTATCCACCCGCCGCACCTCAACGTCTGCGCGGATAAACATGCCCGGTTTGAGCCGAAGATCGCTGTTCGGCACAATGATTTCCACACGCGCCTGACGCGAATTCTGATGAAAAACCGGCGCAATACGTTCAATGCGGCCGGAAAAGGTTTCATCGGGATAGGCATCTGTAAACACCTGCACCTGCTGTCCGGCCTGCAGGTTGGCATAATCCTTTTCCGTCACATAAAAAACGCCGAGCAGCGGATCAAGATCCACAATTTCCAGCAACGGCGTATTGGCCCCCACGGTCTGACCTTCATCGATAAACCGTTCAGCCACCACCCGGCTCGGATCGTCATCCGCCCATTGTGCAACCACTTCAGTATAACCCAGACGAATCCGCGCCGCCTCAACGGCAGCTTCAGCCCGGGTGATCTGAGCCTTCTGCACCTCGACACCGGCCTCCCGGGCAAGCAACTCACTTCGCGCAGCGTCCAGCTCCGCATCCGAAGCCACACCGCGTGTACTCAGGGTTCTGGTACGCTCCATGGCACGCTGCGCAATTTCGAGCGCACTCTCGGCCTCCGCCAGATTCGCCCGGGCCACCAGAAGCTCGGCTTCCGCCTGCACCAGATCCTGTCGGTATTCATCGTCATCCAGCCGGGCCGCCACCGCACCCCGATCCACCGAATCACCGATATCCACCAGCACCTCTTCCAGCCGGCCGCCGATCTTCGGGGAAACCATAAATGCGGCACGCGGTTCCAGCGCACCGCCGAAGGTACGCACGGCGCGAATGCTTCCGGTTTCAACCGGTGCGGTTTCAACCGGAGCCGGCGGACGGATTCCGCCTTCCGTTCCGGACTCGTTCGAACAACCGAACAGGCCCGCACATATGCCGGTAATCAGAATGAATGCTGCAGGTGATAGATGTGTACGCATAGAACTCCCCAGATTGAAATCTGTTCGACAACAAAGCGGACGAATGGTTCAAACCGAACCGTATCCATCCGCTTAATCGCGGGAGTTTAGCACACCGCACTACCCACACAAGATGAGTATAATGATTATCTATATCGCTCAGCCGAGCAGCGACGGCCAGTCCTGGAGGTATTCATCGCCGAAACCGTAGTTTTCGGTCACAAAGTCGAGGTCTTTATCGCCGCGGCCGCTGAGGTTCACCAGAATCGTACCGCGATCACGCTCCTTCGCTTCGCGGATAGCGCCGGCTACGGCATGCGCACTTTCCAGCGCCGGAATAATGCCTTCGGCGCGGCAGAGCAGGTAGAATGATTCGAGACATGCCGCATCATCGGCCGTGGTATATTTTACGCGCTCAATATCGTGCAGATAACTGTGTTCCGGGCCTACGCCCGGATAGTCCAGGCCGCTGGCAATGGAATATACCGGGGCCGGTTCGCCGGCCTGATTCTGCAACAGGTAGCATTTGAACCCGTGGATAATGCCCTCGGAACCATAGCTCATGGTCGCGGCATGATCCCCGATCTCACCACTGCGGCCGCCGGGTTCCACCCCGATCAACTCCACCGGATCATCGATGAACGGTGCAAACATACCCATCGCATTGGAGCCGCCGCCGACACACGCCATTACGGTATCCGGCAGATCACCGGTCATTTCAACAATCTGGTCGCGCGCCTCGGCACCGACCGCAAACTGGAAATCGCGGACCATCACCGGGAACGGATGAGGACCGACCACCGAGCCGATGCAGTAAATGGAATTGACCGGATCTTCGAGATAGGCCTCGAACGCAGAATCAACCGCCTCTTTCAGGGTTTTCAGGCCGTGCGTCACCGGCACCACCTTGCAGCCCAGCAGTTTCATGCGCGTCACGTTCGGCGCCTCTTTGGCAATATCGACCTCGCCCATATGGATTTCACATTCCAGCCCGAAATAGGCCGCCGCCGTTGCCAGCGCCACGCCGTGCTGGCCTGCGCCGGTTTCGGCAATCAGCTTTTTCTTCCCCATAAACTTGGCCAGCAGCGCCTCGCCCATGCAGTGATTCAGCTTGTGCGCCCCGGTATGGTTAAGGTCTTCACGCTTCAGATAAATCTGGCACCCGGTGCCTACGAGGTCGGAAATCCGCTTGGCGTGATACGTCGGAGTCGGACGGCCCTGATAGTGCTTACGAATGCGGCGCAATTCGGAAATAAAATCGTGTGAGCGGCTGATCCGCAGATAGGCTTCCGTAATTTCCTTAAACGGCTCTTCGAGCTGCGGAGGAATAAAGGAGCCGCCATACGCCCCGAAAAAACCCTCATCGTTCGGAAACTGTTTCATATACGTTGCGTAATTGCCCATCTCATCCTCCGGTATCCAATCCTTGCCCATCCGGCGGCACCCCGTGTGCCGATCCGGAAAAAACGTACTCAAGGTAGATGATTCCACAAAAGAAGGTCAAGGACTGCCGCTTTTAAACCTGAGGAAGGGAGAGCATAAACGACTCTCCCTTCCATGCACTGCTCATCGAACAGGGTGCAGTTTATTCGACGGACTCTTCCGCACGCAGCCGGATGTACCGGCCGTCCACGGCTCCTTCGTCCATCTGGAAGTGATGTTCCAGCTCTTCCATAACGGCGGATTCCGGAAGGTCGTTGGTAACCACCCCATCGACGGTCATTGCGTTCCAATCATTGGAAACGAGGTTGTCGCACCATTCGACCGTATAGACCAGGCCCGCAGCATCACGGTCAATCCGCTCCTGCGCAATGTAACGCGCAGTTCCGTCGCCATCGAGCTGCAGATACGGCGGCACGGTGGTCACGGCCGCATTGGTGGCATCACCGCCGAAAACAAACTCATAGAAGTTGCTTTCGCCGTCGTCATCATCGTCACCTTCACGTCCGCCAACCAGACCGACCTCGTTTTCATATTCCCCGAAACCGGAATCCGGAACCTCTCCGGGCCCGATCGTCAGCAGGATATTATCCATGAAGGCATGGCCGTCGGCCACCGCGCCATCCTGATTGAAGTAGATGATCGGCCAGACTTCGGTCGGAATAAAGTCGCCCGCGCCATAATTCAACGGGAAGGTCCCGGTGTACTCGAAATGATGCACACCGGCCGCAGTCACTTCCTGCGACCAGTCGAATGATCCGTTACCGGACGTATCGTCCCTCCAGCGCAGGAAGACTCCGCCGACCCCTGCCGTCAGGTTTGACGGAATATAAACATCGAAGGACAGGCTGTATGTATCGCCGGGCTGAATATTATATCCACCCAGACTGATCGCACTGGCGGACTGCTCCACGCCGCCCCACAGATTGGCCTGCGTGCTCAGCAGTGCCGCATTCCCGGAAGCCGATGTGAATTCCGCCGGTGCCGCTACCACTTCAGCCGTGATGCCGTTTGCCGTGTAGAATTCCGCCCCCGGCAAGACTTCATTCACGCCCGAGGCCGCACCGATGAACGCACTGTCGAAATCCTCTTCCCACAGCGTGGTTAACGGCAGCGGCGGATTCGGATCCGTTACCACGATTTGAAGTATCGCGCTGTTGGTATTGCCCGATTCATCCCAAACCGTAACGTCGAATGCATTGGTCCCCCTGTCTCCAATGTCCGGAACTCCGCTCAGTGTTCCGTTGGTCGTCCAGCTCAGCCAGGCCGGGCCGGTCAGATCAAAGGTCATCATTTCGCCTTCCGACTCAAACGTGTAGTTGGTCAGCGATGCGGCATACGCCGATTCCGCCGCCACCGTACCGCCGTCAACCGGATCCGAAATAAACCACGGCGCGGCATTGGCCGGAATAAATTCCACGCGGAAATTATCCATGTTCACTTCAGCAATTTTACTGAACGACGCCACGCTGTTCGTGGAACCCTGCCAACCGGTGGTATAGCCGGCATAGATGGTTTCCCCGTTCGGGATATGGCTCAGCTCCTGCGTTACCGTGCTGTACTTCACGGCACCGCCGATCAGGATATCCGCATAACGCACATAATTGGACACCCCGCGCTCAACCGTCAGCTCAATGGTGAACCAGTCGCTGAAACCGCCGACGGAGGTATCCACCCCGAATTCGGAATGCGGCACCCAGCCTTCGACCCAGACATTGTTTTCTCCATTGCCGTTATTGCCCATGGCCGAACCGCGGTTGCACATGGTGAAGGCATCGCCGCCGTTTTCCCACCAGTTGGAAGACACACCGAGCAACAGGCCGAACGCCGCTTTATTGAAGACGTTCGTAATATCACCGCCCGCATTGTGGTAGTAACGGAAGTCGGAACGGACCATTGCTTTATCCCCGTCTTCGGTCAGCGCAAAACCGTGCGATATCGGGACGTGGTAATTGCGGGTGGCCACGGAGGTATCAAGCACCGCATACTGCCCGTTTCCGGTCAGCAGATCCTGCTGATCGGTCAGTTCCTCCCATTTCGGGTGCCAATCCGCACCGGTCAGCGTGTTGCTGTAGGCCGCATTGCTGAAATCATCTTCAAAGATGATGTCCGCCGGACGCGGGCCGGAGCCCCCGCCGGCCAGATTGTAGGTCACGATCAGCTTCGGCGCCACGGCCCCTTCCTTGGAACTGAACCAGGCATCGTTACCGCCGCTGTCCATCTGGGCAATCAGCGTATATGTTCCGTCACCAACGCCGTCGAGCAGATCTTTAACCTCAAACTCATAGGTGGTTCCGGTGGCATAACTGCCGTTCTGATTTCCAACCTCTGCCCCCGTTCCCGGTTTGTTGGCATCGGTAAGCGTCGTCTCCGTCCAGTTATTGTGGGACCCTGAATACAGCCGGATCGTTCCGCTGCCGGCATCACCGGCGCAGCGCAGAGCCAGCTTCGCACTGAGTACATCATCCGTAATGCCGGAGACATCAAACATGAAATACGCCACCCGGTTACCCGCTTCGATTTTCAGTTCCGAGGTATTGAACGGTGTGGTGCCCTGAATGTAGGCATCGTGCAGCACCGTGAACTCCTTGGTTTCCTCGAACGACTCCTCATCGATCACCAGGGTATAGGCCTGCGAACGGCTGTCACCGTCTGTATCCGTCACCTGCACCGTAAAGTTATAGGCGGCGTCCAGCAGCGGCGTACCGAAAATCCGTCCATTACTGAAGGTCAGCCCCGGCGGCAGGGTTCCGCTGATGATTTCCCAGGTAAACGGCTCCTGTCCATACTGGGTCTGAATCGTCTGGTCATAGGCACTGTTCACTTCACCGTTCGGCAGCGAAGCGGTGATGATATTCGGGAAACGCGCATCGACCACATCAATGGTCACGCGGTCCGTTCCGCTATTGGTTTCGCTGTCGAACGCCGTCAGTTCAAAGATATAGGTGCCTTCAATCAGTCCGCTCAGGTCCTGCGTCACAGAGGTGTAGCTCGACATCACCGCCGTGTTCGGACCGGAGATCTGATTCCATTCAAAACCGGTCAGCGTGGTTTCCTCCATCGGCGTAGCAGAGCCTTCCAGCGTTGCGGTACTTTCCGGAACATAGATGGTCTGATCCGGCCCGGCTTTCACCAGCGGACCTCCGCCTTCGCGCGGTGATTCCGTCGCCGCATTCATGGCCGATTCATTGAATCCGACCGTGGTTTTTACCAGAACAAACCGGTCGATCGCGTGCCCCGGAGAACGGGCCGCAATCTTGACGGTGTGAATACCGGGTTCATAGTGCCGCTGCACATTGTCGTTTTTAACGTGTGTGCCATGCACCGGCTCAAACGAGGTAATCCACGACCACGAAGGTTTGCTCTGCACCCATGACTTGGTGAAGTTCGTGAAGTCCGTCTTTCCGGCCGGCGTGGTTCCGCCGGCCAGCGCGATAAAGGAATCATTCCCGGCATCAAACGAAGCCACATCGTTATACTGCTTCTGACGGCAGCGGAAAATGTAGTCCCCCGCCGTATTGATTTTAATCTTATAGGTAATGACGGCGTTGACCTGTGCTTCCGTTTTGGTGTTCCCCGAATACTGGGCCCCGGTCCACTCCAGCCAGCCGCTGCCGAGACTGCCCGCCATGGTCGGATCGGAGGTATATGTGGTCGGACGCGCCACCCAGTCGGAAACCAGGTCGCCATGCTCGGCTTCAACCACCACAACACCGCCCTGCTCAATCCAGGCCCCTTCTTCCCCCAGCGGGAATACGGTCACCTGTACGGAATCAGACGCTGCGTTCCCCTCAATATCGGTCACGGTCATCTGGAACGTATAGATACCTTCAAGTAATCCGGACGCCGTCAGTGTCGCGGTCGTCGCGCCGCTCAGAACGGCGGATGACGGGCCGGAGGTCTGGGTCCATTCCACCGTGAACAAACTGTCATCGTCGGCCAGCCCATTAATCACAACAGAATTCACCGGCAGCTGGATGGTTTTATCGCTACCGGCATTCGCCGTCGGATCAACCGTGTTGTTCGGGTCGAGCACAACAACCTGTATTGAATCGCTGCTTTCACCGCCATCATTGTCGGTTGCCGTCAGGCTGAATTCATAGATGCCTTCAACCAGATTCGATGCCGTAAGGTCGGCTGTTGTCGCACCGTACAGATCGGCCGTATTCGGGCCGGACTCCTGCGTCCAGAGATAGGAAACAATGGTGCCGTCCTGATCGGTTGCAATACCGTTCAGCGTAATCGAATCATTCGGCAGATGAATGAACGTGTCCTGACCGGCATTTACAGAAGGGACAATGCTCACACTGCCTTCGCCGATGTTCTCTTCACCGGCCCTGCAGAGCAGTACCGCCCAGTCCTGGCCGGTATTATTCGGTGCATTGCCGACAGAAGGCGAACCGCCGCCGTTGACCTGTGTGACGGTACCGCGCTGCAGATCTCCGCCGTTGCGCGGATCGAACCACCAGACTTCAAATGTACCCGTTGCATCGGTCAGATCAATGGTGGTGGAGCCGCCGCTCGGCAGATAGATTGCATACTTACTGTTCGTTTTACCGAAGGCATATTTGCTGTTGTTGTTTCCACTGTTACCGATCTTTCCATTCATACTCCACATTTCAGAAAACATAAGATGGTCATAGAAAAACTGTTTCGCAAAGCGGCAGTAATCCCACATCCGGTCACGGGAACGGAAGTCGGTCAGCGTCAGGTCGCTGTGCGGATTCTGGTATCCGGCATAAAGCTCAACGCCGGCGCCGCCGGCCATCAGATTGCCCCACACTGTATTTTCACGCATCTGCTCCTGCGAGGGATTGGTCTGGGAAACGGAGTCCGGCGGATTGGCTTTGTCGGACGGCCCCTGCTCATCGTTGGCGACCACCCACGGTTTACCGGCGGCATTCGATTCATTGATCCACTGAATCGTTCTGGAATGAACCTGGTCGTAGCGGCACTGCAGCGAAACTCCGAGCATTTCAGAGTTTTCTCCGAGTAGCGGGCGATAGACATCCTCCCATTCGTTCGGATACGTATGCAGCACACGATGATTCTCATAGGGATCAATGTCGGCAATATACTGAAACATATCCATCTGCTGCGAAGTCGACTGCGAGTTTTCCTCGCCCAGATTCCAGTTCAGTGCCAGATGGTGCCCGAAGCGGGCAACCAATTCGCGGAGATACAGTTTACGTTCAGGCCCCGTGTTACCGTCATCCAGCGCATAGGCGGATCCGGGTCCATCAAGATCATCATTCTCCCGTTCCTGCAGTTTAAAGTGCAGATACATGCCCTTGTTCTGACCATGACTGAATACCATTTCCCATTGATCGAGTTTAGAGCAGTCGTAAACCAGCGGGTTGTTGTGGCTGACAAACGGCCAGACATCTTTCGAGTCGCCACCGGCATTATAGGTTAGAAACGAAAAAACATTCTGCCCTTCAGAAGCCAGATAGTTGATCGCACCGATCATGCCTTTGCCTTTATCCGCGCCCCAGGTCGGATCACCGCTCTGCCAGTCGGCCACATGATCCGCCCAGTCCCGGCGATAGTCTGTTCCGGCATGCGTATATGTGTTATCAAAATCTTTGTAGTTCAGAAAATTCTCAGGAGCGTCCGCACCGGTTTTAATGAATGCGCCCCCTGTAGCCGCATGTTTCAGATAACGGGAACCGTCATAAACCAGCCGGCCTTTAAAACGGAAGTCATCGGCGGACTTGTCGGTTTCAGCCACCGTAAAACTGCCGGTGGTTGCATTATACGGGAACAATGCCGATCCGGCCCATTCGCCCAGATCCACCGCAACGTTCGATCCGGTACGAAACTTGATTTCATAATCCCATTCCCCGGTCAGGTCCGGTGCCAGATGCGCACGCCATTTACTGCCTGATGTCGCACTGGTGTCGGCCGCATTTCCGTCGGCCGCGAAATAGCCCGGAACCAGATAGCTTTTACCGGAATCGCGATGCGTAAACTCAACATTCATCCGGTAATCAGTAAACGTCGACGCCACTTCGGACGCCGTCGGTCCATCCAGCGTAAGCGTCACCTTATGCCAGCGTTTCAGTTCCCCGCTCACCGAGACCGCCGGCGGCGTTTCCAGTTTCAACGTCGTCCAGCGTCCCCTCGCCCAGGCAAATCCGTCGTTTTCCGGAATCTGTCCGTTGGAGTGCGTGTTCGATTCAACCTCAATCAGCGCCCCCGCCGGAACCACTACGTTTTTAAAGACATGATCCTGCGGATTATAATCCGTGGCCGTCGTTCCGTTCTGACGTTCACCGATCAGCACACCGTTCACCGACAGCCGATACGAACACTCCCCATCCAGCTCACGCAACGCCGTAATCGCAATATCATACGTTCCTGCCGTACCGTTAAACGTCAGCTGTGCCTTGGCAAACTTATCCCGATACGCTTCATTCGCCGCATTAATCGCCAGCGCGTTTTCCGCCCCGTGCACATAATAGGGGACCTCACCGGAACTGAGGTTGGTGAAATCGGTCGTTGCGTCATAACTGTACGACGCCGCCCGAACCGATCCCGCACTGAATGCCGCCGCAAGCGCGCAGGCGGATACAACAAGGTATTGCTTCATCATCTCTCTCCTCTGAATTTTTTATCGACCCGGCCGACGGCCGGACCCCTCTTCAATGAGATCGAAAACAATCTGTCCTGATTCGCAATTCATCCGATTTTCAACGCTTTTAATTCTATTTTCAGCGCTAAATCCGATTCATCCTGCAAATTAAAGTCAACATCATGAGAACGATCTATTCAGTATTGCCGGCTCCGCACAATTTTAGTCGGAACTTTTTCATCGTCCTTTAATCACTTTAATTCACAAAACCCGCTCCCCCGTAAAATGTTAGTCATTCCGGAAACTGCCACCCACCAGCTTTCCAATGACCGGAATAAAAATTTCCGCGATCCGAACCGCGGTCAACTGCACAAAGATTCAACGGTTTACCGGGAAGCAGTTTGCACGATGCTGCACTTGTTAAACCCCAATTGGATCCATATGCTTTCTGCAACTTTTTTTGTTATTGCAGAAATGAACAAGAGCCTCCGTAAATTTGAACATAAACTGACACACCTGCGGCAGGGCGTCACAAAATACGGCCCCGCCCCGCACAAGCCGGTTCTGCTGCTGGCGGTCATGCGCGGTCTGGAGGAAGGCTGGATCTCCGGTAACCGCATCGAACTGACGCCCGAGCTCGTCGGCACTTTTAAATCCATCTGGCGGGAACTCGTGACCACCGCCCACTCACCGCTCATTGCCCAGCCGTTCTTTTATCTGCGCGGAGAAAAATTCTGGCACCATATTCCAAATCCCGGATTCGAAACATGGGTGAACCTAACGCGCAACAGTCAGTCTATCGGCGTGCTGCAACGCGCGATTCGCCATGCGGAACTCGATCCCGACCTTTTTGCTCTGATGGCTTCTCCGGTGGAGCGGGACGTTTTGCGGCAGACGATGCTCAAACGCTACTTTCCAGATGCCGCTCTGTCAGCCGGGGTAAATTATCTGGATGAAGTCAACAGCCAGATCCTCGCCGAACCAGCCGCTGACTATCAGGCCAAAATAAAAACGTTGCAGGAAACACTCGATAAAGAAGCCTACGAAGAAGAGGTCTTCGTCCGCGGCGGCGTATTCAAAAAACAGGTGCCGATGATCTACGACAACACCTGCTGCATTTCCGGCCTGAAAGTCGAAACCAGCATTAGCGCATCTCTGATCGACGCCTGCCATATCGTGCCGTTCAGCCAGTCGCACGACGACACCATCACCAACGGCCTCGCCCTCTGCCCCACCCTGCACCGCGCCTTCGACCGCGGCCTCATCGCCATCAACCCCGAAAATTACCGCGTCATCGTCTCCACCCGCATGACCCAGCCCGTCACCAGCACCTACTCCATCCGGCAGTTCCAAGGCCTGGAAATAAAATTACCCCAAAACAAAAACCACCGTCCCAACCCGCAAAACCTCGCCCGGCATCTGAAACGGTTTGCGGATAATTTTTGAATAAAGAACTAAATACCGGAGATAGCAACATGAGCGCTAAACAGAAAAACAGTATCAAAAACTGGTTTTTTATGACCGTTGGTACGGCTGTAATTGGCGGTTTTGTAAGCTTCGCTTTCGGACTAATCCCTACTGGAAAATCCACTAGCAACAATCAACAGATACAGGGAAACAGTAATATTCAGGCTGGCGGAAACATAACTCAAAATATCCATTTACCAGCAAACAGTCCTGTTCAGGGAAAAATCCGAATCGTTGACATAGTAAGTCATCAGTTCTCTTCAACCTTAGACTTCAGAATTGAAAATACGGGAGATCTTCCTGTTTCGATAAGTCGGTGTTATTTCAAAATTCTTGCCATTAAAAAGGCTCCCGGACTTTGCGGCTCCCAACCCATTTCTGAAAAAAGTCATTTATTGATTAACTCCACAGTTAAGAACGGAGATGTTTTATCGACGGCACTTGCCTTGAACCTGAAAGGTCACGAGCAAGACCGATTCACAATCCGCGCTGAATGGATAGGGCACTCTGACACAAGCAAATTCATTTTTGCTGTTCCGGCACTAAAAACCAGTCAGGGTTTTGTAGAAGGAAAAGTTGCCCGTTTCTACCTCAATCTAATTCATCTCGAATCGGCTCAATTGTCCCCTGAGCCTATCGGAGGGTGGCAAACTTATTGCGATTCTTTGCATTTCAAATACCAACCAGGATCACTTGACTGGGCAACTGAGGAAAAAAATGTAAAAAACATTACCCACGGATTTACACCGATTGATGATTGAGAACTGATGGACGTGATTTCAGAAGACGATGCCGCCGTTAATCGTGTTTTCGTGATAAATCAAAATAAGCAAAGAATCGGTGCTCTATCCAAAGCTGCCAGTGAAAAATGGATTCCCCGGATGGAATCCATCAAAGAAGTACGCATTCACTCCATTGTCAATTGGCGGAAAGATCTGATAGATGAAAAATATGTAAAGGACAGTTATCCCGACACATGGGAGGTTCCATTGCTGGAACTTGTGACGTTCGACCAAACGGGATAACTAAAGGGTCGGACGCGCGGTGAAAAAAGAGTCGGTCCGATATTTTAATATGCTGATGATTCGCGATCGAAATGAAGGCCACAGACAGCATCTTTAAAAACAGTCTCCTTTTCTCTCCCGACACTTCATCACAGAAGCTGACCTCTGAGCTATAGAAGGTTATATTTTGAGCTTTTTAATCCTCATTCTGGTTATGTTGGTGCTCATTCTGGGGGCGGTTTCCGGGGCGATCCTGCCGGGCATGCGCGGACGGGCCGGGGGAAACCGGGTCAGGCGGGCGGCGGACCGATGGCTTCCGCCTGAATATTATCTTCAACTTCACGATGTGACCCTCCCGACGAAGGACGGGCGCACGACGCAGATTGATCACATTATACTTTCGATGTACGGAATCTTCGTGATTGAGACCAAAAATTACAGCGGATGGATTTTCGGTTCAAAGGAGCAGCGATACTGGACCCAGGTGGTTTATCAGAAGAAAAACCGGTTTTTGAATCCGCTCCGGCAAAACTACGGCCATATCTGCGCGCTGTCTGAATTTCTGGACCTGCCGCTCAGCCGGTTTCACAACATCGTATGCTTTGCGGGCTCGGCTGATTTTAAAACCGATATTCCCGACGGGGTTTTCTTTGGAAAAGAATATGTTGATTACATTCTGAACTTTAAACGAACGATTTTCTCGAAGAACGAGGTTCTGAACATCCGCAAACAAATCACGGAGGGACGTCTGGCCCAGGGGCGTGAAACCGACAAGCTGCATGTGCAGAATGTCCGAATCGGCTTTCAGGATCCCGTATGTCCCCGATGTGGAAAAACATTGAAACTGCGGACAGCGCGGAAAGGCCCGAATGTCGGTCAAACCTTCTGGGGTTGCTCGGGGTTTCCGTCCTGCCGGTTTACAAAGCCGAAATAATCTGGGGTTATCGCTGGCGGTTTACTGATTTCGAGGCAGCGCCCGAATGGCACTACGCATGAGCTTCATCTCCGGGCATGCAGACGGGCCGTCTGCGGTACGGTTGCCGTATCGTCTGCTTCCGGTGGCCCCCGGGCTTGTATCGCAGGCCGCCGGCCTGCCCCGTAAAGGGGATGATTTATGCTTCATTCCGTACCGTTCTGGTAGAGCCCGACCGCCGGGCGGGCTTATGCTCCCGGCCTTTTGAGCATGATTTTGCCGTCCTGTTTCGGTGCACTGCCGGTTATTCCGGGAATTCGGTTCCTGTGCGGTTTTCACACCATTTGCCCCGGTATATCTTTGTGCCTTTTCATGGTTGCGCCCCCTCGTTTCCACGATCCGGCAAACACGGCGGCGGGGTTCCGGGTGTGTTCCGGGGTTAAAGTTTTTAAAAAATATGCAGCTGGCACATCCGATGCTAACGTTTAGGCCTTGACCATTTGCGGCGTTTTGTCACATTGTTTCTCGATTTTACACCAGACCATTTTAGTTAAAGGAAAGTCAATATGTTGAACCGGGCCATGGGAATGTTTTCCAGCGATATAGGAATCGATCTGGGAACTGCGAATACACTGGTGTACGCGCGGGATCGCGGCATCGTGATTCGCGAACCTTCGGTAGTGGCGGTGCAGGCCGGCACGAACCGGGTATTGGCGGTAGGCGACGAAGCGAAACGAATGCTCGGCCGTACCCCAGGCAACATTGTGGCTATCCGCCCGCTGAAGAGCGGAGTAATCGCGGATTTTGAGGTTACCGAGGCGATGCTCCGCTATTTTATTCAGAAGGTTCATAGCAGAAAGAGGATGGTGAGGCCGAGGGTCGTGATTGCGGTCCCGAGCGGCATCACCGAGGTGGAGAAGCGCGCTGTTAAAGATTCCGCAATGCATGCGGGCGCGCGCGATGTGTTTTTAATTGAAGAGCCGATGGCCGCAGCGATTGGAGTGGGCCTGCCTGTACAGGAACCTGCCGGTAACATGATCGTGGATATCGGGGGAGGCACGACGGAGGTTGCCGTGATTTCCCTTGCCGGTATTGTTTACAGCCGGAGTGTGCGCGTCGGTGGCGATGAGATGGATGAGGCGATAATTCAGCATATAAAAAGGGAATATAACTTGCTGATTGGAGAGAGAACCGCCGAGGAAATTAAGATTACGATGGGATCCGCCCTGACTTCCGGTGATGAGAGCACCATGGAAGTAAAGGGTCGCGATTTGGTGGCCGGGCTGCCGCGGACGCTGACAATCAGCTCCGAGGAAATACGCCAGGCCTTGCAGGAACCGGTGAATGCCATTGTGGAGGCGGTGCGTGTTACACTCGAGCGCTGCCTTCCGGAACTGTCGGCCGATCTGGTCGACCGGGGCATGGTACTGGCTGGCGGCGGCGGACTGCTCCGCGGGCTGGATGTGCTTATTTCGGAGAAAACCGCCCTGCCTGTGCATGTGGCGGATGATCCGCTGAGCGCCGTGGCCGAAGGCACCGGCATTGTCCTGCACGAAATTAACTTCCTACGTAAAATGGCGGGTCCGAACAGTTAATACGGATCTTTAAAATCCATTCCCGGCATCAGCTGATGCGCTCGTCCTCCCGATAGGGACGGAACGTGTTGAGGAACAGAAAATTGATGTACGCCGCAGCAATCGGTTTCGTGCTGATTGTGGTGTTTGTTCCGCTTCCTTCGTTAACCCTCAAGGGTAAAGGAGCGGTACGCGGTGCCATGGCACCGGCTGAAAAAGGGGCTTCCAGCATTTGGCAGCGCCTGACAGAAACAGCTGCAGCGATACGGGGTATAGGCGGCGCGGTGGAAAAAAACCGCGAACTGTCGCATGAACTTGTGCGCGTGCAGGCCGAGTTGAACCGGCTGCGCGACATCGAGGCGGATAACCTGCGTCTGCGGCGCGCCCTTGATTTCCATCAGGCGAGCCCGCATCAGATGATTCCCTGCGACGTAGTGAGCCGCAATATTTCCGGATGGTGGAATACCGTCCGTCTGGGCAAAGGCGCTCGGAACGGTATCCGCGAAAACCGGGCGGTGATCAGCCCCGACGGGCTTGTCGGCCGCACCACCGAAGTCACTCCTCTGACCAGTGACGTACTGCTGGTTTCCGACCCCGCCTGCCGGGTTTCGGCCAAACTCGCGCGTGCAAACGTGTTCGGCCTGGTTCGCGGAACGGGCAGTAATCTGCGCGGCGAACCGCAGGCGCGCATGGAATTTATTAATAAAGATGCTGAAATCCGGATTGGTGATGAAGTGGTGACATCCGGCCTTTCGACCGCCGGCGGCGCCTTCCCGAAAGGCGTACATATCGGCTATATTGAAAAAATATACAAAGATGATTCGGGGCTTTTCCAATATGCGGAAGTCATCCCGCGCGCAACTGTCGGCCTGCTGGACTACGTTTTTGTGGTTTCCGAAGCAAAGGAGGCCGGAAAATGATGTTTCTTCGGTGCGTTACCTTGAAGATTGCTGATTATCGATTGCCCATTGCATGGGGCCACGCAGGTGTCTGCATTGGAAACCCGTCAAAAACCGGCAATCAGCAATCGACCATACCCCACCTCTCCGGAGGTAAACGATGAGACGCCGGATTCTGATGCTGTTCATTATCCTGTTCGGTGCCCTGCTTCAGATGGTGATGCCGTCGTGGCCGCTGTTCGGCGGAATGAAACCGCCGATTCTGGCGGCACTGGTGCTGCACTATGCCCTGCGGCGCGATAACCGAGATATGTGGCTGGCGGTTTTTGCCGCAGCCATTATGCAGGACGGATTGGAACCGGGATCATTCGGACCGGCGCTGCTGGCGTTTCCAATCATTGGAATACTTTCAAACCGCATCCGCAATGAAATCTTTGTGGACGGTGTGGTGACTCAGCTTTTTCTCGGTGCGCTGATCGGGGTTTTCTGTACATTTGCGGCGTTGCTCATTTTCACGGCCTCCGGCCAGCGTCCGTTTCTTTTCGGGCAAACGCTGCACCGCCTGCTCGGCTCATTCCTGCTCGGCATGATTACGCTGCCGCCGGTTTCGCATGCCATCATCCGGCTTGAAGCCCTGCTGCCCAAACGGAGGAGCTACGGATGGCAATAAAGGTGAAACAGAAACAGGAGTCGAGCTCGGTGGTAATCTGGGCGGTGTTCGGCATCATGATGGCCTCATTGCTTTTTCTGGGTTCCAGACTCTGGAATCTGCAGGTGCGGGGTAAGAGCGGCTTCGATGAGGTTTTTCATGATCAGTCGGTCCGGCGCGTGCGACTGCCGGCGGTGCGTGGAAAAATTTTTGACACCAACGGCGAGGTGCTGGCCGACAGCGTTCCGAACTATTGTATTGCGATCTACACTGAAGAGATGCGCGCGCCGCGGTCGGCCGTGGCGAATACCCTCGAACTGATGCACCGCATCTGGCAGTCAATCGGCGTGGCTCCGGACATCAGCTATCGCGATGTGAAACGTCATTTTGCCCTGACCCCGAATGAACCGCTGGTCGTCTGGAAAGGGTTGGACGATGAAAAACTGGGCGTATGGCAGGGGATTTTCGGCCGCTGGAACGATGAACGGAAAATTCCCGGGCTTAAAAAACACGATCCCCTGCGTACCAACCGTATTACTTTCAACACCAAAGAGCTGAGCAAAACACCGACTTCAACGGCGGCCAATACGCTGGAGCTGGTGTATGAAATTTCGGATCGGATCGGCATTCCGCGCAAGGTTCGTTATCAACAGATTGTCGATCATATTATCCTGCAGAAGCCGCTCCCGTTGCTGGCCTGGCAAAATCTGAATGATGCCACGATCGCCAAATGGGCCGACACCTGCTCGATGCTGCCCGGAACGGATATCTATTATCAGCCGGCGCGTACGTATCCCTTCGGCGAAACCAATGCGCATCTCATCGGATTCACACTGGCGGCCGATGCCATCAACGAAGCGGAAGATACCGGCGAAAAAATCCACTATGATATGCGCGGTATTGAAGGCCGAAAAGGGCTCGAAGGCACCTATAATGATCTGCTTGAAGGGGAACCGGGATATAATCTTGTGCGGATTGATGCCTCCGGGTATCACCATTCCGATATTCAAACCCGCTTTCCGAAACCCGGCGGCGACCTGCAGCTGACGATTGACCAGAAGATTCAGCAGTTTGCCATGGAAGCCCTGTTAACCAAGCAGGACGGTGAGGATCCGAACCTTCCGGTGAAGGGCGCATGTGTGGTGCTTGACCCCAACAACGGCGACGTGCTGGCGATGGTTAGTGCGCCATCCTTCAACCCCAATGCCTACATGGCTTCGGCAAAATACCGGCTGGCTTTGAATAAGGATCCTTTTTCGCGGACATTTCATCGGGCCGTTTTCGGACAGTATCCGCCAGGCTCAACCTTCAAACCGATTGCGGTACTCGGTGCGCTGCGGAACAATCCGGATTATGCCAATGTCTACCACGACTGTCATAATCCCTACTATGTGGGCAAACGCCGCATGAAGTGCTGGATTCATTCGCGCTACGGTGAACACGGCGAAGTCAACGCCCGTCAGGCCCTGATGGTTTCGTGCAATGTCTATATGTTTGAGATGGTACAGGAACTGGGCTATGAACCGATCCGGGACATGGCACATGAATTCGGTATCGGGCAGTATGCGGGCCTTTTCCCGAATCTGGATGATCCGCCGGAACAGAAAGATGTCAAATACGGCAACCTGCCGGACCATGCGCTCAATACGATCGATGCGTGCAACATGTCGATCGGCCAGGGAGCCATTCTGGCAAGTCCGCTGCAGATGGCGATGGTGGCTTCCACAATCGCCAACGGCGGACGGGTTTACCGCCCGCGTCTGGTTAAAAAATGGCGCAACGGCCCGGACGATCCATACAACACAAACCCCACCTGGGCCTACCGGCAGCTCGACGTTCCGATCGAAGCCCTCGAAGTGGTGCGCGGCGGTATGCACGATGTGGTCAACCATCCAGAAGGCTCCGCCAAGGCGGCGGCGCTGGATGGAGTCCTGATTGCAGGAAAGACCGGATCGGCGCAGTATAAAAAGCTGGTCGACGGCGAAGTGGTCAGCAGTGTGCACACCTGGATGATTTCCTACGCCCCCTACCATTTTCCAAAATATGCCGTCGCCATGCTGGTGGAAGACGGTGTTTCGGGCGGTCGCTCCATCGGCCCGCGCCTCCACGACCTGTATGCAAAGATTTTCGAATATGACGGAACCATCAGCAAGGGGGACAGCTGATGAACGGCATCGAAGTGAAGCGGCTCGACTGGACCATGCTGAGTACCATTTTTCTGCTGATCACCATGAGCGTGGCCTTTGTATTCAGCGCCCGATTTAAATCGGCGGATCTCTACGGCGATACCTGGGAAAAACAGCTGATGTTCGCCCTGCTGGGCATGGGCGTGTATGCGGCACTGGTCTGGTTTGATTATAAAGTGATCGCCACACTCTCGTGGTGGATTTATGCCGGGGCAATCATTCTGCTGCTGGCGGTTTTCCTCTTTCCGGCAAACAACGGGGCCCAGAGGTGGATTCCCCTCCCCGGCTTTACGCTCCAGCCTTCGGAACTGGGAAAAATCGCGGTGGCCATTAAACTGGGGGCTTATCTTTCCGCCCCGGACCGTGATGCGGATGAGTGGAAAACATTTTTTGTCTGTGCGGCGATTGCGGGGCTTCCGTTTGTTCTGATTGCGGTCGAGCCGGATTTGAGCACCTCGCTGACTCTTGCACCGATCACATTGGCCATCATGCTGTATGCCGGGGTGAAACGAAAACTGCTGCTGATCGGGCTGGCCGTTGTTGTGCTGGCCGGCGTTACCGCCTGCCTCTGGATAAAATATGAGCAACCGACGCAGGAGCAGCTCGATAACGGCTACGTGCCGGACAAATCCGAATTTCTCCCGCGTATGCCCATTCTGCAGGACTATCAAAAAGACCGCATTCGTGTATTTGTGCGGGATGGACACGATGTTGCCGACGCGGGGTGGAATAAGCTGCAATCGCAAATTGCCGTCGGTTCCGGCGGCCTGCACGGCAAGGGTTATCTGCACGGAACCCAGAATATTCTGGGGTTCCTCCCCTCGGCAGTCGCCCAGTCGGATTTTATTTTTTGTGTCATCTCGGAAGAGACCGGATTTATTGGCAGTGCGTTTATTCTGACGCTCTATGCCGTACTGTTAGGACGTTGTATGCGGGTATCATTGCGATCCCGCGATGAGTTTGGGCGGCTCATGGCACTGGGAATCGGTGTCATGTTGTTCTGCCATGTGTTTGTAAACATTGCGATGACGATTGGTGTTCTTCCAATCACTGGACTTCCGCTGCCGCTGATGAGCTATGGCGGGTCCTTCATGGTGAGCACCCTCATCGCACTCGGCCTGGTGCAAAGTGTGTACCAGCGCCGGAAAATAAGAAATTAGAACAGGAGAACCACCATGCTTAAAAAACTGAAAGCCTTTGGAGGCAGTAAGCGGGAAAAAAAGGAGATCATCATCAACATCGAAACCCTCGAAACCCGAGTGGCGGTGCTGGAAGATGGAAAACTTGATAATTTCCACATTGAACGTCAGGAAGACAACCGTATCGTCGGCAGCATTTTCAAGGGCAAGATCCAGAATCTGGAAGACGGCCTGCAGGCGGCGTTCGTGGATATCGGCCTGAAGAAAAATGCCTTTATCCACTATTGGGATATGATTCCGGAAGATGCTGCGCGGCTCGAACGCGAAGAGGGCGTCCGCGCCAAAAGCTCGACCCGGCGGCGTAAAAAATACAAACCCGGCGAAATGGAAAAGATTTTTCCGATCGGCTCAGAGATTATCGTGCAGGTGACCAAAGACGCCATCGGCACCAAGGGACCGCGCGTGACCGCCAACCTGAGCATTCCCGGACGCTATCTGGTGATGATGCCGGGGACGCACCTGAAAGGGATCTCGCGTAAAATCGATGATGTCAAAGAACGCAACCGCCTGAAAAAAATTCTGAGCCGCCTTCCGGTGCCGGATAACATCGGTCTGATTGTACGTACCGCCGGATCGGGAACGCGCAAAGTCAGCTTTGCCCGCGATGCCCGTACGCTGTTCGAAATCTGGAACGATATCGAAAACGGTATTAAGAATGTTCCCGCCCCGTGCGAGCTCTATTCCGAACCGAAGCTGGCCGAACGCGTGGTCCGCGATTATCTGACCGAAGACATCGACCGCATCTATATCGACAACCGGGAAATGTTTGAAAAGACCCGCCAGATCATCGCCAAGTTTTCGCGCCGCTCGCGCAACTGGGTGCAGATGTACGGCGGAGAAGAGCCGATTTTCGATTATTTTGAAGTCGAGAAGCAGATCGAGTCCGCCTACCGCCGAAAGGTCTGGATGAAATCCGGTGCCTACCTGATTTTCGATGAAACCGAAGCTCTGGTCGCTATCGACGTCAATACCGGCCGCCATAAAGGCAGTAAATCACAGGAGGAATCCATCCTTCAGGTTAATCTGGAATCGGCCGACGAAGTGGCCCGTCAGCTGCGCCTGCGCAACGTCGGCGGTCTGGTCATTGTCGACTTCATTGATATGAAGTCAAAGAAGGATCAGAATGCGGTTTACCGGGCGCTGAAAGAAGCCCTGAAAAAGGACCGGGCCCGGACCAATGTGTTGCAGATTTCACAGCTCGGGCTGTTGGAAATGACCCGCCAGCGTGTGGAGGAGTCGATCTTCACGTCGGGCTATGTGGACTGTCATTACTGCCGCGGTCGCGGCAGGGTGAAATCGCCCCTCTCCATGAGCGTGGAAATCCAGCGCCGTGTGAGCGAGTGTATGCGCAAAGACCGCAACGGAACACATTCCATGCGCGTGACGGTCAACCCGCAGGTACTGGAACGCTTGCGTAAAGAGGATGAACAGGCGCTGATTGATATGGAACAGGAATTCCACGGCCACCTGACCTTTGTTTCGGACGGCCATTTCCACATCGAGGAATTCACCATCACAAACGACGACAACGGTAAAGTGCTTTTCAGCAGTTCGGAAACCTGAGCCGAAGGCCGGGTTCCATACCATACGGAAAGGCCGGGATACCCCCGGCCTTTTCGCATTAAACCCGCTCTTCGCTTATGCCGAAGCGCCGGCCAGTGCTTTGTCAACGGCTTCGCCAAGCACATCGAGCGGAACCGGTTTTTCGAAAACCTCCTGTGCCCCGAAAAGCTTGGCTTGGCGCAGAAAATTGATCGGCAGGTCGCGCATGCCGCCCGAGATGGCAATGATTGGAAGGTCCTGCCTGCTTTGGCGGATTTTAAGCAGAATCTCCAGTCCATCCATTTCGGGCATCATAATATCTGTGATAACGAGATCGGGTTCCGCCTCTTCAATGACCTGCATCCCTTTCCGGCCGTCGTCGGCCACCAGTACATCATGCCCTTTACGTATTAGAAACTGTTCAAAAACCGTCTGAATGGTTTTGTCGTCATCAATAACGATAATTTTCGCCATCCCTTTTCTCCTGTTCAATTTTAATCAACGCCTTCTGGATGGAATTCATCAAACCGACTGCGGTGAAAGGTTTATGTAAAAAAATGTAGCTGCTTTGCTCAAGTTTTTCCCAGCGCTGCTCCTCTTCCGGATATCCGCTGCAGAGCAGCACCGGCAGATGAGGCAGATCTTTGCGAAGCCGGTCTGCCAGATCGATACCGTATCCATCCGGCAGCTGCATATCGGTCAGCAAAAGGTCAATTCTTTTTTCGAGGCTCCGGAAAGTGGTCAGGGCTTCCTCGACAGAGCCGGCCATGTACACAGAAAACTCTGCAGCTTCGAGAATTTCCCTGAACAGCGGTTGCAGCAGGAGGTCGTCCTCCACAACCAAAATACGTATGAATTCACTTTCGCGCAATTCAGCACCATTCGGCGCATCGCTTGCGCAGGATTCTGCCGAGGGGAAGTAAAGGGTAAAGGTGGTACCATGTCCTTTTTCACTGGTGACATTCACCCAGCCGTTGTTCTGCTGCATAATTCCGTAAACCACAGACAGGCCGAGACCGGTTCCTTTCCCCACATCTTTCGTTGTGAAAAACGGCTCAAAAAGGCGGGGAAGAATCCCGGGGTCAATACCACTTCCGGTATCGGAAAACGACAGGCGGGCAAACCTTCCCGGACGGCTGCCGGGCATGCCGGTTTCCTGCTGTTTCAGAACGACTTCTTCAGCCGTAACAGAAAAGCAGCCGCCCTCCGGCATGGCATCCCGGGCATTCACTGCCAGATTCATAATCACCTGAATCAGTTGGCCAGCATCCATTCGTATCCGGGAAACTCCGGGCTTGCAGTCCATCTGCAGCGCATAGTGTTCGCCCAGCAGAATCTGCAGCAGCCCCTCGTTTTCCTGCAGAACCGCCTGTACATCCAGCAGCCGGGTCTCCAGCGGCTGTTTGCGGCCGAACGCCAGCAGTTGCTTGGTCAAACCAACGGCTTTTCCTGCAGACTGTTTAATTTCCAGCGCATTCTGATACTGCTGCGATCCCGGATCGAGATCGTAGAGCAGCAGTTCGCAGAACCCCTGAATCGCCTGAAGAATATTGTTAAAATCGTGGGCGACCCCACCGGCCAACAAACCGATGGCTTCCATTTTCTGGCTTTGCCTTAATTCCTCTTCACGCGCCAGATCCGCTGTGATATCCCGTTGAATGGCCACGTAATTGATGATACGGCCGGTGTCATCTTTCACCGGTGCGATGGAAACCTCTGCAGTGATGAGCGATCCGTCTTTTTTGCGGTTGATCAGCCGGCCATCCCATTTTCTGCCGCTTGAAACCGTTTTCCACAGCGTTTCATAGGTTCGGTCCCGGTGCTCACCGCTCTTCAGAATCCGCGGATTCGTTCCCACCACCTCACTGCGCACATACCCGGTATTGGACTCAAAGGCCGGATTAACATATTGAATGATCCCCTCAACATCCGTGATCACAATGGCATCAGGCGATTGTTCAATGGCTGTCGAGAGGCGCAGCAGTTCCTTTTCGCTTTCACGCCGTTCGGTAATATCTTCAAGCATCCATATCGATCCGGCATCCGGATTACCGGCATCCAAAGCCTTACCGGTCAACCGCCCCCAGAAACTGTGCCCCTGTACCTGATTAAAACGCACCGTTCGGTCAAAAAGTTCATTTTTAGACAGCACCTCATAGGCTGTCATACCGGTTTTTTTGTAGTCTTCATCCGACTGATAAAACAAGCGGGTGGAATGATTCTGAATGTCTTCAAGAGGAATGCCCAGAATTTCCGATAACCGGGGATTGACCCACTCGAACACCCGGTTGCGCACCAGTGCGATCCCAAGTGTGCTATTGCTGAGAATCAGGTTTTGTTCCTCGCTGACCGCACGCAACTGCTCTTCGGCCTGTTTACGTTCGGTAATGTCCGAAATAAATCCTTCTATGACGGTATTCCCCGCCGAATCCTCACGTCCGATACCGCGTTCTGAAACCCATTTTACCTGCCCGGTTTGCGTGCGGATCCGGTATTCCTGTTCAAAATGGGTCTTTTTCCGGAGGCTCATCTGCACCGCCTCAAACACCCGCGTTCGGTCATCGGGATGCATTAACTCGGCAAAAGACACCAGCCGGCTTCCGATGATAGCCTGCGGTGCGTACCCGGTAATTTCCAGACAGCCGCTGCTGATAAAACGCATGGTCCAGTTTTTATCGCAATCGCAGAGATAAGCCATTCCGGGAAGATTAGACAGCAACGTGGAGTACTGTTCCCGCGATTTTTTCAGTGCGGCAGTCATTTCAATGCGCTGTGTAATATCCTGTGCAAAACCGATAATATGGTGGTTCGGCAACGGGGCCGTTGAAATCGACCACCAGCGCTTTTCCCCGCTCTTCGCCAGAAACGGAAGCTCCACCTGAACCTCTCCGGTGTCGAGCATCTTATGAAAGACTTCTTCCGCTCTGTTCCGGACCTGCGCATCTTCATAGAGATCCAATACATGCATGCCCCGCAGTTCGTCCTTGGAATAACCGGTCATCGTCGCTGCGGCCTCATTTACATCCAGGTAGTTTCCGACTTCATCGGTGATGAAAATGGCATGCGGAGCATGTTCGATATAACTGCGGAAGCGGGCTTCGCTGACCTCAAGCTGTTCCCGGGCCGCTTTGCGCTCGGTGATATCCGAGGTAAAGCCGATCATATACTCGCCACCGTCCCAGGTCAGATAGTTCGCAGCAACTTCCACAGGATAACTTTCCCCGTTTTTCCGGCGATGCACCCCCTCAAACTGTGCGCGCTGATGTTCCTTCACATAGTTCCAAGAGGCCTTCCAGCCCTCGGAAGAGCGGCACTGTTCCGACTCCACATCCATGACAGACATTGCCTTGAACTCTTCCGACGAATAACCCAGCAGGTCCGAAGCGCGTTTGTTTGTGTAGTGAAAACATCCGTGTTCATCGGCCAGAAAAATGGCCAGACTGGAGTGGTCCAAGGCAAAGCGGCTTAATTCGAGCTGTTTTTCCGCCTCTTTACGGTCGGTAATATCCCAGATTACTTCGTAACTACCGGCCACAGCACCGGCTTCATCGTAACGCGGAACCTTGATGAGCATCCACCAGCGCCCTCCGATAAACTGCTCCTTCTGGAGGGTTTTACCGGTTTCCATGACATAATGATCATCTTTTTCAACCTGTTCCGCTTCATCCTGCGTAAGAAAATCATATGCGGTTTTACCGTGCAGGTTTTCAGGTTCATCCTTTTTCCACTCAGCAAAGGCCTTATTCACCGTGAGCAACCGGCCCTCTGTATCTTTGAATAAAACCAGTGAAGGCAACGAGTCCATGAAGGAATTGAACAGATTATTCTGAAACGCCATTTTTTCGCCGGACAAAATGGCATCTTCCATCATATTCAGTGCCGCAAGCCGTGAATCAGCCAGTTCGTCATTCACGCGCTGCAGCTCCGCTGTACGCAACTCAACCAGCTCATCAAGCATGCTCTTCTGCTGCTTGATCTCCCGGCGTGCTGCACAGTGCTGCAAGGCAAGCCCGATAGTCGGCTCCAGCAGATGCAGAGCGCTTTCAATTTCAGCGGCCAGCTTTTCATCTTCCACGTCCAACAGAATAAACTGCCCCGACAGTTGGTCTGCACAGCGAATCGGTATCCGCAGCAGGCTCCTGAACCCTCCGCTCATCAACGGCTCATACAGAGCATCCTCACCTTTCAGCTGTTCCACCAGAAACGGCACCGGATCCGGACGGCACACCAGACAGAGTCCAGAAAGCCGATCCTGATCAAACAGTGCAGCATTCTCCTGCGGATAAATCGAAACCGGTCGGCACGTAGAGTCCTTGTCTGAATGATGATAAAAGACGACGCCCGATGCACCGGTCAGCTCATGCATTTGTTCACACATGTGATGCGCCAACTCATCAAACCGGGTGAATGCGGCAAGTTCCGTAATTAACCCTGAAACCATCCAGCGGCACGCCAGTGCAGATCCGGTTTCGGGCAAAGCGTTGTTCATAGTCAAAGTTTCCCGCCCCCGTTCAGGCATAGGGTGCTTCCCGCCCTAGCTCGCGGCACAGGCCATTAATCTCCTGTTTGAGCTCAATCATCCGCAGCTCCCGACCGGTCGCCATTTTATTAAACTGCTCCAGTTCCAGATTATGCTGCCGCAGCGATTCTTCCACCTGTTTCCGTTCCGTGATGTCTCTGATAATCGCCGTATAATATATCTCCTCGGAATCAGTCCATGATGCGAGAGAAAGATCCATGGGAAATTCCGTGCCATTCTGTCGGAGCCCGGTCGATTCAACCGTATTTCCAAATCGTTTCTGTCCCCCCCCCGAAACCAATTCCCGCAGACTATCGAAACGCTCTTTGCGATTTCGCTCAGGCAGCATATGTGTGACCAGCCGGCCTTTCATTTCCTGCGCTGTATAACCGAATACACGCTCAGCCGCCGGATTCCAATCCTTCACAAACCCCTGAGAGTCGGTCGTTATAATTGCATCTTTTGCAGTCTCTACAATAGCCCTGAAGCGGGCATTCACCGTCCGAAGCTGCTGCTCCACACGCTTTCGTTCCTGTCGTTCCTGCTGCTCCTCCAACGCACGATACACCACCGGAGCCAGACGGGAAAGCCGCTCCTTGAGGACATAATCAGTCGCCCCGGCTTTCAGACTGTTAATGGCAAATTCTTCACCGACCGTTCCCGAAACCAGAATAAACGGAATCTCCTTCTCCTGCTGAAGCAGCAGACTGAGTGCGGTCAGACCGTCAAATGCAGGCAATGTATAGTCAGAGAGAATCAGGTCATACTCTTCACTGCATAGGCCCGCCAGATAGGCCTCGCGGGTTTCCACCCGCTGCCACTGGCAATGAAAACCGTTCGCCTCCAACTCGGCAATTTCAAGTTCGACATCTTTCGGGTCATCCTCAACAACGAGCAGTCGTAAATCAATTGGCTTCATCATGATTTTCCTTTAGCAATGGCCGTGTTATTTTCGACCTTGTGGCGGAGGCTCATTGGTCAGCACCCAGAACAGTCCCAGATCCTGCACGGCTTTGGTAAATGCCTCAAAGAGCACCGGTTTGACTACATAGGCGTTTGCATGCTGTTCATAGCTCTGCGCAAGATCCTGCTCTTCTCCCGAAGAGGTCAGAACAACAACCGGTATGGTGCAGAGCTCAGGATCATTTTTAATCCGGCGCAGGACCTCATGGCCATCCACTTTCGGCATTTTCAGATCGAGAAAAACCACCACCGGGTGTCCCGCCGGCCGATCGGCAAACGCTCCCCTCCGGTAAAGATAGTCCAGCGCCTCCACCCCGTCCCGCGCAATGGCAACTTCGTTGGCCAGGTTGTGCTCCTCCAGCGACGAAATCGCAAGTTCCACATCCCGGATATCATCCTCCACCAACAGTATTTTCTTCATGTTCATCAACGATCCCCGTTTACATTCCCCAGGGTAAAATAAAATACAGCCCCCTGGTCAAGCGCCCCTTCCGCCCAGACCTTGCCACTATGCCGGTGAATCACCCTTCTCACCGTAGCCAGTCCAATGCCTGTTCCCTCAAATTCATCCTCCCGATGCAGTCGCTGAAATACGCCGAACAGTTTATGAGCATATTCCGGCTCAAAACCGGCTCCGTTGTCCCGGATATAAAACACTGTCTGACGCTGCCCCTCAGCTTCCCCCTTATCCGTAATCCCGATTTCAATGACAGCCTCTTCTTTCCGGGCCGTAAATTTAACCGCATTCCCAATCAGATTAATCCAGACCTGCAGCAGCAACCGAGGATCAGCCGTCACCGATGGCAACGACAAGAGATTCCATACTATACATCGCTCTTTCGTTAAAGGTTTAAGTTCTTTTAAGGCGTCTTGTACCACTTCATTCATATCGACATCCTGCAAATGCATATCCGACCGACTCATCCGGGACAGCGCCAGCAAATCATCGATCAGCATCCCCATCCGCCTGACCGACTGTTCGATTGTGGCCAGATAATGCAACGAGCGGGAATCCAGATGCTCTTTTTCCTTGTTAACCAGTAATTCCACAAATCCGGCGATATGACGAAGCGGTGCACGCAAATCGTGCGACACCGAATATGAAAACGCCTCCAGTTCACGGTTAGTGGACAGCATCGCTTCTTCGGCCAGCTCTAATGCACAGTTCTTCTGTTGAAGATCTTCGAGCACATTCAGCATACCCCGATTCAATTCCTCCGCTTCATCGGTACGGACCTTCAGTTCGGCGGTCCGCTCCTCCACCCGGATTTCAAGAATTTCATTGGCTTTCCGCAGTTTTTCTTCCTGCTCTTTACGTTCCGTAATATCGGTTATAAACGCATAGTAAAATTTCAAGGTTCCGTCCGGATTAAACGTTACATGCGCAAAAAGCTCGATCGGAATACGTGTTCCGCTTTTATGAATATACTCTTTTTCGTAACGGATCGGCTTACCGGTTTTCTCCAGTTGATCCAGCTGTTCTCGCTCCTGTGCCTGCCATTCTTCCGGAGTAAGCAAGGTCGACCAGTCAACCCCTTGCAATTCCTCCTCTGTATACCCCGTTAACATGCAAAAGGCGGGATTGCAGCGGCCCAGCCGCCCGCCGGGATAACCAATCGCCAAAGGCTGGTTGGAAGCCATGACCAGCTCCGACAGCTGCCGAGCCTGCTCTTCACTTTTTCGCAGGGCCCGTTCCGTCAGTTTCTGTTCCGTAATATCCATCATGCAACCGCGCATTCGCATGGCGCGTCCCGCAGCATTCCGCTCTGTAGTTTCACCGGTGATCAACAGCCAGTGCACGCTTTGGTCCGGCCAAAGCATTCGGCAGTCAAAACGGAAGTTCCCGCGACCGCCGGGAACGGAGGATTGGTCAATGATCCCGTTGGCGAACTCACGGTCATCCGGGTGCAGCGCGTTTATAAAATCAGCTTTTGTCAACACATGCTGTCCCCCCCGGCCATAGAGCACTTCATGATCCTGTAAATGATCCATCCGGTCCCTGACCGGATCATATTCCCAAACCACCACCCCGGCCGTTTCCGTGCTGAGCCTAAGCCACTCCTCATTTTTCTGAAGCTCCCGGAGCGTCTTACGGCGGCTGTGCAGGAACAGCAGAGTGGCGCATAGAATCAGAGATAATGCGATGAGCCCGCTCCAGACCATATACAGCAGCCAGGCATGACGCTCAAAGAGACTGTCCGGACGGTACAGAATGCGGGCACCTGCAGGCAGATGACGCTCCGGAATACCCCAGCGTTTGAGCTGATGCCAATTAAACTGATATTCCCCGTAATTCTCCACATGTTTGAGCGGCTGCAGAGACTCCCCGTTTGCCAACCGGCTCAGCATCTGTCCGGCCCGGCGGCCCTCCATCCGGGATGAAACCACATAGCCGCCCAGAATTCCCTGCTCAACAAAGGTATCGGAAATACCGAAAACCGGAACCGGCGAACACTCCACTAAGTCGCGTACGACATCGCTCGATATATGGATGGCCCCGCTTGGATCGAGGGTCATCTTGAGAAAGAGGATCGCGTAATCACGGGAAAGAGCCACCGCACGTTTATTCAGCTCATTCGGAGTGAGGCCCTCCCAGTATTCGACCTCAAGACCATCATAGCGCTCCCCGAGCTCTGCCCGGGCACGCTGCATAAAAAAACGATCCGTTTCATGGTCTCCGGAAATCACAACCAGTTTTCGAATATCCGGACAAAGGCGCGCAACCAGACGTGCGGTTCGATCGGGCGAAAGAGTGACCGTTCTAAGATAAACATTCGGCGGAATTTCTTCGGCATCCGGAAGCCATGCGGTATCGCAAGTCGGCACAACCAGTGGAATATTTTTCTCACCCACAAGATGCAGCGGGGGACTGCTGAGCGGATTGCGATATACCATGAAGTTGATCTCCTCGTCCCCACTGTTCAGAGACCACTGATTTTCAGATCCCCCCTGCGGCCCCATCCCCGAAACTTGGTGATCCATATCCCTGATCATCATACTGACAGGGTGCCCAGACAGCCGTTCGAACTCAGAACGACACTCCGCGAACATCGTCAGATTCCAGGGCGGCAGCTCCACTCTGTTGCTCAAAAATAAAACGCGGTATGCATCCGGCTCCGGTTTTGCTGCAGCGTTCTGATTCTGAGCCGGCAGATTCAGGGCCAGCAGCTGTATCATCAGAGCAATCATTCCGATCAGGCGAAACCTCCGATCAGGCACTGTGTCGCTGCGTAGAGGCCTGTAAATACTCCGTCGGAATTTCATGCTGTTTCCCCATCCGGGTTATCGACGCGATGTTCCAATAGCAAATCCGCGGCCGCGAACCGGATTTGTACATGAAAAGTGGCCCCGGTCTTTTTGTTCGCCTCCCCTTGGAGTCGATCAGCAGACAGTGCTCGTAAATCCGAAATGGACATCGTCAGCAATTCTTCACGCAGACAGGCATACGTCTCACGGGCGCGGTTGCTCTCCCGGAAACCCCGTTCAAATTCAACAGTACCGGTTGACCGCTTAATCAGCATGGAGATCCTCCCGATTTCCCTTCCGCATCAGCCACGCTGTCCTGCAGCGTTCTGATTTCCTTTTTCAGTTCGGCCATACGGTTTTCCCGCCCGGCCATCAGGCTCACCGCACGGCGCAACTCTTCGGTTCGCTCCTGAACCCGCTGCTCCAACTGCTCCTGATACTGTTTCAGCTCTTTTTCCACCTTTCTCAGGTCCGTGATATCATGTCCGATACTGATTACCTGTCCGTCCGGAAGGGTGAAATTGGCCCAGAGCATATACAACGTTTTCCCATCGCGAGTGACGGGACTCCATTCACGGAAACGGCCATCCGGACCGCGGGTTAAAGTTCGCAACACTTCATTGCGGACCTCCGGATCAGGATAAAACAGGGTCAGCGCATCGTCGTGTGCATTCACCTCTTCCTGGCTCCACCCGAACGTTTCCTCGCAGGCCTTATTCCATAGCACCAACTCGGCATTTTCATTAAAACTGTCAATCAGGACCGGCGCATTTTCATAAATCGTCCTGAACCGTTCTTCACTGTTGGCCAGTTCCTCTTTCATTTTTGAGCGGACTGTTATATCGCGGCCTACACCCAGCGTGCCAACAAGCCGGCCATCATCGTCATACAGAGGAGTCCTGATGACCTCCAGCAATTCTTCGTGCCCGTCGGAAGCAAAGGTCATGAACTCTTCATTGATTGTAGCGACTCCCTTCTCTTCGGCTTTCCGATCATAACGTCGTAACGCTTCGGCCTGTTCCACACCCACGAAATCACTATCGGTTTGTCCCGTAATCTGCTCACTGCTGCAGCCATAGAGTTCTTCAAAACGCGGGTTGCATAAAAGATAGACCCCGTTTTCATCCTTGAGCCACATCAGGTCCGGTACCGCGCAAAAGACATCATTCAGCAATTTCCGGCTTTGATTGAGCTCAGTAATATTGGAGTGCTCTTCGGTAATATCCACGCCAAACGACTGATAGGACTGCAGCCGACCCTCCTCATCGTACAGCGCCCGATTGGTCCAGCGGTGCCAAGCCTGGCCTCCTCCGGGCAGGGGTACCGGATGCTCATGCGTCAACAGCGGCTGTTCTGCGGTCAGTGATCGAATGCCAGCCAGCACCTTTTCCCGGTACCCCTCCGAAACCAATCTGACAAAAGGCGCTCCGACGAGTTCTTCAGCCTCTTTACGGAAATATTCGCAATAGGCCCTGTTCACAAACAGAATGGTTCCATCCGGTGAAAAGTTGCAGAGAAAAACGGGGGAATCTTCCACCAGCGATCGGTATCTCAATTCCCGTTCCTGAAGCAGTTGTTCCCGGACCGTCCGATCGGTCACATCCTGAACCGTACCTATGGATTTCAATACCGTTCCATCGGCTCTAAGCACATGTTCGCAGCGCTCATGAAGATATCTGATTTCCCCGGTATCCGGACGAATGATCCGGTGAACCACTTCATAGGGACTGCCGGATTCCAGCGACGCCCTGAAAGCCTCAATGACCATTTCCTGATCATCCGGGTGGACCACGGCCATGGAGGATTCCACAGTGGGCTCATATTTTCCGGGAATCAGGCCGAACAGTTCATATACGCTGTCGGACCAGATCAGACGGGCCTCACCTCCGGAAAGCTCCCAACTGCCGAGGTGCGCAATGGCCTGAGCACTTTTCAATCGTGCCGCCGTATCCTCCAGCTTTTTCTGCTGGGCGGTGTTTTTTCCTGTTTCTATTTTCAGCAGAATCCACAGCAGCAGCGTAGTGAGTCCGATAAACAGCCAGCCCTTGATCAGTGAAAAAATGTGCAACTGCTCTTCGGAGGAAGCAACCGCCACGGCAATCATATCTGAACTCGAAATCCAGAGAATCCCGAACAGCAGGTAAAGCAGACTGACAAACCAAGCCGTCGAAAACCGGTCCGACCGATATTTGGGGAACCGGCGAATTCTATCATGTTTGCGCATCAGCACCTCCGCTCAACCGTTATCTGCCACTGTAAATGGTATATAGTTCATCCTGACCTAATTGTTTTCGCAGTGAATTAATCTCCTTCTTCAATTCGACCATACGCAGTTCTCGACCGGTGGAGGCGCGGTTAAACCGTTCCAGCGACCGGGTGTAATCCTCCAGAACCGAACGGGCTTTCTTCTGCTCTGTCAGATCCCGGGCATAGGCATAGGTTTTCGGACCGATAAGAACATACCCCCACTCCACAATTCTGCGTCCTCCATCTTTACAGACAATTTCAGTTTCCAGCGGTTCCACAGGTCGGTCCGTCTCCTTTGCAGCCTCAATGCGGCGCTGCCACTCGGCCACCTGACGACTGCGGTAATCTTCATTCGGAAAGAGACGGCGATAGACTTCATCGGCACACGGTACGTCCTCCATCGTATAGCCGGTAATACCGGTGAAAGCCGGATTCAGGTATTCGCAGATCCTCTCATCACCGCTAATCAGATAGATGGCCAGCGGAAGGGTATCAGCCAGCAGGCGAAACTCCTTTTCGCGCCGGCGCAGGGCCTCCAGCGCAACATGCTGTTCGGTTATATCCATGTGCGCCACCACAATGCGTGAATCATCCGTCGCCGGAAAGGCCGAAACGTGAACCGCAAACCATCGCTCTCCACCGTCCAACCGGCAGGAATATTCCATGGAAAATGTCGTTTTACTGTTGGACAGCACCGCCCGTAAACCCCGGACAAAATGATCGACCTCCCGGGCTTCCTCATCACCCACCCTTTCTTTGAAAGCGAAATAGGAGCTGCCGACCGCATAACTTTCCGGGGGAGTCCCGTTTTTCTCGGCAAAATCTTTCCACATCCGGTTCACCGCAAGGAATCGCCCCTCATGATCCAAAATCGCGATGTTTGCTGTAAGCGCATCCAGGGCGGCTTGTGCCAACTGCTCCGCTCTTTTGCGGTCGGTAACATCTTTCGCTGCGGCAAAAACCAATCCGTCTTCTGCCGTAGCGACCGAAGACCACTCTATCGTCCGGTATTCACCGTTACGGTGCCGATAACGATTTTCAAAATGGTCAACGCTTTCACCCGCCGCCAACCGCTCCATTTCGTGCAAGGTTGCATCCCGGTCTTCAGGGTGAACCAAATCGAGAAACACACTGCCTTCCAGCTCTTCACTCGTTCGACCAAGCACCATTTCCCAACCGGTATTAATCCGCTGAATTATACCGTCGAAACCGGCAATCAGATGCAAATTGGTCGACTGCTCAAAAAAGCTGTTCAGTGCCTGCTCATTGCGCACTTGATCGGTCACATCCTGATTACAGCCGATTATGCGCTGCGGCTTCCCTTTGGCCATTTGGACCACCTTGCCATATACTGCAATGTGTCGAACCTGACCATCCGGTCGGTTGATTCGGAAAGACGTTTTAAATGGATCGCTTGAATTCCACCGCTTGATGAGTTCGCCGGAAGTTTTTTCCACATCGTCCGGATGTATGTAGTTCAAACTCGAGGAATAGGTGCCTCCAAAATCTCCCCGCGCCACACCGAAAATCTCATACATACGATCATCCCAGATCAGCCGGTCTTTTTCTAAATCAAGCTCCCACACCCCGATTCCGCCAACCGACAGCGCAAGATCAAGACGCGCCCTGCTGATCCGCAGCCGGCGATTCAGGTAGAACGCCAGCAACCCGGAAACAGAAAGCAACACGATAATCACACACAGCACTGCTACCGTTACGCGGTGCGACCGAGCATATTCGCCGAAAGAAACATCCGCGATAGATTTAAACGGCCCCGCCGCGCGGGCTTGCAGATACCCCGGAACAGATATCCATCCGTCAGAAACCCTGCTTTCTTCGATATCGACCAGCCGGCCAACAGCTTTTCCACACATTCTATCCGCTTTAACCTGAAGCGGATAACCAATGCATAACCCCAGAAAAAAAATCACCCGGAAAAGGTGTACGGATGTTCGGGAGGACTTCAGATTTTCACGGATTTGACATTCGCTCACTCTCCTCCCGGGAGAGGTCGAATCGACCGAACATCTGCATCTCAACTGTAATTCCATTATGCTCCTGCCCTGCGGCAACCAGTACTCTTTTGAGATTTTATTTCATTTAACAGAAAAGAATTAAACAGATCAATTTTTCAACAAAAAATTCTAACCCTGTAATTTTCTACGGATCTTCAACGACGGCTTTCTGTCATGCGGCCCGATCCGTCTGTGATCAGACCAATGCTTCACGAAGCTGAGACAGCAAAGGAGCTATCAACCGTTCAATGTCCTGAATTTCTGCTTCAGCAACCCGCTCTTCACCATCTGACAAGGCCCGTTCTGCGGCACGGGATGTCTCCTGAAGCCGGATGGCTCCGATCGTTCCGGCCGCTCCTTTCAATGAATGAACGAGTCGTGTTGCCGTAACGATATCATCAACCGCACAGGCCTCACGCACGCGCTCGACGACATCGCTGTTGTTGGTCAGGAATGCAGACAGAATGGCAGCATAAAGTTCACGGTTTCCGGCGGCCAGATAGAGCCCCTCGGTAAAATCCAGTCCCTCGATCCGGGACAGCGGTTCATCGACGGCCCCGCTTTCCGTGCTACAGGATTTTCCATTCAACTGCTGATTCATCATAACGCCCACATCCGTCATCCTGCCTGGCACTGCACAACCGGATTAGCCGTATCATTCTGTGACATTGAGTCGACCTGCGGCTGCGCCTTGGCTTTCACCGGACTCTCTTCAAGTTCACTGAACTCCTTGAAATTCTCAAGCACAATACTGATTTCTCTGACCTCCTGTACCATCACATTAATTTTACGCATTTCGTTCAGCGAAGACGCCTCTTCACTGAGATCGAACAGATGGGTTTTGAGTGAACGCGTCAGACGCGACATTTTCTGCCAAATCCTGAACATGCGGCGAAGCACTGCCGGATAGGTTTCGGCTTTCAGTTCATATTCTCTCTTGCGTTCCAACTCCTCTCGCAGTTTCGATTCAGCAGCCAACCGGTCTTTGATGATGGAAAGCCGGTGATTCATCTCATACAGCATCGCATTCAGGTTGTTTTCAATATACAGCAGGTCGTCGCTGTGCATGGTCTGCTCAAGAATAAATTTCTCCGGAAGCACGCCGGTAACCGCTGATCGGATATGCGACCGGATTTTAACAATATTCCGCGGAAACTTGCTCAAAATACGATACCCGCAGAACGCAATCACGATAGTGCATCCCACGGCAATGATTTCCGCATAAAACGGCAGGCCATGCCCAACCCGGCCCGACCGCACCGCACCGATGTAAAAAAATGCCAGCGGAGGCACAACTGCCATGAGCACCGTAGCCAGTTTTGCCTGCTGGAGCGCATCGAGCTGACGGAGTGATGTGACCATTGATTTAACTCTCATGTTCTATCCCTTTCATTACCGCTAAAACCGTTTAAATTCGGATTCATCAAATTCGGTTGTATTTTCCAGTCGGCCCTTCCCGACTGGGCAACCGAATTGTCATAGATCGCCTCGCACCGCTTTTTCAGCAGCAGTCGCGGACTTATCCCTGCCGCATTTTCCACATCAAGGTCCGCCCCGTACTGAATCAGCAGATCGGCCAGTTCGCGGTTTTCATGCAGCAAGGCTTCGTGCAACACCGTATTCCCCCGCTGATCCGCCGAACTGATGTCGGCCCCGCTCTCGAGCAACAACTTGACCAAAACGGCGTTGCCGCTATAAACCGCACAGTTAAGCGGGGTCTGTTTCCGCGTATTGGCCAGATTCACATCCACCCCTTCGCGTAGCAAAAGCTCGACGACTTCAGTTGAGCCGCAGAGGACAGCCAGATGCAACGGTGACCAACCCTGCAGAGACAGTTTTGCAGGATCTATTCCGGACTGCAGCAGCAACTGGACGGCCGCAGTATGATTGTTGCGGGCTGCCGCATGCAACGGAGTATCGCCGGCAGCATCTTCAGCTTCAGGATCGGCCCCATGGCACAACAGGAGATCAAACACGTCCAGTCCCGAACTCACCGCCAGAAACAGCGGGGTCTGAGCATGCTCTCCTGCACGATTCGGCGATGCACCATGATCGAGCAACAGTGCGCAGCTGCGTTCACAGCGCTCTCGCACGGCCAATAAAAGCGGGGTGTTGCCCTCATGATCCACCCCATTCGGCGCAGCCCCGGCTTCCAGCAGGAGCTCCACCAGATCCGGTTCCCCGACGGCATACATCAGCGCGGACCTTCCGGAACGGTCGGCTGTATTTATATCGGGTCTGCGAACTAAGATAAAGTCCACCATTTCAGGGCGACCGCTGCGAACGGCCTGAATCAGCAACGTTGATCCCCGGCTGTTTTTTTGACTCAGCTGTTCCGGATACCGGCTCAATACATGCCGGAGCTCTTCCACAGTTCCATGTTCAACACAGTCAAATGCGGACGGTTTGCGCATAGTATGGATGAATCCTGCCAAGGTGGAAACCACCGCCAGAACGGCCACAAGATACAGACATTCATTCACGCTGAGAAAAAACCACGTTTCGCCCTGCGGTTTATTGCCGGCGCTGCTTCCGCCATCCAGCATGGTCATCGCGCGGCCATGCCGCCAATGGATCCGGCTGATTCCCAGCCAGCGATACGCAAAGAAATATGCACCGAGCAGACCGGCGCACAGGAATCCCGACAGCCCGCCCACCACAATCATGCCCGCTCTCCAACCACTGTTGGCTTCACCGGCATCTGCGCCAGCGCTGAAATGGATATATGCCGCAACACTGCCGGCCAGCAACACCACACAACCGATAAACCCGGCAATTATTCCCTTTTTTAAACATTCCGGATGCACTTTGTTCTCCTTTAACCTGTGAATCTTTTAAGGAATAAAAGAGTTTTCCACCACGCCGGATTGATGAACCGCCTTTTTTGGTGGATGAGCGACAGTCCGGAGGGGATCAACTTAAGTCAATTAACCTTTTTCAGTTCTTGGTTAGTCGTGCTATCACTTCATACCGTGAAATGTTTACTGATAGAGGATGAGGCGGTTGCGCTGGTTCAGCTCAAAGGGCTCCTGCAGGAAATCGGAAACATCGAAATCGTCGGTGAAGCCGCAGATGTGGAGGATGGCGTGCAGCTGATCCGCGACCACCCGGAGGCCGACCTGCTCATTCTCGATGTGGAGCTCCCCGGCGGTACCTGCTTCGATATCATCAGCCGTTTTAATCAGCTCCCGAAACTTCTATTTGTCACCGGACACGAAAAATATGCCCTGAGCGCCTTCGAAGTAAACGCCCTGGACTATCTCCAGAAACCCATATCAATCGACCGGCTGCGTCAGGCCCTTGACCGGCTGGACACTCCTGCGGCAGACGATGGAGAAAAACTGCCGGTCCTGAAAGAAGATGATCTGGTGGTGATCTGCCGCAACAAATACCGCTATTTTATCCGCGTCTCAGAAATCTGCGCCATTCTAAGCGATGAAAACTACACCCACATCATTTGCTCCCTGGAGAAACGGTTTGTCATGAAAAAAACCATGACCGCCTGGGAACAGCAGTTACCCGGAAACCTCTTTTACCGCATCAGCCGCCAGAAGCTCATCAATATTTCCGCTCTCGACCGGCTGGAGATCAAGGAGCGCAAAGCGCTCCTCTGGCTCAGAGGAATCCCCGATCCGCTTCCCGTCAATAACAGCGCGGTTAAAAATCTGCAGAAACTGGTTCAACCCATCTGATACAATTCCGGTGAGGTTCTCCCGTGTTTTGACTTTTCAGCCACCCCTTTTTCGAGGATTATACGGCCTTTTGCATATTAAAGGAATTTAACCATGGCGATCACAGCAACACATTTCGGAACCACTCGCGATGGACTTGACGTTACCGCATTCACACTCGAATGCGGCTCTGTTAAAGCCAGAATCATGAACTACGGTGCCACCGTTCTCTCCATTGAATGTCCGGACCGCGACGGAAATGTGGCGGATGTGGTATGCGGATTCGATACACTGAGTGAATACCAGAGTGATATAAACCCATACTTCGGGGCCTGCTGCGGCCGCTATGCAAACCGCATTGCACAGGGTCAATTTACACTGGACGGAAAAGACTATACGCTCGCGGTAAACAACGCACCGAATGCCCTGCACGGCGGCCTCGTTGGATTCGATAAAAAAGTCTGGGACGCCGAAATCATCGGTGATGCTGTAAAGATGACGCTGGTCAGCCCGGATGGCGATGAAGGATATCCGGGAACGCTGACGGTTTCGGTAACCTACACCCTGAGTGCAGAGGGCGAATTTCGACTGGACTACGAGGCAACCACCGACCGAAAAACCGTTCTGAACCTCACCAACCACAGCTATTTCAACCTCGGCGGACATAACAGCGGTTCCGTGCACGATCAACTCATCTGCATTCATGCCGACCGATATACGGAAGTGGACGAACATTCCACCCCTACCGGAAACCTCCTTCCAGTGGAAGGAACAGAAATGGACCTCACAAAACCGACTCCCATCGGCAAACGGATTGCCGAGGTGCAGGGCCGAGGCTACGACCATAATTATTGCATCAATCAGGCCGAATCCGGAGCCCTGACATTGGCCGCCGTGGCTTCCGATCCACAGAGCGGACGCAGGATGGAATGCTGGACCACCGAACCCGGCGTACAGTTTTATGCCGCAAATTATGTTGAGAACGTCACCGGAAAAGGCGGTGCGGTCTACAACATTCAGGAAAGCTTCTGTCTCGAAACCCAGCACTGGCCCGACAGCCCGAACCAGCCGGAATTCCCCACCACCGAACTGGCCCCCGGAGAGGTCTATACCCAAACCTCCATCTACAAATTCGGCCTCGAATAAGATATGATTTTTCGGAATCTGCAGAGTGAAAAGCCGGTTATCTCGCCGGCTTTTTCTGTTTTCCGGCAGGAAGAATGGAAACGGATTCCCCCGGAAATCCGAAGCATCACATTCTGCCTTGTTTCCAACCCTTGGAAGTTTCAGACTGCAAGGTCATGAAGATCGGATTTTCCACATTTGTTTTAGCCGGAGGCAGGTCGGGTATTGCAACATACATTCGCGAACTGATTCGCTTTCTCCAGCTGGCGGATACCGAAAACCGGTATGAGCTGCTGATGACAAAAAACGATGCGGATCTGATCCCGATCTCCAACCCCCATTTCAGCAAGCGGCTCTTTCCCTCATATACAGAACAGGCCCTGCTCAGCATCGTTTGGCACAATACGGCACTTCCAGCCCTTGGAAAATATGATGTGGTGCATATTCCGACGGCTCGCCGCATTCCCCTGCTGAAAAAATCCAAAGTGGTTGCCACCGTGCACGATCTGGCGGCTTTTGCCATCGACGGAAAATATGATCCCGCACGCATGCTGTTTAACCGCAAACTGATTCCGGCCATGATCCGTAATGCGGACCATGTGATCACCGTAAGCGAATCTTCCCGCAATGATCTCATTAGATACACCCGATATCCCGAAGAGCAGATATCGGTCATCTATCCGGGCATCAATCGCGATATGTTCCAGCCCGTTGAACAGCAGGAGGCCCGCGAACGTCTGGAACTGCTCCATGGACTTGAAAAACCGTTTATCATCTATGTTTCACGATTGGAACACCCGGGCAAAAATCATATCCGGCTGATCAAAGCTTTCGAGCGCTTCAAGCTGGAAAATGACAGTGCGCATCAGCTGATTCTGGCGGGGGCCGACTGGAGCGGTGCGGAACAGATCAAACAGCGGGCCGCTGAGAGCCCGGTGAAAGATGATATCCTGTTTCCGGGATATGTATCGGTTAAATCGCTGGCCCTGCTCTATTCCGCCTGCGACCTTATGGTTTTCCCGTCGCTCTTTGAAGGCTTCGGTTTACCGATCATCGAAGCACTTGCCTGCGGCGCTCCGGTGATCTGTTCAAATACATCCTCGATGAAGGAAATTGCCAAAGACCGCATTCCGACGTTCGACCCGATGAGCTCGGAATCGATTTTCCAAGCCTTGGAAAGTGCGCTTGCCAAAGGCCCGGCGGAGCAGGAGCGGGCAGAGGGAATGGCGTATGCGGCGACCTTTGACTGGCGAACGACGGCGGAACGTGTTATGTCGATTTACGGGTCGGTCTGCTAAGGTTGTGGTTTAACGTATGAAAGTGCTCACAAAGGTCCTGATCTGGACAGTCATTATAGCATCGCTGGTTACGGCAGCTGCTCTGCTATATGGGGAACTTCCACATGCACCGGCTCAGGTTGAGCTGACGAGGAAGGAGTTCCTGTGGCTGAAAAAAAACGGGAACCATATCCGCTATGCCCCGCTGCCGGGCTCTCCGCCACTCGATTATATTGATGCGAATGGCGAGCACCAGGGGCTGACCTCAGACTATATCCGTGAAATTGAGCGAAGAATCGGTGTGGATTTCATCGAGGTCCAGTGCGGCAGCTGGAAAGAGATTCTCAAGAAGCTCGAAAATCATGAAATTGATATGGTCGGCTCGGTACAGAATACGCGTGAACGGAAGGAATTTCTGTGCTTCACGGAACCCTACCAGCGGGTCGGAAATATCATTCTCACACGCAAAGCCCGGAAAGGCCGTTTTTCGCTCGATACCCTGCAGAATATGAGTGTTGCCGTGGTCGATGGATCGGCCACACTCGATTACATCCGGGAAAAACATCCGGAATATAACCTGATTCCGGTGCCCGATGCCTCCACCGGATTCCGTATGGTTTCTTTTAACGGGACCGATGCCATGGTGACCGATATCGGCGTCGCCTCGTATACCATGGAGCAGCTCGGAATATCGAACCTGAGAGTGGCCGGAAATATCGACTATCCCTGGGAACTCTGCATCGCCTCACGTAAAGACTGGCCACACCTCAATACCATCCTAAACAAAGCACTCGCCACGATCGATAGAACAGAGCGGGAAACCATCAAAAAGCGCTGGATCACGCTTGATGACAACCTATATATTCCGCACGATTTTTACCTAAGAATTATCGGCATTGCTTTGCTGGTCACGCTGTTGACCATTGGCTCCATTATCTTCTGGAATCGAACACTGCGCAAAGAAGTCAGCCGGCATTCGACGGAACTCGGTCAGGTGCGCCAACGCCAGGAACTGACCTCCCGGGCACTGGGCGAAAGCGAGGAACGGTTCCGGATGCTGGTGGAATCGTCCAACGACATGATCTGGGAAATGGACCTCTACGGGGCCTACCTGTATGTGAGTCCGAAAGTTCAGGACATCCTCGGCTATACCCCCGAAGAACTCCAGGGCCGCAACTCGCTGTCGCTGATGATTCAGATGGACTCCGCCCGGAACATGGAAGCCCTGCGTACCTGCACCGCGAATTCGGTTATCGATTGCGAGATAAATACCTATATTCACAAAAAGGGGCATCGCGTAATACTGGAATCCAGCGGCCGCGCTTTTGCCAATGCCAACGGCCACCTGGCCGGATTCCGCGGCGTTTCTCGCGATATTACCGAACGGATCGAAAGCGAGAATGCGCTTCGCCAAAGTGAGGAACGATTCAGAAACCTGGTGGAAACGACTTCAGACTGGATCTGGGAAGTGGATGTCGAAGGGCGCTACCGGTATGCCAGTCCTCAGGCCGCAGAACTGCTCGGCTATACCGCCGAAGAACTGATCGGACAGCATTTCACCGCCCTGATGCCGCCGACGGAAGGCCTTGAAACCACCGCGCAGTTTGAGAGCGCACTGGCGCAAGGCTCGCCAGTCCATTCATTGCTGACCACCAATCGCCACAAAAGCGGGCGTACGGTGGTATTGGAGACCAGTGCGGTGCCGTTTTATGACCACAACTGGAATATTCTCGGCTACCGCGGAATCAGTCGCAACATCACCGATCGCGTGACCACCGAAAAACAGCTTAAATTCGAGCGCAACCTGTTCCGTTCCTTTATGCAGCATGCCCCGGATCTCATCTATTTCAAAGACGCCGAAGGCCGTTTCATTGAAGTGAATGCCGCAAAAGCGAAAGAACTTCATCTTGCCCCGGAAGATCTCATCGGCCGAACCGATTTTGATTATCTGCCGGAGGAGCAGGCCCGTATCCGTTTCGAGGACGAACAGGAAGTGATGCGCACCCGGCAGCCGATCAAAAAAGAAGAGCTCGCCTCAACAGCAGAGGGTGATCGATGGTATCTGACCACGAAAGTTCCCCGCTATGACGAAGAGGGCCATGTGATCGGCACCTTTGGGACCTCCTGGGATATCACCTACCGTAAATTGGCGGAAGAACAGCTGCGGCAGTTACGGGCCCTGCTGAGTAATACCATCGATTCGATGCCGTCCATTCTGGTGGGCGTTGATGCCATCGGCCGGGTTATGCAATGGAACCGGCAGGCCGAAGAACGGACCGGTTTGCTGCCAATCGATACCCTCGGAGCACCACTGCGCAAGGTCTATCCGGAACTGGGCCGGGAGATGTCTAAAGTTGAGCGGGCAATTCGCGAACGAAAAACCCAGAAAGAAGAGCGTATTCCGGTTCAGCACGGCGGCCGTATGCGCTATCACGACATTACTGTTTATCCCCTGCTCGAAGGCCGGGAAGAGGGCGCTGTAATCCGGATTGATGATGTGACCGACCGCGTAATGATCGAAGACAGCATCCGCAATATTGTGGAAGGCGTTTCCACAGTGGGCCGGAGTTTCTTCAGTTCAATGGTGGATCAACTGGCAAAGACGCTCGGAGCCGACTTGACCTACATCAGTGAATTCATCGACGACAGCCGGGAAACCATGCGTACCATTGCAGTTTCCGTGAGAGGAGAATCGGGAGAAAATTTTGATTATGAACTGCAGAACACCCCATGCGAAGCGGTGCTTCAGGGGGAAAACCGTGTTCATTTTGCAGAAGCCCCCGATCTGTTCCCCAAGATTAAACTCCTGCAGGACATGGGAGTGCATAGTTTCATCGGCATCCCGCTGGTTGATTCAGAAAAGCAGGCGCTGGGGATCATGGTGGCTCTTTACCGCAAACCGGTTGAACAGGCCGATTTTGCCGCCTCGATTCTTCAGGTTTTTGCAGGCCGTACGGCAGCGGAACTTGAGCGGCTCCAGGCCACCAAAGAGTTGGTCGCCCTGCGCAATCTGCTTGAAAATATCATTAACTCCATGCCATCGATCATCATCGGCCTCGATTCAGAAGGCCATGTTATGCAATGGAATGACCAGGCCGAAAAACTGACCGGAACCGATGCGCAGCTGGCCCATGGCCAACCGATCCTTCAGGTTTTTCCAGATCTTGGAAACGACATGAATGCCATCTTCAAAGCCATGCATCAGCAGGATATTCAGCGGCATGAACATGTGCACTGCACCATCAACGCCGAACCGCGCATCATCGATGTGACGGTTTATCCTATTACTTCCGACGGTTCCGAAGGAGCTGTAATCCGGATTGATGATGTGACCGACCGCGTACGGATCGAGGAAATGATGGTGCAGTCAGAAAAAATGATGTCCGTCGGCGGTCTCGCAGCAGGCATGGCCCACGAAATCAACAACCCGCTGGCCGGTATTCTGCAGAACCTTCAGGTCATGAAAAACCGTGTTTCAGATGCAACCGAACGCAATACGGAAGCCGCCGAAAAAGCCGGTACTTCGTTTGAAGCGATCCATGCCTATATGAAAGAACGAGACATTCTGCAGATGATGGATACGGTGTCCGAAGCCGGACGGCGGGCCGCCAAAATCGTGGACAATATGCTCAGTTTCAGCCGGAAAGATGATGCCCATTTTCTGCCGAACGATCTGGCGGGCATTATTGAACGAAGCATTGAACTGGCCTCCAACGACTACAACCTCAAAAAACGTTTTGATTTCCGCCACATCAAAATTGTTCGGGAATTTGAAAATATTCCCGAAATCGCATGTGAAGGCAGTCAGATTCAGCAGGTGCTCCTGAACCTTCTGGGAAACAGCGCGCAGGCCATGGCCGGGAATGATCGGCAGAAGGATCCGCAGATCACCATTCGACTGAAGCTTGAAGATAAGATGGTGCTCATCGAAGTGGAGGACAACGGCCCCGGCATCGATGCCGAAACGCGCAAGCGCGTATTTGAACCGTTTTTCACCACCAAGGATGTTGGCCATGGAACCGGACTCGGCCTTTCCGTCTCCTATTTCATCATCACTGAAAACCACAACGGCACGATGAACCTCTCTTCCTCACCGGGCATGGGTGCACGCTTCAGCATACGGATTCCGCATGAGCACCGCGTGGAACGGTGGGGCCTGAGGCTTTAACCGCCTTTCCGCACTGCAAAGGCGTCTTTCTGTTTTCCGCTACCGAAATCCCTATATCCCGTTCACATTCGGCTTGGGTTCAGACAACTGAACATTATAAGATTCCTTTTTGACCCAAGGATAAACTATGTCGGACTACTCTTCTATTCGTGTTCTGGTTATTGATGATGAGCCAGCTATCTGCTCGAGCCTTACGGCTTTTCTCGAGGATTACGGCTTCCGCGCAGCTGCGGCAGAAAGCGCGGAGGAGGCACTGGAACTGATGAAAAGCAATGTTTATGATGTCTGCATTGTTGATATGCGCCTGCCTGGCATGAGCGGCGAAGACCTTATTATTGCGGCCCGCGAACGCTATCCGGCGCAGCGCCACATCATTTATACCGGCTCTATTTCCTATAATCTTTCAGACCAACTCACTGAACTGGGCATGCGCCCCGAACATGTCTTTCTGAAACCGGTCCGCGTACTTTCGCTGCTCGTCAAATGCATTAAGGAACTGGCGGCCGAAAAACTGAACACATGAGCCCGGAACCCCCCAACAAAGTACTCATTATCGAAGATGAGCGACCGGTCCGCGAAAGTTTCCGCCATTTTCTGGAAGATCTCAACTACCGGGTGGCTGAAGCCGAAGACGGCATAAACGGGCTTGAACTGTTCAACAGCTTTCAGCCCGATGCGGTCATACTCGATCTGCGTATGCCCCGAATGAACGGGCTAAAGGTTTTGCAGCACCTTTCCCAGCAGTCCCCCGCCACCCCGATCATTGTGGCATCAGGAACCGGGGATATTACCGAAACCGTGGAAGCGCTCCACCTTGGTGCCTGGGACTATGTTCTCAAGCCGATTGCCGACCTTTCGATTCTCGAACACGCGCTTAAACAGGTGCTCGACCGCTCCCGGGCACTAACCCGCAAACAGGAATATCAGGAAAAACTGGAACAGGAAGTTGAGCGCAGAACCAAGGAACTCACCGATAAAATTGAGGAAATGTCGCGCTTCAATAAAATGGCCATGGGCCGCGAGCGGCGCATCATTGAGCTCAAGCGCATGATCAACAATCTACTCGCCGAACTGGGACGCGAACCGAAATTCCGCTCACCGGACTTGATTGAAGAAGAACAAGGCCTGATTGAGTAAACGCCATGCCGCCTTCCGTTGCCATCATCATGCGGGCCAAAAACGAAATGCCGTATGTCGAACAAGCGCTGGAAATGCTGCAGCAACAGACCCTCCGCACATTTGATCTTTTTGCCGTCGACTCCGGCTCAACCGACGGCAGCTTCCAGGCATTGGAAAAATCGCAGTGCAGCCTGCAGCAGATTCCACCGGAAGAATATGTGCCCGGCCGCGTACTGAACCGTGCCATTGAAAAAACCGGCCATGACCTCATTGTTCTGCTCAATGCCGACGCCGTTCCGCAACATAAGGACTGGCTGGAAAAACTGATTGCTCCGATCCTTGGAAACGAGGCCGAGGTCACGTTCAGCAAACAGGTGGCCCGGCCGGACGCAAAATTTATTGTCCGCTACGACTACGACCGGGCCTACAGAAAAGAAAACCTCAACCCCGGTTTCTTTTCAGCTGTAGCCTGCGCATTTACCCGAAGTTTATGGGAATCGCACCCGTTTCCGGAACCCGGCTATGCCGAAGATGCGCGCTGGGCGGCGGCATTAATTCAACAAGGAATCCGCATCCGCCTTCAGGAAGATTCCGTCGTCGAGCATTCCCACAACTATTCCCTGACCGGGTTGTATCAGAAACGCTATCGGCAGGCTCTGGTATCCTGCCAATTTCCAAACGCAGGAAAACAAGCGCTGCGGTGTCTGCAGGAAATAATACGGGATCTCGCCTATACAGTCTTCCGGTTCCGGCCGTTAACCATACCCTATAATCTCATCTATCGACTCACCATTCACCGGGCAGACTATCGCGGGCAGAAAGACGCTCACGAGAGTTAAAGGTATTCACCAGCGCGATAGGTCGGGAAATAAGATGAGTGCACCTGCTTCGCTTTCTGGGCCATCATTTCATACATTTCGGGATTAATGATCCGGCCGCAGAAATAAACCTGCTGCAGATCCGAAGACCACCCTTTTTTATAATAGCTCAAGCCGTCATGACCACCCGAGTTCAACCCGATTCCGCCGCCCAGATCCAGCCTTCTGGCCTTATCTGAAAAATAGCTGAAGGAAAACTGGTCGAGGGCGTAAAACGCGTTGAGTTCATAGCCGATCGGGCTGACCGCACCCAGATGGCAGTGAACCACATCATCCTGCTGATAAAACAGCTGCGCACCGATGATCTTGTCCTCGTGAAATGCCTGATGAACAACAATTTCAGGCATCGAAAGCTGTTTTTCAAAGGCCGTATGGGAAAAACCGCGAATACCCTGAATGGAATACCGACGGCGCAGCGTTTTATACAGCCCCTCCCAGATATCAACAAATTCAGCAGGATTCTCGCACACCTGCACACTCAAAGAACGATAGGCTTTCCGGGCCTCACGCCGATGGTGCCGGCTTCCGATTTCAGCAATCTCCCGGGTGACATCCACGGTAAAATGCTTTTTGTAGGGATTAACCACATCAAACGTCTGCTCAAGCAGCTCCGGGGTGAAATCACCAAACGGATCGGCAACCAGCCCTATACTTATAATCGTGTCTGGAAGCTCCTCAAAGTCCTTCTGGAGCAGCGACCAGTCAGAACAGAAAAAAAGTGGATAGAGCCCTATGGCATCAAAATAGCCGGCACATCCCGGAACCGGTTTCTTCAGCAGATATCCATTACTGTGTTTCAGGTGGATGACTTCGCCAAATTCCGAGAGCGAATCCGCATACGCCCGTGATGCATATCCCGTTTTGTCCCTATCGATTATCATCGTATCCGTTCAGTGCTCCCGTTTGGATGCAATCAAAGCATTTTAAGTACCACCCTGAATCCGCCCAGCAAATAAACAAAAAAAATATACCTATTTCTTTCTCATTTTTTTAATAAAAAACTTTGCCTTTCTCGCGGCATGAAAAAGGAAGAGCGCTCCCAATTTCCAGCCCGTACGATAAACAACGACCTCTCGGGTATGTTCCTGACGATACGCCCAGGGATCCACATAGGAGGCAAATCCGGCCAGATAATCCCCCTCGGCATATGCATGCCCGGTAAAATGGCGAATAAACCAGCAGGAGTTCACCATGCCCGGGGAGTGCACCGCATAATCAGGCGCATAGGTACCATGACAGAAATAAACCTGATTCAGATACGTGTAGGCCATTTCCACCGAAACCAGCACCTCGCCGTCATAAAGCGTGGAAAACCAGACGCGTCCCTTTTCAGCCAGTCTGGGCAGCAGATCGGCATAAAACTCGCGGTGATATGCCACCATCTCCCCCTCTTTCCAGCTGATCTTCTCCACTTCAATATAATTTTCCAAACAGCGAATGATGTCCTTGGAATCATTGGTAATCTCGTGCCGGAGATGTTCAATCCTGCGTTCCAGCCGACCGCATTTTTTCCGCAGCTTCCGATGGTGGCTCCAGAAGTCCTCCCATGAAACGGATAGATCGACAATCGGTGAATCAGGCCCCTTCTTCACGCGGGGCAAAGCGGAGGACAGAGAAAAAAGGTCTTTCACATGTTCCGGGAAAAACGATCCGGCAACCAGTTCTTCAAGGTCGATTATATCCCACGCCTTGAATTCACTCTTCATAAAATCGGCAAAAGCCATCCAGCAGTCCGCTTCATGATCCTTATGGATAACCGGACAGGGTTTATCCACTTCAGTCGTCTGAGGAGGCAGCGCGTGCATAACCACACGCAGGCTGACGCCGTGCTCTTTACGCGGCCGGATACAGAGCGGGAAAACAGCCAGAAGCCGTCCGTCATTTTTTTCCGCCCGCATCAGGAGATAAAAAATCTGTTCGCCCCGATTCAAATGCCGGATGGAGGTCTGAACATAGTCAAACGAGGCAAAAATAGTCGGCCGAACACTCTCTTCAAGCAACTGGTCCCAAGCCTGTTCCAGCCCGGCTACCGATGCATCGTGGTTACGCTTTTCCACATAGATCCGTTTACTCAAACCCCTCTCCCCAGTAAATCTTCAAGGTCAATCACCCGATCGGCATGATCCATCACTGATGGCCGGTGCGATATAAAAATGATCGTCAGGTTATTGATCCCCTTAAGGCGGTTCAGAATCCGGCTTTCAGTGGCCAGATCAAACGCATCGGTACTTTCGTCCAGAAGCAAAAGGGCCGGCCGGCGGTAAAGCGCCCTGGCAATACCGACCTTCAGCACCTGTCCACTGCTGAAACGGAGCCCTTCATCGCCATAAACCGTTTCATATTTCTCCGGCAGCCCGGTAAACAGATCATGCAGTTCCACCAGCTGGCAGACTTCCTGAACCAGTTCACGGTTGATTTTCTCAGGCTCAAGACCCAACGCAATATTTTCATATAAACTGGCCTGAATAATATTCACATCGGCGGGGACGAGACCGATTCGCTTCTTCCATTCCCTGCTGCCGTAGGCATTCACCTCCAGTCCGTCCGCACAGATCCGCCCGCCGGAAGGACGGAAAAGTCCGGCCACAAGATGCATAACCGTGGATTTTCCACAGCCGGTCTGGCCTTTTATGCAGGTAAACTGCCCGACGCCGAATTCCAGATTCATACCGTCGAGCAGAAGCGGTCCGCTTGGAGTATAGGAAAAACGAATATTATCCAGTGCGATGGTTTCCTTCGGCCAGCGGGCGGCATCCCAGCACTCGGCCTCGGGTTCGGACAGCTGCAGAGAACCGGCCACATTTTCCAGAATGGCCGTATCGTACCAGATATCCTTCACCTTTCGGAAAATACTGTTCACCGTTGGAATCAGCCGATATGCGGCAACGGCATACATTCCAATTATGGTAACCGGCTGCCCGCCGTCGCCCGCAAATACTGCAAAATAGAGTGCCACCGACATGATAACCGCAAAAGCCATCACTTCCAGTGCCTGCTGAGGCAGTTGACTGATCATCGAGCTGCGTACTGTATTTTTCGCCATTTCACCGGCAGTCACGGAAAAACGGTTCACAAAATAGGAATCCAGACTGTTCATCTTGATTTCCTTATTCAGCTTAAGCGCTTCCAGCACATGACTGTAGAGCGAAGCCTGCAGCGAAGCATAGCGTTTACCCAGACGATCAAGCTGCCCGGTAGTGACCAGATTGATTAAAAAGTGCACAAAAACAAGAATCGCCGCCACCACCAGTGTGACCTTCCAGTCAATCCAGAGCAACAGGACAACGATACAGAGAGAGACAATGATATCCGATATAAGATCGAGCGTTGCAAACAGGGTGCCGATCACGACCCGACTGACATCGGTCAGCACCTCCTTGGCCCGTTCAGCACTCTGTTTCTTTTCAAACTCGAGCACGTCAATATTCAGATAATTACCGAGCAGCCGCGCCGACAGATCCTTGGTTTTGTCCGCGCTGAACCAAACCCCCTGCCAGGTTTCAACCGCCGAAATGGAATTGCTCAGAATCAGCATTCCCAAAGAGATAAATCCGAACGAAACCACCACACCCGCATAACTGGCGATGCCGGTCAGCTCTTTAAAATACAGAACGTATTTGTTGGTCTCCAGAATCGCCGGATCGGAGATCAGGCCGATGAACGGCAGAATTGATGCAATGCCTGCAGCATTCACCACACCGTTCATCAGGGAAAGGGTGAATATCAGGAAAAGTTTGCGCCGGTCAATCGCATCAAGAAGATCGAATATAATCCGAAGCTTACCCAGCAGCTGGAATCGTTCCACCGAAGCGGTATGTGTTTTTTTGGTCATATAAAAAGGCAACAAAGCATAAACCCTGCCGCCCTTATTACAAAAATCAGTTTACTCGTCGGTCCAGCTCTGCAGCTCGGTGACGATCGGAGTCAGATTCGTATACTGTTCTTCCACCCAGTAATTTTCACTTCGGACCAGATAGCCATTAGGCTGAATCCACTCAATATATCTGCGCTCCGGATAATCCGATAGCCATGGCTGATCCTCGCCGATACTTTCGATCTGTATGCAGCCGGTATAGTTGGTGGTGCCGATCGTGACGGTAACGTTCGTGGCAACAATCTCAGACTGAATCGTAGTATGAGGCGTTGAAGCCGCATACGACCATGTGGTTCCCACAGTTCCGTTGGACCAGAGAAGATCCTCCTGCATCGGACCGCGATCGTACTCGGAATCGAGTACATATACTCCGTTTTCATCCACACGAAGATATGAAGAACTCCTGGCCTGAGCTCCGACCGGAATGACATTCGGCGCAGAATACCAATCCTCGGTCCAGATTGTACGGTAGTTATTGGTCTGATGAGGCATATAGGTGTCCCCCATAACATGGACATCCCTTCTCCAGAAATCAGTTCCGGGATCCTGATTCGTGACGTGATAGTGGTAGATCCTGCCGACCGGAACATGAATGAGCGCATTGTTGGTCTGGCACGTCAGACGGAAAAACATTGGAATTTCTGCTTCAATCATGCCGTTTGAACTCAGCATATCACGGTGCTGATACCAGCTGTCCTTCCAGTCACCCGGTCCGTCCAGCGCGCCCTTCCACTCAATGGTGTACACAGAGTTTGACGGTACCGTGGCCGTTAAGGTTCCATTACGATCCAGCGAATCAATCACAACCGTCTGGGCCTGAACCGCTGTGGCCGCCAATACGGTTGCGAGTGTGAAGAACTTTAAATTCATCCAGCAACTCCTTCTTTTCCTTGTTATTTATCAAATGATTTAACTAGCATGCAACCATGCGCGAAGATGCTAACCATAAAAATACAGCTCAAGGCAAATGTAATAGTCCAGTTTGCTCTCCCGACTCTGTCACTGCAAAACAGAAAAAAAACCAGCGAAACGCATATAAATATCCACTCAATTTATTTGCGCAGCTCATCACAAACAAAAGCCAGATCCCCATTCTGGTGGAACTGGAAAAAGCCTGCTTTCCCATGCTCATGCAGGAGGAGCAAAGTGACTTTGAAGAATTCCTTGATGATGAATTCGGTTCGGGCATGATTCTCTACGATGACCGCACCCCAATCGGCTACATCACCGGCCGGCATATCTGCGAAGAAAACTCCGCCCGGGCACTGAAAGAAAATGAATTTATCCGGGAACATCAGGACGAAATCTTCTACATCTCCAGCCTGGCCATTCTGAAAGAACACCGGTCAATAAAAACCCTCGAATTCCTCTTACACGAAACCAACACCCTGTTGAAAAGTATCGGGTACAACTACTTTGTCGCGTATGTCAGAAAACGGCATGGACTGTCACGCCTGCTGGCTCACCGCACATCCTGCGAAATCCTGCACACCACCGAAAACTGGGAAGAAACCGGCGAGCCTTTCGACTACTGTCTGGTCAATCTCAACAGCCTCCCCTCACTCCCTCTGGCTGCTGACTATTTCTTTCATTATCTGAGAATGATCCGCCGAAAACTCAAACGAATCTGAATGGGAAAACCGTTATGCCCGGACCTGACTGCCCGGCTCAGACGGCACCCAGTTCCCGACATCGAGGCGTTCATCCACCGTCCACTTTCCCAGTTTCTTCGGCTCCGTCACTACCGTTTTCAACTGAGTCAGATATTCCTTGCGCGAAATATTTTCATAACCGAGCCGGCGGTAATGCTCCCAGAACCATTGAATATCGTTCATCACAAAACCCCAGAGCTGGAGATGACAGTTCAGAACGGCCACCGCCACCTTGCTGGCATTCGGTTCATGATGAAAAGCCGACTCGGAAAGAAACATCTTTCCCATATCCATCCCGAACAGGCCGCCGACAAGATCACCGGCTTCGTTCCATACTTCGACGGAATGATTCTGCCCCTTTTCATGCAGCTCAAGCGCCACCGCCACCCGTTCAGGAATAATCCAGGTCCACTCGTCGCGGTCTCCGCCTTTGCCGCATTCATGCACGACCCGTTCAAACGCCGTATCAAACGTAACCGTATATTTTCCCGATTTGATCAGCGGACGCAGCCCCTTTTTCAGCTTCATCTTTTCAAGATAAAGCACCATGCGCGGATCACACGAATACCACTCAATGGGGTGCTTATCGTATAGCGGATAAATGCCTTTGGAATAGGCATACAGCAGGCTGTCCGCCGTCATCTCTCCGCCATACGCCAGCAGGCCGCAGAACGGCTCGCGATACGACATCCAAATCGGCGGAAACTTTCCTTTTGGCGGCGGACGGAAAATTTTGCTCTGATAAAAAACCTGGGCCTCGACGGCCTGTTCATAGAACTTCTTCAGCCGTGGATGTTTATCCAGCCGCTTATAGAGTTTCTGCATATAACTGGGATTTGATCCTGGCGGTTCCACACTTATTTCCCGATCAGATAGTTTCCGATCACCAGCTTATCCAGGCCGGTGGAGAAGAAGCAGCGGATCGCATCCATCGGCGATTCAACGATCGGTTCACCCATCACATTAAAACTCGTATTCAGCACCACCGGGACACCGGTGATTTTCCCCAGCTCCATCATCAGTTTATGATAACGCGGATTCGTCTCTTCACGAACCGTCTGAACCCGGGCACTGCCGTCCACATGGGTAATCGCCGGAACACAATCGCGTTTATCCGGAAAAACATCGCACACTTTCAGCATAAACGGCGCTTCAACCTCGATATCGAAATAATCCTTTGCATGTTCCACCGGCACCGACGGAGCAAACGGACGATAGGCTTCGCGGTGCTTCACATCGGCATTGATCTTATCTTTCATATCCGGTTTTGAAGGATCCGCCAGAATACTCCGGTTGCCCAGCGCCCTCGGCCCGATCTCCATCGCCCCCTGATACCAGCCGACGATATGTCCTTCCGCCAGCAGCCCGGCCGTCACTTCTTCAATATGCTCATGGTATTCGGCATTCAGCTTGCACTCTTTAATAATCGCCTGATATTCCTCGTCCGTGTAGCTCGTTCCGACATACGGATTCATATGCACAAAGCTGCGTTCTTTTCCGTGAATCCCGTTCCAGACATAAAACGCCGCGCCGATGGCCGTGCCGTTATCGCCGGCCGCAGGCATGACATAAAGATCCTCAAATCCTGATTCCCGGACAATCCGACCATTCATCACACTGTTCAGCGAAACCCCGCCCGCAATCACCAGATGCTTTGCACCCGTCTTCTTTTTCAAATCCCGGCAGATTTTCAGCGCCGATTCCTCAAGCACATGCTGAAAGGCCGCAGCCACATCTTCATGGTGTTTCTGAAATTCTTCGCCGTGACGACGCGGCGCACCGAAGGTTTCATAGAATTTACGATTGCAGTACGGCCGCCGCCAGTACTGAAAATTAAACATCGAGGTATCCACCGTAATCGATCCGTCTTCACCGATCGAAATAATCTCGGACACCTTGTCTTTAAAAACCTCGGGATCACCAAACGGGGCCAGTCCCATCGTCTTGCCCTCGTCATAGTTCGGGCGGAAGCCGCAGAATTCGGTCGCCGCTTCATAGAAGGAACCGAATGAATTCGGGAAATAACTTTCGTTATACTGTTCAACCTGAGTGCCTTTGCCATAGCCGACAAACGACGTCGCCCACTCGCCGGAACCGTCGATCGACAGCAGGGCCGCTTCTTCATACGGCGAAACATAAAAACTGCCGGCAATATGCGCCAGATGGTGCGACACCCAGTGAATCGGCGGCTGTTTTGACCCACGCGGCCAGCAACTCAGATACCAGCTCCAGAACTGATCCTGGCGATAGCGCGAAGTCCCGACTTCGTGTCCGAGAAACGGCTTGATCCCTTTTCCAATCCCCAATGCATAGGCCGCTTTTTTCTGCCAGTGCATCGAGGGTTTAATTGAAACGGCCACCGCATCAATATCCTTATCCTCGAGTCCGGCAATTTTCATGCACCGCTCAATCGCCTGCACCGGAAATTCATCCGTGTGCTTCTGTCGCGTCAGCCGCTCCTCTTCAATAGCCGTCACCAGTTTGCCGTCAACCACAATGCAGGCCGTGGAATCATGATAGAAATAATTGATGCCAATAATATTCATACTTTGACTATAGGAATACATCTTATGCCAAGTCTATCCCGAAATAGATCTCAACTCCTGAAAGTCCCGCGATGCAATACCCAGGCTTCCTCAACCTTGAACTGTGCACCCTTTTCATTCACAGTAACCGCTTATTTACGTCAGAGTGAATTCCATGGCCAAATACACCATCAAAGGCTCAGAAGAACTCGATGCCCGGATCGATGACGATCTCGAGCAGATCCGCAGTGCTGTCGCGCCTCATTGCGATGCCGGCATTCTGCTCGGCGGCTACGGTCGCGGCGAAGGCACCCCCTTCATCAAAGCCGACGGATCGCAGGAACCGTTCAACGATTACGATATGATCGTCATTGTCAGCACCGTGAACAACGTCGTGAAAGCCCGCTTCCAACGTCTGGAACAGGAACTTACAGAGGCCATCGGCCTGCGCGTCGATCTCTGCCCCTATGCACGCCACCGCCTCCCCGGCTGCGAGTTTTCCCTGCTCAATTATGAAATGAAGTACAGCCACATGGTAATCTGGGGCGAAGACACGATTCTCGATGCCATGCCGAATTACCGCCACCAGGCCATCCCGCTTTCCGAAGGTTCCCGCCTGTTGATGAATCGCGGAAAACTGCTGCTCGACATCAAGCGCAGACTGGCCACGGCCAAACCGTTCACCGAAGAAGAACGGGTTCGGTTTATCAAATTTATCAGCAAAGTCCTCCTCGCCTTCGGCGACTGCGCTCTGCTCGCCGCCGGATCCTACGACATCTCTTATGAAACAAAGAAAACCCGGATTTCCAAGATTGGGAATCCCCCCGACCGCGATTTCATCATTGCCGGCTACATGTGCGCCATCGACCTCAAGGAATGGGGCGACTATCACGCCCTCCAGACACTGGACATCGAAGAACAGGTCAAAAAAACCATCGACGTTTTCTGCCGCTTTCTCCCCTGGTACCGAAGACAGTACGATATGCGCGAATGCTCCATTCCCAAAGCAATTGCCCTCAATGCCGTATGGAATAAACGCTTTTCAATGCGCCACCCGCGCGAAGCGCTCTACGACGCCCTCACCGAACTGCTGCAGGATCAATCCACGATGTCGCACGAACGCTTCTATGAGCTCCAACGGAGATTCTCATAGTGAAAAAGAAAAAACTCAGCCTCTTTCTTTTCATTGATGCCTTCGGCTGGGAAGTCCGGCAGCGCCACCCGGAATTTCTTCACGATTTGACAGCCGCCGCAAAACCGCTTGAAACCATACTCGGCTACTCCTCCGCCTGCGACCCTTCAATCATCTCCGGCCTCACGCCGTCCGAACACGGGCTCTGGTCGTCCTACTACTACGATCCCGAACATTCCCCGTTTAAATGGACAAAGCCGATGGGCTTCCTGCCCGGTTTTATTTTTAATCGCGGCCGTGTCCGGGGCCGCCTCAGCCGATGGGTCAAAAAGAGGTGCGGTTTCACCGGCTATTTTCAGCTCTTCGCCGTCCCCTTCAACCAGCTCCCCCTCTTCAACTATGCCGAACAGAAACGCATCTGGGAACCGGACGGACTGCCCCGCGGCACTTCTGTTTTTGACCGAATGAGCCGGCAGGGCATTCCCTACTATGTCCACGACAGCGATCTTCCCGACGAGCAGCGCCTGGAGCACCTCCGGCAGCACATCGAAAACCGCAGCATTGATTTCGCCTACTGCTCCTTCGGCAAGCTCGACGGCCTGATGCACGCCAAGGGGAACAACCATCCGGACATTGGAAAACTGATGGCCTGGTATGACGCCGAATTCCGGAAACTGTTCGCCGCAGCCGAAAAAAACTATGAAGAAATCACCTGGTATATTTTCACCGATCACGGCATGCACAACGTCACCGGTTCATACGATCTCATGGCGGATATTCAATCCCTGGAACTTCAGTGGAATACCGACTACTGCGCCTTTTACGATTCCACAATGGCCCGTTTCTGGTTTAAGCATGAAAACGCGCGCACAACAATTTTCAAAGGTCTGGAAAACCACCCGCAAGGCCGGATTTTATCGGACGACGAACTGAAACAGCACGGCGTTTTTTTTGAAGACGGCCAATACGGCGAGCTGATTTTTCTGATGAATTCCGGAACACAGATTGCCCCGGGTTTCATGGGGATTAAGCCCTGCGCCGGTATGCACGGCTTTGATCCCGCCGACGCGGATTCCAAAGCAGCGCTTGCCTCCAACCGGCCGATTCCCGAATCCGTCACAAAAATTCAGCATATTCATCAGCTGATGCTCAATGAACTGAATCTGAAGCCATGAAGTGGAAAACATTTTACAATTACCCCTCAAACGGTAATCGTCGGCCGCCATGGAAGAACTGACCCCCGATCCCGAAGCCTTTCTCGAACTCGCCGAAGCCCGCATGCCGTTCGGAAAATATAAAGGCCGCCTTCTAATCGATCTCCCCGAACCCTATGTCGTCTGGTTTAAGCAGAAGGGCTTTCCCGCCGGCAAACTCGGGAAACAGCTCGAAACCGTCTACGTCATCAAAGCCAACGGCCTCGAGCACCTGTTCAAACGGCTTCGGTAAAACCTCGGTACAGCGACGCCGGTTCTTTTCCCCCTCTGCCCAGAATCCCCAGATAATGCCCAGTTTCCAATTCGTGTAAGAACCTCATTCAACATACCGACGGGATACAGTATGAATATCACGGTAGAATAAAAAAGGCCGGTTTCTCCACCGAAAAACCAACTTACCGGTTTCAATAGCACCGTTCCGCTCCTATACTCACGGCCAGTTTTTAATCGAAAGGAAAGAGTATGAATTCACTCGAAGGTAAAAAAGCGCCGGCCTTCACACTGGAAGGCAGCGACGGAAACAAACATTCACTTGAAGATTATCTCGGAAAACGCGTGGTCATCTATTTCTACCCGCGCGACAACACCCCCGGATGCACCAAGGAATCGTGCGGATTCCGGGATTTAAATCAGGAAATCGGCGATTTGAATACGGTCGTTCTCGGCGTCAGTAAAGACAGCCTCGCCTCACACGACAAGTTTATTGAAAAATTTGATCTGCCCTTCACCCTGCTTTCTGATCCGGAATCAGAAATGATGGAAAAATACGGGGCCTGGGGCGAAAAGGTGCTCTACGGAAAAAAATCGATCGGCTGCATCCGCTCCACCGTAATCGTTGATGAAAAAGGAAAAATCGTCAAACACTGGAAAAAGGTAACCAAAGCCGAAGCCCATCCGGCCAAAGTGCTGGAATTTCTCCAAAGCCTTTAGCAATCTGTTTAGCAGAATTAACAAGATGCACAGCATCCTGTTAATCCTGTCCAAATAAACTAATACCACCAAATGGCACGCTTGCGCGGATTCCCGAATGATTCAAAATCATCGCCGGATTCGCGCAGCACTTCATCGAACTCAGCTTCCGTAAAATCATATCCGTCTGTGTTCGCTTCCGCCACAAAAGCGGATTTCGGTTCCAGCGTATCGTATTTCAACCGCATTTTGCGACTTTCACCGCCATCGATGAGCAGACGTTCTGCTTCTTTTTTTGCCATGGGTCTTTCTCCTTGGATTTCAGTTACACGTCCTCTTAAAAGGTGACCCTCCTATATCACAAGGTGTGCCACCTCGAAAAAGATGGCAAATCAACTGATTCACAAGAACTTACAAAAACCGAACCAAACAGCCGTTTCGGAAATAATTGTCGGACCCTGTCGAATGACCGAATGACTGAACGTGCAACCCCTTGCCGCTGTGCAAAAAACAAAAACGCTGACAAAAATTTCCAGCCTTTGGAACATCCAAACAAAAACGCCCCTCCTTTTCGGGAGAGGCGGCAGATATTTCCAGAGGCTGGAAGTTTGAGCTATTTCAGCAGCGCCTCCCAAACATCTTCTTTAAAACCGGTCGTCCCTTGATCCCCGGCCAGCAGGAACGGACGCTTGATCAGGTTTCCATTGGAGGCGAGCAGTTCCAACGCTTCTTCCGTGCTCATCGTCGGCAGTTTATCCTTCATTCCGAGCGATCGGTAATCCATGCCCGAGGTATTGAACAGTTTTTTCAGATCGCCGACCTGTTCCAGCATCTGCCGGAGTTCCTCCACGCTCGGCGGCGTTTCGCGGATCGGAATTTCTTCAAAATCGATGTTTTGTTCCGCCAGCCATTTCGTGGCTTTACGACAGGTGCTGCACTTTTTGTAGGTATAAATTTTCATAGTCCGTATGGAGCGGAATTGTAAGATTGATGTCAATGACTTTGAAGAGGGACCTGATGGATCCAGGATGCTCTTCAGGCCTGCCACCGGTCGAGACGGCGGGTTTCCTCCCGGAAGGCGTGGGTGAAGGTATGGGTTTTTGCATGGAGCAATTCGGTTCGGCCTTCTTTGCTGCGGGTGTAGATCAGGTCGGAGGGGCCGACATAACGGGCCCAGTTCCGATAAAAAATTTCCGCCAGCTCTTTTTTTACCGCAAGGCGGGCGGGTACGGCATGGTAATCCGCGCGCCGGAAGCCGAGGAAGGTGCCTTCCCGCATGACGAGGTAGCGCGGGTTGTCAATGGGTCCGAGCAATTCGGCCAGGCTGTCGGCAAAGAGGGATGACTCGTAGTAGGTGCCGCCGCTTAAGCAGAGATAGTAGGTGTGGTCAGCTGCCTGGACGGAGCGGACGTGCAACCGCCGGAAGCCGGTTTCGATCAGCCCTGCTTCGCACAGGGACCGGCAGAGGGCCTTCCCGATTTGACGCAGCGCGCCATCGACCGGCAGATAGCGCAGCCCAATGCGAAGAGCCATAAAGGTTTCTTTGAGACGAGTGCACAGCATCCAGACCGAAGCAATGCCCAGGCAGGCGAAAAATACCGATAACCGGTGACGAGCCAATACGGCGCTCCAGCAAAAGAAAGAGGAGAGGACGGTTAGCAAACGATAGATCAGGTGCCCGAGGGTATGGCGTAGATGGAATTGCCGGAGCTGCGGAAGCGGATCGGTTTCGACGGAAGGAATCACCCGGGCGCGCGCATCCACGGCGAGTGCCGCCTTCCACCGGCCGGCCACCTCGTTGATCCGGAGATAGCGCCGGAGCATCTGCCGGTTATTGGCAAAACAAGCCACGTTCTGCATGCCGTACTGAAGGGTGTCGAACCCGGTGGCGTTCATGCGTTTGAAGCCGCTCTCAATTGTTAAGTCCGATTCTGAAAGGCCCACAAAGGTATCAAACCGCCGGCTTAGATCGTTGAGATCGGAATAGCCGCTTTGGCTTTTCAGATCGAGCGCCACCAGATGCCAGATACTGCTCACCTTATCGGGATGGGCATGGTCGAGCCGGATGGCGCGGCCCCGCATCTGGTTGGTGAGCATGTAGGTGCCCACCGAGCTGGCCAGGATGAGCGAGTTCACGACAGGGGCATCCCAGCCTTCCCCGAGCAGTGCGCCGGTGCCGACCAACGTCTTGATGTCGCCGCTGATCAGCAGCGCGGTGAATGCATTGGTTAACAGATTCAGCGGGCCACCGACTTTGACGTATCCCGGCAGGGGCACGAACGGTTCGCAGGATAGCTTTTCGCCTGCTTCGGACTGCCGGAGCGGAGCAGCCAGGCTTTCGTGCAGGATACTCAGCCGTCCAGTCAGCAGCGCGATGGAGTCGGCCACCGGAGATACGGAACAGAGCTCGCGGAATACAGGCCAGGCACCGAGGGTGGTGGTGCCCAAAGCGTCCGCGGCATTCAGTGCTTCGTCGCGAATGTAGTCGGTTAAAATGACCTGACGCAGGGCATCCCCCCGTTGTTTCAGCTCGAGCTTATGAATCGACCGGCATCCATCCACCTTATGCCCGCTCAAGGCCAGAGAGCGGGAGAGCCGCCGCGACCGGAGAATCGAGAGCTCGTTTTTTCGCAATAGCTCCAGCGACCGCAGCCGCTTTTTCAGTTCGGAAAAATAGGCGACGGCCTCCTCGTTCCATTTTACCGATTTATCAAACAGCAGGTGCTCAAGCAACGTCTGCCACCAACCGCGTGTCAGGCCGGGGATTTCTTTGACGGAGAGATCCAGAACATCGCAAAGTGCCGCCGAGCCCTCACCGGTTTTGTGCTTCAGGAAAACCAGCAGGGCCAGCGCTGCTTTGGGATCGGCATAGATCTCCTTTAGATCAGGGGTGTCATCCAGCCACGGATGAGCGAACGTGGCGGAGCAGAAGGCGTCATCCTCGATCAAATGCTGCAGTAATTTTCTAACCTGGGTATCGTAAGCCTTAATCCGCTGCCGTTCCGTGGGGCTCACCTCCACGGCCCAGATATAATCCTGATGCGGGCAGAGCGTTTTTGCCTTGATCAGTTCCGGAACGGAAATCTCCTCATCAATCGGGCCGCAAAGCTCTTCATAGCGTCGCCACTCCTTACCCTGCGAGTCGTAGGGCGGTGTTGCAGTGAGCGCCACCAACACCAGATCGGGAATTTCGCGGCATACCTGGTCGAGCACCTTCCACCATTCGGCGCGTAGATGATGAGCTTCGTCCAGAATGATGACCTTCACCTGATGCTGTTTAAAGGTTTCGATCACAAAGGCGGCATCCACTCGCTCGGAAGGTTCTTCGGCAGGCTCTTCCGAACCGGCTTCCTCCGTGCGCGATTTGGCGTGCAGCGCCTGATAGGTAATGGAGGTCAATACGCCCGGGGCGTCCAACCGGTTGCTGACCCAGTCGAGGCTCAAAGGATCATCCGTTTCGCAGAAGTCCTTCAATCGCAATAACCATTGGTCCCGAATAATGCGCGTGGGTGCCAGAATGAAGGTACGCTTCCCGAGACGGCGGAACGTCTCGAGCCCCAATACGGTTTTGCCCGCGCCGGGGGCGGCCACAACATGCAGCCGTTGATCGCTCAAATGATGATTCATCGCATCCAGCACGCGCTTTTGATAGGGGCGCCAACTATGGCGGAACTTCAGCTCAGTGAAGTCCATTCCATCAGCCCGGGCGCGTCTGCGTTTAACCATGGTCCCACTTTAGGTAAAACCAACCCGAACAGGAATCCCTGAATCAGGGAATGTCAGTCACCAAGCGAGCCGCCATCTAGAGATAACAAAAACGCCCCTCCGGTTCGGAAGAGGCGTCTTACATTTGGAGGGACACTGTGCTCAGCATCCACGGTCATCGAGGACGATGACCCTCCTTATGGTCGTCACATTAGAGCGACTTCATATTGCCCATAGCGGCGCGCAGTTCTTCACCGACAATTTCCACTTCGTGGTAGCGGATCTCTGCATTGATTGCAACGAGGGTCTTGTTGTCGACCGCATTGTCTTTCAGGTCGAGCCCTTTACCGATGACGTCGGTTTCGATGCCCTTCATGAAGTCCTGCAGCAGCGGAACGCACGCATGGGAGAACAGGTAGCAGCCGTATTCAGCGGTATCGGAAATCACGCGGTTCATTTCGAACAGCTTCTTACGCGCAATCGTGTTCGCGATGAGCGGGGTTTCGTGCAGCGATTCGTAGTAGGCCGATTCCGGTTTGATACCGACTTCAACCATCGCTTCGAAGGCCAGTTCAACACCGGCTTTCACCATGGCCACCATCAGGATGCCGTTGTCGTAGTATTCCTGCTCGGAAATTTCAACATCGCCGGCCGGTGTTTTTTCAAATGCGGTTTCACCGGTTTCTTTACGCCAGGTCAGCAGGTTGATGTCATCGTTGGCCCAGTCTTCCATCATGGTGCGGGAAAATTCGCCGGTGATGATGTCGTCCATATGCTTTTCAAAAAGCGGACGCATGATCAGTTTCAGGTCGTCGGCCAGATCGAAGGCTTTGATTTTCGCCGGGTTGGACAGACGGTCCATCATGTTGGTTATGCCGCCCTGTTTCAGCCCTTCGGTAATGGTTTCCCAGCCGTACTGAATCAGCTTGGAGGCATAACCCGCTTCGATTCCTTTTTCGATCATCTTGTTGTAGCAGAGGATAGAGCCGGCCTGCAGGAGACCGCAGAGAATGGTCTGTTCGCCCATGAGGTCGGATTTCACTTCGGCCACAAAATTGGATTCGAGCACACCGGCGTGGTGACCGCCCTGCGCAACAGCCAGCGCTTTTGCGGTTTCCATGCCGTCGCCCTGCGGGTCGTTGGCTACGTGACAGGCGATGAGGGTCGGAACGCCGAAACCGCGCTTGTATTCTTCGCGCACTTCAGAACCCGGCGATTTCGGGGCAACCATGATGACCGTCAGGTCTTTACGGATCTGCATGCCTTCTTCAACAATGTTGAATCCGTGAGCGTAGCAGAACGTGGCCCCTTCCTTCATCAGCGGGATAACCGTTTCGCAGACATTGGTGTGCTGTTTATCGGGCGCCAGATTCATCACGATGTCGGCGCTCGGCAGCATTTCTTCGTAGGTGCCGACTTTGAAACCGTTTTCCGAAGCATTGAGGAAAGACTGACGCTTTTCTTCGATCGCCGCCGCACGAAGCGTGTAAGACACGTCGAGCCCGCTGTCGCGCATATTCAAACCCTGGTTGAGTCCCTGTGCACCACAGCCGACGATGACGATTTTCTTACCTTTAGCGGCATCGATGCCGTTGGCGAATTCGGATGCATCCATAAAACGGCAGGTGCCGATCTCTTCGAGCTTCTGCTTCATGCTGAGTGAGTTGAAATAATTCTGACCCATGGTCTGATCTCCTTGGTTGTTTAAAATCGAGCGCAACCTATCGGAATCTATATGTTGCGTAAATTGAATTATTGTGAATACTATATTGCGAAAAATGAAACACAGGAAGATGAGCCCTAAAGAATAAAAGTGTACTTTTCCAAAGGTTGGAAATGACGCTTCCCGGCCCAATCCCCACGCACATGGATATTCAGGCACTGGAAACATTTATACGGACAGCAGAACTGCTGCATTTCGGGCGGGCAAGCCAGGCGTGCAACCTCAGCCCGTCGGCGCTGACGCGCACGATCCAGCGTCTGGAAGAGGAGGTCGGGCAGCCGCTCTTTCTGCGCGACAACCGCCGCGTGGCACTGACGGAGGCCGGCAACCAATTACTTAATTATGCGCGGAAAGCGGTACACGACTGGACCCATTTCCGCGAGGGTCTGACGCGGGAAGAATCCGTTTCCGGAACAATTTCCATCTACGCCTCAATCACCGCGGTCTACAGCCTGCTGCCGGAACTGCTGGAAGCCTACCGCGCAAAATTTCCGGATGTTCATCTCGGCCTGCGAACCGGTGCGGCCGAACGGGCGATCGAACAGGTGCACAGCGGAGAAATTGATCTCGCCGTCGCCGCACGGCCCGACCGTAAACTCCAGCGCCTGGAATTCAGGCCGCTGGCCGAAACCCCGCTCGTTTTCATTCAGCCCGGAACCCCGGCATTTCCAAAGGTTGGAAAGTTCCGGGGACAGGAACCGCTGGTGATTCCGCAGGCAGGGACGGCGCGTAACCGGCTGGATGAATGGTTCCGGTCGAACGGCCTTACCCCCAATATTGCACTGGAGGTTTCAGGCAACGAGGCGCTGATTGCCATGGTCCGCCTCGGCACCGGCATCGGCGTGGTTCCGAAACTGGCTCTGGAGCGCAGTCCTTTTCGCGATGAAGTTTCCATTCTCCGGAATGCTCCGAATCTGAAGCCTTACGTGGTCGGCCTGGTTTCGAGCAAACGCAACCTGAAATACCCCGCCGTCCGCGCCATGTGGGAGCTGGCGGAATCCCTTCAGCCCTGAACAGCACCTTCCATATACCCGTACTATTTTAAGGGTATTTGATTGACCCCATACACCACCCTTCTAGAATAGTGCCTGCAGGCAAAGATAAGATGTGGGGTCATACTTGTTCGAGCTCAATGCAACTAACAAGGAAGGGTGGAAGTCATGAAAGCTCACGATGCTCAATCGACACTCCGGAAGCAATACATCAACACTGCGGTTATCGCCGCAGCAGTCGCTATGACCACGATCGCTCATACAGCAGAACTCCTCAATAACGGCGACTTCAACAACGTAATGGAAAACTGGAACGTCGAAGATGCACTCGGCTCCTGGATACCTTATGAGCATCCCGACGGAACCGTCAGTCTGAGTCCCGCATCCGTATTCGGCTATCGAGGAACCGTCATCAGCCAGCCCCTCAATGTCGACGGCATCGCAAGCCAGACGGTGGATCTGTCGATCGACCTGGGGAGCGACTGGTTTCAGAATCCCGGCAACTCCGTTGCGGTCTATCTGGAATACATCGACAGCAGCGGAGCCCGGCAGCGGGCCCTTGCGCTCAATCCGGACAATTCGGCCATTGCCGAAGGCGGGATGGCCACAATCAGCACATCCTATACGTTTCCGGCCGACTCCGCCCGGCTCGTCGAGCTGGCCATCGACCTGCTTGATGATACGTGGAGCAGCGCGGACAACATCAGTCTGAGTTCATCCTCCCTGACCCCCGGCCCGATACCTCAGCTCGGCAGCATCACGCCGGCCGCTCTCGCCCACGGCGGAACGCTGACGATTACCGGCCACGGTTTCGGATCCGCCGCCGGAGAAGTCCTGATCGGCGGATCCACCAACGGGGTGACCGTGCAATCGTGGACCCCGGATCAGGTGACCGTCCTGATCGGCACCGCATGCACCGGGGGCAACGTCATGATCGATTCCGCCGGGACGCGTACCTGCGAAAAGCGCACACTGTCCGTCACCAGCCCCTACTATACGGTGGACGTTTCGCCCGCCAGCACCATCGCCACGGCCGGACAGTCCGTACAGGTCGGGATTCATACCCCCTTCCGCAACGGTTTTTCGACCGCCGCCGGTATTCAGCTGAGCGTAACCAATCAAGCCGCACGATCCGTCCTTTCGCCCAACCCGGTGATGGCCGACGGCGGTTCGCTGCTGACGTTCGACACAACCGGGCTCACTCCGGGCGTCCACACCTTTACGGTGCTCGGACAGGACGGCGCCAGTACCGACCGAACCGCCGAATTCAGCATCGACATCCGGGCGGTCGACACCCTCACGGCAGTCGACTTCAGCGATGTCTCACTCGACGGTTATACCTTTACCTCGGGTGCACCGGCATCGATGCAGACCACTATTACGGACACGCTCGGAGGCGACATCAGCTATGAAGTGCCGCGGCCGGTCTGGAGCTCGGATAATCCGATGCTGATCGAGGTGTTTCAGGAAACGTCGCCCTGGGGCAGCCTCTATTTTCTGCCCCATGCTAACGGCAGCACCACCGTGCGGGCCGCCCTGCCGGACGGCAGTGAATATCCCTTCGCGGTACAGGTCGCCCTGCCCGCCGATCCCGCCGTGGTCTCCCACTCCTGTTCATTCTCGCCGATGAGCAACGATCCGACGGAAACCAACCAGCTCTACTTTCTCGCGTCCGGCCCGATGTCGGGCTATTCCTACAGCATCGGCGACCTCGGCGTGGCAACCCACAACAGCTATTTGAACGGCGATAACAGCAGCCATACGTATGACTTCACTATCGGAGCTGATGCTATCCCCGGAACCTATATGTTTTCAAGCAGCGCAACCGTTGGAGGAGTAACCTTATCCGACGGCTGCCTGCTGCAGGTCGTGAACAATCCGGACACCGGCATGATCAAAGGGCATGTGGCGCAGTTCGGCGGCGACATGATGGGACATGGTGCCAGCGGTGAGCTGGAGTTTTACGATGCCTCGTCCGGCACGCTGCTCTTCACCGAAAACATCTGGAGCTGGACCGACAACTATACCGCACCGAGCATTCCGCCCGGCGTCTACACCCTGCGCTGGAACCCCGGTTCGTTCTCGTCCATCCCGCCGCAGTGGTTCCCGAATGCAGACACCCAGTCCGTGGCGGCGGCCGTAACGGTCACAGCCGGCTCAACGGTTGAAGAGGTCAACTTCACCCTCAGTCCGCCCGACGAACCGGTGGTTTATCCACCGATCAGCATTCCGCCAGCCTACGATTCCGGATCCGGCACCTATTCCTTCAGCGTTCAGACCACGAGTAATACATCTTACCAGCTGCAGAAATCCGCCAATCTGAAAGACGGTTCGTGGTTCAACCTCGAGTCGATCTGGGGCGATGGCAGTAACGCTCAGGTTGAGGACTCAGAAACGGCGGCATCCACAGGATTCTATCGCGTCGTACCTGAATAAGGGCCGCAGCTGTGATGCCCCAAAAAAATACCCGCCCGTCTCTCGACGGTCGGGCACTTTGTGCCCCACTCAGGGCACTGGGAGGAGAGAGAATCAGGTCTAACCCACGGCCTCCGGGCCTTTCTCTCCGGTGCGGATTCGAATGCACTCCGGAAGGTCGAGGACGAAAATCTTTCCGTCGCCGATATTCCCGGTACGCGCACCTTTGATGATCGCATCGGTGGTGGATTCAACAAATTCATCATTCACGGCGATTTCGATGCGGACCTTCTTGAGCAGGTTCACTTCGATGTCCGCGCCGCGGTAGGTTTCGTGATAGCCCTTCTGCTGACCGCAACCCATCGCGTTGGTTACGGACATTTTGTAGACCTCCGCGTCGTAAAGCGACTGCTTCACATCGTTGAGTGCTTCAGGCTGAATATATGCAATAAGTAATTTCATGACTGTATCCTTTCAGATTAGACGTTCGTGAAGAACTGGAACCCATGATAAGCTTCCATTCCGTGCTCGCCAAGGTCGAGCCCTTTCATTTCCTCTTCCTTGCTCACGCGGATACCGACAGTAACCTTGAGAATCAGGAACAGTATAAAGGCCGCCGGGAAGCAGACCACAGCGTAGGACACGATACCGATCAGCTGCGGAACAATGGTATGTTCAGGGCTGAGAGCCACAAACAGCGTACCGAGAATACCGCAAACCAGATGGACGGTGGTGGCACCGACCGGGTCATCCAACTTGAAGCGGTCAAACACCATGACAGAAACAACAGCAACCGCTCCGCACACCAGACCAACTACAACAGCCCACGGAACAGAAAGCACATCCGCACCCGCCGTGATTCCCACAAGACCGGCCAGACAGCCGTTAAGAACCATCGTGAGGTCCGGATGTTTCTGCAACGTCCAGGAAGCTGCCATGGAGCCGATAATACCGGCGGCTGCGGCAAGTGAGGTCGTGACGAGCACGTAGGACACGAGGCCCGGATCAGCCGACAGTACCGAACCGCCGTTAAACCCGAACCAGCCGAGCCACAGCAGGAATACACCGATGGTCAGCAGCGGCATATTGTGCCCCTGAATGGCCTTCACTTTTCCATTCACATATTTACCCAGACGCGGTCCGAGCAGAATAATACCGGCCAGTGCGCCCCATCCACCCACAGAGTGAACCAGTGTCGAGCCGGCGAAATCATAGAATCCAATGCCGTCCAGCCAGCCGCCGCCCCATTTCCAGGAACCGACCCACGGATAAACAAGGCCGACATAAATAGTCGAAAAAATCAGGAACGGGCCGAGTTTAACACGACCGGCAACCGCACCGGAAACAATGGTGGCTGCTGTTGCGGCAAACATGCCCTGGAACAGGAAGTCGGTCCAGTACGCGTATCCGCCCCCCGCATAGTCAATCAGACCGGCCGCCCCTTCGGGGGAAGAAATACCAAATCCGGCAAACCCGAAAATACCGGCGGAATCTTCCGCAAAACCCGGATACATCAGGTTAAAACCGATCAACGCGTAAGTCAGCAGACCAATCGCGGGAATCGCAGTGTTTTTGAACAGAATATTCACCGAGTTTTTCGCCCGGGTCAGGCCGGTTTCGACCATGGCGAAGCCCAGATGCATAATGAACACAAGGAATGTGGCCACCATCATCCAGACATTGTTCGCTGTGAAAAGGGCATTATCAGCAGCCGCAAAGGCGTCCGCCGCCGTCACTTCCGCCACCTCATCAGCCATGACGGGCACGGCCGCCAAAGCACAGAGCGCGAGAGCAAACATCGCGTATTTTTTCAGTTTTAACATTTTCAGCATCCTCATCATTAATTGATTTCAAATATTACCAACGGCCATCACGACCGAAGCTCCTCTTTTGCATAAGGTATGCCACTGAAATTACGTTCACATAAACAACTGAATACAAATGGATAACAAATTACCCTTTGAATATATACACATCACTAATTAAAACAGATATGTTGCATATATTTATTTTGATACATATATGTCGATCAATGTGCATGCAAAAAACTTTCCCTGATTGATTCGAACAATTTTGAATTAACAATGGAAAAGTCCGGCAGCGGTCGCTCTTTCTTCGGTTGTCCAACGATTGGAAAACAGAGCGAAATGGCCCGCATATACCGCCGCCTCACCCGGCCGGGCCTATCATAAGCGGAAGGGGGTGCACCATCTGCGCAAAACCGGGCCGAATCAGGCCTCGCATTCGGGCGCAAGATTGCGCTCAAGCAAAAAGGCCTCAACCTCGCTGATCCGCCCCAAAGCCAGCATCGTGCGGGCAATTTTTTCAGCTTCTTCCATATTGAGCTCATTCACCAGACGCTGGAGCGTCGGCGCATTCACACTGTCGATGCTGAACTTTTTCAGTCCGACACCCAACAGGAAAGGCAGCATACGCGGATCCGCCGACAGGTCGCCGCAAATGGAAACATCTTTTTCATACTTCAATCCGGCCCTCACAATGCGGTTGATCGCGCGCAGAATGGCCGGATGGTGAGCGAGATACAGGCTGGAAACCATCTCGTTGGTCCGGTCAACCGCCAGCATATACTGAATCAGGTCGTTTGAACCAATCGAAAGAAAATCCGCTTCCTGCGCGAGTTCATCCACCACCTCGACGGCAGAAGGCAGCTCCATCATGACACCAAACTTCGTGTCCGGATTAAAAGCAATACCCTCGGCATCGAGACTGCTCATACACTCATAGGCAATATCACGTGCGGCAATAAAGTCGTCCACAGAAGAGACCAGCGGAAACATAATGCGCGTGTCGGCATCGGCGCCGGCCCGCAGAAAAGCCCGAAGCTGCTGAGAAAATATGTCTTTATTCTCTAGCGAGAAACGGATCGCCCGCATACCCAGAAACGGATTGGCTTCATTGACGTTTGAATAGTAGGAGAGCATTTTATCGCCGCCGATATCCAGAGTCCGGAACGTAACCATCCGACCCTCCATCTGATCAACGAGCTTTTTATAAATCACATATTGCTCTTCTTCTGTAGGAAAGTCATTCCGGACAATGAACGGGAATTCGGATCGATAAAGCCCTACCCCCTCAGCCTTGAATTCACGGGCAGGCTTGAGGTCGCTCAACAAATTAATGTTGGCAAAAATACTGATCCGCTGACCACATCGGGTCCGCGTTTCCTCCTTCATATCCGCCGCGTCGTGCAGCACCCGCCAGGCCTGATCAAGATCGCGGTATTTATCATAAACCTCCGGACCCGGATGCAGATAAATAATGCCCTGCTCCGCATCCATCAGCATCTCTTCGCCATCCGGAATAGCATCCGCCTGCTCCCGGCTGATAGCCACCATCGGAATACCCAGCGACCGCGAAATAATGGCGTTGTGCGAGGTCACCCCGCTGCTGACAATGAATCCTTCAACATTTTCGGCCGAAAGTTTCAGGATATCCGACGGCAGCAGCTCATGTGCAATGATGATCTGTCCCTGATAATCTGCCGTATCAGCTTCTTCATTCAGAAGATTTCGCGTAAGACGATTGCCCAGATCCTTAACATCGAGCACTTTTTCGCGGATAAGCGGCATTTTGCTCTTTGAAAAAACTTCCACATATTCATCGACCACAGTGGCAATGGCCTTAACAGCCTCACAGCCCTCTTCAATCAAACCCTTAATCCGTCCGGAAAACTGATCATCTTCCAGAATGAGCAGATGGGCGCTGAAAATGAGCACAGCCACATCGGCCAATTCCTCACTGGTCTGACGCTGAAGCCGATCGATCTGTTCCGCCGTTTTTTCAACCGCCCGCTCAAAATCCTCCAGTGAATGCGGTTTTGCATCGGGATCAGGAAGAACACACGATTCACTATTTGCCGAATCCAGTGTAAAGGCTTTCCCGCGCGCCGTTCCTGTGCTCGCCGACCGCCCTTTAATCAACGATTCACTAATCACCTTTTTCGGCGCAGCCGTTTCCGATGCAGCAGCTTCCAAGCGCGCTTCACTCAACAACTGCACGTTTTCAATCATCGTTGCCAACTGAGCGGCAATCGCCCGGAGGGCCTTTACATCATTCGGTGTGAAATAGTTGGCCTCATCCGCCTGCACCACCAACGCACCGATACGGCGCAAACCGCGCAGAATCGGAACCGCCAGAAAGGCCTCATAGTCCTCTTCGTGTATACCGGGGAAAAATTTGTAGGAATCACTCCGGGAAGCGGTTCCGACACAAATCGGACGAAGTTCCCGAACCGCCCGGCCCGTAATCCCCTCACCCAGCTTCAACTTCACCGCGCCGATGGCCCGCTCGTCGAGTCCCTGGGTCGCCCGCAATGTGAGCTCCTTGTCCTCTTCGTCATAAATATAGATCGAACAGACGTCCGCCTGCATATGCGACGCCACAGACGTCACCACCTGCTGCAACAGCTCCCGGCGGTCACGCCCCCCTTCAGCCAGCGATATCAACTCCGCAATGTCGCAAACCAGATCTACATTTCTCTTTTTCATCATAGGCTTAAATTATTTCTTAAAAAGGGAACATATCCGGCAGAATGCCGATAGTCAAAGTTTAGAGATAATGCAATTTAGCCCTCGCCCACACCCGGACCCTTTCGTAATATTTTCCTTCAATTGGAAAAGCCATGAAAAAGAACACACCCTCTGTCGAACAACTGCTCAAACTCTATCGCCCAATGGTGGCCTCCCGCTATACGGACCAACTTCAGTCCGCTGCCGCCCAGCGGGGCGAAGTCTTTTTTTACATCCCCTCCTCCGGTCACGAGGCCTCCGCCGCACTGGCACCGCACATGATCGAAAGCGACTGGCTGCACCTGCACTATCGCGATCGTGCACTGGCTTACGCCCGCGGGGTTTCGTATGAAACCGTCTTTTACGGTCTCTTCTCGAAAGCGGAATCCAATGCCGCCGGCCGCCGCATGCCCGCATTTCCCAGCGATCCCGCGTTGAATATCATGAGCACCCCGACGCTCGTCGGCAGCAATGTCCTGCAGGCGGTCGGAGCCGCATCCGTCATCAAAAACGACGCGGACAACCCCTTTGTACTTGTTTCCGTCGGTGACGGGGCCACCCAGCAGGGCGACTTCTATGAAGCCGTCGCAGAAGCCGTCCGGGCCAATCTGCCGGTGCTCTTTCTGATTGAAGACAACCGCTTTGCCCTCTCCACTCCGACCAAAGGCAACACCTTCTATTCCCTGCCCGACGGAGAATCTGATTCGTTCCTCGGCCTTCCGATTCAGCGGATCGACGGCGCCGACGCCATTACCACATATGAAAAATTCGGCAGCGTCGTTTCCAATCTACGGCAAACCCGCGGCCCGCAGATTGTCGTTCTGAACGTTGAACGGCTTGAAAGCCACACGAACGCCGACGATCAATCCGTTTACCGCTCAGAGGCCGAACTTCAGGCCGCCATGGAAAATGCCGATCCCTGTGCCGGACTCCGCGACTACCTGCTGGCCAACGGGGCGGATGCCGCAACCGTCAAAGCCGTTGAAGACGATGTGAAGGCCCAGGTGGATGCCGCTTTCCACACCGCACGCGGCGGAACCGCGCCCAAGGCCGAATTTTCCGCCAAAAAACCGCTTCCGGAACCGCGGAATGAATATCGCGGAACTGAAGAAAACCGAACTCTCAGCATGCTCGAAGCCATGCGCGAAGCGCTGAAAAACCGACTTTCCAAGGATCGGAAAACCACCCTGCTCGGGCAGGACATTGAAGATCCGAAAGGCGATGTCTTCGGACTGACCCGCGGCCTTTCCCAGAACTTTCCGCAGCAGGTAAACAATGCGGCGCTGGCGGAAAACACGATTCTCGGCGTTTCCACCGGACAGGCCCTTGCGGGCGGAAAACCAGTGGCTTTCATGCAGTTTGCCGACTTTATGCCGGTGGCCTATAACCACATTCTTTCCGAAATCGGAGCCATGTACTGGCGCACCAACGGCCAATGGGAATCTCCCGTTCTGATCATGTCCATTTCCGGCGGATACCGTCCGGGCCTCGGCCCGTATCATGCCCAGACCATGGAATCGATCTGCGCTCACATACCCGGTGTGGATGTCTTTATGCCCTCCACCGCCGCCGATGCCGCCGGACTGCTGAATGCCATTGCTGAATCCGGACGACCGTCCGTTTTCCTTTTCCCGAAGAGTCTGATTAACGACCGCTCGAACACAACGTCGGTCGACATCGATGAACACTATGTTCCCATCGGGAAAGCCCGTGTAACCCGCGTCGGTCAGGATATCACGCTCGTGAGCTGGGGCGGCTCCATGCCGGTGATCGAACGCACTGCCGAAGCATTAAAAGAAGTCGGTATCAATGCCGAAGTGATTGACCTGCGCACGATCTTCCCGTGGGACGAAGAAACCGTTCTCGCTTCCGCCAGAAAAACCGGAAAACTGGTCGTTGTTCACGAAGACAATAAAACCTCGGGTATGGGCGCCGAAGTCGCCGCCGAAATTGCGGAAAAAGCCGGTGCCGATGTTCAGGTGGCCCGCGTCACCCGCCCCGATACCTATATTCCCTATGATTTCGCCTGCCAGATCGAGGTGTTGCCGTCCTTCAAACGCACGCTCGAAAAATGCTGTGAAATGCTCGAAATCGATATTCACTGGAATAAACCCATTGAAGATGAAGCCGGCATCATTACCGTAAAAGCCATCGGCTCCAGTCCATCCGATGAAACCATCACCGTGGCCGACCTGCTGGTTACAACAGGCGAAGAAATCAAAGAAGGCGACCTGATTGCTTCGGTCGAGGCCGACAAAGCCTCTATGGATATCTCCGCACCGGTTTCCGGTAAAATCTCAGAAGTGCTCGTTCAAGAAGGCGATACCCTGACCGTCGGAACACCGATGCTGCGTATCGCCTCGGATGAAGCGGCCCAGCTCAAGCCGGTCACCAAAGAAGATCCGGGCACACCGGTGATGGAACGGCGACGTACAGGTTCGGCCACCGTGAATGCGGCCCCGGTTCATCCAGCCCGCGAACAAAAAACCATTTATATTTCAAATATCACCAAAGTGTTCGGTTCCCGTCACATCACAAACGAAGAACTGCTGCAGGGCCGTCACGAATGGGATTCCGATGCTATCCGTAAACGGACCGGCATTGAAGAACGCTACTGGATCGACGGCGACGAAGATGTCCTCAGCCTCGCGGTGAGTGCCACCCGCCAGCTGCTGGAAACGGAACATCTTACCCTTTCCGATATCGGTGCCATCATTTGCTCCACCGGCACCCCAAAAACCATGACGCCGTCACTCGCCTGTCAGGTGCTGCATGCACTCAGCCCGGCAAAAGGAGAAGTGCTGATGCAGGCGCACGATGTGAATGCCGCCTGCTCGGGCTACATGTATGGCCTGCAATCCGCTTTTGATTTCCTGACCAATGCACCGGATAAAAAGGTGATCGTCATTACCGCCGAAACCCTTTCGCCGATGGTCAATATGGATGATCAGAAAACCATGGCCCTTTTCGGCGATGCCGCCACCGCTTCGCTGGTAAGCTGCGAAAAACGCCCCGGCAATATTGAGGTGAAACTCAACCGCCCGTTCCTCTCCGCCACCGGCGTGGATCAGAAAGTGCTTTATGTGCCGAACATGGGCAGCGGCGAAGTCATTGAAATGGAAGGTCTCACCGTCTTTAAACTGGCTGTGCGCAAAATGATCGATGTGCTCGACAGCGCCTGCCAGGAACGCGGCATTCCACTGGAAGCTCTCGATAAAGTCGTGCCGCATCAGGCGAACGAGCGCATCATCGAAGCCATCCGGAAAACGATCAAATTCCCGCCGGAAAAAATGTTCAACCACATCCGGAAATATGGCAACACCTCGTCGAATACGATTCCGATTGCCCTATGCGAACTGGCTCCAACCCTTGGAAAAGATGCCAAGGTCGGCCTGACCGCTTTTGGCGGCGGTTTCACCTTCGGTGCGGCCGTAGTGGAAAAGGCCTAGCTTCTCCTGCGTCGGAAGAGCCGGATTAAACGGATGGTTTCGCGCATGAGCACAGGCTGGCGCATCAAGAGCCCAGAATGCCCTTTCGGAGCGTTCCTGTGCCGGAAGAGGAACTTAAGGGCTTTTTTATCCGTTCCGGAAATTCGGATTTTTATTCCCCGCGTAAAACATAGCGACTCCATTGGAACCCAGACTGTTACCAATCTCCGTCGCGTTCTCCATCCACTCCCCGACCGTATCTTGATCCTCTCCCCTGATACCCCGTCTTTTCAAGGTATAAACCTGTAATCCAAAACAAGATTCTTTAGCCCGCCGCTTCATAGCATCCCCCTGATTGACCCGTTCGCAAAACCCGTGCACACACATTTTTATTAAAGTATGACAGTAATTTAATAAGTTACAAAATCACGCAAATTCCTATGCTATTATCCCCTGATAATATTTTTTACTATGTGCTTTGGCGGAGCCTTATGATGAGCATATGTTTAGCCGCGTTAACTGAACTATGCGGCATAAAATTTTATATTTGGCCGCTACAAACTAAGGGGCAAGTACATGAAACGCACACTGTTTGCCATATTGGCATGCACAACATCCCTCGCTTTCGGCGGGGATTTTATTCAATGGACCGATACCAGTCTGACGGTACTGGAAGGTACCGGCTTTGAAGCGGATCCGGATGACCAGACCACGCTGACCATCGAACATGCCAACGGCTGGAAATACGGCGACTTTTTCTGGTTCAATGACTTTATCTATTTCAACGGCGACGAAACTTTTTTCGGAGATGAAGCGTCCTACTATGGTGAAATTGCGCCGCGCTTCAGTTTCAACAAAATGACCGGCGAAGACCTCTCCGTTTCATTTATTAAAGATTGGTATGTCGCTACCTGCTATGAATACGGTCGCAGGGTTAACGGAGATAAATATGGGCATAACATGCTTGTGGGTGCCGGTGTCGACCTCGACGTCCCTGCCTTTGACTATTTTCAGCTCAACCTTTACCAGCGCTTCGACCTTAAAGGCGACAACGGCGAATCCGTACAGCTGACTGCCGTCTGGAAATATTCCACTCCGGTTGGCAAGTCCTCGTTCATCTGCGACGGCTTCATGGACTGGGTTATTAATGACGATGGCGCCTATAACAGCAACCTGCACTTCTGCCCGCAGATCAAGTTTGATGTCGGTACCATTTGGGATTGGAACCCGAACCGTCTGAACGTAGGTGTTGAATACGACTACTGGTCCAATAAATATGGATTCAATTCCGACCAAAGCGCCATCAGCCTGCTCGTGAAATCGCACTTCTAATTCCTAACGGGAGAACACCATGACCGGCTTTTTTAAACTCAAAGAACACGGTACGGATGCAAAAACCGAAATCATCGGGGGGGTAACCACCTTCCTGACCATGGCCTACATCATCTTCGTGAATCCTATGATTCTGAGTGCAGCCGGCATGGATAAACCCGCCCTGATCACCGTCACCTGTCTGGCGGCGGCGCTCGGCACCTTTCTCGTCGGCCTCTGGGCAAACGTTCCGTTTGCCATGGCCCCGGGAATGGGGCTCAACGCCTTTTTTACCTACACACTGGTGATGGGCCAGGGGCTGGATTGGCAGACCGCGCTCGGCGTGGTCTTTATTTCCGGCATCGCCTTCCTCGTTCTGACCGTGGTCGGAATCCGGGAAAAAGTGGTCACCGCTATTCCGGTTGGGCTGCGGATCGCAACCGCAGCCGGCATCGGCCTGTTCATCACTTTTATCGGCATGAAAAATCTCGGGCTGATTGTCGATAACCCGGCCACGCTGGTTTCCATCGGCCCGCTGACCAAACCGGTGCTGATCGGCCTGGTTGCGTTGCTGCTCATTACCGTACTCGAAGCCCGGAAAATCAAAGGCGGCATTCTGATCGGCATCGTCTTTGCAACCGTGGTCGGTGCCCTGTTCGGCGAAGTCAGCCTTCCCGAAAAGCTGGTTTCCACCCCGCCAAGCATAGCGCCGATCGCCTTTAAACTCGACATCCTGGCCGCCCTGCAATGGGGTCTCATCGGGGCCATTTTCTCCTTCATGTTTGTCGACCTGTTCGACTCCATCGGCACCATCGTGGCCTGCTCCTACGAAGCGGGCTATGTCGAACCCGACGGCACCATTCAGAAAATCGATAAAGTGCTCGAAGCCGACGCCGTGGCAACCATTGCCGGCTCTCTGCTCGGCACCTCCACCACAACAACCTACATCGAATCCGCTTCCGGTATCGGTGACGGAGCACGCACGGGCCTCGCATCTGTTGTGACCGGAGCCCTGTTCCTGCTGGCCCTTTTCCTGGCTCCGGTCATTGGAATTGTCCCGGCCTTTGCAACAGCTCCGGCCCTGATCATCGTCGGCGTTTATATGTTCCGTAACATCAGGGAAATCGATTTTTCCGACCTGAAGGTGGCCGTGCCTTCCTTCCTGACCATGATCCTGATGCCGCTGACTTTCAGCATCGCCACCGGACTGACCGTCGGATTTCTTTCCTATATTCTGATTGCCGTCTGCTGCGGCGACTTCAAAAAGATCTCACCGGTTATGTGGGTCGTCGGGCTGCTCTCCGCCATTAACCTGTTCGTGAGTATACCGCATTAATCAGCACTGACAGAGCGCGTAGTGCGGGCACTCGGAGAAGCCGAACAGCAGCTCGCCCGGAAAAAAATGCCGGCACTGCGCGCCATGGCGGAGAGGGAGGTAACGCCCCCAACCGGAACCGTTACCTGAGTTATGCCAACAAGCCTTAATCCCGCGAGCGGAACAATATCCGGCTTTAATTTCGAACGAATAAAATAACCCTGCGTCTGAATGCGTTTATAAATCGCAGCCAGACGCAACTGCTGTTCGGCACCGTAAAAGGAAGAGGTTATATGAAATCAAGAGCGCTGGTATCGCTGTTTATCGCACTGATGTTTATCGGAATGGCCGTCACCGGCGTATTGAGCTACCTATGGAAATATAACCAGCGCCTCTCCGCCTTCCACGTGATCTTCAGTTTTTCATTTCTGGTGCTGGCGCTCTTTCATATTTTCAACAACTTCAAACCCCTGAAAAACTACGCCACCAAAAAGAAAACCCGATTTCTGCTGCCGGTGCTGCTGGGCGTGGTCGCCGTTTATATGGTCGGGATCGCCTATTCCCTCTTCCCCTTTAAACAGATTGTAGGCTTCGGAAAAACACTGCGTCAGCAGGATGAAATCCGCAAGAAAACCGAATATGTCATCACCACCAAGTCGGAAGCCGCCGGCCGGGCCATCACCATCGACTTCCGGGCCGGACCGGAATATATGACGAAAAGAACAGCGCCCGACGGCCGGGTGATCACCTCCATTCCGCAGATCGCCGTCTGGCTGGAGGATGCCGACGGAAGCTATCTCGAAACGCTTTACGTTTCCGGGAAATCAGCCACCGGAAACTACAGCGGCGGCAAAAACCGGCGGCCCGGAGCTCTGCCGGCCTGGAGCCATGCCCGCGGGATAAAATCGGCCGATGGCCTGTTTATGCCCGATGCCGGCTCCGCCGTGGTCGACGGCCTCTCCGCCGCCACCCCGCTCACCAGTTTTTCGCTGCATTCCAGATATCCCGAAAAGCAGAACCTGAAACTGCGGGTTGAAGTGAACAAATCCTTTGATGACAACGAGTACTTCAATAAAGAAAACATCACGGATGATCCCGTTTACCTGAAAAACCCCAACGGCCAGCCCTCGCTGATCTATACCGCCGAACTGAACCCGGAAGCATCCGTGGTACTCGCCGAACTCACCGGACACGGGCATATCTCAGGCGCCGACGGCAAAATCAACCCCGACCTTTCCAACATCACCACCGCCCGCCACATGTTTAAAGGCATCGTTATCGAAACCGAATAACCGCAGACCGGGTCCCCGGCCCGCTGCCTGCACCCTCCGCACAACACATCGCCCCCCACCATCTGTTCAACGGCATCGTCATCGAAACCAATTGACCGGAGTGCAGGTAAAGAATTATCCTGACCGTTCAAAACTTCAAGGAGAGGATGTAGCGATGTTACCTTTTAAGATTATACGTAAAATTGGAAAAATGCTGCGCGGCGGAGCGGGCAGCAGAGAGATCTTTCTGGGCACACTCTGCGGGGTGCTGATCGGATTCAATCCGGTCGCCGGCCTGACGCTGGGGCTGATGATCCTGATTACCCTGCTGCTGAATGCGAACATCGGTTTCGCGATGCTGGGGGTGGCCCTCGGTAAAATCCTCTCGCTGCTGATCTCCGTGGTCACCTTCCACACCGGCTTTTTCCTTATCCACAAGGTCGGCCTCGAAGGCCTGTTTGCCAAACTGGCCAATGCGCCGGTGACGGCACTGATGGATCTGGATGTCTACGCCATGATCGGGTCCCTGCCTTTCTCCATCATTATCGGCCTGCTCTTCGGCAAATTTATGGCCGGCACCGTCACCAAGGTCCGCGAGCAGATGGTGAAAGCCGGCGAGCACGAAAAAGTCGGTAAAGCCGTCGGCAACAGGTTTTCCCGATTCCTGATGTGGCTCGCCTTCGGTAAACAGAAAATCTCCACGGCCGATGTTCTGGCCAAAGAATCCACGCTGGTCCGGAAGTCCGGCATCATCCTCGTGGCTGTGGTGCTGGTGATCGGCCTGCTGCTGGAATTCCTGCTGGTCGACAGCCTCCTGAAAAAAGGCCTCGAAACGGCCATTTCCTCCGGCACCGGGGCCGAGGTCAATGTGGAGGACGCACACTTTTCCATGGGCAGCGGCAAGCTGGAGGTGGTCAATCTCCAGGTCACCGATCCCGACAAGCCCACGCATAACCTCGTTCAGATTGAACAGCTTTCAGCCGACCTCAGCGTGAGCGACCTGCTCCGCCGCACCTACACCGTCGACCGGCTCGCCGGCTCCGTGCTGAAAACCGACGTCGAGCGTGCATCGCCCGGCAAGGTGTTTGAGAAGGTGAAAGACGAAGCGGACGCCGCGGAAGAAGAAAAACCGGATGCCGAAGACGGAAAATCCCTCGACGACTATCTGGCTCAGGCGGCCAAATATAAAGAGTATGGCCGCAAAATTCAGGACTACCTCGAGAAACGCCAGGAAAATGCGGAAGCCGAGGCCAAAGGCGAAAAGCCGGAACCGTCCAAGGACCGCGCACTGGCCGATGCCAAAAGAGTGGGCTATCTCAAAGCGCGCGCCGACCTCGTAACCGACCGCCCCGAGTGGACCATCCGCAGCCTCGAAATCGATCAGGTCGAATTTTCCGACAGCTATCCCGCGCATAAAATCGAGGGTTCGGAACTCTCCAGCCATCCGGAGCTCAACGGTGTGCCCACCTCGATCGCCATGATTCCCATGGACTCCGAAGAACCGGCCCTCAAAACCGTCCTGCATTTTGAAGATCCGGCGGCCCCGCACGAAATCTCCGCGAGCTTCAAGAACGTCGATCTGGCCAAAGCGGTCAAAACCGGCGATGACCTGAAGCTAGAAAAAGGCCTCGCCGATATTTCAGCCGGCGGCACCTTCTCCTCTAAAACCCTCGATGTGCCGTTCACCCTCACCGTGCGTGAGCTCAAAACCAATAACGACATCGTCAACAATCTGAAAAACATCGACGTGCCCGGCAGACTCTACGGCTCGCTCGCCCTGCCGAAGGTGAAGGTCGAACTCGACGACAACCTGAAAGACGCCGCCCTCGATGCCGCCAAAGCCAAGGCCAAGGAAGAAGTCAAAAAGGAAGCCGCAAAGCAGCTCGACAAAGCCCTCGATTCCGACGAAGCCAAGGATCTGAAGGATAAATTCAAGAAACTGTTTTAAACCGGACCACGGGATGAACGGGATTCAGATTAAAGGCTGAAGCTCCTGTTCATCCCGTCAAAAAAAGAGCGCACGCATGGCCAACTTCGTTTACATCGCGACCAGTCTGGACGGCTATATTGCCGGGCCGGACGGGGAGCTGGACTGGCTTATGAATTTTCCAAACCCTGGAAAGTCCGACTTCGGGTTCGGCAGATTCATGAAGAAAATCGATGCGCTGGTGATGGGCCGCCATACGTTTGAAAAGGTGCTGACCTTCGGAACCTGGCCCTATCCCAAACCGGTTTTTGTGCTCTCCTCCACCCTCACCGGGATTCCGGAACATCTCGAAGGCAAAGTGGAACTGGTGAGCGGCGATCTTCGCGCCATTGTGAACGACCTCAACGACCGGTGGTTTAAAAATCTCTACATCGACGGCGGGCAGACCGTTCAGAGCTTTATGCGCGAGGACCTCGTGGATGAGCTGATCCTTTCCCGCATCCCGGTCGTGCTCGGCGCAGGCCTTCCACTGTTTGGAAAACTCGACGAGGCGAAACGCTTCGACCTCGTGAAAAACGAGGCCTTCAAAAACGGCATTGTTAAAACCCACTACCGGCGCAGCCGATGACCCGTTTGGAACAATCACGCAACGCCTGGGGCACCCCGGAATTTGAAGCGGTCTTCAAGGCCGAACTTCCAACCCTTGGAAATGCCCTGCCCCTGCAGCAGGGGCTGGCCGCTGGCAGTTTTTCGCTTACAGACTCCGTCGAGGTGATGATCATCCGCCAATCGGCCGACGCAGATTTTATCCGGGTGAAGGCGGGGCTCTTTTATGAATCCTTAACGCCGGGCTGCGCGTGCGCCGGCGACCCCACCGTCGAGAGCGAGCAGAACGAGCACGTCACCGTGCTCGTCTCGATCAACCGGACAACCGCCGAAGCGGTTTTCCAGGTCCTGGACGTTTAGAGGTCGCATTGCTGCAGGGTATCGGGATGGTGCTCCAGCCGGACCGATGCGAAGCCCTCGATTTCCGCGGTGGCGCTGAAGGTCGGGCGCCGGGCGCTCTTGCGCGAAAACTGATCCGTATTCGTATCCGCCTTCACCATCTGCAGCACCTCGCCGTCGGCCCGGATAAATTCAACGTCCACGTGCCCGACCCGCGTCACGGAATTATTCTTCGGCCGCAGCGACCCATGAACCATCACACCGCCTTCCATCTGATCGATATGAACATTCGTGATCAGGACGTCTTTGCTCGATTGGATTTCCACACCGGCCTGTCCCGGGCCGAACGTTGAGCATCCGGCCAGCACGAGCAACCCGGCCGCGGTCATTGTAATTAATCTTTTCATTTTAAATGTCCTCCTGCATGAAACGGGAAATTTCGGCCAGCGCCAGATGCGCCTCCCTCAAGGCCTCGATATAGCGGATGCGGATTTCAGCCAGATGCTGCTGCGTGGCGATCCGCTCGATCCACGAAAAGCGGCCGACGTCATAGCCGGCCTTGCTCAGTTCATAGGCGCGTTCCGCCTTGGGGATCAGCCGGTCGCGGGTCATTTCAGCATCCTGCCGGGCATTGGTGTAGGCCGAGAGCAGAACCGAAAGCTCCTGCTGAAGCCGGCGCCGCAGCTCTGCGCCCTCCGCCGCCAGCGCCTCGGCCCGGGTCAGCGCCGCGGACTGCGCCGCCTTGCCGCTCCGCACAAAATTAAGCGGAATCGAGGCGCCGAACACAAAGGTGTTCTCGTCGTCCAGCGCCTGATACCGAACCCCCGCGCCCAGCGTGATATCCGCGGCATCAGCCGCTCCCGCCAGCGCCGCCTCCGCGCGCAGAACATCCACTTCCGCGGCCCGCTGCCGAAGCAGCGGGTGGGCTTCAGTCACGGCGCGGATTCCAGGGACTGGAAGGGTATAATAGTCCGCCGTCAACCGCCCCGTTTCGACCACGGGAATACCGATCAGCGATGCCAGCCGGATCCGCGCGGTCTTCAGCTCACCCGCATTATCCATGCGTTCCATCGCCGTTTCGTCCTGACTCAGCTCCGCCTCCAGCAGCTCCAGCTCCGAGGCCCCGCCGGCGTCAAAGCGCTCCTTCGCCACCTCGACGAATTCAGCCGCCAGCTTTTCCTGTTCAGCCCGGACCTTGGCCGTTTCCTGCAACGCCGCGGCTTCAATAAAGGCCTGCCGGACCTCGGCCAGCAGCGCCAGCTCATTCGCCGCTTCGGCCTGAAAAGCCGCAACCGCCGCCTGTTCCGCCGCCGCGCGGCCGTGTTTCCGTTTGCCCCCGCGCTCAAAGGTCTGACGCAGCGCCAGCGTATATTCGGTGTCGTCAAAGCCGTCGAGGTCGCCGCCGATGCCTTCGGCCTCGAAATCGAGTTCGGGATTTTTCCACCGGCCGGAAGCGTTAACCGCTTCGCCGGCGGCCTGCGTCTGTAGGCGTGCGGCCTTCAGCTTCGGCGAATGAATCCGCGCCATTTCCAGCGCCTGATCCAGGGATAAGGACGGCTGCCCGGGCTCAGCGAACCCGACGGCCGCCACGCCGCTCAACAGCAAAATAAGGTGTTTCATGATGTTCTCCTGATTTAAAATCGTTCCAAAGGGAATACGCCTGCGGCGTACGTACGCTCTGGAAAATCTCAAATCAGGAGATGAACGATTTTCAGTGCCGTAAGTGCACTGTATACCGGGGAGGTGGCCCGCCGAAGGACCGGTTTCGTTTCGGTGAAAACGTAAAGAATGACCGCCTGCGGCAGCGGCTCAACCGCCACCGTAACGGATACCGTGCTCGTCTCAGCGTCGAGTTCTTCTGAACAGGCCAGCTCATCACAGTGATGGCAGCCGCAGACATGAAACGGGAACAGTTGCTGCGATGCGTCTTTTTCATGCGGTTGACACGCCTGATCTTCCGCATGAATACACGGCAATGCCGAAAACAGCAGCGCGATCACAACCAGAATGTGTTTCAATCCATTCATACGGCCTGAGTTTGACTATATTTCCAGCGATGGGTGCAAGAAAAAACCGCCCTGCGTATCTCAGGACGGTTATCGAGTTCAGGATCAGACCGCTCAGTCTTCGATAACGGAAAAGTCGTCTTTACCGACGCCGCATTCCGGGCATTCCCAGTCGTCCGGAATATCTTCAAACTGCGTGCCCGGTGCAATTCCGCTGTCCGGATCACCGACTTCCGGATCATAGATCCACCCACATACATCACAGATATATTTCTTCATGCCTATACTCCTTGGTTCAAAAAATCGGTTTGAATATCCCTGTCTTTTCGACAGGCCGCAAGGTGATTTTCGTGAGAAATTCAACCTTGCGGCCGACGGCACCTAGTCCTCTTTCTTTTCGAAAAGGTCTTTCGGAACATGGCAGAGCGGACAGGTTTCCGGCGGCTCATCGCCTTCGTGAACGTGTCCGCATACCGTACATACCCATTTCATGGTGAACTCCTTAATCTTTATATTGCTCGGCATATTTGCCTAATTCGCGCCCCGCTTCACGACATTTTTCAAGGAGTTCGGGGGTGGGCACATACTGAGAGCGGATCGGCTCGCGCATGAGTTCGATTTTCATATCCTTCATTCGATCTTCCACCTCGGTCGCGCCGCCGCGTTTGGACCAGCCGTATGAACCGAAGGCAAAGCCTTTTTTTCCGGTTGGCCGCAGGCCGCCCAGATAGCAGAGCAGACCGGCCATATTGGGCATCAGTGTATTATTCAGCGTCGAAGATCCGATTGCCACCGCCGCACAATCGAGCACCTCCGTGGCAATAGTGGTGGAGTGCGTGGCATCTACAGAATAAAAACGGGCCTCCACTTCATGTTCCTGCACCCCTTCAAGAATCGCTTCCGCCATCTGGCGGGTGGCGCCCCACATCGTGGCATAGAGCACAATCACCTTCGGCTCCGGCTTGCAGACCACCCACTGCCGGTAGGCTTCGAGCACTTCCTTGATATGGCTGCGCCAGATGACACCATGGCTCGGGGCAATCATTTCAATGTCCAGCTCCGCCGCCTTATCCAGCGTCTGGGCAATCGGCCGTCCGTAGAGCATCACGATATTGGCATAGTAGGCCTTCGCCTCATGCATGATCACATCCAGCGGCTCTTCATCGTCAAACCGGAAGGCTGTGGCAAAATGCTGGCCGAAAGCATCCATTGAAAAGAGCAGCTTTTCTTCAGGAACAAACGTGAACATGGATTCCGGCCAGTGCACCATCGGGGTGTTGATAAACGTCAGAGAGCGTTTCCCCAGCGAAATCGTATCGCCGTCATCCACCGTCTGCCAGGTCCACGCCGAGGTATCATAATGTTTTTCCAGCGCATCTTTACATTTGGCGTTGCAGACCATCACGGCATTCGGGCAGGCCTTCATCAGATCCGGAAGGCCTCCGGAGTGGTCCGGTTCGGCATGGTTGCAGACCACATATTTGATGCTCTCCAGATCCACCCGCGCCGCAATGCGGTTAATCTGGTACTGAGCATAAGGCCCCTTCACGCCATCGATCACGGCATTATATTCATCTTCAATCAGATAGGCGTTATAGGTGGATCCGCTTTCGGTTTTATAGCCGTGGAAGTCACGGACCGTCCAATCGATGTAGCCCACCCAGTTGATCCCTTTGCGTAGTTCGGTATTCATTCAGTCAGTTCCCCAGTTAGATTCCTGCGCCAGCTGCGCAACCGTTGTTTTTTGAAAGTAATCATGAACCTGCCGCGCCAGCCCCGGCAGAAGCGCCCCCAGCACGCAGTCATTGCGCGGACATCTCGACTTTCCGAAGAGACATGGCTTGCAAAGCATTTCCCCCTCCATCAGTTCGTAGATCTCCAGCAACGTAATCGCCGCCGGATCCCGGGCCAGTGAAACCCCGCCGGCAGGGCCGCGACTCGAGTTCACATAACCGGCCTTCGTCAGTTTCTGGTGCACTTTGGCCAAATGATGACGCGAAGCCTCGAACACATCGGCAATTTTGGCCGTGGTGGAAATGCAGTCGGGCTGAAGCGCCAGGTGAACCAGTGAATGCATCGCCAGCGCCGTTGCATCCGAAATTTTTATGATATCTGCCATATCTTTTCCTGAATAAGCAATGGCGTACCTGTTTACCGAAACCGGGCCGGATGATCCATTTAGACTTCATCTAAATATCAAAAACGGACCGGCAGACTCCCCTTCATTTCCGGCAGGGCGGAACCAGATTCCTCTAAAAACTGCTCCAAAACCTTCTATTGAGAACGTATAACACCCGCCCATGAACCCGACGCCCAGACCGCTTGAATATGCTTATCACAGCAGCCGACCGCTGAAAACGATGTTTTATCTGCTGAACCGCCGCTGGTACCACTATCTCGCTATCGCGGTGCTGTTCGGCTTTAAATATCTTCCGGTCTGCCTGTTGCCGGTTTTTATAACCGAAATCATCAATACATTTACCGAAAGCGATGGACAGGTCGACCGCCTGCCGCTCTGGTTCGGCCTGATGGCTCTGTCGGTTTTTCAGAATATATTTTCCCACACGGCCTACATCTATCTGCTGGGGAAAGCGGTGCGCGAAATGGAAAACAGAATTCGCGGCGCAGTGGCGGAACGGCTTCAGCACCTCTCTATTCCATTTCACAGCCGCACCGAATCCGGCCGGCTGCAGGCCAAAGTCCTGCGCGATGCGGAACAGATTCAAACGCTCTGCATGATGCTGGGCGAAATCGGTATGTCGATCATCGTCGGGTTTCTTTTCGCGGTCATCCTGACCGCCATCCGTGCTCCGCAGCTGTTGCTGTTCTATCTGCTCATGGTGCCGGTTTCCGTCGGCATCACCGCGCTCTTCCGCCGGCGCATCAACCGGCAGAACACCTCCTACCGCTCGGAACTTGAACAGATGTCCTCCGAAACGGTTGAAATGCTCAACATGATCCCCATTGCCCGTGCACACGGGCTGGAAGATACCGCCATCAGCCGCTCCCGCTCCACCTTCAGCGCGGTCAGCCGCGAGGGCCTCAAGCTGGATTTCATCAATGCTTTTTTTGGCTCCTCTTCCTGGGCCGCCTTCCATCTCTCGCTCATTGTAGCCCTCGCGGTACTCAGCTGGCTCTGCACAAAAGGCCGGATTTCCGCTGGTGAGATCATTCTTTTCCAAAGCCTGTTTGCCATGCTGGTTACCGCCGTCAGTCAACTGCTCGGTATGATCCCCCAAATCGCCAAAGGAATGGAATCCATCCGTTCCATCGGTGAAGTGCTCGAATGTCCCGACATTGAACAGGACACCGGCCGTAAAGCACTGACCGCACTCGACGGGCGTGTGGAATTTGATCAGGTTCATTTCACCTACGAAAACAGCGACCACCACAGCGTGTCCGAATTCTCCCTGCCCGTCTCCGCCGGCGAATGCATTGCGCTGGTCGGCGCATCCGGAGCCGGGAAATCCACACTCATCCAGCTTCTCATCGGGTTTCTGCGTCCTTCCGCCGGACGTATTCTCTTCGATGGCACCGATATGGCCGAACTCGATATGCGCACCGTCCGCCGGTTTATCTCCGTGGTTCCGCAGGAAACCGTACTCTTCTCCGGCTCCATCCGCGAAAACATCACCTATGGACTGAACAAGGTCTCCGACCGGAAACTAAACGAAGTGCTCGCGGCCGCAAACCTCACCGCATTCATCGAAGAACTTCCCGAAGGCCTCGAATCCCGAATCGGCGAAGACGGGGCCCGCCTCTCCGGCGGCCAGCGCCAGCGCATTGCCATCGCCCGGGCATTGATCCGGAATCCAAAAATCCTGATTCTGGACGAAGCCACCTCCGCCCTCGATGTCGTTTCCGAAAAACTGGTCCAGGAAGCCATCGACCGCGCCGTACAGAACCGTACCACCTTCATTGTCGCCCACCGCCTCTCCACCATTCGGCAGGCCGACCGCATCGTTGTCATGCAAGACGGCCGCATAGCCGAAACCGGCACCTATCAGGAACTGCTCGACCGCCGCGGCCTTTTCTACGAAATGCAGCAGCTCCAGCACTGAACCAAAAAAGCCCGGCGGATGAGGCCGGGCTCTGCATGTCCTGAATGAAAAAGTGACTTACGCCTTCAGCGCTTCAGCAATCGCATCGCAGACATAGTCGATATTTTTCGAGGTCAGGCCCGCCACATTGATGCGGCCGCCTTTCACGATATAGATCGACTTGTTCACTTTCAGCCACTCCACAATGTCATCCGAGAGTCCACTGAAAGAGAACATGCCGCGCTGTTCCTTGATGTAAGAGAAATCCTGCTCAACACCGCGTGCCACGAGACCGTCGACCAGCTTTGCACGCATGGCCTTGATTCGGTCGCGCATACCGGCCACTTCGTCGATCCACTGTTCATAAAGCGCATCATCGGCCAGCACGGTCAGCGCCGCCAGTCCTCCGTGCGCCGGCGGATTGGAATAGTTCACCCGTACAGTCAGCTTCGCATGGCTGAGCGCAACAGCCGTTTCTTCCGCAGAAGGCGTCACGATGGTGAATGCGCCGGTTCGTTCATTATACAAACCGAAGTTTTTCGAGAATGAACTCGCCACCACAAAATCGATTCCGGCAGCGGCAAACTTTTCAACTGCCGCGCGGTCTTCTTCAATGCTGTCGCCAAACCCCTGATAAGCAAAGTCGAGGAACGGCGTCCAGCCTTTGGCTTTGGCAATCTCGACCACCTTATCCCACTGCTCACCCACAAGATCAACTCCGGTCGGATTATGACAGCAGACATGCATCAACACGACATCACCGGCCGGAACACCTTCCAGAGTTTCAATCAGCTCATCGTATTTCACGCCTTTGGTTTCTGCATTGTAGTACGGATAATCGGCAATTTCGTAGCCGGCAGCAGTGAAGATCCCTTTATGGTTGGCCCAGGTGGGTGTGCTGACCCAGACTTTCGCCGCCGGTTTAAATTTTTTCAGCAGGTCGGCCCCGGTGCGCAGCGCACCGGTTCCGCCGGGGGTATGCAGCGTGGCCGCCCGATTAGAGCGGATCACTTCGCTGTCCGCACCGAACAGCAGTTTCTGGACGCCCGCACCATAGGCCGGATTTCCGGGAATTGGAAGATAGCCCTTTGTGGTTTCCGTCTCGACCAGCTTTTTCTCTGCCGTCTTGATGCAGTTCAGGATCGGGGTAGTCCCCGCATCATCTTTAAAAACGCCGACGCCGAGATTGACCTTGCCGGGATTTTTATCCTTTTTGAACGCCTCGGTCAGTCCGAGAATTGCATCTGCCGGAGCGGCTTCAATTTCTTTCCACATGTTCTTTCCTCCGTAATGGTGAGTGATGGATACAATGAAGCCGGGCACCGCTGTGCCCGGCTTACATTTTCATGCATTACGCATAATATTGGTTATACCAGCGCGCAATGGTGTCTTCGGCCACTTTCAAAATGCCGATTTCACGCTGTGCATTTTCCGGCGAATCGGAAGCGTGCGCGGCGTTGACCATAATGTCGGTGCCGTATTCCTTACGGACCGAACCCGGCTCCGCCTTGCTGGGATCTGTCGGACCGAGAATTCCGCGGATTTTCTCAATGGCATTATCACCGGCATAAACCAGCACCATACTTCGCGCAACCCCTTCATCGCCGATGGCATCTGCATCCACATCCGGAGCCCAAAGACCGGTCATGTACTGCATGATACTGTAGAACTGATTGTCGCCGTATGCCGGCCCCAGTGTGCCTTCGAGCGCTTCACGCACCTCGTCCGGCATTTCAAATTCAAACTCATTTTTGAGTACTTCGCAGGCTTTATTCACAGCACGGCCGCCCAGTTTTTCACGCAGAACGTTCTGAACCGGACCGTAAAACTCCTGTGCCTGTGCCAGACTCATTTTCTGCACCCGGGTGCCGATCAGACGCAATCCGGTGCGGGAGAAAATGTCCATGATGTTACCCGGACGCGAGCTCGGGAACGTAAAGTTATCCGGTTTAATGATAACCAGTGCCTGCTCGGCATCTTTTTCGTCGGCCATACGAATGGTGTTATCCAGAATTCCGCCGTCTTCTTCGGAAAACTCCGCCCAGAGGCCAATGGTCTTCTTCGCAATTTCAACGGTCGGAGCCGCGAGGACCGCCGGCTCGAAATACGTCACATTTCCTTCGTGGTCCTTAATATAGTCGCCGAACGTACCGCGGATCGTATCCGCGCTTTCGATGGAATCTTCAAATCCGCCGATGGCATCGCGCAGTTTCTGTACGGCATTTTCACCTTCGAACAACAGCATCAGTACACGATGCACGTGACCGTCTTCCATCGGAACCATTTCGCGTTCGATATAATCCGAAAGTACTTCGCGAATTTCGGGCCAGACTTCATCCTCGCTGCGGATCAGATCCGCGTACCGTTTAACCAGTTCGGTGCTCGGACCGATCATCCGTGCCGCAACCAGATCCAGGCCCGTCCTGCTCATCAGGCGACCCAACACCCCGCCAGTACGTGACTTACGTAATGTGTACGGAGTAACCAAAACATATCCAAGTTCCTTTGACATTTACATCCTCCTAAAGAATTGGTGCACTTCATACCGTTCAATTTTTACAGGCTCAACCCCCAAATGCGACTTTATGGATAAAGATTCCCAGCAAAAACCCCTTCCGGAAAAGGTAGTCCGGCGTCACGCAGAACTTCTTGAAGAGATTCTGCCCGGCTTTTCAACACTCGTGATAGACGAAGGTCGGCCCGCCGATTTACTGTTGCAGAGTTTCCTGCGCTCGCGACGCGAACTCGGCTCGCGCGACCGTCGGTTTCTGGCGCAAGCCGTCTTTTCTTATTTCCGCTGGTATGGCTGGACCGTACATAAAATCGGACTCAATCCCTCCGAAGCCTGCCTGCTGGGCAATGCCCTCGAGTCTACAGCACTTTCCCAGAGTTTCCACTATTTGGAAAAACGGCTGAACCTTCCCTTCCCGGTGGAATGCATGGGCGGACTGACCCCGGAACAAAAGTGCGAACGACTTAACGCTCTCCTGGCCGATCTGGAGGATTTCCAACCTTTGGAACTGAACGATCTGGTGCTCCCGGAGTTCGGCAGCGTGGTTGACCCCCAAAAAGCAGAAGCCTGTATCCGCTCCTTCCAGCAGCGCCCTCCCGCCTGGATCCGGACGCGGTCCGATGCAGAAACCATTACCACCGCACTCGCCGAAAAAGGCGTGTCCAGCGGAATGCACGATAAGGTTGAAGCCGCCGTTTCCGTCGATCCCGGCATCAGTCTCCAGCATCTGCTGGGCGATTATTCCGGCCAGTTCGTTGTACAGGACCTGGCATCACAATGCGTCGGCCTGATTGCCGATCCGAAGGAGGGCAGCGACTGGTGGGATTGCTGCGCCGGAGCCGGCGGTAAATCCCTCCATCTGGCCGACCTGATGAGAGACGGAAAAATTCTCTCCACCGATGTCCGCATTCCCGCCCTGAAAGAACTGAAAAAACGGGCCCGTAAATATGGGATCAGAGGCATACGCACACAACCGTTCAATGCCACGACCGACGAACCGTTTACGAAACTCTTCGACGGCGTACTGGTGGATGCCCCCTGCTCCGGCTGGGGAACCTGGAACCGCAATCCGGATGCCCGCTGGCGCAGCTCACGCCGCGATGTGATCCAATGCGCAACCCGCCAGCTCAAAATCCTGAACAATGTCAAGTGGTGTGTTAAGCCCGGCGGACTGCTGATTTATGCCGTCTGCACCTTTACCCGCCCGGAAACCGAAGAAGTCGTTATGAACTTTCTAGATCAACACGACGATTTCAAACCTGAGCCGTTCCTCAACCCGCTGACCGGCGAACAGACCGACGGTCAGTTACAGATATGGCCTTGGGAGTGCCCCGGCGACGGCATGTTTATTACCCGCCTCAGACGGGCTGAATAGCCTCGGAAGAAAATAGCGATGTGCCGATCTTTTCGGTGCTCTTCCGCGGGAATACCCGGTTTCTAATCCTCGATCACCTGCAGCGATTCAATATCCGTGTTTTCGAAAGTCTGATTCCCGAGACGCAACGCCACAGTTTCAGCGCACGGTGACGGGAGCGTGAGGGCATCGAGCACAAGGCGACCGGTGAACTCTTCGTCCCAGCCGCGTAAGCGTAACCGGACTTTTTTATTCAGCACAATGCCGAACTTTTTTTCCACCCGTTGGAACGCCGCTTTTTTTTCATTGTTAAACTGGAACCAGCCCTCCTCACCGAGATCCCGGGGAAATTCGAGCAAATCGTCGGCGGCAAAGTTAAAATCAAGTTGGTTTTTCGGATCCTGTTCCATAAGCGCGACAAGATAACCAAAAGAAGACCGTTTGAAAATCGGCTTTCATTTTTTTCCAGTGTCTGGAAAATCAAGCACCTCAGACAGAAAAGGTTAACTGCGGGCATTTATCCTGTATCATCCCGGCAAAAACACAAAATGCACACCGCAACCCGACATTTTAAACAAGGAACTGAAATGAAAAAACTGATTATCCTGTGCTTCCTGTCCGCCTTTACCCTTGGCCTTTCCGGCTGTGTAACCCGATCCTATTACGACTCCCCGAAAAACCGCGGTGCCAACGCCGCAGCAGGGAACAAATTCGGTTCCAACTCCGATGAAAAAGTGAAAAGCACCAAGCGCGTCTGGATCTGGCAGGATGAATTCAACAATCCCAATTGATCTGCCTCTGAAACGGCATACCGTTTTCAGACCGGCTTCTGCATCAGAATCACGTCCGGTCCCATAAACCGGACCGAGACTCCGAAAGACATTGCGAGATATTCAAATGTCGTCCGGTGATAAAAACAGATGTGGGTGCGATCGCGGATATAGTGCCAGTTCGCAAAAGCATTGCGGTCATCCCGCGTCAGCTTGGTCATAATGCCCAGCCAGCCGCCGGGCTTCAGACAGGAAAACAGCGTGGTAAATTCCCTCCGCGGATCGCACAGATGCTCTACCACTTCCGTCGTACAGATAAAATCATAGGTCGCTTCCAAGACCTCGGGGCTATCCGCGTAGAACGGATCATAAACCGTCATTCGATGTCCCGCCTCCTGCATCATCATCGAAAGTGCCGGCCCCGGCCCGCACCCGAAATCCAGCCCGTGCTGCCCCGGTGCCAGTTTTCCAAGCATTGGAATCACCAGCCGCGAAAGAAATTTACGATACCCCGGATCGTCAACCCCGTTTTCATGCCGGTCATATTCCGCTTTCTCCTCCGCCGCACTCAGCCAGAACGATTCCGGAACAAAAATAAGCGCACACTGACCACACCGCACATACAGCCGCGCACCGTCTTCATAGTACCGTTCACCGTCCGGGTTTTCGCACAACGGGCAACTGAATTGATTTTTACGCAGATCGTTCACAGATGATGAACCTAAAGAAAAAGCTCCCTTACGTCTGTAAAGGAGCCTGGAAAAACTGGGGTGAAAGACGGGATTCGAACCCGCGACCTCCTGGGCCACAACCAGGCGCTCTAACCGACTGAGCTACAATCACCAACTGAAAGAGCGAAGAAGATAGCGGGAACGGGCGGAAAATCAACCGTTTTCTTTGCAAATATCCATTTCACCTCAAATCGACCGCCCCGCGGCGGGCTCTTTTCCAGCCTGAGGAAAGGCCAAAACCCCGCCGGTTCGCCTTCCCCGGAAGCCAACATATATGTAGCTCGCAGAACACAACTGTCATTTAATCGGGCATCCCTTTGTTTTAAAATCCAATCCAAACCGTTGTAACCCACTTGCTCTATGCATGTTGCGCCGTACCCCCACTGCCGTGGCATAAATCGTGCAACGAAAGCTCCGCTTTTTATTGATTCCAATCCGGGCGGACCTGAGAACCCCGCAGAACCGGTGGAATCAACCATATCATCAACAGGAGAGAGAGAATGCAGAAATCTAAACGGACGGCCCTTGCGGCGGTCTTCATGGCCTTGCTGTGCTCGACCGGTACCGTATGCGCGGCCGATGGATCACCCGAAGTGGATACCGGAACCACAGCCTGGATGTTAACCTCTACCGGCCTGGTGCTGCTGATGGTTCCCGGCCTGGCCATGTTCTACGGCGGCCTTGTGCGTACTAAAAATGTACTCGGCACCATGATGCACTCTTTCGCCGCCATGGCGATTGTCGGTGTACTCTGGATGATTTGCGGCTATGCCATGAGCTTCGGCTCCGGCATCCTCGGTGGCTGGTGCGGCTGGAACTCCGACTATTTTCTGCTCAAGGGGATCGATGAGACCATCATGGACTGCGGCATCCCGGAATATGTCTTCGCCATGTTCCAGGGCAAATTCGCCATCATCACTCCGGCGCTGATTGCCGGGGCCTTTGCGGAGCGCGTCAAATTCCGCGGCTACTGCATCTTTATCGCGCTGTGGAGCCTGCTGATTTACAATCCGCTCTGCCACTGGGTCTGGGCCGAAGACGGCTTCCTCTTTCAAAAAGGCGCCATCGACTTTGCCGGCGGCACGGTTATTCATATTTCCGCCGGCGCGGCCGCCCTCGTCTGCGCGTTCTACCTCGGCCCGCGCCGCGGCTATCCCAAAACCGCCATGCACCCCAACAACCTCGTCATGACGATGATGGGTGCCGGCCTGCTGTGGGTCGGCTGGTTCGGCTTCAATGCCGGCTCCTCCGTCGCCTCCGGCCTCGTCACCGCCCAGGCGCTCACCGTCACGCAGGTGGCCGCTGCCGCAGGAGCTCTCTCCTGGATGATCCTCGAAGGCATTCTGCATAAGAAAGTTTCCACGCTCGGCTTTGTTTCCGGCGTACTCGCGGGTCTCGTGGCCATCACCCCCGCCGCCGGAGCCGTGCAACCCTGGGGTGCGCTGGTGCTTGGCCTCGTCTCTTCGGTCCTCTGCTACCTTGCCATTGAGATGAAAAACAAACTCGGCTATGACGACACGCTCGACGTCTTCGGCATCCACGGCGTCGCCGCCCTCTGGGGAGCCATCGGCCTCACCTTTGTTCTGCGTCCCGGCACGATTGATGGTTCCATGGCCCATCAGCTCTGGGTCCAGATCGAAGGCTGCCTCGTCTCCCTCGCCTATGCCGGCATTATGACCTTCATCCTCGTCGTATTCGTTGACAAAGTATTCGGCTTTAAAATGAGCGAAGACGAAGAATGCGCCGGCATGGATCACAGCCTCCACTCCGAACGCGGCTACGGTATGGTGAACCTCAACTCATAAAACGGTCCCCGGTTAAAAAGTCTGTCGACCTGCGACTTTTTGACCTTCGGCCCAATTAAAGGAATTTTCACGCATGAAATTGATTACAGCCATTATACAGGAAGATAAACTCGACGAAGTCCGCGAGGCGCTCACCGCCGCCGAAATCGGGCGCATCACCGTCACCCGCGTTGACGGCCACGGCCGTCAGGAAAGCACCGAGATCTACCGCGGGCACCCCGTCGCCCCGAATCTGATCCCCAAGGTGGAAATTAAAATTGCCGTAAACCTGGATTTTGTGGAACCGGCCATTGATGCCATCCTTAAATCCGCACGTCACGGTGAAGGCGGAAGAGTCGGCGACGGCAAAATCTTCATTACCCCCCTGGAAGAGTGCGTCCGCATTCGCACCGGCGAGCGCGGAAACGAAGCCATTTAACCTTCCAATCATTGGAAATAAAAAAGAGCGTCCTTTCCGGGATGCTCTTTTTTTTTACAGCACTTCCATCCGTCGGCACCTGATTTTATTAGCCTTTCGCAGGATGTATATGCCGATTGCCCCGCCCGCATTGAAGATTCTGAAACAGAAAAGCAGAAAAACTTCCTTTCAAAGCACTTATGCCCTTGCAGAAGGGCGAACGAATCTTCTATACCTTTGCGCAAGGATGCTTACTCCTCCGAAGGGCGGAGACGACATCCGCTAGAAAGCCACACATCATAAAAGGAGTAATTAAATGGCAGCAGCAACTAAAAGTGACATCATCGCTAAAATGGCCGACGACGCCGGCATCACCAAGGTTCAGGCCAAAGCCGCACTCGAATCGCTTGTCACTCAGGCCTATAAAGGTGGAAAATCCAAAGATGGATTCACCATTCCGGGCATTGGAAAAATCACTAAAACCCGCCGCAAAGCACGTAAAGGCCGTAATCCGGCCACCGGTGAAACGATCAAAATCGCTGCCAAAACCGTCGTAAAAATTAAAACCCTCAAAGCCTGTCAGGACGGAATCGTTCCGCCGAAAAAGAAATAACCGGCGCGGTACGGAAAAAGTTGAAAGGAGCCCGTGCGGCTCCTTTTTTTGTGGAGGCATATCATGCCTGAAGCCTACTACGGGATCTTAAAAATCGACCCGAAACAAACCGGTTATCGGAGAGATTTTTATTTTAGAAGGCTCTACGACCCGTTTCCGACGCTGAATAATTTCCTGATCTGTCGGATTCCGTAAGCAGCGGATCATTCAGTGAAAAAAGAGGAACAAGCCATTTTCATAAGTTCAATGCAGCATTTGATATAAGCAAATGAATTACAAATCACTTTCGCTTTTATAAGTGAAATCGTGCGGCGCTTTACCTACTATGCCGTCACGTTAACCAAGGAGAGGACATGATTGCTTTACTCGTACTGCTCGGACTTATCGTGGTGCTGATACTGTGGACCGTCGGGATGTACAACGGTCTCGTGGTCCTGCGTAACCGCTTTAAAAACGCTTTTGCCCAGATCGATGTGCAGCTGAAACGCCGCTACGACCTGATTCCCAATCTCGTTGAAACCGCCAAAGGTTATATGGAGCACGAGCGCGAAACCCTCGAAGCCGTCATTCAGGCGCGCAACCAGGCCGCCTCTGCAGGCAAAGCCGCCGCCGCAAATCCGGGCGATGCCGGAGCGATGGCCGGACTGCTCGGCGCGGAAGGCATGCTGACCGGAGCGCTGGGCAAACTGTTCGCACTCTCCGAAGCCTATCCGGATCTCAAGGCCAATCAGAACATGATGCAGCTGACTGAGGAGCTGACCTCCACCGAAAATAAAATTTCTTTCGCGCGGCAGGCCTATAACGACGCCGTCACGGTCTACAATACAAAACGCGAAGTCTTCCCCTCCAACATCATCGCCGGCATGTTTAACTTTGCACCGGCTGTACTTTTTGAAGTCGAAGACGAAGCCGTCAAAGAAGCACCGAAAGTCAGCTTTGATTAATCGATGGATTTCTTTGCCCGACAGGATCAGGCCCGGCGCAGCACGCTGCTGCTGATTGCACAGTTTTCCATTGCAGTGGCCGGAAGCATTCTGCTCGTCTATTTCCTGCCGGTCGTCTTCTGGCACTTCTACAAAGTCGCACAGGCCACCGTCCCACCGGATTTTCAGGGGTGGTATCCGGAACTCTTTATCGGCGTATGCGGTGTCACGCTGATGGTGGTACTCGGCGGAGCCGCCCTGAAAATTGCGGAACTTCGGCGCGGCGGCGGCTCATCGGTCGCCACCCTGCTCGGCGGGCGCGAGATTCTACCTTCGACCGAAGACTTTTATGAACGCCGCCTGCGTAATGTGGTGGAGGAGATGGCGATTGCCTCCGGCGTTCCCGTTCCGCCGGTTTATGTGATGCCGCGCGAAAAAGGCATCAATGCCTTCGCCGCCGGTTTTGGCACCAACGATGCCGTCGTTGCGGTAACCTACGGTACCATGACCGGCCTCACCCGCGATGAACTGCAGGGCGTGATTGCTCACGAATTCAGCCATATTCTCAATAAGGATATGGCCCTGAATATTCAGCTGATCGGTTTTCTGCACGGGCTGCTGATCATCGGCCTCACCGGGCGGGTGCTGCTGCATTTCAGTGGCGATATCGGCCGTTCGCGCAACGGCGCGAAACTGGCCTTCCCCATTCTGGCTGCCGCACTGATTCTATTGGCGGTCGGTTTCACCGGCTATTTTTTCGGGAATATGATCAAAGCCTCCATCTCCCGGCACCGCGAGCGACTGGCCGATGCCTCGGCCGTTCAGTTTACACGGAATCCCGGCGGCCTCGCATCGGCTCTGAAAAAGATCGGCGGTCTCGCCCATGGCTCCCGCATCAACTGTCCACAGGCCGGACAGGCCAGTCATATGTTTTTCGGCAGCGGCGTCCGCAGTCTGTTCTCGACCCACCCGCCGCTCAAGCAGCGGATCCAATGGCTGGAACCCGGCTTCAATGGAAAATATGAAGCGGTCACGCTCGACTCCATCGCGACGGTGCTCGCCCAAAGTGAAGGCGCTCCGCGCCCGGTTGATCAGGCACAGCCTATCTCCGAAATATACGGATCTTCGGATCTTTCACAGAATCGATACAACCGGACAGGTGCTTCCGGGCAGCAGGGCAGTCCGTCCGCCAGCGACACACCCCGCACCGCGGGCGGCCCGCCTGCTTCCCGCAAAACAGCCCGCACGCCCGAACCGATCAACGGTCACCAGCTGCTCGAATCAGTCGGCCGACCCATGGAAAAGCATGTGGAAACCGCCAAAATGCTCATCGCCTCCATCCCGGATCAGGTGCGGGAAGCTGCTTCAACTCCCTACGGAGCACGCATGCTCGTTTATTTTCTTCTCCTCGATCCGCGCAAAGAAATTCTCAACACACAGATGAACATTATTGAACACATGGCCGAACCTGAAGTTTTCCAGTCGCTGGAAAATGCACTTCCAAGCCTTGGAACAATAGATCCCGCCCTGCGCCTGCCGATCGTGGACCTCACCATTCCCGCCTTGCGATTTCTTTCTGAACATCAGTACGATGCATTTATGCAGGTGGTCGATGCGCTGGCCGCAGCCGATCAGAAAACGGATCTTTTCGAATTTTCCCTCCAGCACGTACTGAAACATCACCTCGATCCCGTATTTGGAAAAACACCCAAGAGGCCGATCGTCAATTATTACGCCATCCGCGGCCTCGCCGCCGAAGCCTCGACAGTCCTTTCCGCCCTCGCCCGAAAATGCCACCCCTCGGAAACCGATGCTTCCGACGCTTTTCTCGCCGGAGCAGCCGTCATACAGAAACCGAAAACCGAACTGCAGTTCAAAAATTCCGAGGAATGCACCTGGGACCGGCTTGATGCCGCGCTGAACAAATTCAATGAATCCTCCAGCCAGGTAAAAAAGGAACTTCTCGCCGCCGCCCTTGCCTGCATGATGCACGACCACGAAATTACGGTTTCAGAAGTCGAACTTTTCCGCGCCATCGCCGTCACCCTCGACTGTCCCGTCCCGCCCTGGGTCACCCCCATCCGCATGAATCAATGAAATATCCGGATACAGAACCGTCACTGACGGGGTTAACCATCCGTTTCTTATCGTCTTTATTAATCCATTCTTTTTCCCTTTCCCGTTGACCGCTGAAGCGGATTCACGTATCACCCTTCGCGCTATGGAAGAGACGAAAAGCAAAAGAGTTGTGGCAATTGTAGGCCGGCCGAATGTTGGAAAATCAGCACTGTTCAACCGGTTGATCGGACGACGGGTATCCATCGTGCACGAAGAGGTCGGCGTCACGCGCGACCGAGTGGCCTGCGAGGCCAACTGGAACGGCGAGCGGTTTGAGCTGATTGATACCGGCGGACTGGGCCATTTCGACAAACAGGTTTCCGAGGACCGGATTGTGGCCGGAACGGAAGAGCAGGCGAAAATCGCCATTGCCGATGCGTCGTTCATTATCTTTGTCACTGACATCACCGCCGGACTGACTCCGCTCGACGAAGAGGTCGGGCGCATCCTTCATGAAAGCGGACTGCCTGTTTTGCTCGCAGCCAATAAAACCGACAATCCGGAACGCGAGGAAAATATCTGCGATTTCGACCAACTCGGCTTTCCGACTTTTGCGGTTTCCGCCATTCAGAACCGCGGCATCGGCCCTCTTCTGGAAGAGCTTATTCCAAAACTACCGCAGGAAAAAAATCCCACCGAAAAGAATCCCCTGCGGGTCGCGGTGGTGGGCCGCCCGAATGCGGGAAAATCATCTTATATCAACCGGCTGCTCAAAGACGAACGCGTGATCGTCTCGGATATTCCAGGCACAACACGCGATAGTATCGAAGTTCCTTTCACCATCGGAAAAGGCGAAAGCGCCCGGCACTATGAACTGATTGACACGGCCGGCGTACAGAAAGATACGCGCGGTAAAGGCGCAGTTGACTGGTTTTCCAACCTCCGGACAGATAAAGCCATTGAGCGGGCCGATGTAGTGATTATGGTGCTTGATGCCGAAACCGGGCCAACCAGCCGGGATAAAAAAGTAGCGGCTAAAATCATCGATGCCCAAAAAGGCTGTCTGATTCTCTGCAACAAATGGGACCTCGCCGAAGAAGCGGACCAGGACATCACGCAGACCCAATATCTTCCGGCATTGCGCGAAGCACTGCCGTTTATGGGCTTTGCTCCGGTGCTGTTTGTTTCCGCTAAAAGCGGCTACAACATCAAACGCTCCGTCGAAGCCATCGACTATGTCGCCGCCATGACCCGCACGGAAATCACCACCGGCGTGCTCAACCGGGTAATCGAACAGGCTGTAGCCAAATATCCCCCGCCGATCGCCAAAGGTAAACGCCTCAAGATTTTTTATGCCACACAGTCGGGAACCAACCCGATCTATTTCAAGGTCTTCGTGAACGATCCAGCCAACGCCCGCTCCAACTGGCTGGCTTATCTGCAAAACCAGTTCCGCGAAGCCTTCGGGTTGGAAGGCGCCCCGATCTACATCAAGCTCGTCGCGCGCTCGCGGCCGAAACAAAGATAAAAAAAAACGCGTTTTCCAGACCTTGGAAAACGCGCGTATCCGAACCGGATACAGATTATTCGCTCTGGAGTTTCATCAAAAGATCGAGGTCACCGGCCAGACCGGCCAGCTCGAGCCGACGTGCTTTCAGCTCGGATTCCGTGATTCCGGTTTCCTCGTAGATCAATGTCGCCATCTCAAAATCGTACCCGGTGTCCCGGTTCAGAAAACGCAACAGATCCGACACAGCATCCAGCGCCTTTTTATACTCCCCGTTTTCCTCAAAGCGGCTGATGGCCTCCTGCTCTTCACGCGCATGACTGATCCACCCGGCAATCTTCCGGCTGCGCTCCGCCTTACGCTCTGCTTCGGCAACGGCAAGCTGCTCCTGATGTTTCCGGTAAGCGGTCATGGCTTGCTGATATGCTTTTAATTCCACAGTATTCGTTGCCACCACGGCCCACTGATCCTCGGAAAGCAGTCGACGGATTTCCACATTCAAGGCTGAAAGCTGCAGCAGATCCTCCTCATAAGAGGAAAGATTCCAGCGCATGCTATTATAGCTTTGCGCAGCATTCTTTTTCAGGTCCGGCAGATTAACATACGGACGCTCCTCCACGGGAAGATCGCCAGCACTGATCCAGCGTACGTCGGTCTCGCGCTCAATCTTCTCTTCATTTTCGTTATCATAGTCCGTGGAATTATATTCATATGATTTCCATCTCAGCGGATACGTAACGATATTCACGGCGATATCCAGATAGAAGGAAATGATATTTCCGGTGCTGGGTTTTCCGACCAGAGGAATGTGTTTTTTGGTGGTGTGGGTGCGCGACCGCCTGAAACGCACATCCTCTTCAACGATGCACTGGACCGCAAGTTCCGAGACCAATATCGGTTTCGGGCGTTCCGAGGTTTTCCAGTTTTCCTCAATCCCCAGCGCACGGATTTCCACCGGATATCCCTCTTCCGGCTGAAGTGAAACCTGCGCCCTGCTGCTCTCCCGCCATTCACTCCACGGATCCACGGTTTTTGTGGTGCACCCGGCAACCAGCAACAGCGTCATTCCACCAGCGCAAACGAGGCTCTTCTTCATACTGTTCTGTAACATTTCATTCCTCCTCAACATCCCGTCCTTATTCCGAAAACATCCACTCAACATTCACAATCCATTCCCAGTTCCAGCCTTCGGGTTTAGGGCGCTGCTGCCAGCGTTTGCGAATTTCATCTATTTCTTTATTCAGCGTCTCGTCATTTTTGACGGCGGATTCTTTATCCCCCATCGCCTGATACGGAATCGTTACGGTGTATTCCTTGCTGATGTAAGGCTCCGGCGGGGGGTAATCGGCTTTCAATCGGCGCCGTTCTTCTGCGGCCTTTTCCTTCCGCCGCCGTTTTTCCTCATCCGGCAGTTTCGAATAGGAACTGGTCTGCAACGTCAGCCCCTGCCGGTAATACAGGTAGGCGGTCATTCTGAACGAGGCCTTCATCTGCAGGCTGAAATCAAACGACAAATCCGAGTAGGGCAGCCATTTCTCATTTTTATCTTCGTACATCGTCAGCAGCTTATTCATCTTTTCCGGCTGCGCATAGCTGTCGCCGTCAAAACTCATCGGAGCACGGCCACTGATGTAGGCGTTGAACCACTCCCGGTTCAGTTGCCCGACCATTTCAAGGGTAGACGCCGGCGCACCGGCTGCGGTCAGCACCTGCCTGACTGCCTCATAGGTTTTCAGCTGCCGCTCGGGCGATTCCGCCCCTTGCGCAAAACTTCGGATTAAAGCCTGGAATTTCACCTCCGGCGCATCCTTTTCATAGAGCACATCCAGCAGGCCGTGCTTTGCGCAGATGGAAACCAGCTCACTGTAGCTGAACTCAAAATCCTTCAGCTCAAGGCTTCGATCCCAGTTAAACGTTCCTTCAACGACCGTTGAATTTTTATGCTTAATCACCTGCCGCGCAAAAGCCGCCCTGGCATGATCGGCCTCGATAAATTCCTTTCCCGGTATCCGCAAAAATACAGGCAAATTCCCCCACGAATCCCAGTTGGGCGATCCCGGGACGTCAAACGAACCTTTCCGCTGTGCTTTAATGTACCCCGGAAAATTCCGGGTGATGAGAAGCGGCTGTTCCGCATCGATAAAATTCAGCGTAAACACAAAATCCGTCACCTTCAGCCGAAGGAAATCCTGCAACGGCAGTTTCAGCGTACCGTGATGGCCTGTCGCATACGACGGCTCATAGACCGCCTCCGTCCCGTCTGCCGGTTCAATATAGATCGTATGCCCGTTCATCGGGCACTGGAATTTCAGGAATCGGAATTCATGATTAAACTGAAAAACCTCGCACGGCTCGCCCATGAGCACAAAAAAGCTGTAACGGAAATCGGTGAATTTAAAGACGGCTTTCCCGCAGTTTTCCCCATCGGAGTCGACAAGACCTGCTTCCAGCCCCTCCTTTCGGAAGCGTCCCTTGAACCCGGTTAGCTCGGCCCGGGCAGTATCCATACAGACCGTTGCCCCTGCCAGAAACAGAAGGGCGGCTCCCAGGCGGGAATAAAACCGAAACTTCATCCGATTATTCCGCCAGCCGGACATGAATCAGATAAAAACCCTGCGGTTCATCATAGATTTTCGACCAATCGGTAAATTCCGACTGCGGCCCCTGAACGGTGCCGAGCGATTCCACGCTGCTGTTGGTCAGGCTCGGTTTCCAGTATACCTCATATTCCCGGCCCTCTACAGAAGGCCACTGAATGGTTAAGGAATAAGGATCCGCCTCGGTCTGCGTAATTTTGAAAAACGAGGCCTCATTCGTTGGATTGGTCCCGGCAATATATTCATCCAGATTTCCCGAAGCATCTCCGTCATGATCCTCATAGGGACCGCCGTTGAGAGCATTCGTCGAACCGAAATACTGAATTTCCCAGGCATCCGGCAACAGGTCTGCATCGGCATCGGAAGCATCCGCCCGAATAACAACCGCCATCGATTCTGCATATTTTCCGACCACAAAAGCCACGTTGTCCTCATTGAAACCGGTGCGCACCCAGCCGTTATAAATCAGCAGCTCGTTTTCACCTTCCTCAAGCGGAACGGAATTCTGCGCACGGGTACTGAACGGCCCGGCCGAAGGCGGAGCAAGCCCGACCGCATCATCCAGCGAATCATAATAAAGGAATTCCTCATCATCGTCTTCGGTCGCGACTTCAAGACCCATCAATACCGCGTTGGAATTCGGCTCACTCCATTCCACATCAATTGCCGACGCCGCGGTAACCGATCCGTGCAGATCTACCGGAACCGTAAATTCAGGTGCCGTTCCGATGTCCGGAATCGGCGCGAAATTCTGCTGTAAAAACGGAATATAGGTTGAAACAAAAGTCCCGTTATTCAATCCGAACGTAACCAGCCACTCACCGTCCCGGGCCGAATTATAGGGTTCGCTCATCGGATCCGACGCTTCAAAGTCCCACTCAACCGCGCCGGCATCTGCAAACTCCTGCTCGAATTCCTCCACCACATCACCGGCCGAACTTTCCAGACGGACCGAAGTAACGCCGTACCCGGTCAGCACCTCAATGTCGTAAATCTGCTCATCATCCAGCGCACCCGGAGTGCCGAAAGCCTTGGTATATCCAATCTCCACCCGTTCCACATGGTTGCTCAGTGTCTGGCCTTCATAAATGCGGAAATTATCCACAAAAACCTGTCCCGCAATTTCCGGAATATCTTCTCCGCCGAAGAAAATCGCAGGGGAGAAATCATCGCTGACTACTGAAGAAAAGGCATCAATTGATACATTCGTCTGTACAATATAATCCCCGCCGGAACTGTATGCACTGCTCAGCACACCCGCTTTGGAATCATACGAGAGTTTGAACGAAAGTTTTTCAAAATCATGATTCTCTTCCGCCTCAATAACATCCGTCTCGTTCGTGGTCACATAGGTTTTCACCTCAGCACCCCACTCATCCAGCAGATACTCCATGGTCATCAAGCCATCAACCCCGCCGTCAGCCAGCAGCGCCAGACCGAACCAGAATTCACGATTGGTCATCGATGCGGAATCCACCAAGCAGTTGACGTCCAGGGCCACCGCCCAGTCCTGAGTCGTGCTCAGATTGCCTGCATTCCATTTCCAGACAACGGTACCATCGGAACCGGAATCGCTGTCCCATTCCAGCTGCCCGTTTGTTTCGCTCAGCAATTGTCCCGGATCGGCAAACAGCTGCTGCCACGTTCCGGTATCGACCGTATTATCGTTAAAATCATCCCCCTGTACCGCATGATTCACCCACTGCACAGGAAACTGGGTCAGCCGATTAAACGTAATTTCGCCATCTGCCGAAAAACCGCTGCCGAAATAGTTGGTTCCGCTGACAAATTCAACCGCGCCGGTATAGAATTCATTCGTAAGACCCTGTCCCAGATCCCAGCTTCCGATATGGTTTTCAGCCACCTCTTCATAAAAAAACTCATCGCCTTCGAGCAGCGAACCTTCATTGATCTGCACCGTCATCGCAGTCCCGAATCCCGGCTCATTCCAGTACAATTCCAGCGGATCAGCCCGATCCAGCTCCGCCGCCTGAGAAAAACCTTCCCCGATCAGAAACGGAATTTCCGGGAAATTATTCTCACCGAATGAAAATTCCTGGGTAACCGACCCGCCCGCACCGGTGAGAATCAGGCGATAGTCATCTTCGCCCGGCAGTTCGGCATCCATCGCCGCCGCCGAAGGATATTCCACCAGCAGTTCCCAATATGCTCCATCCTGCTCAAACGCATACGATCCGGAAATATTCCCGCCCTCCAGCACAATCGAAGTTGCATCGCCGGGATCTACCGTCTCGACACCGGCATACAGTACCCAGTTGACCGCGGAATCCGGAACCGTGTGATCCGCCCCCTGATTATAAAGCTCCGCTTTCGTCACTTCCCAGAAATCCACTTCAGAATAAGCCGCGGGAACAACAGAATACAGCAGGGCCAAACCTGCGAAGATAGATGTTTTCATTCAACCTCCTTATCTACTGGAATGCCTAATTATTTAGACAAAATTCAAGCAAAGAGCACACCAAATCCCACATTAGTTGATCGTTTTTTTACCCTTCAGAAGATTCCCGTGGTTTCTTCCTGCTTTCATATGAGCCTAACCCCTTTCAAAAAAAGAAGTAATAAAAGTCGGAACTGAAGATGCTCCAATCGCCCGCAGCGCCCATTCACTGAAAAAAGTATATCTGTCCTTTTCGGAAAAAAGTTTCCGGAAATCAGCGTAAAACACGCCTTAACCTATTGGAATTTAAAGGCCCTACGCGGCATATCATGACCGTTTTGCATACATTCATGCCCGACAACTTTGAACAGACCGCCGACCTTTTTGTACAAATGAAACCCATGTGAGATCATGGCGTCCCCGACGACAATCTCGCCGAATTCGCCATCCACCACATGAAAGCCAACGGTAAAACCGCCCCCAAAAATCTTCAAATTCCAAACATTGGAAATCGGCTCGTGTCAAATCGTGCAATTGACCAAAAAACACGCCGTCGGAATGCTGATTAACGGCCTCAGCATGGGATCGAAGCCTGTTCAATTGAAGATTCCTGTGGACTGAATTTTTCCCAGGATTTTATCCATCACCCATGCGGCATGTATCCCGGCCCTTCCGGCCGACGGGTGCGGAATACCGTTCAGCAGGTCATCGCGCAGAGCTTCAACGTGAGGTTGCTGCACATGTTGCGGATGCGCAATAAACAGTTCCTCAACCTCGTTTCCGCATGTGAGGCGCACCGGAGCTTCTTTGAATACGGAAAAGGTTATGGTTCCTTTCTCACCGAAAATTTCAACCTGCTCCATATCAGCAGCACTTCCGAAATTCCAAGTGCCGGTCCCGGTAATCCCTGTGGAATGCACCCAGCTCGCCGCCACGGCATCTTTCGCCGAATACAAATCCTGCTGATTCAGGCTCACCCCCTGCACGGTCTCAAAATCGCCGAGATAATAGGCCAGCAGGTCGAGCCCGTGGCAGGCCAGATCATCAAAATGCCCCGCCGGAGCAATGGTCGCATCCGTCCGCCAGTTGTATTCGCCGGACCGATCCAGTTCCGAAGCAGGGAGACAGCAGGTCCAGCTTACGTGACGCAGGGGACCGATACGGTTCTCCTCCAGCCATTTCTTAACCTGTACAAAACGCGGCAGGGTTCGACGGTAGAAAGCGGTAAAAAGCGGCACGCCTGCTGTTTCAAAAGCCGCACAGATTTCAACACAATCAGCATGCGTCGGTGCCATGGGTTTTTCAATACAACAGGGTTTGCCGGCCGCCGCCACCTTCAGTGCATATTCACGGTGGCTGTCCGGAGGCGTGGCAATATAGACCGCATCCACCGCCGAATCAGAAATCAGGGCCTCCGCATCTGCAAAAACCTTCGGCACGCCATGGCGTTTTGCATAATTCTGCGCTTTTTCAAGATTTCGACGCATAACCGCCACCAGCTCAAAATCATCTGTCTGCTGATAGGCCGGTCCGCTTTTCACTTCGGTCACATCGCCGCAGCCAATGATTCCCCAGCGTAATCCCTTTTGCTTCCGTTCATCCGTCATTTTCATAGGAACATGATATCCCCCGGAAATTGCTTCGCAAGATTCGTCACCGTAAATTAGACATTCGGACGGGCAGACTTTACACTGCACCTCAATTAGTCGAGGAAATGCCATGAACGATCAGCATGCCGCGTTACCGGATTCGGCGGAAAAAGCCGGAGAAACCAAATGGATGAATCAGGACACCGTTGTCCCGGGGATCCTGAAAAAGCATCTGACCCCGAAAGGAAAATGGGGCTATCTCGTGGTCAAAAGCGGATCGCTGGACTATGTCTGGGAAGACGACCTTGAAAATGTGCTGACCGCCGACCCGGAGCATCCCATTGTGATTTATCCCGAGCGTTTTCACCACGTCGTCATCACCGGACCGGTGGAATTCAAGGTCGAATTTTATGTCGTTCCGGAAAAAGCATCGACCGATCAAAAAGAAGGCGACCGTCCTGGGGAGGCTTTTCTGTAATGAATATCGAAGCGCTGAAAACGATGAGTCCGATGGTGTGGATCATACTGGCCGCCGCAGCATTCATTTCGGTTACGGTTATCTTCAACAAAGCGATCAAGGTTCTCCTGAAACTTGCGGCCATCGGTGTGGTACTCCTGTTCGCCCTTTACTTCCTGGTTCAAGCCAACGTGATCTCTCTTCCAACCTTTGGAAACTGATGTGAAAAAAAACCTCTTTCTATTTTTTTTTCTCACCCTCTCGGTCGTGGCCGATGAAAACATCCTGCTCCAGCGGATAATCGCCCTGGAAAACCGCGTAGCCGAACTCGAGGAAAAACTCGCGCCGGTGCTGGAAGAAGAACGGGTGAAAAATATTGTGGCGCAGCAGAAAGCCCTCGCCCGCGAACGCATGCTGCTCGATGCGGAATATCTGAAACGCATTGATCTCAACCTCATTGAAAAGGCTTATCAGACCGGAAGCAAAGACTGGACCACAGAAGAAGCTTCCAGAGCTTTTAAACTGCTCATCGAAAAATATCCACAGGCAAACCGAACCGGCTGCGCCGTGCTCGGCATGGCCCAGGCCAAACGCGGAAAGGAGCAGATTGAACTGCTGGAAAAAGCCATCACCGAACACGGTACCTGCTACTTTTTAAACGGTGTAAACGTTGGCGCTTATGCCCGGCTTTATCTCGGCATGCGCTATAAAAAGGAAGAGAAAAATGAAAAGGCCGCAAAACTTTTCGAGGAAATCAAAAGCCGCTATCCCGATGCCGTCGACCACAAAGGCCAACTCCTGACCTCATATATCCAGGGATTGGAATAAAAACCCGAGACTCGGCCGCTGAGCGGCCGGCCGGCGTACATCTCCCTTTTTCTACGATTTGAAATCCGTATCCAGAAAAAGGGCTTCCACCTGATCCCGCGCCCACTGATTTTTCCGCAGAAACTTCAGGCTCGATTTAATACTCGGCTCCCAGTTAAAGCAACGGATATCAATCAATTGCCCCAGCTCTTCCCAGCCATAGTGATCAACCAGCTGATTCAGCAGATTTTCCAGCGTAATGCCGTGCAGCGGATTATTCGGTTGTTCGTTCATGATTTCTTCTCCACTGTCCGGGACTACCGGGCCAGATATTCGCGAGGTATGGCCGACTTCGGAACAAAAACTGCCGAAACCCGACCGGTTGGATGAAAACGGATTACCGCCACCACCGGCTCTGTCGGAACCGGATCGGGAACCTCCACCTTAAAAGGACCGGATTTCAGAATGCTGCCGTTATAGTTCCAGCTGACTTCCACCTCGTTCTGCTCATACGCCCGCACCGGAATGAGCGTGGAAAAGAAGCCCCGGGCCGCAATGTAACTGCAGGAAACCACCTGATGAGTTTCAATCACCCGCAGCTCAACATCCTTAATCGGAAAATCGGTAAGGTTGCGAAACCCGCCTCCGACAATCTGCATCTCGGGGCTTGAGCACCCCATCAAAAACAGTAAAGGAGCGGCTAGCCCCATCAGAGCCCATCGGCCCATGCCCCGCCGGCTGAATGAAAATCCGTATGTATTCATGGAAGCATGCTGACGGATTGCCGTTGAAAGAACCAGCCAAACCGCTACGATGCATCTTCTTTTTACGAGGCCGCCAGAATGGCGGAGTTACGTACCGCCGGTTTCCAGCCGGCTGCAACGAACAGGATTTTTCTATGGCATGGACAGGTAAAATTATCGGCGGCGTACTCGGCTCACTGCTCGGCCCGCTCGGCACCGTCGTCGGCGTTGGCATCGGCCACCAGTTCGACAAAGGCGCCGGAAAAGTGAAACAGGTCTCCCAGACCTTCCAGGTCGCCTTCTTCGGCTGTCTGGCCAAAATGGCGCGGGCCGACGGAAAAATTACACAGGACGAGATCGATGCGGTTGAAGCCATTATGGCCCGGTTCCGCTACACCGGCGAAACCCGTAAACAGGCCATCGAAATTTTCCGCCGCGCAAAAGATGATCCGCACACGGCGGCGGATTACATCAACCAGCTCGCCGGCGTCATTCAGTTCAACCCGCAGATCGCCATGACCTTTATCGGGGCCCTTCACGCCGTAGCCGCGGCCGACGGCGCCATTCATCCCAACGAACGCGAAATCCTGCTGCAGGTCGAACGCGCATTCCGCCTGCGTCCCGGCACTATCGATGCCATGCTCAACGGCGGATTCGGCGGCGGTGCGGGCGGCACTCGCCCCGCTCAGGCCAATATCATTGAAAACGCCTACAAAGTGCTCGATGTTTCGCCCGATGCCTCCGACGCGGAAATCAAAAAAATCTATCGTCAGAAATGTATGGAATTTCATCCCGACAAACTGGCCTCAAAAGGCCTGCCGGAAGAATTCATGACCTATGCCCACGAACAGCTCGCCAAGGTCAACGAAGCCTACGACGTCATCAAAAAAGAACGCGGATTATAAGGCAGGGCGCGATCGTCGAGCGCAGCCCGGCGGACTGGCCCTAGCCGAACCGATCTTTCTTCAACCTTAATTCCGCAAATTCTTCTGCGGATTCCGCCTGAAGAAACGGGTTTGATTTTTTTTCATTTTCCAACGTCTGGAAAACCGCGGCCAGCGGTTCAGCTTCGTACAGCTCCAATCGCTCTCGCATCGCATCATTTTCCGGATTAACCGACAGCGCAAACGCTGCATTTTCCTCCAGATAATCATGCCCGCCGAACACGATGGTTTCATCGGGCAGCTGTTTTATTTTTTCCAACGATTGGAAAAACGGCTCCGCCGCACCGTCCATCATGCGTCCAACAGCTCCGCCGATGATGGTGTCGCCGACAAAAATGATTCCAAGGTCTGGAAAACAGTAACTTTTGCAGATATCCAGATGTCCCGGCGTGGCAAACGACCGGCACGGGGTTCCCAGTATTTCAAACGTCCGGCTTTCCACACCTGGGCTGACCGACAGCACGCCCAATCGATCCTGCACCGCACGGCATCCGCCAACGTGGTCACCATGATTGTGCGTGATCAGAATATCCGTCAGCTGCAGGTTTTCTTTTTCCAGAACCTGGAAAACCGGCGCCGCTTCCCCGCAGTCGATCAGAATGGCCAGTCCGTCTCTGCAGAGCAGATAATTGAAGGTTTCGTAGGAGCTCAACAGCACCTGCACCACAATGAGTTTATAGGCTCCAATAGAATATGTTGCTCGAATCATGTTCCGGATTGAACCACGAAATACACAAAACACACGTAAAAAACATGAACATACTTCGGCCGCTCAAAAAATATTCAATAATTTTCGTTCGGTTTAACCTTTGAGCGGGGATTATCAATCAAATGAATGAAAACATCGAATTATTGAAACAGTATGCAGAGCATGGCGACCAGACCGCCTTTGCGCAGATCGTCGAAAGCTACATCAATCTGGCCTATTCGGCCGCTCTTTCCTGTCTGGGCAATGCAGACCAGGCCGGAGATGCCTGTCAGCTCACCTTCCTGGAACTGTCTAAAAAAGCCGGAAAACTGTCGGACTCTGTTCAACTGGGCGGATGGATTCATGCGACGGCCCGTCATTTCTCCAAAAAAATCCAGCGCTCGGAAGCACGCCGCCAAACACGCGAACAACGATATGTGGACGATATGAATATGCAGCAGGACCGTGAACCGGATTGGAGCCGGCTGATGCCGGAGATCCACGAAGCTATTGATCAACTGAATGCCGCCGAGCGTGAGGCCATTCTGCTGCGATTCTTCCAGCAGAAAAGTCTGGCCGAAGTGGGCTCGGTTCTCGGCATTACGGCCGATGCCGCACGTATGCGGCTGAACCGGGCGCTGGAGCGACTGAACCGCCAGATGGCCCTGCGCGGAATCTCCTCAACGGCGGCGGCGCTGGCCGCAGCCCTTCCAACGCATGCCATGGCCGCGGCACCGGCAGAGTTGGCCAAAACCATTTCAACTTCCGTTCTTGCCGGTGCAGGAGTCACGCTTTCAGGAACCTCAACCCTAACAGGAGCAGTCATTACCATCATGAAAACAAAGACCGTACTTATCTCAGCCGTTGTCGCGACAACGGCTATCACCGGAACCGGAGTTTACCTATCCTCCCGGCATACAGAAACAGCCCATACTGATCATCCTTCCGTTTCTGCTCCTCCCGCAGCGGTCGAGCCTGCAAGGGCAGAGCCGGCAGCAATCCAGAAAACCGTAAAAGCAGAAACCGCAGATGCGTTTATTCCCGAACCTGAGCCTGCATCACTCGACATTGATCCGGTCTATTACCGGCAGGCAGAACAGGCCACCGGTATCCTGGAAATGGCCCTGCCCATGATGGGCAATCAAATGGTACAGACCGCGTTGGCAAAACAGATCGAAAATCCATCCAAAAAACTCCGGCACCGGCTTTCACTCGATCCGGAAGCAGTCGAACGGTTTGATGAAATTCTGGCCGAACATGCCGCAACAGAAAAGCAACGCTTGCAGGATGCCGTAACGGCATCCTCTGAAGCCCTGAAAAACCTTCTGAAAACAGACCGGGAAGGATTAGTGAATTTCGTTGCACTGCAAACCATGCAGAAAGCCGGACAGCCCCTCTCGGCGGCGCAGGAAGAATATGTTCAGACCTACACAAAAAAAATGGCGGAAAACAATGTTCATATGGGTCTGGATGCAGGAAACACTCAAGCCCCGCGCCAATGGTATGAGGTAGAAGAGGTGATCGATTCGCTGAATGAAAACCTGACCATAGAGCAGCAGGAAGAGCTGGCTATCCAAATCGAAGAACAGAAAAACCGAAAGAAAGAAGAGGCCGCCTACAAACGAACCAATGAACTCGCCAACAGCCTGGGCCTGAATGAGGCGGACCGCACCGCATTATATAAATACCTCTATCAACATCCGGATGCCACGAACGAAGATATTACCGAACGGGTTACTCCGGAGCTTCGCGAGCTGATGCCGAACGGTGCCTTTCCCTTTGGAGCCGACGGCAGCGAAACCTTTCCGGAATCCGAAAAACAGAATCAATAAATACCGCGTGTTCAGAAGAACACCGCCAGCCAGATCGTTTTTCCGGTTTGCGCAGTTGAAGCTACACGGTGTTTTTCATGAGCGGGTATGAGTATGTGATCACCGGGATTCATTTCGAGTTTCCGATCATCAAATTCCAGCACGGCAGATCCCGAAACCAAAAGCACCCATTCATTCTGATCCTGATCATACCAGAAGTCCGACGGCGAAGCGTGTCCGTCGGAAACAATCCGTTCAATCCGCACATTGGAACTTTCCGCCAGAACTTCCATAAGTTCTTCAGGCAGGTTTTCCGGAATATCTTCAAACAGGTTCATTCTTCTCCCAGTAAAATTCTCAAAACAGTATTCGCCTGCATATGTGCACAGATTCCGACCCGCGGAGCCATGAGTCCGCACCCCGGTGCGGCCCCGGTTTCCCGATCGCCAACGATATAAATCCGATCCCCCATTTTCCGAACCCCGATCGTGTCGCCCGGACCGAAACCGGCCATACCGGAAGCGGCGACAAGCGGCGCACTTTTGAAATGCTGCATCAACATGGCTTTCTGGTCGGCACGGTCGAAGGCCTCGACCATAACATCGACCGAACCAAACAACTCCGGAATATTCGCGGGCACCACTTTCACGCAGTGCGTTTCATAAGAGACGTAGGGATTGATCCGTTTGAGGTTTTCTTCGAGCGCCTCGGTTTTTGTCCTGCCAAGCTGGTCGATGAAATACTGCTGGCGATTCAGATTGCTCGGCTCGACCACATCGAAATCGACAAGAATCAGTTTCCCGACTCCGATCCGCGCAAGGGCCACCGCAATGGCGGAACCGAGACCGCCGAGCCCGGCAATGCCCACCGTGGCGTTTTTAATTTTGTCGTGCACGCCCGGCGTGTGACGCGAAACCATGAGCGCTTCGAGCTCCTCGGCCGGCGGAACCTCGCCGCGCTGGATGAGGTTTACAGAATCTCCCTCGTTCAGCGGCACATCCGCTGTAACAGCCGCTCCGTTATAGATTATCACGTCGGCCTCGGGCCTGATCGCATTTTTAACCCCCAGCAGAGTAGCTTTTTCATCCACCTCGAGTTTCCGTTCATTCAGTAAAATATTCATGATACGACAATAGACACCATTCCTCCGATGAGCGCAAAACAGAAGTGAGATCGCTTACTTTCAGCACAATCGATACAATTTTATCTTTTCGCCCCGAATGGTTTAGATACACTGCGCCGCTTACATGGAGATATTCATGCTGGGCAGAACGAAAAACTTTTTAAGGACCACGGTCATCGGCGGCGTCATTGTGATTCTTCCGACGATTATCCTTATTTTTGCGTTTCGCTGGCTTTTCAACATCGTGAGCGAGGGCATTCGCCCGCTGACGGATCTGGTGATCCGATATATCGATCTTCCCAGCCGCTACGATGAAGCGATCGCCAAAGCCATCGTGATTTCCGTGATCATTCTCAGCTGTTTTTTTGTGGGCCTGTTTGTGCGTACGCGACTGGGTCAATGGATTTTCAACGGCCTCGAAAACAGCGTACTGAACCGGGCTCCCGGCTATAAAATGGTCAAGGAAACCATCAACCAGCTTTTGCAGAAGAGGGAATCTTCATTTTCTTCGGTGGCACTGGTGCGGATTTATGAAAACGATACCAAGGTGACAGCCTTCATCACCGACCGGTATGATGACGGAACCGTAACGGTGTTTGTGCCCACGGGACCGAACCCGACATCGGGTTTTATTTACCATTTGAATGAAAAGTATGTGCATCCCGTCGATGTTTCGGTGGAGGATGCCATGCGCTCGGTGATCTCGTGTGGGGCGGGATCGGAAAAACTAATCAGGGGATTAAAGGATCATGATTAAGAAAATTGCACTATTCGCACTGTTGTCACTCGCATCCATATCAACAACCACCGTTGCAGAACGGCCATGGGCTTCGACCAGCGAGCTGATCCTGCTGTATAACATCAATCCGGAATGGCAGATCTTCTCCAATTCCCGCCTGCGCTTCGGTGATGATTTCGACACCTTCAACATGTGGTTTGCGGATATCGGGGCACATTACAGATTCCACAAAAATTTCAATATCGGCGCGGCCTACCGTTATCTCGAATACCGTGTTTCCGGTGACTGGGAAGGTGAAAACCGTCCGATGATTCAGGGCCACTGGTTCGGCAGCGTGGCCGACATCAAACTGCGCAACCGCTGCCGGTTCGAATTTCGCGATTATGATTTTGACCGTGACGACGATGTCCGCTTCCGGAACCAGACCCGCGCCGAATTTCCGTGGGGAATCTACGGCGTAAAGCCCTACCTCGAAGAAGAATTCTTCTACAGCTTTAACGCAGATAACATTAACCAGAGCTGGCTGACCGGCGGCGTTTATTTTAAACCGGCCGACAAAACAAAGGTTCGCGTCGCGTACCGCTGGGTCGCTACCCGCGCTTCCAGCAACCACGAATGGAAAAGCGCCAACGAACTCTATGTGGCCCTCATTCAGAGTTTTTAACGGTTTCCTGACCACAGAAAACCTTGGAAACCTTTCGAAAAAGCTCCGGCGAAAACGCGGGAGCTTTTTTAATTTCCTGTTTTAAGAAAACAGGCCCTTCATGAGGTCCGTGCCCATTTCATCAACCGATTTCATCTGCTTGGTGGATTCGAGCAGATCGGTCAGCGAAAGCAGTTCTTCAAGCAGAATCATGCGGGCCACATGCTGATTGGAACGCGGTACGTTGATGGTGATTCGATTCACTCCTTGCACCAGCGTGAAGGCGATATCGTCTTTCAGCACACGGTAGGTCGGTTCATCGGTATGCAGATGATGAACAAAAAACTCTTCGTGCTGCAGCGCACGGACAAAGCGGTTCACTAGAAATTCGGCAATATCGTGGGACGGAAATTCGAGTTCGATGACTTCAACATCTTCGTGCCCCTCCTCCATCTCTTTCCGAAGTCCGGAACCTCCCTCGAACGATTTCACCAGCAACGGCGGTGCAAGCATGGTCGTAACCACCGTCATCATAATGGCCACACCGAAAATTCCCTGATCAATCACCCCGCCGGCCAGGCCGATGCCCGCCACAATAAGTGCAACTTCCCCGCGCGGCAGCATACCCAGGCCGATGCGCAGCGAACCCCGTAAATTAAAGCGGGTCAGCAAGGCCGGAATCCCGCAACCGAAAACTTTTGAAAACACCGCGAAAAGCGAATAAACCGAACCGAAAAACAGCACCGGCTTCATGGCGAAAAAATCGACCATCATCCCCATTACACAGAAAAAGATCGGCACGAGAATATTGTATACGCCTTGAAGATGGTGCTCGATTTCATTCGCCAGGTCCGTACGGGAGAGAGCCAGCCCCATGATGTATGCACCGATGATCATCGCCAGCCCCGCCATTTCCGCCAGCCCCGCCAGCAGCAGGGCCAACCCGAAACAGATGGCTACAATCATCTCTTTGGATCTGAAGCGCTTAATCAGCGCCGTGATTTTGCGACTGAAGGCCAGCCCCAAACCGGTGAACACCACAAAAAAACCGGCGGCTTTCAGCGCAATCAGTCCGATACTTCCCCACGCCACATGCCCGCCGTCCGAACCCGCTTTCGCCATGCCCATAACAATCGCAAGCGTAATAATACCGAAGACATCATCAAAGACCGCCCCGGCCAGAATCGTCACGCCTTCCGGGGACGCCATCTTTTGTTTTTCCGCCAGAATTCGCGCCGTGATTCCCACTGAAGTGGCCACCGAAATGACCCCCAGAAACAGCGCAGCCGGCTGCATAAAACTGTCAATTCCGTTATTCGGCCACACAACGGCCACGAGATCTCCAACAACAAATGCTGCAATCAGCCCGCCAAGGCCCACAATGGAACCGACCACAGAATAGCGCAGGAAAGCCCCGATATCGGTTTCAAGTCCGGCCAGAAACAGCAGAATGACGGAGGCCAGTGTGGCGATGCCATAAAGCTCCGCCGAGGCCGCAAAACCATGATTTTCAACAAAAAGAAGTCCTAAAACCGGCAAATCAAGCATTCCGCCGATCGCATACGGCCCGATAATCATACCGGATGCAAGTTCCCCCAGCACGGACGGCATGTTGAGATAATTCTGCGCCAGAAAACCGCCGATTTTGGCAAAAATGATGATCACCGCCAGCTGGATGATCAGATGCATCATCATGTGGGTGATGCCGTGTTCGGCCTCCGCCGCAAAATGCTCTTCCAGTTCCGTTTCGATTTCGTGCAGCTCAGCTTCCCCGGCCGAAGCAGGATAAACCGAACGGTGCAATTCAGGATTCTCCTGTAATTCCACCATTTGAGTTTGCCGGGGCTGCTGCGTCTCGTCCGCCGCACTGACCGCACCGATTAATGAAAAGCTGATGAGCAATGCCGCTGAAAGACGCTTGAGCATAATTTATTTTCCGGTTAGCAGCTCGTACATCTCACCGTGCGTTTTCGCCTGAAGCAGTTTCTCCCGCTCTTCAGGCTGACTGATGGCACGGCTGACTTCGGCCAGAAACTGAATATGCGGTCCCGTGCGCTTCTCCGGAGACAGCGTCATGATGAAAATATGCGAGGGCATACCGTCCATGGAGTCAAAATCGACCCCTTGTTTATGCACTCCAACCGCCGCAACCAGCTCATTCACTGAATCGGTTTTACCATGGGGAATGGCCACACCGTTCTGCATACCGGTCGACATTTTGGCTTCACGTTCAATGACGGCATTCAGCACCGCATCCCGTTCATCCACTTTTCCCGCAGCCACCAGGCGGTCCACCATTTCTTCAATAACACCCGCTTTTGAATCGCCCTTAAGATCGACCCATACGGTTTCCGGTGATAGCACTTTTTTCAGATTCATTCCCGCCAGCCCCCAGTCGGCAAAGTTAACGATTCATTTTGTCGAGATTCGATCCAAGGTCAACAGTTTTTTACCTTGCTCTAACGAAACCCCGAACCTCTTCCATGCCGGACATCCCCTGCAACGGCAGATATCGCATGCAGCGGCATCCAAACCTCAACCGCCTCGAAGGAATTAATTTTCCGAAACGGACGTCCAACTCCGATATTACGACAGCATTTCCCGGCGGGGATTATCCGGACAGGAACGGCGCATCACCCCTGTAAATATTGGCTTTTTATCTACTTTGCTATTGCGAACCGTGTCTGAATCCCTTAGAAATTGCGGTCACTTGGCTGATACGGAGTCAGTCTCTATGTTGTTGGAAATTTAACCAGGAAAGTATGAGGAGTTCATCAAATGGGAAAACCTATGACCAAATCGCAAATCATCGCAGCCGTTGCTGAAAAAGCAGACATTTCTAAAGCCCAGGCCAAAGACGCCCTCGAAGGCCTCGCCGAACTCGCTTATGAAGGTGCCGCTGACGGCTTCACCATCCCGGGCATCGGTAAACTGGTTAAAGTTGACCGCGCAGCACGTCAGGGCCGCAACCCGGCCACCGGCGAAACCATTCAGATTCCGGCTAAAACCGTGCTGAAATTCCGCATTGCGAAGGCTGCCAAAGACGCAGTACTCTAATCCCGCTTTGTATGAAGTGCACCGTTCTGTACTGCAGAACGGTCTTTTTTTACCTATGAAAAGCACAAAAATCATTCTCGCCCTCATCACAGCAACAGGTGTTCTGACGCTCACCGGCTGCGCAACCAATGATGAATATCAGGACGAGCAGGAATATTCCAATATGCCGTGGAATACACCGCAACAATGGGAAGGATCACGATCTGTTCCCGGCCTCGGCGGTGGTGGCGGATATTAAGCGTTAATAAAAGGCCCGTTTTCCGACGGGCTTTTTTTATTTTACAGCATGTGCTGCAGTTCTTTGGCTTTCACCTTGGCCTCTTCGGCGGATTCGCACGGTTCGGCATAGTCGACCAGCAGGACAACCCGTTTGTCATCGCGAACCTCAAGAATCCCTTCACCGACGGCATAGTGCAGTGCCCCGCCGCTTTCTTCCTGCATTTTAAATGCTCCCGGAACCAATGCGGCAATCATCGGCCGATGGTTTGCCATAACGCCGAACGAACCATCGATTCCGACCGCAAGGACCGCTTTCACTGTGCCGGACCAAATGGTGCCTTCAGGGCTGATAATCTGTACAGGAAACAGGGCCATGATTAGAGACTCTTCGCTTTTTCCAGCACGTCATCAATGCCGCCGGCCATATAGAACGCCATTTCGGGCACATCATCATGCTTACCTTCCAGCACTTCCTTGAAGGAACGGATGGTATCTTCAAGCTGAACAAAAATGCCATCTATCCCGCTGAACTGTTTGGCTACATCGAACGGCTGAGACAAAAATTTCTGCACTTTGCGCGCGCGATTCACAATCAGCCGGTCCTCTTCAGAGAGTTCATCCATACCGAGAATCGCAATGATGTCCTGCAGGTTTTTATATTTCTGCAGAATTTCCTGCACACCGCGGGCGACGTTGTAATGCTCTTCACCGACAATATTCGGGTTAAGGATCGACGACGTCGACGTCAGCGGATCCACGGCCGGGTAAATTCCAAGCTCTGAAATCGGACGGGATAATTCGGTGGTGGCATCCAGGTGGGCAAAGGTGGTGGCCGGCGCCGGGTCGGTATAATCATCGGCCGGAACATAGACGGCCTGAATCGAAGTAATCGATCCGCTCTTGGTTGACGTGATCCGTTCCTGCAGTGCGCCCATGTCTGTGCCGAGCGTCGGCTGATAGCCCACGGCAGAAGGAATACGGCCCAGCAGAGCGGAAACTTCGGAACCGGCCTGGGTGAACCGGAAAATATTATCCACAAAAAGCAGCACATCCTGATTCATTTCATCGCGGAAATGTTCCGCCATCGTCAGCGCCGACAGCGCAACACGGGCACGGGCACCGGGCGGCTCATTCATCTGGCCATAGACCATCGCGGTTTTATCCATCACACCGGCTTCCCCCATTTCTCGGTAAAGTGCGGTGCCCTCACGGGTACGCTCCCCGACACCGGCAAATACGGAATAGCCGCCGTGACCCTTGGCAATATTGTTGATGAGCTCCTGGATCAATACGGTTTTACCCACACCGGCACCGCCGAACAGGCCGACTTTTCCGCCTTTCTTATACGGAGCCAGCAGGTCGATCACCTTAATGCCGGTTACGAGCATCTTGTCTGCGGTATCCTGCTGATCAAAGGCCGGAGCTTCACGGTGGATCGGCGAGGTGGAGTCGCTGGAAATCGGCCCGGCACGATCAATCGGCTCTCCGAGCAGATTCATCACACGGCCGAGGGTTTCGGTTCCGACCGGCACGCAGATCATATCGCCGGTATCACGAACCGGCGCACCGCGCACCAGCCCCTCCGTGGTATCCATCGCAATACAGCGCACCGTATTATCCCCGAGATGCTGCGCCACTTCGAGCGTCAGATTCTCCGGTTCATCGCTGATACTCGGATTGGATAATTTGAGCGCTGAAAGAATTTCCGGGAGGTGTCCTTCCGGAAACTTCACATCAATCACCGCGCCCAGAATCTGGGAAATTTTACCCGTTGGGGATGCTGAACTCATAAAAACCGCTCCTGTTCCTTACAGTGCTTCCGCACCGGAAATAATTTCAATCAATTCTGTGGTAATCGCCGCCTGGCGCGCACGGTTGCGCAACAGCGTATATTCATCAATCATCTTATTCGCATTGGTTGTCGCGTTATCCATTGCGGTCATTCGCGCACCATGTTCGCCGGCTGCGTTTTCCAACAGGGCATAAAAGACCTTGAAAACCACCAGCCTCGGGATCAGCCGTTCCAGCAGCTCTGAAAGCGGCGGTTCCGAAATAAAATCATCTTCCCGGATTTCATCCACCTGATCATGGTCTTCCAATGTAGACATCGGAAGCGGCATCAGCCGGTCCATCTGCGGAACCTGCGAAAGCGGGCTGACAAAATGGTTGTAAATCATGTGCACTTCATCGATATCGCCGTTCACAAATGCGGCTTCAAGTTCCTCGGCTATTTCAGCAGCATCGCGCGAATTCGGGGCGGCTGTTACGCCGGCATAGTTTTTAAAAACCGGGGCCCGCTTCCCGAAGTGCAGAAAACCGCGACGGCCGCAGAATGCCATGCTGACCTCTTTGCCTTCGGCTTCAAGCGCGGTGCACTGCCTTTCAACATGTTTGATCAGTGTGTTATTAAACCCGCCGCACAATCCCTTATCGGAAGAAAAAACCAGCAACAGAACTTTCTTTGCTTCAGCATGCGGCATCAGCAGCGGATGCATCTCCTCTTCCACTGAACCCGCCACACGGTAGATCAGATTATTCACTTCATGTGCGTAATCCTTAGCCCGGTTTTCCGCTTCCTGGGCACGGCGCAGTTTACTCGCCGAAACCATTTTCATGGTTTTGGTGATCTTAACCGTATTCTTCAGGCTGCTGAGTTTGCGGTTATATTCCTTAATGCTCGCCATGCGTCTTTACCGGCTCTTTCTATGCGGTGTAGGTTTTTTTAAATGCTTCCAGCGCGGCCCGAAGATCTTCTTTCAAATCATCATTCATAGCCTTTTCTTCCCGGATCCGGCGCAGGACATCGGCATAATTTGAATCCATCGCTTCATACAATGCGGCCTCAAACGCCCCCACTTCGGCCACCGGAATATCATCCAGGAATCCGTTCGTTCCGGCATAAATAATCACAATCTGTTTCGCCACTTCAAGCGGGACATGTACGCCCTGCTTAATGATTTCCATCAGGCGCTCCCCCCGTTCCAGCAGTTTGCGGGTTGATTCATCGAGGTCCGAAGCAAACTGGGAAAAGGCCGCCAGCTCGCGATACTGGGCCAGGTCCAAGCGCAACGTGCCGGCCGTCTGTTTCATGGCCTTGATCTGCGCATCGCCGCCGACGCGGGAAACCGACAGCCCCGGGTTAATGGCCGGACGCTGACCGGAATTAAACAGATCCGACTCCAGGAAAATCTGCCCGTCTGTAATCGAAATCACATTGGTCGGAATATACGCCGAAACGTCGCCGTCCTGCGTTTCAATGATCGGCAGCGAAGTCAGACTTCCGCCGCCCTTTTCCGCGCTCATTTTCGCGGAGCGTTCCAGCAGACGGGAATGTAAATAAAAGACATCGCCCGGATAGGCCTCACGTCCCGGCGGGCGGCGAAGCAGCAATGAAAGCTGACGATAGGCCTGCGCCTGTTTTGTGAGGTCGTCATAAATAATCAGAGCGTGTTTGCCACTGTCGCGATAAACCTCGGCCATCGCCGTGCCGGAAAACGGGGCCAGGAACTGCATCGGCGCCGGATCAGAAGCCGTGGCGGAAATAATGGTCGTGTATTCCATCGCCCCGTGGCTGCGCAATGTTTCCGCCACTTGAACGACGGTGGAACGCTTCTGGCCGATGGCAACATAGAAACAGTGCACATCTTCGCCGCGCTGATTGATTATCGTATCGATCGCCAAAGCCGTTTTACCGGTTTTCCGGTCACCGATAATCAACTCACGCTGACCACGTCCGACGGGCGTCAATGCATCAATGACTTTGATCCCGGTCTGCATCGGTTCATTCACATCCTGACGATCGATAATGCCCGGAGCTTTCACCTCAATCTGGCGGTATTCAATGTCATGCAGCGCAGGGCCGCCGTCGATCGGAACCCCCAGCGCATCCACCACGCGGCCGGTCAGAGCATCGCCCGCCGGAACCGAAGCAATCTGTTCGGTACGTTTCACGTGGTCGCCTTCTTTAATTCCGGAATCACTCCCGAAAATGGCCACCCCAACGTTATCCTCTTCGAGGTTGAGTGCCATACCTTTCATGCCGTTGGAAAATTCAACCAGCTCGCCGGACATCACACTGGAAAGACCGTGCACGCGGGCAATTCCGTCCCCCACGCTGAGCACTGTGCCCACTTCATAATCAATAGCCTGTCCACTGAAGTCCCGAAGCTGCTGCTTCAGAATCGCTGACACTTCGTCTGGCTTGATATCTATCGCCATGGTTTTACCCTCTACTTATGACTCATCGCACTAGGCGCGGATCACAGATTGTTCAAATTGATCCAGTTTACTCAACAGGCTGAAGTCCCGGATATGATCCCCAACCTTGATTTTAAAACCGCCGATGAGTGACCGGTCGACGTCCACTTCGGCTTCGATTTCTTTTTGATACTGTTCGCGCAGCTTCACCAGCAGTGCATTAAGCTGCTGTTCGGTCAGTTCATGAGCAGCTGTAATATTCACTTTGATGATCTCCTGCTCGTCACAGGTCATCTCTTCAAAAATCTCGCAGACCGCCCGTAATTCAGCCAGCCGGTTACGCGAAACCAGAAACCGCAGAAACTGCAGTGTAACCGGATGCGCCTTCGCGTCGAACAGGTTCACGAGCATCTGTTCCGCGTCGGCCGGAGGAATCGTTGGATTCAACACAAAGTCTGAAAAATCCGGCGATTCATCAAACAGTGCGGCCATGGCCGCACAGTCAGCACGGACTTCACTTTTTGCATGCTGCTCTTCTGCAAAATCGAAAAGAGCACTTGCATATCGCCTGGAAACGGACGTGACCTGCATCGCGTTTAAAGCTCCTGTATCAGTTTATCGGTCAACGCCCGGTTTTTCTCATCATCCAGATTGGCATCAATCAGTTTACCGGCCAGTTCACGTGCCCATTTGGCACTTTCAATACGAAGCGCCTCTTCTGCGGTTGCACGGGAAGATTCAATATCGCGAGTCGCATTTTCGGTCAGGATCTGTGCGGCATCATGCGCCTTCTCCTCAATGACCCGGGCCTGCTCATGCGCCGCTTTCCGTCCGGATTCGACGATCACTTTGGCTTCGCTCTCCGCCAGCCCGATCTGTTCCGCTTTGAACGCCTCAAGCCCATCGATTTCCTCGCGCAGCTTTTCGGCATTATCGATCGATTCCTGGATTTCCTCTTCACGCTTATCCAGCGCACCGAGAATCGGTTTCCAGGCGATCTTATACAGCGCCAGCAGTGTGATCGCGAACAGGACCCAGGTCCAGATGACCATCCCGCCGGAGATTTCCATCGGGTTTACGCCCTCGTGGTGATCTCCCTCATGCACGGCATGAGCTTCAATGATCCCTGCCAACCCCTGAGGTTGTTCGGTATTTTGTGCCGAATCGGCCATACGAACTCCTTGGTAATGCCGCTTTTACGTTATTAATTCGCCAGGAAGCAAATCACCGCGCCGAACAGGGCAACACCTTCAATCAAGGCGCAGGCAATCAGCATGGCCGTCTGGATTTTCGGAGCCGCTTCCGGCTGACGGGCCATGGCCTTCATCGCCGCCGATCCAATCCAGCCGATACCGAAGGCCGCGGCAAAAACAACGAGTCCTGCACCGAGTACTGCTGTGTTCATAATTATCTCCTGAGTCTGTTTTTGTTTACGTTACTTTATTCAAAATCAATTTATCAATGCGCCGGATGGTACATCTCGCCGATAAACATGGCCGACAGCACCGTGAAAACATAGGCCTGCAGAAAAGCAATAAAGACTTCCAGCAGATTAATCGCCAGCGCCATTCCCAGCGCCGGCAGTGCCCAGTAACCGAAGGTCACCAGCAGGCCCACCAGCGAAAAAACCACAATATGTCCCGCCAGCATGTTGGCAAAAAGCCGGATGGTCAACGCCACGCACTTGATCACCAGTCCGATCATTTCGATCGGCATCAGAATAATCAGAATCGGCCACGGCACACCCTCCGGAGCAAATGCTTTAAAAAACCGGATCGGCCCGTTCACATACATGGCCCCGAATACCATGAAAAAGAAGGTCACCGAGGCCAGCCCGAACGTGACATTGATATTCCCCGTCGCTGTGGAAAACAACGGACACAGCCCCATCAGATTACACGTAAGAATAAAGAAGAAAAAAGTAAGAAAGAGCGGGGCCATTTTACGCCCGTCTTTCGGCCCGAGATAGGCAATGCTGATTTCGTTACGCACAAAAAGAACCAGTGCTTCGAGTGCATTGGTCCAGCCACGCGGGGCTTTTCGGTCCTGATAACGGTAAAAAGCACCGAAGCTGATAATCAGCAGCAGGCTGGCCACAATCAGCATAACCGCGTTATTACTCATCCACGGCGGCAGATGCAGACTCCACAGCGGCGTATGCCATTCCCCGGAATCGGTCACATGATGCATCACCCACTGGTTCACATAATGCGCCCGGTCCGCGGTTTCGTGCGCCGCGTGCTGCAGGTCTTCAACTAGGTGTATATCATTTGTCATCGATCATTCACCGGCTTCAAGCTGTGCACTTCTCAAGGTGAAAACATGCACACCGTAAATTTCCGCTGCAATAAAGGCCATATATCCGAATTTTGACATCAGGACAAAACGCGTCACTTCCACACACTGCCATTCCACAATGGCCAGCAATACGAAAAGAAAAACAGCCGCCCGGATGCCGTTGAGCAGGAAGCCCCACACAAAAAAACCGCCGAATTGCTGCTTTATGGCCTTATTCGCTATAAAGATACCGATATATGCATTAACCAAAACGAGTAGCCAACTATAAAATAATTCTTTTCTATGGGTATTCTGATCATCTATTCCAGTAATTAGCGCCGTAACCCCTAAAAAGAGCCCCATGGAAACAGCAAAGGCGCGCGTCCAGACCAGCGTCATGGGATCAATCGGATGAATCATTTACGGCATTCCTTCTCATCATTTGCACTCATTTCCATCTCAGCGTTCTGCCGATTCATCATTAAAATCAGTTTCCAGATTTCATAGGCGCCATAAAAAAGGCCCAACGCGATCCCAATCAGGGTAAAAAGCGGTTCTTTGTTGTACCGGGTATCCAGCCAATGACCGCCAAGCCCGAAAATCACCATCCCGGCAGCAAACGAGGTCCCGAAGCCGACGGCCGCACCGGTCCGCCTGCGTTCCTCAAACGTCGTTCCATCCTCTTTAAACGATTTAATCATTCACATTTCATCAACAGGTTATTTTCGCCTATGCGCAGACCATAATTAAATGGAACCAAAATACCACTATATTCGAACACCTATTCAGCACTCCTGTTTTCCAACCATTGGAAAATGCTTTCTATTCCTTCCAAGGTCTGGAACATTCGTGATTTTACGTACAGGGGAAAACAGCAGTGTCGAAATTCATCATTCAGGGCGGAAACTCAATCGGTGGAACCTTCCATCCACGCGGCAACAAAAATGCAGTCCTGCCCATGTTGGCCAGTTGCCTGTTGACCGATGAACCCCTGATTCTTCATAACGTCCCGCGCATCAACGACGTTAACGTCATGCTCCAGCTGCTCGACAGCATCGGCGTTTCGGTTTCGCTCGATAACCACACCGTAACCCTCTGTGCAAAGAGCCTGAAAACCACCGATTTAAGCCAAGAACTCTGCTCCAAAGTCCGCACCTCTATTCTGCTCGCCGGCCCCCTGGTCGCCCGACATGGCAGTGCCGTCATTCATCCGCCGGGCGGCGATGTCATCGGCCGGCGGCGACTCGACACTCATTTTTACGGCCTCCGTTCACTGGGCGCGGAAATCACCACCGATTCCGCCTACCGCTTTAAAGCCGGTCCGCTGACCGCCTGGCCCATGGTTTTTGATGAAGCCAGCGTAACCGCCACGGAAAATGTCATGATGGCCGCAACGCTCGCCGCCGGCGAGTCCGCCATCTACAACGCCGCCTGCGAACCGCACGTGCAGGACCTCGCCCATCTGCTCAATGCCATGGGTGCAAAAATTTCAGGCATAGGCACCAATAACATCATCATCAACGGCGTGGAAAAACTGCACGGCGCGGAATACACCGTACAGCCCGATTATATTGAAGTCGGCAGCTACATCGCCGCCTCCGTCGTCACCGGCGGCTCGCTCACCATTCCCAATGCCGGCGAACCCCGGACTCTGCAGGTCATGCAGCGTGCATTCTCCAAGCTCGGCGTCGAATGGACGCGCGACGGCCGGGACCTCATCGTTCCAGCCCAGCCGAGCCGAACCATTCTCCCCGACGAAGGCCATGCCACCCCGAAAATCGAAGACGGCATCTGGCCCGCCTTCCCGTCCGATCTGATGTCCGTCTGCATTGTACTCGCCACACAGACCGCGGGAACGGCCCTTTTCTTTGAAAAAATGTTCGAAAGCCGCATGTATTTTGTCGATCACCTCATGGGTATGGGCGCCAACATCATCCAATGCGATCCCCACCGCGTCGTCGTCATCGGCCCCACAAAACTGCGCGGCGGCAACCTCACCAGTCCCGACATCCGCGCCGGAATGGCCATGCTCATTGCAGCCTGCTGCGCCGAAGGTGAAAGTATTATTCACAATGCACAGGTCATTGACCGCGGATATGAAACAATTGAAGATCGACTAACCGCGCTCGGCGCAGATATCATCCGAACAGACTAACAAGAAAGAAGAGAGAAATATGGCATTCCCGAAAACATTCTACCGCTGGCGGCCGCACCCCTGGCATGGTCTTGAAGCCCATGAAGGTATTGAAGGTGTGGTTAATGCCTACATTGAAATGACCGAATTTGATGCGGTGAAATATGAAGTGGATAAAACCACCGGATATCTCCGGGTGGACCGACCGCAGCTCACCTCTTCCATGACCCCCACCCTCTATGGATTTATTCCTCAGACCTATTGTGCTTCCCGGGTGCAGGACCTCTCCCCTACATCGGTTAAAGGCGACGGCGATCCGCTCGACATCTGCGTCATCACCGAACGTCCCATTAATCGCGGCGAAGTAATTCTCCGCGCACGGGTCATCGGCGGCATGCAGATGGTTGACAGCGGCGAAGCCGACGACAAAATCATCGCCGTGCTCGATAACGACCAGTTCTGGGAAGATGCGAAGGATATAAACGATGTTTCCCATGCCCTGCTGGAACGCCTGCGCCACTATTTTGAAACCTATAAACTGGTTCCGGGCCAGCCGTCCGATGTCAACATTCCGGAAATCTACGGACGCGAACATGCCCTCAAAGTCATCGCGGCCTCCATGGAAGACTACATCGAGGAATACGGCTAAACCGCCGCTTTTTTTCTTCCGTAAAACGCCATGCCGACCAGTGCCATCAGGATGAGGTTGCGAACCACACTCATTCCGTTCATCGGTTCGGCATCCGGCGCATTACTGAAGCAGCCGCAACTGAATGCCGTTCCCTGCATCACGTTGATTCCGATGGCCGTCGTGAAGACGGCCAGCAGGAACAACGTGACCCAAAGCGCCGCCACACGGAACCGCGGCACAGCAAGCAGGCAGACTGCGCACACCATTTCCAGCCATTGGAAATAGAGTGAAATGATATTCACCAGCACATCCGGAAGCAGATGAAACCGGTAGACAGAAAGCGCAAAATGCTCCGGATAAAGAATTTTGTGATAGCCGGATAAAAACGTAACCGCCAGCACAGCGCAACAACACCAATAAGCCAGATGGTAGATTTTCCGCTCCTGTGTCATGGCTCCACCGCCCCGCCGTATGCTGCCCACGCCTCGAACCCATCAATAAAAAGAAGCAGATTTTCTGCCCCCATCGCCTGCAGTTCAGCAGCCAGCAGGAATGCATCGTCGCAATCGCGGTTGGCGCAGTAGACAATCAGTTCGTTCCCGGAATCCAGCAGATTTCCAATCCTTGGAAACTGATCTTCCAGAGATTCGAAAGGAAGGGAAACCGCGGCCGGAATATGACCGTCCTCAAACGCCTCCAGCCGTCGCGCGTCAATAAAGAGCACTTCCGGGGATTGGAACTTTTCCAAAGCCACAGAAAACGGAATGACCCGAATACCTGCGTTCTTCGCCTTTGCTTCAACCTGATCCGACCACGACTGCACCCAGGGAATGCGGCGCGGGTGAATCAGGTTCGCTGTAAGTGCAAGAAAACCACTCACCAACAGAATCAATGCAATCTGTTTGAGCGTGGTTTTCATTATGCCGGCAGAACGCCGCAGCGCAGTCCTTTACTTATTCCCCGGCCTGCTCATCAGTCGGTTTGTCAGTTTCAGAATTCGGTTCTGCAGCCGCATTGTCCGCATTTTCTACCGAAGCTTCGCCTTCCGCATTTTCCACCTCTTCTGCTGCAGGTTCTTCCGGACTCTCATCTTCCGGTTCGAGCACCGCGGCAGAAACCAGTTTATCGCCCTCTTTCAAATTGAAGAGGCGAACCCCCTGCGTGTTACGGCCGATGACACGAAGATCGCTGGCACCGATGCAGATCATCTGCCCTCCTTCGGAAATGAGCATCAGTTTATGCTCATCGGTCACGGCATGAGCGGAAACCACTTTACCGTTACGATCCGTCGTCTGAATGCTGATGATGCCTTTACCGCCGCGCGTCTGCGTACGGTATTCATCGAAGCTGGTCCGTTTGCCGTAGCCGTTTTCGGTGATCGCCATCATCGTCGATTCCGTATCCACAATTTCAACGGTCACAACCTCGTCATCGCCTTCCAGACGAACCCCGCGGACCCCGCGGGCAACGCGACCCATCGGGCGGGCGTCTTTTTCATTAAAGCGAATCGCTTTACCGTTGCGCATGCTCAGGATGATTTCGTCATCGCCGCTGGTGAGCTTGACGCCGATCAGTTCATCGCCTTCATCAATATTGATGGCGTTGATGCCGGCGGCACGGACATTCTTATAGGCCGAGAGCACGGTCTTTTTCACCGTGCCCTTTTTAGTGGCCATGATCAGGTTATGTGAATCGTCATTGAGCTCGCGCACGCACAGAATGGCGGCGAGTTTTTCGTCCTGCCCCATCTGCAGCACATTGGCCAGCGAACGGCCGCGACTCTGGCGGGTGCCTTCCGGCACATAGTAGGCTTTCAACCAGTACATGCGGCCTTCTTCGGTGAAGCAGAGCAGATAGTCGTGCGTCGAAGCCGAGAAAATGTGTTCCACAAAATCCTCATCCTTCGTGCTCATACCCACCACGCCTTTACCGCCACGCCGCTGCTGGCGATAGGTATCGCTCGGAACGCGCTTGATATAGCCGGTGTTGGAAAGGGTAATCACGCACGGCTCATCAGCAATGAGATCCTCAATGTCGATTTCGCCTTCATCAATCGAAAGATCGGTTTTGCGGTGTTCACCGTATTTAGCGCGGATCTGCTCCAGATCTTCTTTGATCACCCCGTAAATTTTGTCCGGGTTCGCCAGCAGGTCTTCGAGGTATTCGATCAGTTTTTTGAGCTCGGCATATTCCGCTTCAACTTTTTCACGTTCCAGACCGGTCAACTGATAGAGCCGCATATCAAGAATCGCTTTGGCCTGAATTTCGGAGAATCCGAATTTAGACATCAGACGCTCCTGCGCTTCTTCGCGGTTTTTGGAGTCGCGGATAATGCGGACCACATCGTCCATATTGTCCATCGCGAGCAGATATCCTTCGAGGATATGAGCGCGGGCCTGTGCTTTTTCAAGATCGAACTGTGTGCGGCGGGTAATCACTTCAAAACGGTGATCAATAAAGCATTGCAATGCTTCCTTCAGATTCATCACACGCGGTTTACCTTTATCGATCGCCAGCATAATGCCGCCGAAGGTCTGTTCCATCTGCGTGTGTTTAAAAATGTTGTTGAGCAACACATTCGGCACCGCATTGCGCTTCAGCTCAATGACAAGACGGATGCCTTCCTTACCGGATTCATCGCGAATATCGGAAATACCTTCCAGTTTCTTGTCGCGAACCAGGTGAACCATTTTCTGAATCAGCAGCGTTTTATTCAACGCATACGGAATTTCCGTAATGATGATCCGAGCCTTGCCGTTATCTTCTTCTTCGATCTCGGCTTTACCTCGGACTTTGATTTTTCCGCGGCCGGTGGTGTAGAAATCACGCACAGCATTGAGACCGTACACGGTACCGCCGGTCGGGAAGTCCGGACCTTTGATCAATTCGTGCAGTTCATCAATCGTGGCTTCCGGATTGTCGATCAGCAGGATGGTGCCATCGATCACTTCGCCGAGATTGTGCGGCGGAATATTGGTGGCCATACCGACCGCAATACCGGTCGAACCGTTCACCAGCAGGTTCGGAACACGCGCCGGCAGTACCGACGGTTCCATCAGCGATTCGTCAAAGTTCGGGCGCATATCGACGGTATTTTTGTCGATATCAGCCAGCATCTCTTCCGCCAGCGGACGCAACCGGCACTCGGTATATCGATAGGCCGCCGCGCGGTCGCCGTCGATTGAACCGAAGTTACCCTGGCCATCAATAAGCATGCCGCGCATCGCCCACTCCTGAGCCATACGGACGAGCGTGTCATACACTGCGGTATCGCCGTGCGGATGATAGTTACCGATCACTTCACCGACCACTTTAGCGCATTTCACAAATGCTTTACTGTGCGTCCATCCGCGCTCTTTCATCGCGTAGAGAATACGGCGGTTGCCCGGCTTGAGGCCGTCGCGGGCATCCGGCAGTGCGCGTCCGACAATCACCGACATCGAGTAGTCGATGTAGGCACGCTGCATCTCATCTTCAATATTAATCAGGTCAATGCGTTCGTTAAGAATGTTGTCCATAATGCGCTTTCGTTAGATGTCGAGGTTGGTGACGTTAAGTGCGTTTTCCTGAATGAATTCACGGCGGGGCTCCACCTCGTCGCCCATCAGGATGGTGAACATTTCGTCGGCTTTCACCGCGTCTTCAAGGACGACTTTGGTCATGCGCCGGTTTTCCGGATCCAGTGTAGTTTCCCACAGCTGCTCCGGATTCATTTCACCCAAACCTTTGTAGCGCTGAATACTCATTCCTTTACGACCGAGATCGCGCACAATACCGAGCAGGTCCATCAGCGAATTCGCCGGAATCCTAGTCCCTTTATCATCAATATTGAACTGCGGTTTTTCTTTTCCGACAAGCTGCTCAATGGAATATCCGGCCTCTTTCAAGGTCTGGAAAATCATTTTCAGCTCCGTCGCGAAATAGAGCTCCTTATACCGGACTTTCTTTTCTTCCGGAACCTCACCGTCCACCGTTTCAATGCCGGCCTGCACTTCATCAAAAATGGCGCGCAACCCCTGATCATCGGCCGCAAAACGGATATCAAGCTCCTCGCCGGCCTCGTTCATATAGGCGCAGTATTGCGGGAAATTTCCGGTTTCCGGATCGCGGGCAGCCAGATAATCGCTCGGCAGGATGCCACGGCGACGGAGCTTATCGGCAATATCTTCGATTTTAACCAGGTTATCGAGCAGTTCACGCAGCCCCTTGGTGTCGAGCAGTTCAGTGCCGTCGGCCTTTTCAAGTTTGAGACCGTCCGCGCCGAGGTCGAGCAGGATCTGCGTAAGATGCGCATCCGATTCCACATACTCTTCGCGCTTGCGCCGAGTCACCTTATACAGCGGCGGCTGAGCAATGTAGACATAACCGTGTTCAATCAGCTGCGGCATCTGGCGATAGAAAAACGTCAGCAGCAGGGTACGGATATGCGCACCGTCAACGTCCGCGTCGGTCATGATAATGATTTTATGGTAGCGGGCTTTTTCAATATCAAAATCATCTTCACCAATGCCCGTTCCAATGGCTGTAATCATGGTGCGGATTTCATCGTTGGCCAGCACTTTATCAAGGCGCGCCTTCTGCACATTGATCACTTTACCTTTTACCGGAAGGATGGCCTGAAATTCCCGGTCGCGGCCCTGCTTGGCCGACCCGCCCGCGGAATCACCCTCCACAATATAAATTTCGGTGCGGGAGGGGTCACGGCTGGAACAGTCCGCCAGTTTACCCGGCAGTCCGCCACTTTCGAGGGCTCCTTTGCGCCGCGCCAGATCACGCGCTTTACGTGCCGCAAGCCGGGCGCGCGCCGCAACCACCGCTTTATCGATGATCGTCCGCGCAATGTTCGGATTTTCTTCAAAGCAGGTCCCGAGTTCCTCGTTGACAATCTGCTGAACAATACCCTCCACCTCGCCGTTGCCCAGCTTGGTTTTGGTCTGTCCCTCAAACTGAGGATCAGGAATTTTGACGGAAATAACAGCGGTGATGCCCTCTCGGATATCATCGCCGCCCATCGTCTGTTTATCATCTTTAATCAGTTTGTTCTGCTTGGCATAGGCATTAACCGTGCGGGTCAGTGCCGAACGGAACCCGGAAAGGTGCGTGCCGCCTTCAATCGTATTAATGTTATTAGCGAAACTGAAAATGGTTTCATTAAAGGCATCAGAATACTGCATGGCGATTTCAACCACGACATCATCTTTTTCGCGCTCGAAATAGATAACATCCGGATGCATCGGCGATTTATTTCGGTTGAGGTGCTGGACAAATTCCAGAATACCGCCGTCATATTTAAACACCTCGTCACGACCGGTTGCCGCTTCCTTCAGTGTAATTTTTGCACCGCGATTCAGGAAGGCCAGTTCACGCAGACGTGCCGAAAGAATATCCCACTGGAACCCGGTTTCGTGGGTGAAAATACTGTGGTCCGGCATGAATGTGACCTTGGTGCCGGTTTCATCGGTTTTACCGATGGTCACCAGCTCGGTCACTTCAACCCCGCGCTCAAAGCGCTGATGATAAATCTGTCCGTCGCGCTTAACCTCGACTTCCAGCCATTCAGAAAGGGCATTCACACACGACACACCAACCCCGTGCAGACCACCGGACACTTTATAGGTGTCGGAATCAAATTTACCGCCGGCGTGCAGGACCGTCATCACCACGGTTACCGCAGGCTTCCCTTCGGTCGGATGCATATCCACGGGAATACCGCGGCCGTCATCGATGACACTCAGCGAGCCATCTTCGTTGATGCGGATTTCTACATTTGAACAGTAGCCCGCCAGCGCTTCGTCGATTGAGTTATCAACTACCTCATAAACACAATGATGATAACCGCGTGTACCGGTGTCGCCGATATACATGGCCGGGCGTTTCCGAACCGCTTCGATACCTTCAAGAACGGTAATATGGTCAGCACCGTAACCCGCAGCATCGGGGTTGCTGGCGGCGCGATTTCTGGTTGCTTCTTCAGCATTCAAATCGTTTTCTGCATCAGACATAGTTGTCCTGTTCCTTTCATGGGAATTAATCGGAAAACCCTACCAGAACCCCCCAAGTCTCAAAAGAGCAAAAACCTTCAAAATCGCCCATATTTGCCCTCAAAAGCAATTTGGGCCTAAACTCATTGAAAAAGCCGATTTGGGCCACAATTTAAATCTCGGCAAATTTTCGGCGTAAATTTAATAAATTACCCGGTTCATGCCGTCTTGGCGCAACAGGGATGCCCAAAACCATACCCGACAAGAACGATCACATTAAACTTGATTATTTTCCCGGCCGTAATACCGTGAATTTTTGCATAGAAAATCAACCGCACATCACCGCCCCATACGATCCCGTCCATGAACAACCGCACCCTGGGTATCCCCCTCATCAAACTGACTCTGAGCTTATTTCTGTGCGTATTTTCTCTGCTCCCCGCCAACCGGGCTGCCGCATCCGAACCTCCGCAATTGCACCTGAGTGCCGCGGAACAGGCCTGGTTGCAAAATCATCCGGAAATTCCCGTTATAGCCGACCCGGACGGCGTGCCTTATTCCCACAGAAATGATCGCGGTGAATTTGCCGGTCTCCTATGCGACGTGCTGAATCGATTCACAGCATTGACCGGATCAGCAATTGTTTATGAAGCGGCCATTTACGACGATATTGTTACCCACATAGAAAAGGCTGACCGCCCGGTTATCACCGGATTTGACCCGCCGGACTATCCCGCCTATACCAATGCCTATCTTAAATCCGACGACATCACCTTTCTGCCTTTTGCACTTTTTGCCCTGAGCCATCGCAATCCGGATGAATTTTCCCCACGGAACATCGCCGGAAAAAACGTGGCGGTCGTTGAAGGATGGGACCCCGGCCACCCCGCACTGCTTGCTTTGGGGAAATGCGAACTGATTTACGGCGAAACGGATCTGGATTGCGCCCGGATGGTGATGGACGGACGGGCCGATGCCGTCTTCGAAGTCGCGGCCCTGCATTCTTTTGTTATCCTCAATCACCAGTTAAATGACATGCGGCTGATTCGGGTATCGCCATACGGCATGCCGATTACCGTACTCACCCGGAACGATTATCAGCCGTTTCACGACCTGCTCAACAAAGTACTGCGCACATTCACCCCGGAAGAACGGGCCGGGCTGCTTAAAAAATGGAATATTTCTCCCGGTGATCCCCACTATAAACTGCTCGCTATGGAACTGACTCCGGGAGAGCGCAGCTGGTTGGCAGAACATCTTTCGCTCCGTGTTGCCGTGGAAACGAACCACAAGCCATTTTCCTGGAAAAATGCCGAAGGCGGACGAAGCGGTTTGAACATCGACTACCTCCGTCTGCTTGAGAAAAATCTCGGCATGAATCTTGAATTTATCGCTTCATCCGGTCCCGATGAAAGCCTTGAACTGTTGCGGAAGCGCAAGGTCGACCTGATTCCCGGCATTTGTTTTGATCCGGAAAAAACAACCCCCTTCAACCTGACCCCGCCCTACTTTTCGCAGGATATTAAAATCTACATTCGCGAAGGCGACGTCTATATCCGCAGCTTATCCGATCTGAACGGAAAAACGGTAGGATTGCTCAACAGTCCGCATTACATTGAAGAAATCCGGCGCGAATTTCCGCAGCTGAAGCTGACCGAATTTAAAACTCCCGCCGAAGCAGTTATGGCGCTTGATGCCGGGCGTATAGATGCGCTGGCCGGGGATGCACTGCAGGTCGGGCAGCAGATCAGCGAACTCAATCTGCACTCCATAAAAATCGGCGGAGTTACCCCCTATATTTCCTCGCTTTCGATGGCCTCACGCGAAGACTGGCCGGTGCTGTCCTCTATCATTACCAAAGCGCTCGGCCTTATCCACCCCCACCAGAAAGAGCAGATCTATGCCCGCTGGGTGCCACGAAACCCCGCCCCTTTCAACTATTCCATCCTCTGGAAGGTATCGCTTCCCGGTGCCCTGCTGATGTTAGGGGTGATTGCCTGGAATATCCTGCTCAAGCGCGAAGTGAAACGCCGCACTTTTTCGCTGGAAGCCGAGCAACTGCTGCTCAAGGAAGCCGAAGCAATCGCCTTGCTCGGACACTGGCAAATCGATTTAAAAACCGGTATCACCACATTTTCCGACGAAATCTACCGCATTCTCGATCTGGACCCGGCACGAACCACGGCCGATAGCCGGCTGTTTGAAACCCTCGCTCATCCGGATGACACTCAGCGCGTTAAACTTCTATTTGAAAAAGCTCGCGACAAAAAGGACCTGGTTTCCGGCGATTTCCGCATTGTTCGGCCCGACGAATCCATCCGCCATGTGCACCTGCAATGCCGGCACATTCACTTCTCCGGCAAACAGCCGGCTCATCGGGTGGGAATTTTGCAGGACATTACCCAGCGCATACAACTCGAGGAATCGCTGCATCAATCCGAAAAAATGAAAGCTATCGGCCAGCTGGCCGGCGGTGTGGCGCATGATTTCAACAACATGCTCGGCGGAATTTCCGGTGCAACCGAACTGCTGGGCATGCGCCTCAAAGATGATCCCGAAGCCCTCGAATATCACGCCATTGTGCTCAAAACCACCCGGCGGGCCGCAAAGCTGACCCAGAACCTGCTCTCCTTTTCCAGAAAGCAGCAACTCAGTTCGCAGATCATCAACCTTCATTCACTGATCCGCGATGCCGTTATCCTGCTGCGCAGTTCTATCGATAAACGAAGCCGCGTTGAACTCCACCTCAACGCCGAACAGAGCAATGTCTGCGGCGATGCCTCCCAGCTGCAGAATACCCTGCTCAATATCGGCATCAACTGCGACCACGCCATGCCGGACGGCGGAATCATCGATATTAAAACCGAACTGGTCCAGCTCGAGGAAGCCGTTTTCCCCTGTGGCACCTTCGACATCACGCCGGGAACATTTCTGAAAATCTCCATTTCCGATACCGGCTGCGGCATGTCCGATGATTTACAAAGCCGGATTTTTGAACCTTTTTTCACAACCAAAGATGTGGGTAAAGGCACCGGGCTGGGGCTCGCAAGCGTTTTGGGCACCATTCAGCAGCACCACGGTGCAATTGATTTCCGCAGCGCGGAAAATGCAGGAACCTGCTTTCACCTCTATCTTCCGATTCGTTCGGACGGCGAAAAAGAACAGGCCGCCTCGTCCACTGTATTCCGCGGTCATGAAACGATCCTGCTGGTGGACGACGACGTCCATGTGCTGAAAACCACCCGTAAACTTCTCAGCAAACTCGGCTATAAGGTCCTTTGCGCCGAAAACGGTGAAACTGCACTGGAACAATTTAAACTCCGGCAACACGAAATCAGCCTGGTGATTCTCGATATGATGATGCCCGTCATGAACGGTCCGGACTGCTTTCGAAAGCTCCGCGCAATCAATCCGCAACTGCCCATCCTAATGGCCACCGGGTTTTCTGTGGAATCCGATCTTGAACCCTTGCTCGCTACCGGCCGCTGCGACCTCCTGCACAAACCCTATTTCTCTCCGACATTGAGCCAGGCCCTTCGGAACACACTGCAATCTTCCTGACCGCTTTCTCGCTGAGCATAGCCCTGCACATCCGCCGGATTCAGCAGGGTTTAATAATCCCGCCTCGGTAGCGCCGCATGTTTTCAACATACCGCTCGGCATAACTCCGGATATTGATGAAATCGTCCTCCGTCAGTTTCCGAATCACCCGCGCCGGCGAACCAACCGCCAATGAGCCGGACGGAATTGTTTTACCCTGTGCAATAATCGATCCCGCGCCAATGATGCAGTTATCACCGATTTCACATCGATCAAGCAGAATGGAGCCCATACCGATCAAACAGTTATCGCCCACGGTGCAGCCATGGAGCGTCACCGCATGCCCAACCGTTACATCGTCGCCGATAATGGTCGGGGCCCCTTTTCCGGTGTGAGCCACCGAATTATCCTGAATATTGGAACGCTCACCGAGAATGATCGGTTCAATATCCCCCCGAAGCACCGCACCAAACCACACGCTTGACTGGTTTTTCAGCACCACATCGCCAATTACCGTGGCGTTTTCCGCAATATAATATTCATCCGGAAGGGACGGCTTTATCTCTTTAAACTGATAGATCATGCCCGGAAAGATACTGAACATTCGGGTTTCTGGAAATCATATCGTCTCTTCAAGCACCAGTTTTTCATCCAGCAGACCAAGCTCCATCGTGGTTTTGCTGAGTTCCATCTGCTCGTGCTCTTCCATAATCAGGAGATTCTCAAAAACCTCCCGCACTTTACTGTTCTGCGTTTTTTCCGCCATTTCGCGGTAAAACTTGATCAGACATGCATCGAAATGCATAGCGGCAGCCACCACATCCTCCACCTCCATGGAGGATTTGATCTGAAAACTGCTGATCGCCTTAAGCGTCGAAGCATCGGGTCCATATTGCAGAAAAGAGTCTGCAACATTTCTGGAAACATCCTGCATGAACTCTTCAAGACAGCTTTCCAGATACTGCTCGTGTCTGCTCAAATAATCCAGCAGCGCACGGGTTCGCTCCCGCTCAGCTGAATCTTTGAGGTTTTCATAAAACTCACTCAGCTTATGATGGAATTTTCGTGCCTGCTCGAATACGTCTTTAGTCTGATTGAATGGCATGCAATGCTCCTTTCGCTGTTGAAAAGAATTTTATGCCCATAACAGCCAATGTCAATTTTTAAACAAGCCATTAATGATCAACGAGATAGGCGTACGATAAATTCATATTGATTTGGAAACTTTTTCAGAAGTTCATCGCGTACAGGCATTTCGAATTCTGAAAATTCAAAGCCCGGCGTCACTGTGCATCCCACCAGTGCATAATCGCGTTCAACCGTTGCTCCGAAAAGCGTTCCAGCCTTCACCGTATGCTGAAAAGATCCCGCGCCCAGCGTCGTCTCCACAATACCGCCGGCATCCAGCTCATGAAGAGTAATCGGCCGCCCGTAATAAAAATGCCACTGCTCATCCGATTTCAGGCGATGCAGCGCGGAAAAATCCGGAGCCTCCAGCAGATAATAGATCGAAGTCATCGCCGGTCGGCCGTTTTCCAGCCGGATGTCCGATTCAAAAACGCGCCGATACCATCCTCCTTCCGGATGAGGTTCCAGGCCGAGCTCTTTTTTCCAATGACTGGAATCCTTCATTAAAACTGCCCCGTATTCAGCAATACCAGCGTACAGGCCTCCAGCACATCAATCCCGTTCGCCAGCAGTGCCAACTGCAGTTTCGGATTTTCCGCCCCCGGATTAAAGATCACCCGGCGGGGACCCAGTGCCATCAAATCATCCGCCAACGCCGATGAACGTGCCGCGGAAAGATAGACCGTGACGGTATGAACAGCCGTTCCAATGTCTGGAAGTTTTGCGTAAACACTCAGCCCTGCAATATGCTCCGCCGACGGATGCACCGGCAGCACCGAATATCCTTTTTCCAGCAGAAGATGAACTGCACGGTTTGCATACCGCTCCGGTTTCGGACTTGCACCCAGCACCACCACCGAAAGATTTCCGACACTTTTTTTCATCGCTCCAGATTACCCCGAACCCGACCTCTTCTACAGTCTGTTTTCAGAAAGTCCATTGAAGCACATCCAGGCCCCTCTTATCACTTCCGATTGAATTCCCGTGTATATTTACATGGGTTTATTTTAATAATTTACACAACATGTTTATTTCAGGCGGTTTAACAAAATAATAAACTGAGCGCTTATTTTATAAATTTTTATACACAAACCCCGGCCAAAAGCATTTAATGAGTATTGAAGCCTTGGTTTGGGTTTCATTTGAGCAGCGTATGGTTCTCCTCCCTCTTTCCATACGTTGCTCATTTTTTATGCTTAATCGGACAGCTCCACCTTCAGACGCAGATATTCATTCGTTTGTGCACTGACCGCATAAACAGACCGCGCAGTCAGATTGGTCTCCGAATCCTCCAGCACCACAGTCGCCGCCGCGTTCCAATCATTGGAAATCAGATTGGAAGCATGCTCGACCGTGTACGCAATATCATCCCGTTTACCGGTCCGCAGATAGTTTACCTGAAAATATCCGGTATTTACGTCGGAACGGACCGACGGCCGGGACTCCGCATCGCCCGGCGCCGATCCCAGCGCATATTCCACCAGATTCAGCTCCCCATCGAAATCCGCATCATCCATCGGATCGCGGTTAAAACCGAGGCCCTCCCCGTTTTCCAGCTGCCAGCCCGCATATCCCTTTGCAGAACCGCCTACGGGGTCAGACTGCCAGACCGATCCGTTATCACCAACCGTGATAAACGTTCCGTTGAAATAAACAGCCGCATTCTGATTATCCTTCTGAGCCGTGGAAAGCTCAGACCAGTTTATTCCATCCGCCGAAATCAGGTTGATATCGACACCTCCAGCATCTTCATTGATACCGGTGGCAAAAAAGATGTCTCCACCATAGGCCAAACCATAAATGGTATAGCGATCATCCGCCATCGTTGTAGTAAATGTCTGCCCCTGATCCATAGAGTTAAGAATCCGAGAGAAAAAACCTCCGGCCACAAACTGTCCGTTAAAATATTCTATATCACTCAGAAGCTTCCAGCTATCAAGGTCTATTCCGGCTGAATTATTCGTCCATGAAAGTCCATCCGAAGAAGTCAAAGCAATGGCTGAAGCACCGGAATATTTTGGACCAACAGCAACAAACACACCGTCTCCATAGCTGATCCCGGCCAGAGAGGTCGTTGTGCCCGAGACAACAGGACTCCAGCTATAACCATCCGTTGACCGCACAATGATGCCGTTATCACCTGCCGCTACATAAATTCCATTTTCATAGGCAACATCATGCAACCGAATGTTGTCTACGCTAGCAGAATTTGATTCGTACCTTTTTGTCCAATACGTACCATCAGCAGAAGTGTAGACCACCTGCTCCCATCCACTTCCGTCATGATCCATACCGACCGCAACAAACTGAGATCCGTCATATATCACTCCGAATAAATACACATTTCCCAACCAATGACTGCCGCTGGTATGGACGGTCCAGTTTGTACCATCATCTGAATATGCAGTAGTTCCATTGTTTCCCCCAACCGCTACGAGTCGCCCCGCCCCCACGGCAATATCATTCAGGTTTTTGGCAGTCCCCGACGTCCGCTGCGTCCAGTTATCCAGCGGGCTGGAGAGAACGATCTCCTGAGAAACTTCAACAGTACCGCCCTTCATGTCCGAGACCACGCAACTGACAGTCACGGTACTGCCGGAAAGCCAGGCAGTGGCAATTGTCGGGCTGTTCGGTTTCACCAGACCATCGCCCGTGTTCCAATAATAGGCCAACTCATCACCGTCCGAATCGGAAGCGGAAACACTGAAAATCATACTCTCCTGAACGGAACCGGCGGTCGGTCCGCTGATCGATGCCGTCGGTGCGGAATTTCCGGGGAAACCACCGAAGTTCACCTGAATATCCATCCATTCCTCCGGCGACGGTCCGCCGCGCGCAACCGGCGTAATGTGCACACCGGCGCCCGCATCGGAATAGGTCCGGCCCAGCGCAAGCCCCCCATCATATTTTCCATCGGCGGAGTCCGGCGTGGTGTCGACCAGATAGGACCGGTTATCGCCCGATTTTTTCCAAAGCAGATATGCCCCGCGACCGAAGGAATCGTATGCCGTATATTCCTGCCGCAGACCGAGCCAGTAATCATCATTTCCGGTTTTTGAGATTTGAAGTCCCCGGATGGCAGCGGCGGTATCCGGATGATCAAAACGATGAATACGATACGTTCCGGAGGTCGTTGCCGCCGTCCAGTTGGTGCTTTCAAGCCAGCCGATATGTTTTTTGTGCCAGGGATTGAAATGACCGGCGGGCGAATCGCCTCCGCCCATAATATCCATAAAATCGCCGTACTCTATTTTTTCGCCGCTCGGATCGACGGGGTCGCTGCCGGTCACCTGCCAGAATGAAGCATGGCGCGAACCGTAGTTGTGCCCCAGTTCATGAATCATCACATCGTTATCCATGGTTCCGTTCATCCACAGATTCTGTCCGCCGACGCTGGCGAGCCCGGCAAATCCCATATCTGAAACGTAGGGAAATACGACGCAGATGGTGTCATAGCTGTCCAGAGAACCCACTTCGGCTTCAGCAAGTGCTTCCGCTTCAGCATGCAGAGCGCTCGTGTTATTGGTGTAATTGGCACTCGTTTGCGAAAGGCGGTAGGTCCCGGGATTCACTTCGGCAACAATATGCGTTTTTCCAAAGGACATTTCCTGAATCTGTTCCGACACTGCAGTATTCAGCCGGTTCGAAAATTCAACCGGATCCACCGGCGGACCGGAAATATCAGGAAAATCGGCCATAATCACATAAACCTCGCGCGGTGTTCCGGTCCATTCGGCCGAAGCGGAACGCACAGCGGTTTCCAATGCCTGGAAATCAATTCCACCCGCTTCAAGCAGATAAGCCTCCAGCGTATCAAACAACTGTTGCGAACCGGCATCCGGACCGGGAAGCGCTTCCAGCTCGGCCAGTTTCCGGTTGGCCGCTTCCAGTGCGGAACGGTTTTCGAAATAGAAAATATGGCCGCCGGCCAGAGCCGCGACAGCATCGGACGTCTGCTTGGGCACAACCACCGGAAACAGATCGAGCACCGCAACCTCATCGTCGCGTTCCAAAAGCTGGAAAACCGTTTCCTCCAATACACCCACCATCCCCACTCGAATCCCCTGAACCGGAAGGCCGTTCTTGGTATTCACTTCACTGCGACGGCCATACACATACGTCTCCATCTTTCCAAGACCTGGAAGATCCGTTTCGATGAACGTACGGCTCCGTTCACCGCAGGCCACCAGCACCTCGACATTCGCCTGCGCACTGAAAGGCTGCTCCACATGGGCCTGGAGTTCAGGAGCAAGGGCCTTCCATTCAGCCCACGACAAAGCCAGCAACAGAGCTTTTTCCGGATCACTCCGAATCAGTTCCTTCATGTGCCGTCCGCGTAATTTAGCAAGCTCCACCGCTTCGGCCGGCTCTGCTGCCGAAACCTGTTCGATCCATAAACCGGGGGCTTTCAGGGAAACCGCAGCGGAACGCGGCAGAGCATTCCGCGGCGGCGCCTCCGGCTCGCGTAACCGGAACAGATATCCTGTTGAAAAAACAGCCAGCACAGTACCGATGACCAGAATGCTCTTTTTACATGATCTCATCTTTTTCTCCTTTTCAGAACATGTCCTGACATGCCCCGGATCGGATATTTAAAGATTTATGCCGATAGTACCTAAGCTTTTTAAAGGCTATTAAGCACCGGCTTTACCAGCCGGATCGATTCCGGCGAAACTTCGGCCTGCCAGGCGTAAATTTCCACGCCTTTTTCAGCAGCGGTATACAGTGCGTCGGCATAGGCGGGATCAATTTCATGCGCCGCACGAAAGCCGGTGCCGTCGGATCTTGGAATCACAAACAGCATTGCCGCCCGGTGTCCCGTCTTCACCACTTCGATCAATTCATGGAGATGCTTGCGGCCGCGCTCGGTGACCGCATCGGGGAATGCATAGCAGCCGTCATCGGCCAGCAACGTCACGTTTTTAACTTCAACGTAACAGAGATCATCACCGGTTTTCAGCAACAGGTCAAAACGGCTTCTGCCGAATTTCTGCTCGCGGAGCACTTCGGCATAACCGGATAATTCAGAAATCCAGCCTTTTGACACCGCCTCAAATGCCATTGCGTTGGCGCGGCCGGTATTCACGCAGATCCAGCAGGTCCCGTTATGCACCAGCTCCCAGGTATAGCGGTATTTCCGTTTCGGATTTTCCGAATCGGAAAGAACCACACGCCAGCCCGGTTCCGCACAGGTCGTCATTCTTCCGGTGTTTGGACAATGGGCGGTAATCACCGAACCGTCATCCAGTTTCACATCCGCCAGAAAACGTTTGTATCGTTTAATTAAAGTGCCCTGAATGGACTTCGGCATATGCATATGATTAGGGAATTAAAAAAGAGTAAAGGAAGAGTTCACTTCCCGCCCTCCTTTAATCCGGAACTTTCTCGTTCCAGGCCGCGATGCATTCGGGAATGGAAAGTTCATAGCGTTTATTACAAAACTGGCAGCTGATCCCCAGCGGTTCATTTTTCTTTACGATGGTCATGCGGTCGGGAATCGGGATGGAGCGCAAAACGGCGGCCATTTTTTCCCGGCTGCAGGTACATCGGTATTCCGGAGCCGGACAGACTTCCATATGGACCCCTTCATATTCCGGCTCATTTCCGACCAGCACGTTGGCAATCTGCTCAAAATATCCCTCCGCCGCACTTTCGTGACCCAGCAGCTCCCGGAAACCATGCTCATCCATGCGGGTGCGGATGCGGTCAAACCGCTCCAGATCAGTATTCGGCAACGCCTGAATCATCCAGCCCTGACACAGGGCCACCGGATTTTCCGGATCGGCCTGAAACCCGATCATGACGCTCATCCCGGTTTCCACCTGATCGGAAACCGAATAATGATACGCAAGATCGTTCACCACATCGTGCAACGCAATAGGCGTTGTTCCGGAATTGATAATCGCACCGTTTTCTGTGGAAATCACCTGAAGCTGCCCTTCATTCCCGTAAAGCGCTTCGTGCGCATTTTCAAATTCCTGCAGATGATTCGGCGAAATCAGCGACCGCACCGTCCCGTCGTTTCCGGCATCAACCACCACCGTTTTCAATCCGCCTTCATATTTCCAGCAGATATTCAGCCGCCGTTGTTCCGGCAGCAGCGCCGCCGCCAGCAGTCCGGCCGCCGTCGCACGGCCCAGCACATGGGCCCCCGCCGGATCGCAGTCGTGCCGAATCACCGTTTCATTCACTGCCCGGGTGGAAACCACATAGGTGAATGCAATGTCCAGCCCCTTGAAATGACCTTTATAAAGTAAATCGTTCATGCGCAGGATTGTTCAGAAACGAGCGGCACTTTCAAGCGGAATCGCCTTGTCCCGGAGTCGCTCAGCTCCCAAACTGTTTGAAAGTCTATGTGCACATCGCACAGACATAACCTAAAGAAGGATTAACCATGAAAAAACTGCTCGTGCTGCTCGCACTGACCACCTGTATTACCACCGGATTCGCCGATGCCGAAAGCCACAAGGCGGCCGCTGAAGAACTCATTTCCATGGTGGCCCCTAAAGAAATGTTCATGGAAAGCTTCAATTCGGTTTTCGCAACACAGGTTGACCAGTTCAGACAGATGGGCATCGGACAGGAACAGATTGATCAGATTATTGCCGCCTCCAAAGAGTTCGGTTCAGCAGTCGCCAACGACCCCGAACTGACCGCCCGGATGATCACGATCTATCAGGGCGCATTCAGCGAAACCGAACTGAAAGAACTGATTGCATTTTACAAAACTCCGATCGGTAAGAAAACCCTCGAAGAGCTGCCCCGGCTCATGCAGGAAGGCGCCATGGTCGGCCAACAGGTGGCGATGAAACATCAGGCCGCATTCCAGGCAAAAATCCAGGCCATCATGACCGAAGGTATGACCACTCCCTAAAACGGAACCGGACATGCCAAATGAACCGGCTCTCCGGTAACCGGATGGGCCAGGTTCAGCGTCCGGGCATGCAGCATCAGACGCGCCCCGGCCGTGCCGTATATAACATCTCCAACGATTGGAAAACCAATCGCGCTCATATGCACCCGCAGCTGGTGCGATCTTCCGGTCATTGGAAAAAGAGCGACGCGGGTCGTTGAATCGGTGCGTTCCAACACCTCCCACTCGGTTACCGCCTTTTTTCCGCGCACACAATCCACGATGTGTTTCGGCGGCAGACGCTGTTCCATATCCTTGCGCATCGGAAAATCCACCATGCCCTCATCCAGCTCCATCACGCCTTCCACAAGCGCCGTATAGGTTTTGGAAATTTTCCGTTTTTCAAACTGCAGCGAAAGACTCCGCTGCACCTCCGGCGACCGGGCAAACAGAATCAGCCCGGACGTATCCATATCCAGCCGATGCACCATCAGCGCATCCGGAAACATCTCCGTCACCCGACTCAAACAGCAGTCCTGCTTATCCGGCCCCCGCCCCGGAACCGAAAGCAGCCCCGTCGGCTTATTCACCGCCAGCAATGCTTCATCCTGATAAATGATTTCCAACATTCGGAAAGCTATACCGGAGCCGGGTTGTTCAAACGATTCCAATAATCGGAAAAATAGAGATCGATTTCATCGCCGGATTGCGGTTTATTTAATCTTCTTTTAAGAAAGAATTTAATCACAAAAGGAACATCATGAGCCTAAAAAACACGTCCATCTTTCTACTTTTAATATTGCTGGCCGGAATTTTCACGCTTTCGGTAAAAGCAGAAAAACCAATGCATCCGGCGATCGAAAAGCTCGACCTCGACGGTGACATGGTCCTTTTTCTGAATACCGAAACCTTTGAGCAGCGTGTTCTGGATCATATCGAGAACATAGGCCAAATGGTGATGAAATCGATGACCGGCTCCACTCCGGAAGAGGTGCGGGTTGTGGGAGACGGCGTTGAAATCATCAAAAAAGCGATTGAATGGAGCGGTCTTTTTTCGCTCGAAGCCTATGCCATGAGCATGGCCCCGGCTGAGGATGAACTCAGTCGCGTCGTATCTGTTGGCCAGCATGCTGAAGCGGATGCCGGAAAGCCGATCTGGCGCCTGCTCGGTTCCGAACCGGCGGAAATGAAAGGCATTGAATTTGTGCCCGCCCATGCGGCCTACACCGCCAATTCCAGCACCAGCCTGAACGAAACCTGGAACATCGTGAACGAAGCCGTCCGCGCATTCGGCGGACCCGAAGCCGCCCAGACCTTCAATCAGCAGATCATGATGGCCCAGATGCTGATCGGCACCAACATCAGCGCCATCACCGAATCGATCAACAACGACCTCCTGCTTTCGCTCCAGCTTTCAGACGTCAAAACCGTCACCCTGTCGCAGCGCACCGGAGCCAACCTCACCTTCCCCGAACCCAGCCTGCTCATCGGCCTGGGCCTCAGCGATCCAATGCCTGGAAACCTGATCCTGCAGAAGCTCACGCTGGCGGGCCTTGCACCCGTCAAATCCATGCACGGCGAAAACGAACTCTACACCGTCAACCTCCCCATGCCCTCCCCCGTGCCCCTTTCCCCCACCCTCGTGATGACCGACGACTATCTCCTGATCGGCTCCACGCTCGACGTCGTGAAAGAAGCCCTCGATTGCGCGGAAAATGAATCCGGCCTGATCTCAACCCCGCTCTATAAACAGCTGCTGAAAAATGCGCCGGAAAAAACCACAGCCATCGAATTTGTCTCCCCGCGTTTCATGAAAACCTATTTCGATGTGCTCGGCACCGCCATGGGCGGCACAAACGATCCGGAATTCGAGTCCATGCTCAACATGATGGCCGGCACCTGGGCCAATATGTACGCCGGCGGCTACACGCTGAAAACCCCGACCGGATTTTATTCCGAATCCTACGTCAACTATGGCGGCGCCAAACCCCTGGAACTCGCGGCCTCCTCCTACATCGGCGTGCTCGCAGCGATCGCGATTCCCAGCTTTCAGAAAGCGCAGCACAACGCACAGGAAAAAACGTGTGAGAACAATCGCCGCATCATCGAATCCGCCAAAGAACAATGGGCCATCATCAACGGAAAACCGGAAGGAACCCCGGTCACCGAAGCCGACATTTCTGAATATATCCTCGGCGGATTCTCCGCCCTGGTCTGCCCCGCCGGCGGCACCTATTCCATCAATCCGGTCGGCACCGCCTGCACCTGCTCTGTGCATAATCCCCCACAATACATTAAACAACCCGTTGAAGAGGAGTGCGTTCCGGTCGCCCGAATTGTCGGCCGGAACTCCAATATCCCACTCCTGATAGACTGCGACGGCTTTATGTTTCCTTATAGCAGCGATCAGGCTTCGCTACCGCTGATTCAGGGATTGGATATAGACCTGTCGTCGGGGCAGATTGAATCTTCGGATGTTGAAACCGCCCTAGAAATTATTGAACTGTGCGACAAGTCGAGCTATATGCGCGAATACATCCATATCGAAAGTCTCGATCTGCAGTATTCTGACTTTATTGATATGCGACTGGCGGGCGATATCCGCGTGCGTATGCCGCGCACGGATCCCGAATCCAAACTCCAGAATCTGGCCACGGTCATCAAAATTTCCGCCGCACAGGACCAACAGGTGAAGGAAGTCGATTTAACCCTCGATTCCAATAAAGTGCCCGTCACCTACCGCTGACCGGCGAATGAATTTATCAAGTAGAACGGTGCTCCGCGCCGTTCTACAGCGCAGCCCCCTCACATATCCAGCACGGTTTCGGGATAGATCTGGCCGTCGGTTCCGATTTTGAAGACGTAGATCAGGCCGGGGCGCAGGCGTTTGTAGACGGCGTTGCCGTAGATGGCTTTCACCCCGTATGCCTGCAGGGCGTTGGGATCGTTCGACAGATTCCAGATGGCTTCCCAAAAGATATCCTGCTCGGATTGCTTCAGGTTCCGCAGCAGGTCGGCATAGCGTTCCGGATGCGTCCCCGGCGTGGCAATATCGAAGCCCTCGGATGGATTCATGGTTTCGCCGTAAACCCGGCGCCAGAGATAAAGCGAGCGCTTTTTGCCGTCCAGCACTGCCTGATCCGAAAAGGTGACAATCAGCGCATCGAAGTGCACCACGTCGCCCTCGATTTCGAATTCTTTTTCAAGCACACGGTTGAGCATGTCGTCGCGCGCGGTTTCCACAAATTTGAGGGTGGTATAAAGTGTACCGTCGCGTTCTTCCTGCTTCACCACTTTGGCAAATCCGATCTGATCTTCGTGCGTAAGCGTTGAGATGGCTGTTTTCAGTTCTTCGCTTTCGGCCAGCAGACTATGGACTGTTTGCGTGCCGAAATAGAATGTTCCGCCTACAAAGGCCAGTCCTCCCAGAGTCAAAACAGCAACAATCGACCGAACAAGTTTCATCATACGCGATGTACCTCCACATTCACATGAACCAGATGTCCGATTCCGGACAGAAGCGCTTTAACCTGCGGAGGCGTCCAGCCATTGGAAGAGTCAACGGAGAGAATGACGGCGTGGTGTCCCGGCGCCACAGCCCAAACGTGCAAATCAATGACTTTCAGACTTTTTTCATCCTCGACCGTCTGCTGAATTTTTTCGCAAACGGCGGGATCCACACTGCCGTCGAGCAGAATTCCGCTCGTTTCCTTCATGAGTCCGACCGCCCATTTGGTAATGACCAGCGAACCGACGATCCCCATGACGGGATCGAGAACCGCCCAGCCGAAGATCCGCCCGAAAATCAGGGCCGCAATAGCGGCAATCGAGGTGACAGCATCGGCGAGCACATGAAAATAGGCCGCCTTCAGGTTATGGTCTTCGTCGTCGCTGTGTGCATGATCGTGGCCGTGATGATGGTGATGCTCCCCCTTCAGCAGGAACGCGGAAGCCAGATTCACTACCAGGCCGATCACCGCCACCGCGATCGCTTCATTAAACCGGATATCCTGCGGTTCAATGATGCGGTGAATGGATTCCACCGCCATCAGAATCGCCACCACGCCCAGCGCCACCGCACTGGCAAAACCTCCGAGCACACTGACTTTTCCGGTACCGAAACTGAAACGCGGATTTTTCGCATGTTTCCGGGCATAGCGATAAGCAAAAATGGTGATCCCGAAGGCCGCAGCGTGGGTGCCCATATGCCAGCCGTCGGCTGTCAGGGCCATGGAGTTGAAAATCAGACCCGCCCCGATTTCCAGCACCATCGTCACCAGCGTCAGGCCGAGCACCATCAACACCTGACGCTCACCGTGTTCACTGTTGTGCAGGAAATCGTGGTCGTGTAGATCGCAGTGTGTCATCTATACTGTTTCCAGAGGTTGGAAATCCCGGATGAGGCGCACACTTTGAGGGCGAAGGTCGAGCATGGCCGGGCCGGCGTCGTCCACATGCGCACTCAGTGTATAGTACGAGGTTCCATCGAAGTTCAGCAGATCATCTTCGTGGTTGTGTCCTTGGAATACGGCCTTAACCTTTTCAGACAGCGTAATGGTTTTTCGCACCTGATCATAGTTGCGCACGGCAAAGCGGGTCTCTTTGTCGATCCGCTGGTGACTGATCAGAATAACCGGATTCAGCGAAGCCGATATGCGGGCACGAAGCCACTCAATCTCCTCGGGCGGCATACAGGCTTCTTCCCACTTGAAGTTGCCAAGGTTATAGTCCCCGCCTTCGGGTGTGAAGTTGCAGTCCACACAAATAAAGGTATAACCACCGGTCTCAAAATGAAACCGTGCAGGATCACCCACCCGCCCCAGGGCATTATAAAACTCGGCTTTTGAAAGATGATCCAGATCGTGGTTTCCGGGCATAAAATAGGTTTTACCGTTGAATGAATCGCACAAGGCAGAGACCTCGCGCAGCAGGCGCTTCGCATTGGTTTCGCAGGCCCCGTTTACCAGATCCCCCATCAGCACCAACGCTTCAGCACCGCCGGCATTCAACTGATTAACGTGGTTGTAAAGACGGTTCAGTGCCACCGCAGATCCATCATAATGGATATCCGTGATCAGCCCAACCCGAACTGGTGTACCTATTGTCATAACGGGACATTAAATAGATTTTGTCTACGTCGCAAAGTGAATTATGCGGTGGACTTTCAAAACAGCTTCGCGCAATCTACGCGGCCATATGACAGAAGCCATTCCAATTTTAGCAGGTACCGCCGCTCTAATCGGACTCGGCCATACACTGGCCGGCCCGGACCACTATCTCCCGTTCATCGTGATGGGAAAAGCGCGTAAATGGTCAATGCCGAAAACCATGTGGATCACTTTTCTCTGCGGGCTCGGTCATGTACTGGGCTCCATTTTACTGGGTCTCATCGGCGCCGCGCTGGGCATTGCCCTCAGCAAACTGGAATGGTTCGAAGCGTGGCGCGGAAATCTGGCGGCACAGCTATTGATGATTTTCGGCTTCACCTACTGCGTCTGGGGCATCCATCGGGCCATTAAAAACAGGCCCCACTCCCATGCTCATGTGCATGAGAACGGAACCCTGCACACGCATAAACACACCCACTCCATGGAGCACGCGCACCCCCATGAACAGAAAGTGCGGCCGATTACCCCATGGATTCTCTTTACGATTTTTGTGCTCGGCCCCTGCGAACCGCTCATTCCATTGATCATGTACCCGGCGGCTGAACACAGCTGGTGGGGTATGCTGCTGGTCGCCTCAATTTTTGCGGTTGCAACCATCAGCACTATGATGGGTGTGGTTCTCGCCGCCAGCTGGGGCATCCGGCTTGTTCCGATCGGAACATTCGAACGCTACACTCACGCCCTCGCCGGTGCCGCCATCTGCCTCTCCGGAATGGCCATTCAGTTTCTCGGACTCTAATGTATCAGGCCATATACTGCTTGCGGTATTCCTTGGGTGAAGTGCCCATATTTTTCCGGAAATTTCGTGTAAAATGGGAGTGATCGTAAAATCCGCAGTCGAGTGCAATGGCGGCGATGGTATCATTGGTGGTGGTCAACCGCAGACTGGCAGCACGGATGCGTACGCGCATGATGTGCTTGAGCGGTGAAATTTGGAAAATCTTTCGAAAACGGCGCTCAAACTGACTGACTGAAAGATGCACAAGGGCGGCCAGATCTTTGATTTCGATCGGCTGGGCATAATTATCGCGTACATATTCGAGCACAACGCGCATTTCGGTGTAGGGCTGAAGCGCGAGCCCCGCCCGGGTGATGTCGCGGGCGGTTCCGGCGAGACCGATAATTTCGCCGGAGGCAGAATAAACCGGTACTTTGGTGGTGATAAACCAATTGATCGAATTCCCCGGATCAGGAGCAAGTTCAACCCGATCAATAATACTCTGTCCGGTTTTCAGCACATACCGATCATCATTTACATAGCTTTCAGCACGGCCAAGCGGAAAAAAATCAAAATCGGTTTTTCCAATAATCTCGTCTTCGGTTGAGGCCCCGCACTGGCGAACAAACTGGTCATTTCCGAGAACAAAACGGCCTTGATAGTCTTTCAGAAAATACCAGACGTCCGGAAGATGATTAAACAGAAGTTTAACCTGCTCTGGACTGTGCATCTGCGCAAGAAACTCCGATTTAAATTTTTCTTTATCCATCATTATACTCCAACTGGATGCGTAGAATATACAATTCTGTACCCAGCATTTACAAGACGCTTCTTTGCGTAACCTGCATTCTGGGTAACCATTGCGAAAAGGCACTGTGCCTGTTCAGGGGAAGCTAAGGGATAAGGAGAGAAAAAACATGATGGTAAAAATCGTTGCATTACTGGGTGTATTTGGATTGGGCATGTGCTTTGCCTTGTTAGGATCGGTCAGTGTTAAACTCATGCCCCGGTTAAAAATTGATCAGGGAAAATTCGGTTCATTGATTTCAGCCTTCATGTTCACCTCACTGGTCGCATCACTGATTATGGGAGTCGTCACCGATCAGGTGGGGTATAAACCGGTAGCCATGTTCGGTTTTGTGGTTACGGCCGTGGTCATTTTCCTACTGGCCTATGCCAAAAGCTACACCACCACGCTCATCGCCTGCCTGCTGCTCGGCTTCGGGGCCATGGCACTCAATACGGCCGGCAACACACTGATTCCCCAGGTACTTTTCGGCGGTGAAAAACCGGCGGAAGCCAGCAATATGGGCAATGTATTTTTCGGCCTTGGTCTGTTCCTGACCCCGATGATCGTCAGTTTTCTTTTCCGTAAAACGAGTTATGAAAAAGCGGTTTCCGCCCTCGGCGTCATTATTCTGATTCCCGTAGTGTTCGCGGCAACGGCAACGTATCCCGAATCCGCCAACGCTTTCGCCATTGGCGATGCGGTCGCCCTACTGGCCAAGCCGGCCGTCCTTCTGGCCGCATTTGTTCTGTTCTGCTATATCGCGCTCGAATCTTCGTTCTGCAACTGGCTTCCGGCTTTCGGCAAGGAAGTGATTATGAACGAAACGCCGGACACGGATGAAACCAAAGCTGATGCATCTGCTCAGAATCTGCTTTCCATGTTCGCCATCGCCATGATGGTTGGCCGTCTTGTTTTCAGTGCCCTTCCGAAAGTCACCGTTTTCGGCGGTTACTACATCGCCGGAGCCGCTCTTGCGGCCGGACTGATTATTCTGGCGATGACCCGATGCAAAGGCGCAAAAACGGCAAATCTTCTCGCCGCAGCAGCCGGATTCTCATTTGCACCCTGTTTCCCCACCACCGTCGGGGTCACCTTTTCCAAGTTTTCACCGGAACTTTACGGCAGCATCTTCGGCATCATTTTCGCGGTCGGCCTGCTCGGCGGCGTAATCATTCCGAAAACCATCGGTAATATGGCCGGCAATTCAACCATTCAGAAAAGCCTCAAGCTTCTGCTTCCGGCCTGCCTGCTTCTTATCATCCTTGCCGTTGCGCTCGGATTCCTTAAATAATCTTTAACTAACACAGGAGGTCAATCATGGATAGAAAACTCAAAATGGGAATGGTCGGCGGAGGCCCCGGCGCTTTCATCGGCGACGTACACCGAAAAGCCGCGCGCCTCGACGGTAAAATCGACATCGTGGCCGGTGCCTTTGACATCGATCCGAAAAAATCGCGGGCAATGGGCCAAGAACTCTGTATCGACAAAAACCGTACCTACAACGATGTACAGTCAATGATCGACGGCGAGCTGGCCCTGCCGGCCGATGAGCGCATCGATTTTGTTTCCGTCTGCACCCCGAACCACACTCATTTCCCGATTGCCAAAGCGTTTCTGGAAGCCGGTTTCAACGTTATGTGCGAAAAACCGATGACCCTGACCGTGGAAGAAGCGGAAGAACTGAAAACCATTGTTCAGAAATCGAAAAAGGTCTTCGGCCTGATGCATAACTACACCGCCTACCCGATGGTCAAACTGGCCAAAGACATGGTGAAAGACGGCGATATCGGAAAAGTCCGCAAAGTCATCGTACAGTATCCGCAGGGCTGGCTGGCGCGCGCCACCGAAAAAGAAGGCAATCAGCAGGCCTCCTGGCGCACCGACCCGAAAAAATCGGGCATTGCCGGCTGCATCGGCGACATCGGAACACATGCCGCAAATCTCGCGGAATACATTACCGGGCTGACCATCCGCGAAGTGGCTGCCGATCTGACCACCTTTGTTAAAGGCCGCCGGCTCGATGACGACGGCAACTGCCTGCTGCGCTTCTCCAAAGGGGCCAAAGGTCTGTTGCACGCATCCCAGGTTTCGATCGGCCAGGAAAACAACCTCGCCATCTGGATTCACGGCGAAGACGGATCGCTGGAATGGCATCAGGAACATCCGAACTGGCTCTATGTCGACAAACTGGGTGAACCGACCCAGATCTGGAAACGCGGCAACGACTATGTCGGCGAACGCTCCGAAGCGGCCGGCCGTGCAACACGCCTGCCCTTCGGGCATCCGGAAGCCTTCCTCGAAGCCTTTGCCAATAACTACTGCAATTTTGCGGATACCATTCTGGCAAAAGAAGCCAAACGTAAACCCACCGACCTGGAGAAGGATTTCCCGGGGGTCAAGGAAGGCGTGATCGGTATGAAATTTATCAAGGCGGTTGTCGAAAGTTCCAACAACAACGCCGAGTGGACCAAACTTTAAAGGAGAAAACCCATGGGAAGACCTGTAACCCTATTCACCGGACAGTGGGCGGACATACCGCTTGCAGAACTGGCCCCGCTGGCCAAGAAAATGGGCTTCGACGGCCTGGAACTCGCCTGCTGGGGCGACCATATGGAAGTCGATAAAGCCGCGCGTTCCAAAAAATACTGCCGGGAAAAACGCGAACTGCTGAAAGACCACGGTCTCGAATGCTATGCCATCAGTCACCACCTCGCCGGACAGCTGGTCTGCGACCTCAATAACGACGGCCGTTCCGATATGTTTGCACCGGCGGAACTGGCCGGCGATCCGGAAGGACAGCGCAAATGGGCGGTAAAAACCATGAAGAATACCGCAAAAGCGGCGGCCAACATGGGTGTGGAAGTCGTGAACGGTTTCACCGGTTCCTCGATCTGGCACATGCTTTATTCGTTCCCGCCGGCCTCGGAAAAAATGATCGAAGACGGCTTTAAATATTTTGCCAAAATGTGGAATCCGATTCTGGATGTGTTCGATAAACAGGGCGTTCGGTTTGCCCTCGAAGTGCACCCCACCGAAATTGCCTTCGACATCATCACTGCCCGGCGCGCACTCGAAGCCATCGGTCACCGCGAAGCCTTCGGCTTTAACTTCGATCCGTCTCATCTGATCTGGCAGGGCGTGGACCCGGTCCGCTTCCTGAAGGCCTTCCCCGACCGCATCTACCATGTGCACATGAAGGACGCGGCAGTGACCCTCGACGGCGAAAGCGGTATTCTCGGCTCCCACCTCAACTTCGGTACGCCCGGCCGGGGCTGGGACTTCCGCAGTGTGGGCCGCGGCGATGTGAACTTTGAAGACATCATCCGCACACTGAATGCCCAGGATTATAAGGGCCCGCTTTCCATTGAATGGGAAGACGCCGCAATGGACCGCGTGGCCGGAGGAACCGAATCCTGCGCGTTCACGAAAAAGGTGGATTTTGAAAAGTCCGACCGCGTGTTTGACGAAGCCTTTGACAGCTAAACCTTAAACCTGCCCGCCGCGGTTCGTCGCGGCGGGTTTTGATTTATCAAATAATGAGAACGTTATGAACCCGAACCTTTCCAGACGCAATCTGCTGAAAACCTCGGCGCTTGCGGGGGTGGCCGCCGGATTTCCGGCCATTGTCCCCTCCTCGGTGCTTGGTGCATCAGCCCCCAGCAACACGATCACCATTGCCGGTATCGGCACCGGCTCCATGGGCATGGGCAACCTCAAAGGATTGCTCAATCAGCCCGACACCCGGCTGCTCGCCGTGTGCGATGTTGATTCCCGTCACCGCGCAAACGGAAAACGGACCATTGATGCAAAATACGGTAATTCCGACTGCGCCGAATATAGCGACTATCGCGAACTGCTCGCCCGCGATGATATCGATGCGGTCTTCCATGCGCTGCCCGATCATTGGCACGGCATCATCTGCGTGGCGGCAGCCAATGCCGGAAAAGATATCTACGGCCAGAAACCGCTCGCCCGCACGATTCCGGAAGGGCGTGCCATTGTCGAAGCCGTGGAACGCAACGGCGTAATCTGGCAGACCGGTTCACAACAGCGGTCCGATGGACGGTTCCGCATGGCGTGTGAACTGGTGCGCAACGGACGGCTCGGGAAAATCAAATTTGCCGAGGCCCGCCTGCCCGGCGGCTACGGCGGCGGTTCTGCAAAAACAGTTCCGGTTCCGAAAGAACTGGACTATGAAATGTGGCTCGGCCCGGCACCCATGCAGCCGCACCGTGATCTCGGCCGGGGCGGTTCCATGCATTGGAATTGGCGCTGGCTGCGCGATTTTTCGGGCGGGCAGATTACCGACTGGGCCGGACATAATATCGACATTTCCCACTGGGCACTCGGGCTTGATGAAACCGGACCGGTGGAAATCAGCGGCACAGGCGGCTTTGCCGACAGTGATCTGTTTAATGTGATTACTTCCTTCGATTTCGATCTGAAATATGCCGACGGCTCCCTGATCAAAGTCACCAGCAAATACGGCCCCGGCGTCCGCTTTGTCGGCGAAGAGGGCGAAATACTGGTTACCCGTGAAAAAATCGAAGCCAGCGATCCAAGCATGCTGAAAGATCCCATTCCGAGTAATGGCATTCGCCTCTATGAAAGCCGGGATCATCACCGAAACTTTATCGACTGCGTGAAAAGCCGCCGGCCGTGCATCTGTCCGGCCGAAACCGGACATCGTTCCATCAGTGCCGGTCTGCTTGGCGAACTCGCGATCTACACCGGCCGCACCCTCAAATGGGATCCGGAACACGAAATCATCACCAACGATCCCGTCGCCAACGGCATGCTCACCCGGGCATTCCGCGAACCCTGGGTTCTTTAAAAAAGGAATTTCATGATGAAAATATGGATCACCTTCATTCTTGCTGCAGCACTTACCGGCGGAGCAGCGGCTCAGAAAAATAAAAATCTGCAAGGCCCCGCCAAACCGGAACACATCGCCAATGTAAAAAAAGCTCTTCCGGAAAAAGCGCCGGCCAAACCGAAAAAAGCCCGGAAGATTCTGGTTGTTACGCGTTGCGAAGGATTTGTACACGGCTCTATTGCCATTGGCGTGGAGGCCATCCGACTGATGGGCGAACAGACCGGGGCCTATACTATTGAGGAAACGCGGGAACTGGACCTGTTCAACGACACGGATCTGGAAAAGTTCGATGCCGTTCTGTTCCTGAGCACCACCCGGCTCAAGCCGACCCCCGAACAGCAGCAGGCGCTGCTGAAATTTGTGCGCGACGGAAAAGGCATGATCGGCATTCACGCCGCCACGGATAATTTCTACGGCTGGTCGGAAGGTGCAAAAATGATGGGCGGCCTCTTCTGCGGCCATCCATGGACTGCCAGCTGCACCGTTCAGATGAAACTCAATGAACCGGACCATCCCGTCAACGCATGCTTCCACGGTGAATCCTTTAAGGTGAAAGATGAAATCTATCAGTTTAAAGAACCCTATTCCCGCGATAATCAGCGCGTCATTGTCAGCCTGGATATGGAGGACCCGGACACAAAAGCGGTAAAAGGCGGAAAACCGGATAAAGTGACCCGAACCGATGGCGATTTCGGGGTCACCTGGGTGCGTCAGGAAGGAAAAGGGCGCGTCTTTTACTGCTCGATGGGCCACAACCACCACATCTTCTGGGACAACCGAATTCTCCAGCACTACCTCGCCGGCATTCAGTATGCCCTTGGCGACTACGATGTTCCGGACGAAATCAAATAAGGATACGCCACATGAATTTACGATTATCCACCCTCTGCTTCGTTTTTGCCGCATCCGTTGCCGGCGCTCAGCTTGAGGCGCTGAAAACCCTGACAACGGATCAGGACCAGAAAATACGCCGCCCCATCGAAACCCTCGTTTTCGGAACCGAACCGGAAAATTTCCAAACCCTGGAAAATGAGCTGCTTGCAATTTTTCAATCCCCGGAAACCACGCTTGAAGGCAAACAGTACACCTGCCGCCTGCTTCGCCATTGCGCCTCTGAAGCCTGCGTTCCGGTGCTGAAAAACGAACTGCTGAATGCGGATCTCTCCGCATTTGTCCGCATGGTCTTCCAGGGCTTGGAAGACGATGCTGCCGATAAGGCCCTACTGAACGCCCTGCCCGAAGCCTCTCCGGAACTTCAGGCCGGCATCATCAGCACCCTCAGTGCCCGCGGAACCCCGGAAGCGATTGCTGAAATTGCTCCGTTCCTGGAATCCGAAAATGCCGACCTCCAGTTTACCGCCATCACCGCCCTTGGAAACATCGGCGGTAAAAAAGCGGTTAAAGCGTTGGCTCAGGCCGAGGTCGCCCCGCAGTTTTCCAAGGTTTGGAAAAAAGCGCAGCTGTCCGCCGTTGAGGGGGTAAAACCCTCCTTTTTCGGACTCTTTTCGGCGAATACCGATAAAAAGGTATATGCCGAAATGCTGACTGATAAAGATCCGGCCATCCGTTCCGCAGCACTCGGTGCTATGGTGAAGGCCGATCCGGCCAACGCCGCCGACGCCATTTTCCAGATTTTGGAACGTGAAGATTCCGAACTTCGGAAAACGGCGTTTTCACTGCTTCCTCAGCTTCCGACTGAATCGCTGACAGCGGTTGAATCGGAAGATCCGGAAATTGAACTTCTTGTGCTTAATGAACTGGCGGTTCGCCGCGAGGCTTCCGGCGAAGCTTTTGCCGCAGAAAAAATGCAGCGGGAAAACGATGAAGTTCGAAAAGCGGCGGTCTATGCGCTGGGTCAGATCGGCGGAGCAGCGGCTTTTCAGCTGATTCCGGCGGCGACATCCGATCAGACCGCTTTCGATGCTTTGTGTGCCGCAAATGCCGAGGGGCTTGATGCCGCGATTCTTGATGCACTGAAAAGTGCCAAAGACGAAAAGGTGAAAGTTCAATATATCAACTGTCTTTCCGACCGCCAGGCCGAAGATGCGCTTCCCGAATTTGCGGAATGGGCTTCCAAAGACTGGAGCCGAACCTGCGCGGCGGCCATCAGCGGCATGGCCAATCTGATTCAAGTCGATACGTTCAGTACTTATGCCGATCTGCTGTTGAAAACGGATAATAAGAAAAAAATCCAGGCGTTGGAAAAATCGATTGCCCAGGCCGCCCAGCGTATGCCGGACCCCGACGCCTGCGCGGCAACGCTGATCGCCGCCTATGATAAAGCGGACGGAGAAGTGCTCTATGCCGTTATCCGCTCATTAGGAAGCATCGGAGGGGAAAACGCGCGCGGCCTGCTTGAGCAGGCAATGACGAGTAAAGATCCGCTGGCGCGCGATGCTGCGATCCGCGGACTGTGTAACTGGCCGAATCCCGATGTGGCGGACCAGCTGCTGGAACTCGCGAAAAATGTGGATGATGATAAATATCAGCTTCTCGCTCTTCGCGGTTATATTCGCCTGGCCGGAACCTCTAATACTGAGGCGGAAACGCTTCCGATGTGTAAAAATGCGGCGGAGCTTGCCTCCCGGCCCGAGGAAATCCGTATGATTCTCTCGACGGTGAAACGGTACAAAAGTGAGGACGTAATTCAGTTTATTGCACCGTACATCGATAATCCCGAAGTGGTCGACGAAGCCGGACAGGCGATGATTGAACAGACCTGGCACTGGAAATTTAAAAAAATGGCGATTCCCCACCTCGAACATTATGTGGAGCTGACGGATAATGAGCGGATGAAGGCGTATGCTCAACAATCAATCGAAACCGCAAAAAACTAGCTGTTCTCTAAAAAAAATCGCAAAAGCGCTCCTGAATCGGGGCGCTTTTTTTGTTTTTATTCATCCTGTTGATTGTCCGTTTTGTACAAGTCCCGGCGTTGATTCTACAAGACTTACGCTGGCAGTAAGTATAGATTGGCCTACATAAATACAAGAAACACTCTTTTGTCTTTCTCTCTACGGGAGAGCGGAGTTTTTTTTGTTGATGAAGAGAATTAGACCGAGTAGAAAAGCAATTTGTTAATTTAATACACAAATTAGTCGGGGGATGATGATGAATAGAACTCAATTTATGCACACGGCTGCGGCCGGAACCGTATTGGCGTCGCTGAAGGCGCGCGCGGTGGAAAATGCGGAGCTTTCGGCCCGAAAGAACCCAGATCAGCTGAATATCGCCTTTATCGGCGCCGGGGCTCAGGGCCAGATCCTGATGCAGTCCTGCGTGCGAATTCCGGGCATCCGCATCAAAGCGGTGTGCGACATCTGGGAAAAATACAACCTGCGCTACGGCACCCGTTATGTGTACAGTCAGCAGCGTGAAATGCCGAAAAGCTATGTAGATTACAAGGAGATGCTGGCCAATCATAAGGATGAGCTCGATGCCGTCGTTGTGGCCTCTCCGGACTGGATGCATGCCGAACATGCCAATGCGTGCATGGAGGCCGGTCTGCATGTGTATTGCGAAAAAGAGATGTCGAACTCGCTGGAAAAAGCCGCCACGATGGTAAAAACACAGAGAGCCACCGGCCAGCTGCTTCAGATCGGCCATCAGCGTCGCTCCAACCCGCGTTATCTGCACGCCATCGACAAACTGATTCTCGAGGAAAAACTGCTCGGCCAGGTGACCACGGCAACGGCACAGTGGAACCGTGCAAAAGCCGATGATATCGGCTATCCCGCCAAATTTCCGGTTCCGGCAGAAGTTCTGGACCAATTTGGTTATAACTCCATGATGGAGTTCCGTAACTGGCGCTGGTACAAGAAGTACGGCGGGGGTCCGATTGTCGACCTCGGCTCTCACCAGATTGATATTTTCGAATGGGTTTGGGAAACCAATGCAAAATCAGTCATCGCTTCGGGCGGTAATGATTTTTATTCCCACCGCGAATGGTACGACAATGTCATGGCCATTTATGAATTTGAAACCCCGAACGGCACAGCCCGCGCTTTCTATGAAACGCAGACCACCACCGGACGCGGCGGATTCTCCGAGGCCTTCCGCGGCACCAACGGGTACCTTGAAATCGCCGAAGTTCCGGCTCAGGGCAACGCGGTATTCCGCGAAGCGCATGCCCCGGAAGCCCAGTGGGAGGCCCTCGCGGCAAAAGGACTGATCAAAGCCAAACCGACCGCCATTAAAAAGACCGCTACAAAAAATAAAGCGGTTGACGTCCGGGTGACGGAAGCAGCCACCGGATGGCCGCTTCCGGTCGATCTTTCCAAACCGGCCCATCAGCCGCATCTGGAAAACTTCTTCAATGCCATCCGCTACGGAACCGAACTGAACTGCCCTGCGGAAAAAGGTTACGAAACCGCTGTTGCCGTTTTGTCGGTAAACAAGGCCGTCGCAACCAGCCAGAAAATTGAATTCAAAAAATCGGACTTTCACGTATGAAAAAAATAAATCTTTTTTCGGATTTCCGATCTAAGATTTCTGGTTTCCGATTGAATAGCGCTGCTTTTACCCCGCAATCCAATCGGCAATCAGCAATCGGCAATCGGCAATTGCTCGGAACCGCACTGGCATTAAGCATGGCCGTTTCGGTCAGTGCTTCCCATTTCGACGGCTCACGTACTACGCCCGTACATCGCATTCCGCTCTTTTCGGAAGATGGCCAGAAAATCAACACCTCCCTGCCGGAAAACCTGCCGTTTTCATCGAAGATGACGTGCGGTGCGTGCCACGACTATGAAGAAATTCATGGCGGTTCGCATTTTAAAGGGGCTGGCGAGGGCCGCACCACGGAACCCTGGATTGTGGTCGATGAAACCATCGGTGTTCAGGTTCCGGCCGAACGCATGAATCTTTCGGCCTGGGAATTCACGAAACAGTTCGGCAGCCACCTGCCCGGCGGATCGATCAGCGATCCGGAGGATAAGCTGGCCGATCCGGATGCGCGCTGGGAGATTTCCGGCGGGCTGGAAATGAACTGTCTGGCGTGCCACAACAATTCGCACCGTCAGGACATGACAGAATGGTCGAAACAGATTGCCCGCGAAAACTTCCGCTGGGCTTCAACAGCGGCTTCGGGCATGGCCGAAGTGGGCGGCATGGCCTCGCGCATGCCGGAATGGTGGAATATGTATATGGGCGGCAGCCCGGACGATAAAGTCTACCGCGTTCCGCCTTCCGCGGATTTTGACGAAACCCTGTTCGATTCCAAACATCGGATGTGGTTCGACATCGGACGGCCGCAGGACCGCAACTGCGTGCAGTGCCACTCCACGCATCCGGTCACCGCATCCCGTATGGATGTTCCCGGCGATGTGCATGCAGCAGCCGGTTTGTCCTGCGTGGATTGTCACCGGAACGGTGAAGATCACCAGATGCTGCGCGGAACCACGGAAACGATGAGCTGTGCGGCCTGCCATACCGAAGAAGGCATGATTGCCGGTCAGGCCGGTGCTCCGGTGGCCTATCATAAAGGGCTTCCTCCGGTTCACTTCGAAGAGCTGACCTGCACCGCCTGCCACTCCGGTCTGAAACCGGCGGAAGAACCTCAGCTGATCCGTACGTCTCGCGCCAACAAACTCGGCATTTACGGCCGGGCGCAGTGGTATACCGAATCTCCGTTTATTGTGGAACCGGTGTATGTCCGGAACGACGAAGGCAAGATTGAACCCCGCCGTATGATGTGGCCGGCGTTCTGGGCCGATGCCGAAGGTAATCCCCTGCCTGAAGATGTTATCGCAGAAGCTGCTGAAGGCATTCTGGACACTGCGGAACAGGTTGCCGGTACCTTGGCAATCTGGGGCAGTATTGATGATGCCACACCGTTTCCGATTGGTGAACCTGTGTATATTGCCGAAGGTAAGGTTTATGCGCAGAATGCCGACGGCGGGCTGGACCTTCTGGAACAGACCGACCTGACGGTTACATGGGCCTGGAAAACTCCCAGCAACATCGTCTCCACCATTCCTGAATTCGACGTCAATGCCGAACAGCTGGATTATGATGCCGAAGAACGGGTTCTGGGGATTATGAAGGCTTTCGAGCCTCTTGAAATCATCCTCGCCTCCAAAGGAAAACAGTTCGAAATGCAGGATGGCTGGCTGGTGGGAACCAATACCGCGCTGGTCGACGGCTGGTATACCAAGGACGGTAAAAAACTGGTAAATCCGTTTGTGGAAAAAGCCGTGACCGATATTGTCGGTACCGATAAAGCCTTCAATGAAGAGCAGGTTGTGAAGATGCTCAAGAAGCTGGGCAACGGCTCTTCCTATATTTCCAATGGTCGGAAATTTGATCTTTCCGGCGATACGCTTGTGGATTCCGATCATGAATCGGCTGAGCCGGTGTCCTGGCCGCTGGGTCACGATGTGCGGGGTACGGCGCAGTCGCTCGGTGCAAAGTCCTGTACAGAATGTCATGCGGAAGATTCCTCCTTCCTGTTCGGTACGGTAACGGCCACCGGCCCCCTGTTGACCGACAGCGCGAAAGCGGTTCCGATGCATGAATTCCAGCAAGTGAGTGCCGGTTTCAATAAACTGTTCGGCAGCTCCTTTAAAGTGCGGTCTTTGTTCAAATGCATCATGAGCAACCTTTCACTGCTGCTGGTTCTGATTGCACTGGCTGCAGGTCTGCCGCTGATTTATAAGCTGATCAACACCACAGATGAAAAAGAGATCAACACACGCCCGGTGAAAATCGTGCTGATGGTCTGTATGCTGGGACTGGCAGTGACCGGCTTCCTGTTCGGCTGGCCGGTTTCGTATCCGCTGGGCGGCTTCCCGCTGCTGAGCCATACCGGATTCGGCGCCTTCTATGCCGTCGCACTGGTGGTATATGCTGTGGTCCGCGCGAAGAGCGGCGGACTCTGGTTCTGGGTGCTGTTGATCAGCGGTATTGTGCTGATCCTCAGCGTACTGCTGGCCATGTTCCCGATCCTCGGAACACACGGACAGCACACCGCCATTGTTGTGCATCGTTCCGCCGCTGTGGTGAGCCTTATTGCCGCCGTCATGGGCTGCATCTGCGCAAAAAAAAGCAGCCATTAACCCTGAAGTATTCCGCCCGGTAAATCGGTATCCGATTTCCCGGGCGTTTTTTTATCGGAGATAAAAAATGAAAAAAACGATCCTTGCCTTCACGGTGCTTGCAGCCGCAGTCAGTGTATTCGCTGCCGGAAAAAAAAATCCGCATGCAAACAACCCTTTCCTTCCGGACGGTTATCGTGTGCATGATGCCAACCGCCCTCTTCCACCGGTGGTCACGCCGGGGAAAACCGCCGCTTTGGCGCCATCAGATGCCTATGTGCTGTTTGACGGCACTGATCTGACCGAATGGGTCGGCACCGTGAGCACCAATAAAAAGAAGCGCTACAACCCTACAGGGGAAGCACTTTGGAAGGTTCAGGACGGATATATGGAAATCAACGGCACCGGCAGTCTGATCAGTAAAAAGCAGTTCGGCGACTGCCAGATTCATCTTGAATGGATGGCACCGAACAGCCCGAACGATCTGAGTAAAAAAAGCCAAAGCCGTGGAAACAGTGGCGTTTTCATTATGGGTAAATACGAAATTCAGGTACTCGACTGCTATGAAAACACCTCCTATGCCGACGGTATGACCGCAGCACTCTACGGTCAGCATCCTGCACTGGCCAATGCCTGCCGCCCTGCCGGTGAATGGCAGACCTACGACATTATATTCCGGGCACCGCGGTTTGACGGTGACAAGGTGATATCCCCTGCAGCAGCCACGGTAATCCACAATGGTGTGGTAGTTCAGCACAACACTGAATTCCTCGGACTTTCAACCTATAAGAAACTGCCGAAATACATCCCCCACCCGGAAAAAGGACCGCTCCTGCTGCAGGACCACAACAACCCGATCCGCTACCGGAATATCTGGGTGCGAGAGCTTTAAAACCGATGAACGAAACCGTCCACCATTTTTCCCACGAATCAATGAGCACCTCGTTCGAGGTGATCATTGATTCAGAAAACCGGGAATATGCGCGCCAGACTGCCGGTGCGATATTCCGCCGCATTGATCAGCTTGAAAACCTGCTGAGCAAATATAATCCCGGCAGTGATATCGGACAGATTAATCTGCTGAAGGCCGGCGAATCCATTCGCGTAAGTTCCGAAGTAATCGATTGTCTGGAAACCGCCATGTGGGCGTATCGGTCGACCGGCGGACTTTTTGATCCAACACTGGGTTCCGGTTTCCAATGGCTGGAAATTGACCGGGAAAATTTCAGGGTCGGCTGGAAGGCTGGCGGAAAAGCGTCTCTCGATCTCGGCGGGCTGGGCAAAGGCTATGCGCTGGACGATGTGACCACCATTCTTGAAGACTGGGAGATGAATGAGGTGGTGCTCAACGGGGGCGGAAGTACAGCACTTGCACTCGGCCGGGAATGGACACTGGGCGTCGGCGGGCCCTGGGGAGAAAAGGTCGGTCTCTCTGAAGTCACGCTTAAAAACCGGGCCCTGAGCGGCTCCGGAACCGAAGTTAAAGGTGCTCACATCATCAATCCGAAAACCGGAAAGCCGGCGCAGCGTCATCTGGCGGCCTGGGCCATTCATCCATCAGCCGCAAAAGCGGATGCACTTTCCACGGCATTCATGATGATGGAAAATGAAAAGATCAAAGCACTCTGCAAAAAACACCCGGAAATTACGGCATATGTCGTCGAACCTGATGAAACGTTAATAAAAATCGGTGTCTGAAATGTACAACACCCTTCGTTTTATATACAAGACAACCAACCCACGTGCGGGATAGATTATCCGCTCGAATTTACGGAGGAAATAGAAATGAAAAATCAATTGAAAATCGTAACTGTTGCAGCCCTCGCAGCCCTCGTTACCGGCTCTGCGGTTGCTGAAGAAATGCAAAAGCTTGAACTCGAACTGCCCAAACCGCTGTTTGCCGGAACCCCGAAACAGATTCGTACGCGTAATCTGGAAAAACCGGGCACTCCTGCTCCGGAAATCATGGTTCCGAAAGGCACCGTCAATGTAGCCGAAGGCAAAGAGGTTACCAGCTCGGACGACTTTCCGGTCATCGGTGAACTCGAATACATCACCGACGCCGATAAAGACGGCGCTGACGGGTCTTATGTGGAACTCGGCCCCGGCGTACAGTGGGTACAGATCGATCTCGGCGAAGCCAAAACCGTTTATGCCGTTGCCCTGTGGCACTACCATGCACAGGCCCGTGCCTACCGTGATATCATCATTCAGGTTTCCGACGATGCTGAATTCGTTGAAGGCGTAACCACCGTTTTCAACAATGATCACGACAATTCTGCCGGCCTCGGTGTCGGCAAAGCCAAGGAATACATCGAAACCAACAAAGGCAAACTGGTTGATGCCAAGGGCGTCAAAGGGCAGTACGTTCGCCTGTACTCCAACGGTTCCACCGGATCTGACATGAACCACTACATCGAAGTGGAAGTCTTCGGTAAATAAACCGTACTGTATTTCTGAATGTGAACCCGGGGGCGGCCGCCTCCGGGTTTTTTATTTCCAATCATTGGAAAAGGGTTATCCTCACCCGCATGAATAAAGTGTTTCCCATCGCCATGCTGCTGCTCGTTCTTGCAGGATTGACGCTGCGTATTCCCCACCTGTCCGATCGGCCGCTGCATCATGATGAGGCCAATCAGGCCTACCGTTTCGGTATTCTCCTCGAAGAGGGAACCTATGAATACGATGCCGACGACCATCACGGCCCATCACTTTATTATCTCACGCTCCCGGTCAGCTGGATAACCGGTGTTGAAACCTTTGCGGATTCCACAGAAACCACCTATCGCGCTGTACCGGTATTTTTCGGAATTCTATTGATTCTCGCCATTCCACTCCTTCGGAACGGACTCGGTGCAACCGCAGTCTGTGCCGCAGCCTTGTTCACAGCGGTATCGCCAGGCATGGCGTATTACAGCCGCTTTTATATTCAGGAAATTCTGCTCGTTTTCTTCACATTCATGGCCATTGCCGCAGGATGGCGCTCGATCCGGATCGGTTCCCGCTTCTGGGCTGTTGTCGCAGGACTTTCACTCGGTTTAATGTTTGCCACCAAAGAAACCGCGATTATCTCTTATGCCGCGATCTTCGGAGCCGCTGTACTTTGCGCCCTGCTGGCACATATCACCCACTTCCCGCTTAAAAATATCGCACTGGGACTGATCGCGGCCGTCTTCATTGCCTTTCTGCTGTTTTCCTCTTTCTTCACCAACATGGAGGGCCCCGTTGATGCGGTTCTGGCCTTCAAAGGCTACTTTGCGCGCGGAACCGGAGTAGACACCGAACATGTACATCCCTGGAATTTTTATTTACGCATGCTGACGAATTACCGATTCGACGGCGGCCCACGATGGAGCGAAGGACTGTTCTTCGGCCTCGGCCTGCTCGGCTGCATTTCCATCCTTCGGAAAAAACTGCCGAAGGAGATCGATCTCGGCCTCGCACGGTTCATCATGTTCTACACACTCCTGCTGACGCTGGCCTATTCCGTTATTTCATACAAAACACCTTGGTGCATCCTCTCTTTCCTTCACGGGTGGATCCTGCTCGCCGGTATTGCGGTGGCTTCCATACTCAACTGCTGTGCAGATAAAATCACCATTCCAAGTGCAGTTCGTTTTGTGAAAACCACGATTCTGCTGCTGCTCGCCTGGCCGGTTTATAAAACCTACCGTCTGGCCGAAAGCACGGTCTTCCGCTATGCTGCGGATTACCGTAATCCCTATGTCTATGCCCATACCGCACCGGACTTTAAAAACCTGGTTAACCGAATCGGGGAAATTGCGAAGGTCAGCGCCGACGGGGAAAATATATACGTACAGGTCATTGCCTCACCGGATTCCACCTGGCCGCTTCCGTTCTATCTTCGCCGCTTTCCAAACGTGGGATACTGGACCGATGCCACTGAAGTCCCGGGGGGAATCCAACCCGCACTCGTCATTGCCGGCCCGGATTTTGAAAGCAATCCGGAGACGTTTCTCACGGAATTCTATTCCCTCCGTCAGGATACCCTGCTCAGTCTTCATATCAATCGCGCCCTCTGGGACGCATTCCTTGAAACCCGAAACTGAAAACGCACCGGAATTCCGGTGCGTTTCAATAGATTCAGGTTTTCAATATTCTGAAGCTCAGCCTTTCATATCTTCGAGTTCAACTCCTTTGGTTTCCTGCACGAACTTCATCACGAAGAATACTGATATCACCGCACCGGCAGTATAGATGCCGTAAGCACCGCCCAGTCCGATTCCCGCCAGCAGCATCGGAAACGTCCAGGTAACCAGAAAGTTGGATCCCCACTGGGCCAGTCCGGCAATCGCCAGGCCGGAACCGCGAATCTGGTTCGGGAACATTTCGCCGAGCATGACCCACATGATGGGCCCCCACGAAATATTGAAGAACACGGTGTAGACAATCAGTGATACCAGCGCAACCGGCCCCGTGGTCGACGTCAACGCAAGCTTTCCATCCACAACCCCGGCAGTCACAAAAACCACCGCAATAATCGCCAGCGAAATCGACATGCCGATGGAACCGACCAGCAGCAGCGGTTTGCGGCCGACTCGATCAACCAGTGCCGTTGCCCCGACGCAGGCGGCAATACTGAATGCATTGGTTATCACCGTAGTTAACAGGGCCTGCCCTTCCGAAAATCCGGCGGCCTGCCAGACCACCGCGCTGTAGTAGAACACAACATTGATACCGACAAACTGCTGGAATGTCGCCAGGCCGATCCCCACCCAGACAATCGGACGCACCCCGTGTTTTTTATCCACAATATCTTTCAGGCTCGGCTTGTGGTGATCGCCTGCGAGAGAATTATTGATCTCTGCATATTTGGACGCTGCACTTTCGGCCCCCATCAGGCGGGTAAGAACACCGATCGATTTTTCCTTTTTACCCGATGCCACGAGAAAACGCGGGCTCTCCGGAATCGCCAGTAGCGCAAAGAAAAATGTAATCGCCGGAACAAGCTCAACCCAGAACATCCAGCGCCAGGCATCGAATCCCCAGGCAAATTCCAACGTGGAGCCGCCGGCCGATTTCGCAATCATATAGTTACTCAATGCAGCGATAAACAGGCCGGAGATAATGGCAATCTGCTGAATCGACGAAAGAGTTCCCCGGTATTTTGCCGGCGCAACTTCCGAAATATAAGCCGGTGCCAGAACCGAAGCCGCCCCAACGGCCAAACCGCCGAGCAGACGGTAAACAATAAACTCAGACTTACCGTCCGCAATGCCGGAGCCCCAGGCACTGACTGAAAAAAAGACCGCCGAAACAATCAGGATGGCGCGCCGGCCGGCTTTATCGGCCAGCGTTCCGGCAAAAAATGCACCAATGGCACAGCCGATCAACATTGAAGCCACCGCAAAACCGGTGCCGGCCGCATTGGAACCAAAGGTTTCGGAAAGACCATCAACGGTTCCATTAATCACTCCACTGTCAAAGCCGAAAAGAAATCCTCCTATTGTGGCCACAATACTGATCAGAATGACAAAGCCCATGTTTGTCGTGTCTTCTTGTTTCTCGCTCATATTCCACGCTCTCCTTATGCTGTTTTACCGACATCACCCCACGTATACAAAAAGGGGATACCCCATCGGTATCCCCCTCACCTTACATCTATTAAATGTACTGGTTGATCAGCGCTTCGTAGCGTTCCTGCTTTCCGCTGATCTGCACCGGCTCACCGCTTTCAGCGGCAATTCCCGCAAGTTCTTCCAGAGTCAGCTTACCGGCCGCAAACTCTGCCCCTTTACCTTCGCCGAAACTGGCATACCGGTCAGCGCGCAATTTGCGGTAGGGTGATTCTTTGAGGATTCTGTCGGCAATCACCAGCGCCCGGGCGAATGTGTCCATGCCGCTGATATGCGCAATGAAGAGATCTTCAAGATCGGTGGAATTACGACGGATTTTGGCATCGAAGTTTGTACCCCCGCCCTGCAGACCGCCCGATTCAAGAATCACGAGCATGGCCTCAACGGTTTCACGGATATTCACCGGGAACTCATCCGTATCCCAGCCGTTCTGATAATCCCCGCGGTTGGCATCAATGCTGCCGAGCATGCCGTTGTCGGCCGCAACCTGCAGTTCGTGCTGGAAGGTGTGCTGTGCCAGTGTGGCATGGTTGACTTCGATATTCAGTTTAAAGTCGTCCGCCAATCCCTGAGCATTCAGGAAACCGATCACAGTGGCTGCATCCACATCATACTGATGTTTGCTCGGTTCCGCCGGTTTGGGTTCGATGAAGAAATTACCCTTGAATCCCTGAGCACGGGCATAATCGCGCGCCATGCGCAGGAAGTTCCCGAAGTTATCAAGTTCCTGCTTCATATTGGTATTAAGCAGACTCATATACCCTTCACGGCCGCCCCAGAAAACATAGTTTTCTCCGCCGAGTTTAATCGTGGCATCAATGGCATTCTTCAGCTGGGCACCGGCATAGGCCACCGTACTGAAATCAGGGTTGGTACCTGCACCGTTCATATAGCGCGGGTTGGAAAAAAGATTTGCCGTACCCCACAGCAGTTTAACACTGGAAGCATCCATTTTTTCTTTTGCATAATCGGTGATCATGCCCAGACGTTTCGTGGATTCCGCCAGATCCGCCCCTTCTTCAACCAAATCAAAATCGTGGAAGCAGAAATATTCAGCATCGATTTTGGTAATGAATTCAAAGGCGGCATCCATTTTATTTTTCGCGCGGGTTTCAACATCGGAACCCTCGTTCCACGGCATCGGACGTGTGGCCGAACCAAACGGATCCGCACCGCCGCCGCAAAATGAATGCCAATACGCAATGGCAAAACGCAGTGTTTCTTTCATCGTTTTTCCACCGACTACGGCATTTGCATCGTACCATTTAAACGCCAGCGGATTATCGCTGTCTTTGCCTTCATAGGCAATTTTTCCAATGCCTGGAAAATATTCTTTGTTCCCCGTCACAATACTCATTTCTCGTACCTCCGTTAGTTTAATACAGTTTCTAAATGTGCTTTCCAGGCGGCATAGGCTTCTTTATACGGACCTTCCGCCGGTTCGATTCTTTTCTTCAGTTCCAGGTTGGCGAATGCTTCTTCCAACGACAGGAAAATTCCGGCCCCGTAGCCTGCACCGCGAGCCGCACCGAGCGCGCCGTCGGTTTTATACAGCTCAATCGTTGCCCCGCTGACCCCGGCCAGTGTTTCACAGAATACATCGCTCATAAACATGTTGGCGAAACCGGCACGAATGGTTTTCAGCTCGATCCCCGCCTGCTCCATCACTTCCATGCCGTAGATAAAGGAAAAGACGACCCCTTCCTGAAGCGCCCGGCACATATGCGCCCGGGTATGCCGTTTAAAATCGATATTCGCAAACTGCGCACCGATTTCGCGGTTACCCAGCACGCGCTCGGCCCCGTTGCCGAACGGCAATGCAATCAGCCCTTCGGAACCGATCGGAATATCTTCAATAATTTCATCCATCTCTTTATAGGAGATATTATCGAGCGTGCGTTTGAGCCAGGCGATAAAACTGGACGTTCCATTGATGCAGAGCAGTACCCCGAGACGCGGCTTTTCGGCACTGTGGTTCACATGCGCAAAGGTGTTGACGCGCGACTGCGGATCATACTTTTTCTGCTCAGTCACCCCGTACACAACACCGGACGTTCCGGCGGTGGCGGCAATTTCTCCGGGATTCAGCACGTTGAGCGAAAGCGCATTATTCGGCTGATCGCCGCCGCGGTACGCAACCGGCGTGCCTTCCGCCAGACCGAGATCGGCCGCAGCTTCCGCAGAAACCGTGCCCTGAATTCCAAAGGTTGGAACGATTTCAGCCAGCAGATTTTCGTTGAACCCCCAATAGTCCATCAGAAACTTTGCCGGCGCTTCTTCCTGAAAATCCCAGAACATCCCTTCGGAAAGACCGGAAGCAGTGGTGCTGGTTTTTCCGGTCAGCTTCATGGCCATCCAGTCCCCGGGAAGCATGATTTTATCAATCTTTTTGTAGATGTCCGGCTGATGCTCCTTCACCCACGCCAGTTTTGCGGCGGTAAAGTTGCCCGGTGAATTCATCAGATGACTCAGACACGGCTCCGCACCGAGCGTTTTAAAAGCGGCTTCACCGTAAGGAACCGCGCGGGAATCGCACCAGATGATGGCCGGCCGCAGGACGTCCTGATTTTTGTCCACACAAACCAGGCCATGCATCTGATAGGCAATACCGATCGCTTTAATGTCTTCCGGTTCAGCCCCGGCTTCAGCCATGGCGTCGGCAATAGACTGTTTTGCCGTGTCATACCAGCACTGCGGATCCTGTTCAGCGAATCCCGGCTCAGGCGATTCGATAATCTGTTCCGTTTTCGGGTAGTGCGCATCGCCGGCGCATTTTCCGGTTTTACTGTCGAGCAGCGATGCCTTCACGGACGAACTGCCGATATCTATACCCAATAAGTAACCCATTCTTGTCTCCTCGCTAAAAATCTAGAGTTAATATTTCAAAACCGGGAAACGACAGCCTTGAATATCATCCCAATTTTAAGCACTATATTCCCATGTCTATGAAATCGACTATTGCAGATGGTATACACTATTTCGGCCTTGCAGGCTTCCCTTTGGCAGTTCGCCGTGTGCGGACCGATACAGAAAACAGACCTTCACACCCGCACGATCTAACCGAAATTGAACACAGTCACGATTTCTGTGAACTCGTAATTGTCACAAAAGGCCATGCCATGCACATGCTCGAAGGATCTCCCTTTCCGGTGACGGCCGGTGATGTCTTTCTCCTGCAGGGACGACAAAAGCACTATTTCTATGAGCGACAGAATCTCGACCTGATCAATATTATGTATGATCCGGATAAAATTGAACTCCCGGAAGGCGAGCTTCGCCGCATGCCCGGCTATTGCGCCATGTTTATGCTGGAACCTAACTACCGCCGGCAGCATCGATTTGCCAGCCGTCTGCATCTCAAACGCGTTCCCCTGGCCCGGGTTGAGCGGCTGGCCGACGAAATGGAACGCGAGTGCGAAAAGGATGAACCCGGAAAAGAAGTGGCCCTGCGTGCAAAACTGCTCGAAATGATGGTTTATCTTTCGCGGGCCTATACCAGCTCCGACACCACCGAAGCGCATGCTCTGCTCCGCGTCGGCAATGTCATCGGTGCCTTGGAAAACGATTATTCCAGAGATTGGAAACTTGATGAGCTGCTAAACATTGCCCATATGTCGCGGAGCAATCTAATGCGCGTTTTCCGGAAAGCCACCGGCCAGACCCCGATCGAATATCTGGTGCGCCTGCGGATTCAGAAAGCTATGGAAATGCTGCGCAATACCGACCTGACGATCACAGAAATCGCGCTGGAAGTCGGTTTCAACGACAGCAATTATTTTACCCGGCAGTTCCGCCGCATCCTTGGCGAGTCTCCGCGCGACTTCCGCCGCGCAAAGGCATAGTCCTATTTCCTTATTTAGCAGATTATACTAGTCAATTTAAGGGTGTAAAAGTTTTTGAAAACTACTCCCGTATCCTCTATTAATTCTTTTTACGCACGAAAAGGATTCAATGATGACACAATTTTCAATTCATGAAGCAAAAACCATCATCAACACACTATGCAGTTCCAAAGAACAAAATAGATTCCCGACCCGCGAATCCTTTATGGATATACTGGCCTTAAATCCGCAGATGGCCGTGCAGGGCTATAACTGTTTCGGAAAAATTTTTCATTGGAATGATGCCTCTGTAACGCTGTATGGCCACCGCTTCGAAGAAGCCATTAACAAAGATATGGTTGAACTCATCATACCGCCCGAAATGCGGCAGTTTGTTCGCGATGCCATTAAACGCGGCGCAAAAACCGGCGCTATGCCTGACCCCTGTGCATGCGACCTGCTGAATGCCGACGGCGAGTATGTGACCGTATACTCCGGTCATCTGGCGTTTTCCTGGGGAAATTCGTCAACTCCTGAATTCTACTGTCTGGATCTTCCGCTCACCACAGATCCCGAAGAGAACTACAGCCCGGTAACCACATAAACCCAGATCGGAATGGTGATGACGCTCAGCGCGGTGCTGAGTACCAACATCGATGAAACAAATCCGCGTTCCACACCCAGTTGGCAACTGATCACATACATGGCGACGGCGCTCGGGGTTCCTGTTAGAATAACAGCTACCCCTTTCGTCACCGCATCGGCCTCCGGACAGAAAAGCAGAATCAGCAACAGAGTCAGCAGCGGATGCACCAGCAGTTTGCAGCCAACCGACCAGCTTAAAGCACCCAGATGAGACCGGGTCTGCTCCCATTTCAGCGAGGCCCCAATGGAAAGCAGCGCCAGCGGGAGCCCCATAGAGCCGATCAGTTTCAGAAATGATCCGGACAGTTCGGCCGATGCCAGTACCGGCATAGGAAGATTCAACTCCCCTTCCGGACTACGGAACTGCTCAGCAATCAGTGCGATCACAATCCCCACTACCGCGGACAGCAGAATGGGATTGATAAATGCATTTTTTATCCGTTCGCCAATCTTTATGTTGCCGTCCCCGGCTCCGTAAAAACCAATGAGCAGATAGCCGGCAACAATTACAAACGGCAGCACAAAACCGTTATAAATCGCGGCCTTGGCCAAACCTTCGGGACCAAAAGCATTCTGGCAGAGCGGCAACCCCACATACGTCGCATTCGGCCAGAAGGTCCCGAAAACAAACGCCGCCGCAAAACCGCCCTTGTACCCTGCAATTTTAGCTATCCCCATCGTCACGGTCACCATCACCGCAATTCCCGCAAGAGGCATCAACAACAGGGCCGGATCCAGAAACATATCAAAACGCTGCCGAACCACTTCATTGAAAATAAGCGAAGGCAATGAAAAGGTATACACCAGCCAGTTGATAAACTGACAGTGGCCTTCATTAATCTTACCCTTGATTCCCAGCAGCTTTCCGAGCCCCAGCACAGCAAAAACCGGAACGCAGATCACCAGAACATCCATAACACGTGCAAAATCCATCCATAAACCATCCTATAATCCGGCTCAGTCGAACAAGTCCGGATGAACAGTTTATTCACCGAATTGCCACAAACCGTTCAAATTTATGACGCCAAACAACCCAATTCACACATCGGAATAACTTCAATTTTCCCTGTAATACAGTTAACCCCGGATGTCGGATATACCCAGTTTATCCCAGCCATATTATCCTTGGAAACTGCAGAAGAGCGTTTTTAAAATTGATTCATTACATTCCGGTCCGTATTTTGTGTTAAATTGCGTAAATTTATTTCATAAGCAAACTAGGGGGTTTTATGACTGTTATTACTGCACTGTGGTGGATAGCACCTGTTGCATCTGTTTTCGCACTGCTTTTTGCCGTTCTTTTCTATCGGAAAATGATGGCCGCCAATGAAGGCAGTGAAACGATGATCGAAATTGCGGGTCATGTGCGCGAAGGAGCAATGGCCTATTTGTTCCGTCAATATAAGGTAGTGATCATTGTTTTTGTGGTCCTGCTGATTATCTTTCAGATTCTGGCACTGGCCGGTATTCAGAATCCTTTTGTACCGATTGCTTTTCTGACGGGCGGATTTTTTTCCGGCCTTTGCGGTTACATCGGGATGAAAACAGCAACGGCAGCCTCGTCACGTACCGCACAGGGATGCTCCGAAGGATTGAACCACGGTCTGCAGGTTGCCTTTCGTTCCGGCGCGGTCATGGGTCTCGTGGTGGTCGGCTTCGGACTGCTGGACATCTGCCTGTGGTATCTGATTCTTGATAAGCTGGTATATACCGATGTCAATATGACCAACGGACTTTCGATCATAGGCATGGAACTGGTTCAGGAAGGATGCACGGTTTCTGAAAAACTGGTGCATATCACCACCACTATGATCACTTTCGGCATGGGGGCTTCTACACAGGCTCTGTTTGCGCGTGTCGGCGGCGGAATCTACACCAAAGCGGCGGACGTCGGGGCCGACCTCGTGGGCAAAGTGGAAGCCGGTATTCCTGAAGACGATCCGCGCAATCCGGCCACAATTGCCGACAACGTAGGCGATAATGTGGGCGATGTAGCCGGCATGGGGGCTGATCTATATGAATCCTACTGCGGCTCCATCCTCGCCACCGCTGCACTGGGTGCGGCCGTGGGAGCACATAATATCATGAACGGCTCCGGAACAGAAACCGAGGCCATTAAACTGGTTACCGCCCCGATGATTGTGGCCGGAATCGGAACGCTCCTCTCGATTATGGGCATGTTCATGGTGAAGTGTAAGGAAGGTGCCACACAGAAAAACCTGCTGAATGCGCTGCTTACCGGAACGCTCGGCAGCTCAATCGCCATTGTGATTGCACTGATCGCCATGAAAATGTTCGGTATCATTCCAGGCTGGGGCCTCGTCGGATCCGTGATTGCCGGGCTGGCGGCGGGAGTGATTATCGGACAGGCGACCGAATACTACACTTCTGATGAATATAAGCCGACACAGGGTATTGCCGATCAGGCCGTCATGGGGCCCGCCACCACCATCATCGATGGTCTCGCAACCGGCATGTATTCCGCCGGAATTCCGGTGATCACCATCGTCATTGCCATTATCTGCGCCTTTGGTTTTGCGGGCGGTTTCAGCAATATGTCGATGGGGCTTTACGGAATCGGTTTTGCCGCGGTCGGTATGCTCGCCACGCTGGGCATCACGCTGGCGACAGATGCCTATGGCCCGATTGCTGACAACGCCGGCGGAAATGCCGAAATGGCCGGACTCGATCCGGAAGTACGGGAACGTACCGACGCACTCGATTCCCTTGGAAACACAACGGCAGCCACCGGAAAAGGATTTGCCATCGGCTCCGCCGCCCTCACGGCCATGGCTCTGCTGGCCGCCTATATCGAAGAAGTGAAACTCTGGATTGCCAAACTGGCGGAAGACGGAGAATTCATGGTGGGTACGGTGAACTTTACCAAAGAGATGGCCGAACATGCGGGCATCATGGATTTCGTGAATGCCTATGAACTGCACATCATGAACCCCCTGCTGCTCTGCGGCCTTTTTGTGGGGGGAATGATGGCCTTTGTCTTCTGCGCCATGACCATGAAAGCAGTCGGCCGTGCCGCCGGTGCCATGGTGGAAGAGGTACGCCGGCAGTTTAAAGAGATTCCGGGAATCATGGAAGGTACCGGAAAACCGGACTATGCCTCCTGTGTGGCCATTTCCACCAAAGGGGCACAGAAAGAGATGCTCGTTCCTTCCCTGCTGGCCATTATTATTCCGGTGGTAACCGGCCTGATTCTCGGCGTTCCCGGTGTGATGGGGCTGCTCGCCGGCGGACTGGTTTGCGGTTTTGTGCTCGCCACCATGCTCAACAATGCTGGCGGCGCGTGGGATAATGCCAAAAAGTTTGTGGAAAAAGGGGCACACGGCGGAAAAGGATCCGAAGCACACAAAGCAGCCGTGGTCGGCGATACCGTCGGAGATCCCTGCAAAGATACCTCGGGCCCGTCGCTCAACATCCTCATCAAACTGATGACCATGGTTTCGGTGGTCTTCACCCCGGTCGTCGTAAAATTCTCACCGATCATTCAGGAACTCCTCCACATCACCACCAAATAGACGGGTTCCTCAAACGTTTCAACCTCGAAAAAACAGGTTTCCAATGATTGGAAACCTGTTTTTTTACACTCTTCAATTCGGAAATTTATTTCACTTGCAGGGTTGCCAAGGCTTAAAAATCCCTATAAACAACGCCGTCAATTCACACAATTAAAGTGAGTTACAAAAAATCGGGGGAAAACATGGGGTTCCATTCCATCATTAAAACCATTTTTGAAACAGCACTGATGGGAGCTTTTATACTCTCTTTGGGCTATTTCCTTGTTACAGCTTTTGCCCTGGCACTTTCCAGACTTCGGAACAAACCGGAGATTATTGCCGACGAATCGCTCTATCCTTCTGTAACGGTCCAGATCCCGACTTATAATGAACTGGCTGCGCTGAACTGTGCGGAGCGATGCCTTGGTTTTGACTATCCCGCCGATAAGCTTCAGGTCATGATCGGCGATGATTCCAACGACCCGGAAGTCTCCGCAAAAATTGATGAATTTATTGCAGCCCACCCGGATTGCGAGCTGAGTCGCCGCGGCGAAAATATCGGCTTCAAACCGGGGAATCTGAATGTCATGCTACCGAAAGCGAAAGGCGATTATCTGCTGATTCTTGATTCAGATTTCCTGCCGAAACGCGATTTTCTGAAGCGCCTGGTGGTGCCGGTCATCAAAAATCCCGAACTGGCCGGAGCGCAGGCGGCGTGGCGCATTATTAATGTGCACAACAATCACAGCACACTGATGGGAACCGGTATTGTAAACATCATTCACTCCGTCATCCTCCCCTTCCTGAAATCCGCCACGAATCAGTGTGTTTTCTGCGGATCGGGCGAACTGGTGAAAAAAAGCCTGCTGATTGAACAGGGCGGATGGACCATGGGTGCGCTGACGGAAGATGTGGATTATTCGCTGCGCGTCATCACCAGCGGAAAACGCATTGCCTATGTCGGTGATTTGCGCGTCCGCTGCGAAGTGCCATACACCCCGGGTGATCTGTTTAAACAGCAGATGCGCTGGGCGTACGGCGTGATGCGTGCGTTTATGGCCCACGGTAAAAAACTGTTTCTTTCCCGCACCATCCAGAAACGCACCAAGTTTGCCGCATTCCTTTTTGCCAGCGGCTATGTGATGATTACCCTGTTGCTGCTTACTATGATTTTCGGCCTGCTTAATCTCGTATCCGGTTTCTTCGGAGTTGATCCGGCCGAAGCGCAAAGCTCATCGTATACCGTCGGACATTTCATTTATGACACCGTCGTGAACCTGCTGCTGACCTGCGGAATGATTGTTTCATCCATTTCCGCCGGGTTTATCAACGGCTTCGGATTCCGCAGTATCGGCCGTCTGATTGTAGCGTCGTTTACCATCGGAGTGATCTGTATGTTCTTCGTCGGGCGCGGGCTGATTACCGCTTCACTGGGGCTGCCCATGAAATGGTTTATGATGAAAAAGGCCGGAAACGATACCGCCCGGAGTTCATAACACCTTCCCGTTTTTTCATCATTTACCGACACAAATTTAAAACCTCCGGAATGAACCCTTTCCCCCCGCAACGGTCGAACGTTGTGTAAGACAGAAAGAAAATGAAACCAGGAGGTTGAAATGTTTCTGAAACATGTACCCACCGGAGATCTGGTCGAAGTGATCGACCTGCCCGATGTTATCAACCCGAATTCGCCGAGTATTCGAGCCCGGTCGCATGCAGGGGATATGATCCAGCGTCCGGAAAACTTCCTGAAGACGGAACTGGTGTTCCCTTCGGGTGAAATGCTGCCATTGTGCTGGCGCGATGCCCATTACTATGAACACGAACCAGCGGCATAAGCAGAGCCTCCGCCCCGTTTGAGATTTCAAACGGGGCTTTATTTTTTTCCCGGTTCCGTGTATTGCCAGAGTAGTTTTTACACGAAGGGAAAACCATGCTCGATTTCTGGCTGCCGATGGCGCTTATTTTTCTGGCGGCAACCGTCACAGCAATTGTTGCGCGGCGACGGCGCGACCGTTGCCTTAAATATTTCAACCGCGACCCTGTCCTGATTCTCATGCAGACCGGCAAGTGGCTCTGGGGCGATTTTATGGCCTATCCTGCCACGCTGGAGCTTATCTTTAAATCGCCGCAAAAAGATGAAAACGGTATCTGTAAAGCCAGCTATGTTCTTTATGGACCGGAAATCGACGGCATCCGGAAAATCCTGCAGGCCGTTCCGGACAAAGGAACCCCGGAACATGAACGCTGGGAGCGTGAAACGCTGGCCATTGCCCACCCTTCTCCACTGCGGCGATTCCGGCGATGGATCTGGAATGTATTCAACACCCTGCGCGATGCGGTCTCGCAATCGCTCACCGTCCTGATCGGAAGCATGAAAAAAACAACGAAAATCGGGAACGTCGCCGGGGCCGACAAACGGGCTGGTGAAATCGGAAACACGTTGCTCGACACCGTACCCAGCGCTTATGAACCGATACTTGAAAAATATCTGGGCAAAAAAGTAGTGGTTGAAATGCTGAAAGATAAAACGGTGGTCGAATTCACCGGACTGTTGCAGGAATATTCCGGAAAATACCTGCTGATCCGGAATGTGCCGTTTTCGCCCGATCTTAATCTCAAAACCAGCCAGAAACTTCCGGAACGGTTTGATATTATATTTCCCCGTTCCAAGGCTCTGGTAAGACACTGCGTGGTAAACTGATATGAAACACACTTTTCTCGGAACCGGAACCTCTCACGGGGTTCCAATGATTGGATGCTCCTGCGCGGTCTGCACCTCCACTGATCCGCGCAATTATCGCCGGCGAAGCAGTATTTATGTTGTGACGGAAAACAAGCACCTCGTTTTTGACACGCCCCCGGACTTTCGCGATCAGGCTCTGTCGTTCGGCGTTGGACGGGTGGACGCCGTTTTCCTGACGCATCCGCATGCCGACCATATTTATGGCTTCGACGATGTCCGACGTTTCAGCACCATGCAGAAACAACATATTCCGGTTTACGGTCAGCCCCGCACCATCAAACAGATGCGTAAAAAATTTGATTATGTGGATCGCCCCAGCTATGGATTTGAAAGTGTTCCCCGGGTAAAGTTTACCGATATGACAGAACCGGTTTCGGTGGGCAACGCACGGATCACTCCCCTGCCCGTTTCGCATGGAAATGATCCGGTTTACGGTTTTCTCATTGAAGGTGACAGCAGGCGAATGGCCTATATTCCCGACTGTAACGGAATACCGGAAACCACATTCCGGCAACTGCAACAACTCGATGTCATGATTCTCGATGGTCTGCGCCCCAAGCCCCACCCTACTCATTTTTCCATCAGCGAGTGCATTGAACAGTTACAGAAAATCGGCGCAAAAAAATCCTACCTCACCCACATTACACACGACTCCGATCATGAACAGCTTCAGAAACAGATCGGGAATGATATCACCGTTCCATGGGATGGCCTGGAGGTTGCACTTTGATGGCGCGGAAAAAATATGACTGGCACTGCGGCAACCGCACCGTCCACCTCGGTGAAAAAACACGGGTGATGGGTATTCTGAATGTGACGCCGGATTCATTTTCCGACGGCGGGCATTTTGCGGATCCGGAAATCGCGGTACAACATGCGTTGCAGATGGTTGAAGACGGTGCTGCAATTATTGATATCGGCGGCGAATCTACGCGGCCCGGCGCTGAGCCGGTTTCGGTGAAAGAGGAAATCCGGCGGACCGTTCCCATCATTGAAAAAATCAGGGAACACACCGAGGTACTGATTTCAATTGATACCATGAAATCCGAAACTGCGTTCCATGCTTTGGAAGCCGGAGCAGACATCATTAACGATGTTTCCGGATTCGAGGCCGATGATCAAATGGTGAATGTGGCTGCAGCCTCCGAAGCGGGTGTTATTCTGATGCATATGAAAGGTACACCGCAAACCATGCAGCAAAACCCAAGCTATGAAGATGCGGTGACTGAAGTTTTCCAATATCTGGAAAAACGCATCACGTTTGCTGTCAGCCGTGGCGTGGTGCGTGAACGCATTGTGGTGGATCCGGGCATCGGATTCGGAAAAACACTGGAACATAATCTGCAACTGCTTCGCGGAATTCCGGACCTTGAAAAAACTGCACCGGTTCTGATCGGAGCCTCACGAAAAAGTATGATCGGGAAACTGCTGGAGCGAGAAGATCCGAGCTCCCGACTGGCGGGAAGCCTGGGCATTGCCGGTTGGTCTGCAGTGAGCGGAGCTCATATTTTACGGGTGCATGACGTATTAGACACTTGCGATGTTTGCCGCATCGTGGATACACTTTGCACCGGTGACTTGTGATGCAATTGAACGATGCTTTTGAACTGCCTGATGCGATTGGATGGGTTGAGATATTAATTCTCGCGGCCCTGCTTTATTACATCTTCAGACTCTTCAAAGGAACGCGCGGATCAGCCATTCTGACCGGCCTTATCATTCTTTTCGGCGCACTGAATGCCATCACTAACTTAAGTCATCTTGAAGTTCTCAATTGGATTCTCTCCAAGCTGATGCTTTATATTACACTGGCGATTGTGGTGATTTTTCAGCCGGAAATCCGGCGGGTTCTTGCGCGGCTGGGCCGGCAGCCTTGGCGCAACAACGGTATGGTTTCACAGCGCAATCTGATTGAACCCATCATGCAAACGGTGAAACTTCTTTCTAAACGAAAAATCGGTGCACTGATTGCGATAGAGCGCGAAATTGGAACACGGGCAATTCAGGACACCGGCACAAAAATGAACAGCGCAGTTAGTGCTGAACTGCTTTCCACTATTTTCTTTCCGCATACCCCGCTCCATGACGGAGGAGTGATTATTTCCGGTGACCGAATCTGTGCAGCCGGCTGCCTGTTTCCATTGTCACAGAAAGAAGAGCTGAGTAAAACCCTCGGCACTCGACACCGGGCCGCCATTGGTATCACTGAAGAAACGGATGCGATTGTAGTAGTGGTTTCCGAAGAAACAGGCGCTGTTTCTCTGGCCTATAACGGTCGACTTCGGCGAGGTCTTGGCGAGGAGCGCTTACGGCGGGTCCTGCAGTCGATGCTGCGGCGAGAGCGAACCGGGTTATCCCGCTTTCGCGAACAAATCCAAACTGGAGAAGCTGATCTTTCCGATACCGTTCTTATGCCATTCAGCGAGGAGAAGAACGATGAGTAGAATTTCCAATGCCTGGAATCAGTTCTGGAAAGACCGGTTTCTGATTATCCTCTGCCTGATTCTGGCTTTTCTGGGCTGGCAGAGCATTCGTAAAACCATTGGATTTGAAGTTTCTGTTTCAGGTATTCCGGTAGATGTGAAAACCCCTTCCGGCTGGGCAGTCTGGGAAAAATCGATGCAACGGGTAAATATTGTTTTTCGAGGTTCCCGCGAGGATATCCGCTATCTGAACAGCGATCAGCTGCACTTGGTCATTCCAGTACAGAATCCCGTGCAGGGTGAAGAAATGATGATTAAGCTGACCCCCGCACACCTCCGCAACCCAACCGGGGCCAAAGTGGTCAGTTTCAGCCCTTCTGAAATCGTGGTCAGAATGGACCAGGAGGGTGAACGTCTTCTTCCTGTTAAAGCAGCTATTTCAGGAAATCTTCCGGAAGGTATTGAAATTGAACGTATTGTAGCAACACCTGCATCAGTAAAAGTTTCAGGAGCACGACAGATTCTCGACAGCATGGAGAATATACACACGGAAAAAATAGATCTGGCGGATCGGCAGGCCACATTCAAAGAAAGTGTTCCTATTGCCGTTCCCCAAGCCGGACGTCTGGCAGTCGATCCCAATTGGGTTTCCATCGAAGTCTTTCTGGCTGAACATAATAGTACAGCCGATTTTGATAAAATTCCGGTACGAATCGTCTCTTCTCCCGGCGAGGAACGTAGAATTGAAATTTTTCCAAAAACGGTAAATATCACAGTTCAGGGCGATAAACGGGCTGTTGAACGCCTTGAAACCAAGGATCTATTTATCTATGTCAGTTGTCAGGATTTACCGGAAGCGGCTGCATACGAACTTCCTTTAGAAATCAATCTACCTCCCGAAATCAAGATGGTAAAAATCGAACCTGCTGTTGTGCAGGTTGAGATAACCAAGGTTAAGTAGTCTCATGAAATTAAAAACTGTTTTCCTTACACTGTTTATAACCGCAACTTCATTTCCAGTTATTGCAGAGGATACCCCATCGGCTGATCAGGTTTCCTCCGGTTTAATGCTGAATAAACAAACGGATGAAGAGCGTATTGAATTTCTGCTCCATGTAGCTCAAGCCTATTTTGCTGAAGAAGATTTTGATTCTGCAGTTAGCGCTTATGAACGGATTCTCGAAATCGATCCGGATCATTTTCAAGCCCGTTATGTGGTGGCCCATGTATACATTAACGCAAAACAATATGGGAAAGCTGAATCTTTATTGCTCAAACTGATTGATGAAAATCCGGATGATTTCAAACTGATGAATAATCTGGCATGGCTATATGCCACCGCTGATGATCTTAAATACCGCGACGGAAAAAAAGCAGTACGTTATGCACAGGAAGCCTTAGCTATTTCCCCTGATGATCACCACGTGTGGAGTACCCTCTCCGAAGCCCACTATATTAATGGGGATTACGAACGTGCCTACAATGCGATCACCACAATGGCGAAAAAAGCCGCGCGACATGGACAGGGTGTCACCAAGGAACAGGTTGAAGCATATAATGAACAGATCCGAAAATGTAAACGCGCCTGGGATACCCAGAAAATGCTAAAAGAAACAACGAAATAAAAGCCTGTTCCAGATCTGAATCGCGTCTATGCAAGCAGACATAAGCGTGCAATTGTTTTAAAAGTAAAAAGTAAGAACCTACTCCCCTACCCTGTCCTGTCTTAATAGACAAAAATTCCAAGTATAAGAATAAGTACCCCTACAATCGTCTTAGCGATAGCTGTACCCTTAAAAAGTAACTCATTCTCAATAACCGGTGCATAGATTTTTCTAAAATACCATGGCGACATCAGAATGATGATCCCAAAAATAACGGCCAGATACATCACTGCTGTAACAACTTGAAAAAACGGTGAACCTGACTGCGCTGCTGTTTTACAAATAGGCACAGCAATCAAGCATAGAAATCCCCCAAGTGCTCTAGGGGCCAGAAGTTCTTTCATATAGATAACACTCGCCACAAAAACCCCAACTGCGATGAAAGGGATATACGGTTTTATCACATCCACAACCCCCATATTCATACCACTCGCTTCCCTTGCACCCAAAATACAGCAAAGTGCGGTAAACAACCACGCAGGAACCGTACTGCGGGGAAATATTTCAGCAAACCGTTTAATCAGATCCGGCCGAAAAATTCCCGCCAAGCCTCCAACTGTACCTAACAGACCCAGAATTATTGCTATCATCTGTAAACTCATATGCTCACCCGCCTTCCAATTATTGGGACGAGGAATAGTGCTGATTCATACTTTTTTGTTCAAGGAACTTACAAAAGAAAAAGAGGCTAGAGGCATAAATATGATACGGTGCTTAATAGTTTAATATATAATATTATAATTTACTTATATATTAATTCTCAATCATTTATAATTCATCTATATTCATTATTTCCACAGAATAACGGTTAGTTATTAGTCATCTTCCGTTTCAACCACATCCCTAGAATTGAAATATCAGAAGGATTAACCCCCGAGATACGTCCAGCCTGCCCCAGATTTTCAGGCTTTATTTTATTCAGCTTCTCGCGCGCCTCAAAGCGTAAACTTTGAATTTCATCATAATTAAAATCGGGAGGAAGCAATTGATCTTCCTGACGTCGCGCCGATTCAATGCGCTCTTTTTCCCGTTTAATATACCCCGCATACTTAACCTCAATTTCAACCTGCTTAATCACCTCTTCTGATAAGCCCTGATTCGCCTGAGGAAGATTACAGTAAAGGTTTTCAGGCTGACGGAGTAGCTGAGCTAATGATTTACCATCATGAAAAACCTTATCCAGTCGTTTTATTTCAGCATGTATATCCTTCCAATGATTGGAAATCTCAGAAAGTTCATCAGAGTTCACAATATTAAGCTGTTTAGATTTTTCAAGTAGACGAAAATAAACGTTATCCTGGCGCAATGTCAGACGATGCTCTGAACGCGAAGTAAACATCCGATACGGTTCATCAGTCCCTTTTGTAACCAAGTCATCAATCAGAACTCCGATATAGCTCTCATTTCGGCTAAGAGTAAACTCTTCCTGCCCCAGAGCCTTTAAGGCGGCATTGGCACCGGCCACAAATCCTTGACCAGCTGCTTCCTCATACCCGGTGGTTCCGTTAAGCTGTCCGGCAAAAAAGAGATTTTCTACGCGTTTAGTCTCTAAGGTATGAAATAATTGGGTCGGATTTGCATAGTCATACTCGATAGCGTAGGCCGGACGGATAATCTCAGCCTTCTCAAGCCCTGCGATAGAGTGGATCATCTGCTTTTGCACATCCTCCGGTAAACTATTAGAGGTTCCATTTGGGTAAAGACGAATATTATTTCGTCCTTCCGGCTCAATAAAGACGTGATGAGAATCACGCCCGGAAAATTTAACAATTTTATCCTCAATAGAAGGGCAATACCGCACACCTGTTCCTTCCACCGCACCACTATACATTGCACTTTTATGTAGATTATCCGCGATGATTTGATGTGTATTCGCATTGGTGTGAGTCAACCAACAAGGTATTTGATCAGAACCCGGTCGCCAGGGATGCAATCCACCATGTTCCACATGGAACATTTTATTCATCAGAGAAGGGTCAGGATTTTCATGTTCTACGTGGAACATTTTCCATTCTTTCCGTGCCATTCGGGAGAAAAAGGGCGGGGGTTCTTCTCCCGGTTGAATCTCCATAGACGAATAATCCACCGAATCTCGATGAATACGGGGTGGTGTTCCGGTTTTCAACCGCCCCAATTCAAAACCAAAACGACTAAACGAAGCCGACAACTCCTCTGCAGACTCTTCCCCCATACGTCCTTCTTTGAGACTTTTCGTACCAATTAAAACGCGTCCTCGAAGAAAAGTCCCTGTACAAATCACTACAGCATCTGCATCGATATCACCACCTCCACGTGTGGTGACACCACATATAGCCGCCCCTTTGGTACGGATCGCGGTCACAATATCATCATGAATATCGAGATTTTCCTGCATATCGAGCACAGACTGAATTCGAAGAGGAAATAAATCTTTATCGCACTGCACCCGGTTGGACTGTACTGCAGGTCCCTTTCGCGTGTTAAGCATGCGATACTGAATACCGGTATAATCAGTATTACGCCCTAGTTCACCCCCCAATGCATCGAGTTCAGATACTAAATGTGATTTTGCAATACCACCAACAGCCGGATTACATGGTAATCTCCCTATAAGAGATTTATTCAACGTTATTAATAATGTTTTAACGCCCATTCGAGCTGAGGCCAGTGCAGCCTCATAACCGGCATGTCCGCCACCCACCACAATCACTTTATACAAAGACTTATTCATAATTAAAACCTATACCTTATTAATCGGGCGGGGATAATCTCACCCTATAAGCTTTTTGTCTACAGAGTGTTGCATAAAACAAAGATCTCCAGGCATCTGAATACCGCAGGTGCAGTGTAAAAATTGTAATTATTTTCCTGATTAAACGAACGGATGAAACGAAACAATAGTTGTACGTTTTTTTATTTGGATTAACATTAGACTTAACAAAGGGAGCACATATGAAAGTATTAATATCAGGATCCCACGGACTGATCGGTACTGCACTGGTTACCCAATTCACTGAATCAGGACATGAAATCCAACGTCTTGGACGTAACCTGTCCGAACCGCTTAATATGGAAGGGGTGAATGCTGTGATCCATCTGGCCGGTGAAAATATTGCTCAAGGCCGATGGAATGATAAAAAGAAAAAGACTATCCGTGAGAGCAGAGTGGCCGGAACAAAAGCACTCAGCGAACAGATCGCTCAGTCTAAACATAAGCCCAGAGTTTTTATATCTGGATCCGCTATAGGATATTATGGCGACCGAGGTGATATAAAATTAGATGAGAAAAGCAGCCCGGGATCCGGATTTCTCCCTGATGTCTGCGAAGAATGGGAAAACTGTACTCATGCGGCATCCGATGCCGGCGTTCGGACTGTCCAGCTCCGCACAGGCATCGTTCTCTCAAATCAGGGAGGCGCACTTCGGAAAATGCTTCCACCGTTTAAAATGGGTGGGGGAGGGGTGTTAGGTAATGGAAATCAGTACATGAGCTGGATTTCCATCGAAGACATGGTTGGGGCAATTCTGCACATCATTGAACACGAAGAGATATCAGGGGCAGTAAATATGGTGGCTCCGACTCCGCACACCAACAAGGAATTCACTAAAGCACTGGGAAAGGTATTGAAACGTCCAACCATTATGCCAATGCCCGCTTTTGCCGCGCGCCTGTTGTTTGGCGAAATGGCCGATGCACTTCTTCTTTCCAGTACCCGTGTTATTCCGACTGTGCTATTACATTCAGAGTACACATTTAAACATCCGGATCTCGAATCCGCACTGAAGGCCGTTTTAATATGAAAAGAAGTGACCAACTCGAACGTATCCATCAGCAGATGGCAGAACGCGAAAAAGGATATCGCGCCAAAGCCCTCAAACTTTACCCTCATGTATGCGCGAGCTGCGGACGGGAGTTTGAAGGTTCAAAACTAAAAGAGCTGACCGTTCATCATAAAGATCACAATCATCAGAACAACCCGCCGGATGGAAGTAACTGGGAACTGCTCTGTGTCTATTGTCATGACCACGAGCATGAAAAACAAAAAATGAAGGGCTTTAATACCACCGCCGACGATTCATTCGAATCCAAAGGTTTCTCTGCATTCGGCGCATTGGATTCTCTGTTCGGTAACAAGGATGAGTAACGGCTAATTGAATATTCGTACCCCGTGCATTAGCCATTACGCATTATAACGAATGAATACGAAATGCACCATCTGCCCGAAGGGGTGTGAGCTCGCTCCAGGCGAAACCGGAGACTGCCGGGTAAGAAAAAATATTAAAGGCCGCATTGAATGCATTACTTACGGGCATCCGTGCGCCATACAGATAGATCCCATTGAAAAAAAACCGCTCTACCATGTGCTGCCTGGATCAAGCGTACTCTCCATCGGGACTGCCGGCTGTAATCTGCATTGTAAACAGTGCCAGAATGCATCCATTTCCCAATCAGTATACATAAGCCCGGAAAACATTTCACCTCTCAAGATTGCTGAGCAAGCCATCGCACATAAAACCCCGGCGATTGCCTACACGTACACTGAACCCCTGGTCTCCTACGAATTCACCCTCGACTGCTGCATCGCGGCCCATGACCGGAATATAAAAAATCTGCTCGTTACCGCGGCTTTCATAAATCCGGAACCACTGCGGAAAATTTCCGCTTTCATCGATGCAGCCAACGTTGATTTAAAATCATTCTCTGATGATTTCTACCGAAAAATATGCGGCGCACGACTCCATCCGATTCTTAAGGCCATGAAAATCATGAAAGAGTGTGGGGTTTTCCTTGAAATAACCAATCTTCTGATTCCAACGCTCAATGATTCCGAAGAAGAAACAAAATTACTGTCCGAATGGATTGTCCATAACCTAGGAGCATATACACCGCTTCACCTTTCCCGGTTCTTTCCTCAGAATCAGCTTCAACATCTACCGCCAACACCGTCAGAAACAATTCTTCGGGCGCGCGATATCGCCATCCAAGCCGGATTAAAGTTTGTTTATGTCGGAAATATGCAGGATGGGGCAGGGGAATCTACCTGGTGCCCCGAATGCGGAACCTGCCTGATCAAAAGAAAAGGCTTTCAAATCAGTGCAGTCAGAATCTCTGATGGAAAATGCCCTGAATGCGGATCGAAAATTTACGGAATATGGAACTGAGTCGAGAGAATACTTACCGATAACACCGCTCGCCTCATTCTTTACAACTCACATATATTTTTAACAAAGTCTAAAAACTGATCCGGTGTAAAATCATCGAGCGATAAATTTCGGGCTGCGAGCGCATCCTCGATTTTTCGGATCAGCTGCTGCATATATTCATGGCTTTCGTCTGATCCCATCAGCACATCATAGTTATCGCCTTTGGTGATTCGAATATGGCCGTCCTCGGCATCAAATCCGACGCCTAGCAGGCGGATAATTTTCTTTGGGGTGGCATTCGGCATTTTTTCGTTAAAACCTGCTTGATCCGATTCAGAGAAATAGCTACTTTCTGCCCTCATTCATTGCCGAATGGTGTAATGGCAGCACAAGCGACTCTGACTCGCTTAGTCTAGGTTCGACCCCTAGTTCGGCAACCATTTTACGACAGGACAGGAAATTCATTCGTGGATTTCTTTTTTTATTGAGACCAAAAAGGACAGCGAAAACGCCGTCCTTTTTCCATTTCAGTATCGTTTTCCGGAACTAGCTCACACGGATCGGCATAATCACGTAAAGGAACGGTACATTCGTTTTAATCACCCCAGGACTGAGCTCGTCAGAAAGTTCCAGATAGATTTCGTCTGAATCCAGATGTTTCAGCGGAGCCATCAAAAAGGCCGGGTTGAATGCAATCGTGATATCCTTACCAGAATATTTCACCGGCACAGCTTCCCTTGATTCACCGATTTCCGGAGAAGAGGTCAGCAATTCCATACGGTTTTCCGTAATCTGGATTTTCACCGAAGCCGCCTGATCATCAAGCATCAGCGAAACACGGCGTACTGCGCTTTGCAGCATTTCACGGTCGATTGCAATGCGCTCTTCACACTGCGATGGAATTACCTGACGGTAATTCGGGTACGTTCCATCAACGAGCTTTGAAATAATGAAGATATTTCCAAATTCTATCGCCACCTGTGTGGACGACATTTTAATACTCGCTTCACCTTCATCGCCCAGCGTTTTGATCAATTCATTAACCGCCTTGGTCGGCACCACAATGTCGGTTTCCGCATCATCCGGCATATCAATTTCCTGCTCAACGAGTGCCAGACGGCGGCCATCCGTACAGACCACCGTCAGCTTACTGTCCCGGAAAGCCATCAGAGAACCGTTCAGAATCGCCCTGGATTCGTCTGTACTGGCCGCGTAAGAGGTTTTCTGCAGGATATCCTTCAGGGTACCTTGCTGAAGCGTATAGGAGAAACTCTCTTCGAATGTAGGCATCGGCGGAAAATCATCTTTCGAAAGCCCTTCCAGCTTACAATTATAGGAGCCGGATAAAATTGTAGCTACATCCTCATTGCTCACCCCGATATCCACCTGATGACTGGGAAGGTCCCGGCAAATGCTGAAGAAACGGCGGGCCGGAAGAGTGGTGGCTCCGTCCTCATCAATGTCGGCCTCAATGCTCGTCCGCACGCTCACCTCCATGTCCGTGGTGGTCAGTGTGAGTTTTCCGTTGCTTGCCTCAAGCAGCACATTGGAAAGAATCGGCAACGTGGTGCGCTGACCTACGATAGATTGCACCTTCTGCAGCGCTTCCAGAATCTGATCCTTCTCGATGCTGAACTTCATTAACAAGCCTCCTGTAATATATATATATCTATTTTATAAAAATCACTATTAGTATGGTCTGTGAATAACCGCCTAAAAACCTACTTATTTTCCGTAACCCAGTCACCTGTAAAAGTTTGAAAAACATAACAACCCTGTTGATAAGCTGGGCATAATCAGGTCCAGCTGTTCACAACCTTGAGTTATTAAACTCATCATCAGAAACTCCACAGGTTATTCAATTTTCATTAACAGGCCATTAACGTTTTTGGCCGGTGTTCATGAACACTGAATCGGTTTCGAATAATGAAAAAAGAATGCCTGAAACCGGCGCTCTTTCCAACCATTGGAAGCAGGAATATTAGAAGGGGGACACGGGGGAGAAGAGAAGGCAGACGAAGCATCCGGATTTGTTCAATTGATCAGACATTTTTCCGGGGGTCTACGTATCTGAAGCTTCGTCTGTATAAGCCCAACCTGAAGCCGGAAAAGTCCGTCCAATTCAGTAGCGGAAGAATAACCGGGATACCCCGATATTCCTTATTTCATTGGTATACATATTTATAAGGAGGGGGAGCACTGCAGATCGCGAAGAGGGAAGCGCGGTGCTCTGTCTCATTATTGATGAATTATTCAGAGGATAAGTAACCCTGTTGCCGTTGTGCAGCCACATGGAGTGGAAAATATGGCGGCCTCTTTCTGTTTTGTTGTGCGTGCTGCAATATTTTGAGGGGAGTACAGCGAATCCGGAAGCCGGGACTAACTAAAAAAAAAGCCGCCCAGAAGGCGGCCCGAAGAATATGTCAGGATTATAAAACGTTTAAACAAGTGCTTTGGCAGCGTTTTTATTCACTTTGTCCTTCAGGATTGAGAGGGTCTGCTGAAGGTTGCGGTTGTCTTTTGATTTTTCGGATACCTGATCATGAGCATAGAGAATCGTCGCATGATTGCGGCAGAACTGCTCGCCGATGACCGGATATGACTGCGAGGTCATAGTACGCGAAAGGTGCATGGCAATCTGGCGCGGCCAGGCAATGTCTTTCGAGCGTTTTTTTCCAGTGAGATCCTGCGGACGCAGATCAAAGTGCTCGGCAACCGTGCGCTGAATAAGGTCGACGCTGATCGCGGCGGCGGACTCTTTATCGAGAAGATCATGAAGGAGTTCTTCCACTTTCTGGATATCCACCTGCTGATTGGTCAGCGACATGAAGGTGGCCACACGGATAAGGGCTCCTTCCAGACTCCGGACATTCGAAGAAACGCGCTGGGCAAGATAATCCAGTAATTCGTGGTTAATATTCAGATTCAGCAGTTCGGCTTTTTTACGCAGAATGGCGGTGCGGGTTTCTACATCCGGTTTTCCGAGCTCCGTCACCAGACCCCACTCAAAGCGGGAAATGAGGCGCGGTGCCAGCCCGGCCATTTCGCTCGGTGTGCGGTCGGAAGTGAGCACAATCTGTTTATGACTTTCAAAAAGGGTATTGAAGGTATGGAAAAATTCTTCCTGCAACCGCTGTTTACCGTCGAGAAATTGGATATCGTCGATCATCAGCATGTCGATTTTCCGGTATTTTTTCCGGAAATTGGACACATTGTTGTTCTGTAGGGCTTCAATATATTCATTCGTGAATGTTTCACAGGTGATATAGCACACTTTTGCGCGCGGTTTTTTGGAAATAATATGATTTCCGATCGCCTGCATCAGGTGGGTTTTTCCCAGTCCCACACCGCCGTAGATGAACAGCGGGTTATAGGTTCGAGAAGGCGAATTGGCTGCGGCCATAGACGCCGCGTGGGCAAACTGATTGGCGGAGCCGACCACGTAGGAATCAAAGGTGTAGTTCGGATTCAGATTGTGGTTGGTCTTTTTCTTTTCGAACGGATTCGGAATCGACAGCGAGGGCTGAGGTTCCGGTTCCGGTTGTTCTTCTTTATTGGAATCAAATGCGCTGGAGTCCACTTCCAGTGTAATATCCATTTCCTCACCGCTGACCACCATCACGGCTTTGCGGATCATCGGAAAATAGTTTTCTTCCAGCCAGTCTTTATAAAAATCGTTGGCAACAGCCAGACGCATCGTGCGGCCATTAATATCCAGACATTGAATAACAGCAATCCAGCGATCGTAAATATCGCCGGAGAGAATACCTTTCAGCTGTTTACAGGCTTCTTCCCAAATTTTTGAGCTATCTTTGTTCATTTTCTCTTAAAATCTTTCCCCTTAACAGGCTGCCGGAACTTATTGACAAGTTATTAACAGGCAGATACTTCCCCCTGACGAGCAGTTGTGTAATGCAATGTTGGAAGGTAGTGCATGCGGTTCAGAAGCTCAAGTATTCTGGGTATATTTAGTTCTAAAAAAAATGGAACCACAAAATGTGGATGGTACAACTGGATCAACCACAAGATAGCTTTCAGATTGTTGGTAAAATGTTAGAACAAAAATGTCCTACTGATCAGTGGGGTTTTTATAAGGCTTCATATCCAAGGAGGTTGTGCCCGGATGAATAAATTAACAGGTCTGATTTTATGCTCAGGATCATCCCCGAGCACCACAAATATCCACTATTTAAGTGGGTTTACCGCACCCGACGCTTTTCTTTTCCTGAAAACCGCCAGCGGCGGATTGCTCTGTGTTTCCCCGATGGAAAAAGGGCGGGCGTGCAGCCAATCGACCCCCGGAACACAGGTTTACACTCCGCAGGATCTCGGGCTCTCCGGAAAAAATGCGTGGGATTTTTCCGAACAGATTCCGGCCCTGATGAAAAAAGCCGGAGTCCGTCAGCTCAAAGTACCAGCCGATTTTCCGACAGGACTTTTTCAGGATCTTGAAAAAAAAGGAATTTCGGTTTCGGTCGAAAAAAATCCGGTCTGTCCCGAACGTAACGTGAAAACTGCCGCCGAAATTTCCAAACTCCGGAAAAGTCAGCGTGCCGCAGTTGCTGCGATGAAGGCGGGTATCGAACTCATTGGCTCCTCTCGGATTGCAAAAAACGGGTTCCTTTATAAGGGAAAAGAAAAACTGACCTCGGAAACGGTTCGGCAACGGATTCATAAAACGTTGATTGATTACGATTGCGCCGGGGTGGAAACCATTGTTGCCGGCGGTGATCAAGGAACCGATCCGCACGAGCGAGGCCACGGCCCGCTTTCAGCGGGTCAGTCGATCATTATCGATATTTTCCCTCGTTCCGAAAAAACAGGCTATTGGGGCGATATAACCCGCACAGTCTGCCGCGGCCCGGCGAACCCGGAGCTGAAAAAACTGTATAATGCAGTAAAAGCGGCGCAACTTTCGGCACTGAAAATGGTGAAACCGGGCATCTGCGGCGATGAAATTCACCGAAACTGCTGCGATATTTTTGAACAGCGTGGTTTCCAGACCTTGGAAAAAGAGGGCCGGCACGTTGGTTTTATTCATGGTACCGGCCATGGGGTGGGGCTGGATATTCATGAGCGGCCAAGAATTGGAAAATCCGGAGAAATTCTGGAAGCCGGGCATGTGATTACGATTGAACCGGGACTTTATTATCCGGGACTCGGCGGGGTTCGGATAGAAGATACTGTGGTGGTCACGGAGGACGGATTCCGTTTTCTGGCGGCCTGCCCGAAAAAGTTTGAACTTTTGTAGGCAATATCGGCCTGTTAGTTTCGTTATACACTCGAGTACCCGTTCCGGAGGTTATTACGATGAAGAAACAGATGATGATGTTAAGTGCAGTGTTGTTGGCACTGCCGACGTTGAGCAAAGCCGATGAACCGCCGCGCGGCGAGTCGGAAATCCGCTATGAACAGCGCAAGAGTGGACATGATCGCGATGGTCGCCGGGGTGAGCGTCGTGAGCTTACACCGGAAGAACGAGAAAAAATGAATGAGCGCCGGCTCCAGATCATGGAGAAGACGCTGAAGGAACTCGGGGTGACCGAGGAGCAGAAACTGCAAATTACGGAGTTGCAGAACCAGATGAAAGAGCAGATGCGCGCGGCCTATCTGGATATTGAAGAAAAAAAGAAAAACCTCAAAAAAATGGAAGAGGAAAGCGCACCGCAGGATGAAATCTTTGCGGCCATTGATGAGGTAACAGATGCCCAGGCAGAACAGATGAAAATTCTGGCGCGTAATCGGATTCAAATGGAGCGGATTCTTGGAAAAGATAAATTTATGCAGTTTATGGACAAGGCGCGGAATAAATGGAGAGAGCATGGTGGTCGACGCAATGGCGATGATTCATCACGGGGTCCTGACCGTGAAAAGGATAAAATGCCACCGCAGTCTCCTGCAGCACCTTAATGAGTTCTTTTTCATAGTACGGCGCTGTCCGGTTTACCGGACGGCGTCTTTTTTTTTGTGCGGCGAATTTGTTTTTCCAAGGATTGGAAAAACCGAGGAGACCTGTGGTGTTTTGAAATAGAAATCGTCCGTGGGTCTGCTACATTTTCCGCATGTCCGATAAAAAAAACAGTCCATTTCAGGCGGCATTCTGGATCAGTAATCAGGAAAAACTTTATATTCTGATAATCTGTTTGTTGTTTATTCTCGGTTTCGGTGCACGGTATCTTTATTTGAATAACCGCCGGCCTTCTCCGCCGCTGGACCCGCAACCCGAACAGATTGAAAAAACGGAGCAAATTCATGAGTGACTGTATTTTCTGTAAAATCGTGAATAAGGAGATTCCGGCCACGGTGGTTTATGAGAGCGAGGAGGTGCTCGTTTTCATGGATATTGGTCCGATTATCAAGGGGCATGTTCTCGTGATTCCCAAAAAACATTATGATCCGGTCACGGAAACCCCCGATGAAATACTGGCTGAAATGCACCTGACGGCCAAAAAAATCGCCGCAGCACAAATGAACGGACTCGGTGCGGACGGCGTCAATATTATGCAGAACAACGGAAAAGCATCCGGTCAGGAGGTGGAACATATCCATATTCACGTTATTCCGCGTTTTAACAACGATGGACACCACTGGAACTGGAATCCGAAAGTATATAACGATTTTGAAGAAATGAATGATTTAGCAGAGAAACTGCAGAAACAGCTTAATTATGAATAATCCGGGTTTAAATGAATTGTTGGAGCCAATCCTCGCGAAGGATGGGCGCTATACAGTTCAGGCTTATATTTTTGTGCGGGAAGGACTGGACCACACGGTCCGTAAACTTGAGCAACCGCGTCATGTTTCCGGAGGGGAACTGCTCGAAGGTATGCGTGAATATGCGCTTCAGGAATTCGGACCGCTCACGAAACGCGTTCTGTCCGAATGGGGGATCAACGAATGCGTCGATTTCGGTCATATTGTATTCAACCTGATTGATGCGGGACTGCTTGGAAAGACTGAAGAGGATACGATCGAAGATTTTATGAATGGCTATGATTTTCATGAGGCGTTCATCAAACCCTTTAAGCCGGCCCAATTCTCATGCGTTGAAGAATACAAAGCCGATTACAATCAGTTGATTTTAAAAATACAGAAATAAACTGCAATAAGACGGGAACCCTTCCCGTCTTTTTTTATCGCATAGAAAAGGTCCGTGTTTTTATTTGATGCGGGCCTGTCTTTATTGAACACGTTTATAACGTCTCATAAAGAAATGGATAAAAACTGACGGGCTTGAATCAACACAAGGGTGCACATATGCAGAGTAAAAAGGGATTTGGGGTTGTATTGTTAAGTGTGTTAATAGCCGGTCAGTTACCGGTTGCTCACGCTCAGGATCAGCAGGAAAACCAGCAACGCCGCCGACCGGGTGGATTCTCCGGAGCAGGGGGCAGGCCCGGTGGTCAGGTCGGTAATGCAACCGTCAATGCATCCAATACCGAAACCGGCCCGAATCCCTTACTTAACAGTAGCGTCACGCGCGCCGCCACCGGATCGCAGGTAGCCGTAAACTGGGAAAATATCACCCTCAAAGACTGCATTGAAGTGCTCTGCCGTGATCTCGGTATGGAATTCATCATTTCCCCTTCAGTAAATGTCAGTCAGGAAGTCAGCATTCGCGCCGGCAATGTCACGGAATGGGAACGGGACGACAAACTGGAAATGTTCGATGCCATTCTCGATACCGCCGGCGTACAGCGCATGGAACGCGGCCGCGTCTGGGTTTTCTCTCCATCTGAGCTGCGTCCAATCGTAAAAGTCGGAGAGGAAACCGACTATTCCGAGGGAAAACCGATTATCGGCGTCATTGAGCTGAAAAACATCGATGCTTCCACAGCGCAGGATTTTCTCAACAACTTCAGCGGAAAGCCGCAGCGGATATTCGGCATGAGCGGATCGAATCTTCTGGTGGCGATGGGGACGCAAGCCTGGCTCAAGCAGATGCAGGATCTGCTGGCTATCGTGGACGTTCCGTCCTCCGTCCTTGTGCAGTATGTGCTGAAAACCGCTGATGCCACCGATGTGGCGAGCGAGCTTTCCAACATCTTTTACCGCCGCACCGGATACGACGGTTCCGCCGTGCAGTTTTTTGCAATTGCCCGGCTGAATATGGTGGTGGCGCATAACACCACCGCCGCCATGGTACCCGAGATTGAACGCTGGATCACCATGCTTGACCGCGCCGACGGCACCAACGAGCGCGTCACCAAAATCTACCGCCTCAAGGTCGTTGAAGCCGAAACCATCGGTGCCACTCTGGATGATCTATATTCCAGCCTCTATGCCCAATCGCAGGCCAAGGAACAGGAATTGGGTAAAACAAGTACGAAAGCGAATACAAAAACATCGACCAATTCCAAAAGCACCAATACAAAAACCAACACTTCGAAAAATAATACCACCGCCAAAAAGACGGGAAGCAATACCCAGCCGGCTGCCGGCGACGTAGCCGGCACGACTATCGATGAAGAAGTTATCATCCTCTCCGATGAAGATACCAACACCCTTATCGTCAACGCTCCGTCAAACATGCACAGCGAGATTGCCAAAACCATTGAGGATCTCGACCGGTCCCGGCGCCAGGTCCTGATTGAAACCGTGCTGGTGGAAGTTACACTGGATGAAAGTCTGGATCTCGGCATTGAATGGTCGATTCTGGGTTCCGGCGATCCCGTTCATTCCGCCGCGCAGACGGCCAGTCTGGAGTTGAACGAAATTTCTTCCGGCGCGACCGCTCTTTCGGAAGCTTCCGACGGGCTGACCTATCTGCTTAATGCCAATGAAAAGGCCATGGCCCTTATTCACGCCGCGCAGGATGATGATCGGCTGCAGGTTCTTTCCTCGCCGACCGTTCTCACACGCGATGGCATGGAAGCGGAAGTTTCCTTCGGTAAAGAAGTTCCGATCGAACAAAGCAGTGTGACCGATTCCGGAACAGAAAACTATTCCTACGACTATCGCGATGCCAAAATCACGCTGACCGTCACGCCGAAAATCGATGACTATCGTATGGTTACACTCGATCTGGAACAGACGGTTCGCTCCATCGATGCAGATTCTCAAGATGATGAAGCCCCGACATTCTACACCCGCGAAATCCGTTCCAATCTACAGGTGGATGACGGGCAGACCCTGATTCTCGGCGGGTTGATCGAGCGGACCGATCAGAAAATACGAACGGGCATTCCGTTTCTCAACCGCCTTCCGTATATCGGCTGGATTTTTGGACGCACCAAAACGGCCAAGGTGGGGTCTGAAATTCTGATGATTATGACGCCGCGTGTGGTGGATACCCGCGAAGAAACCGATCTGCTGACTCAGGAGTTTCGCCATAAGATTCTCGGCGCGATGGATGAAAAGGACATTCGAAGTCTCTATAATCTCGATGATGATGCTCCGGAAGATTTCGGCCTGAAAACGAAAGATATGAAGGAGTCGGAATAATGGCCTATCGTCAAATCGGCGATATTCTGGTGGCTCACGGAGCGGCCAGCCGCGATGCGGTGCAGGCCGCGATACGAAAACAGCACGAGGGCGGAGGAGTTCCGAAGATTGGAAAAATCCTCGTCGAAAACGGCGACATCCAGCCGCTGGATCTCACCAAAGCGCTCTCTGAACAATACGGACTGCCCATCTGCGGAATGGAAAAACCCGCCGAACACCTCTGTCTGGACGACGATCTTCCCTATCCCTTCATGATGGAGCATCGGCTGCTTTTTGCGCACGAAGATGAAATGTTGATTGCCATCACCGATGATCCAACCGACTGGTCCTCCATCGAAGCCGCACGACTGCGGCAGGGCGAAGAGCTTCCGGTCTTTTTGGTGCCGACGCCGGAAATGGATGATGCGCTGTTGCGCATCGAAGATTTTGCCGCAAACAATCTCGGCAGCATGATGCAGGATGCCGAGGTCTTTGAAGCCGGCGACTGGGGCGATGAAGAGGAGCATCTGCGCGATCTCGCGCTGGAAGCGCCAGTGGTGCGCATGGTGAATCTCATCATTACCCAGGCCGTGGAAAAGCGTGCCTCGGATATTCATGTGGAAGTCGGCGAATACAATCTGCGCGTTCGCTATCGCGTGGACGGCGTACTGCACGAAGCGGAATCGATTGACAAAAAGCATCATGCCGCCGTCACCTCGCGCATGAAACTGCTGGCCAAACTTGATATTGCTGAGCGGCGCATTCCGCAGGACGGCCGCATTAAAATGCAGATTCAGGGGCACGACCTCGATATGCGCGTCGCCACCACACCCACAATCTACGGCGAAAATATTGTGATTCGTCTGCTCAACCAACAGCAGGTGGAACTCAACTTTGCCAGTCTCGGCATGCCGGAACGCGAAGAAACCCTGTTTACGAAGATGGTGGAACAGCCCCAGGGCTTTATTCTCGTCACGGGGCCGACCGGAAGCGGTAAAACCACCACACTGCACACTGCCCTGACCCATCTGAACAGCGAAAAGGTTAAAATCATTACCATCGAGGATCCGGTGGAAATCCGCCTCGGCGGCATTAACCAGATCCAGATGAATCCCAAGATCGGTATGACCTTTGCGAACGGCCTGCGGTCCATTGTGCGGCAGGACCCCGATATTGTTATGGTCGGTGAAATCCGCGATGCCGAAACCGCCGACATTGCCATTCAGGCTTCGCTCACCGGTCACATGGTGCTTTCCACGCTGCATACCAACGATGCCGCCGGATCAATTGCGCGTCTGGCCGATATGGGCGTCGAAAGTTATCTGATTGCCTCGGCCCTGACCGGCTCATTGGCACAGCGTTTGTGCCGCCGCATCTGCCCGCATTGTGCGGAACCCTATACGCTTAAACAGAGCCATCTCTCCGATTTTCCAGAAGCGGTGGAGCCGGAATATAAACTCTATCGCGGAAAAGGATGCGAGAAGTGCGACGGCACCGGATTCTACGGCCGCGTCGGGTTATATGAACTGATGACGGTGAATGACGAAATGCGCGAGCTGATCCAGAAATCGCCCGAAGCCGGTCCGATCCGTGAACTCTCCCGCCGATCCGGGACCAAACTCCTGCGCGAATGCGGCTGGCAGGCCATGATGGATGGCGTCAGCACGGTGGAAGAAGTCCGGAGGGTAACCCAGTGGGTATAGGTTTGAGTACGGTGCATGAAAAAATTCTCATATAAAGCCATTACATCGAGCGGGGAATCGAGAACGGGTCTCATTGAAGCGCCGACTGAAGCGCGGGCGGTTCAGCAGCTCCAGCAAAAAGGGCTGGTGGTGCTCAATATTGCCGACAGTGCTTCTGCCGAAGGGTTTTCCTCTGCCTCAAAATCGCTTGGCGGCCGGATTACGAATCAGCAGCTGATGGAATTTTCGTCCGAAACTTCCGCACTGCTCGATGCAAAGATTCCGCTGGAACAGGCGTTGAAAACCCAGGCCGATCTCTGCAGTCACGAACGGTTTAAAGAAGTGCTTTCCGAAGTCTGGAAAGATGTCACCGGCGGTGCCTCTTTTGCTGATGCGCTGGCCCGGCATCCCAAGGTGTTTGAACGCTTTTATTCCAACATGGTGCGCGGCGGCGAAGCTTCCGGATCGCTCGATCTGATCATGCGGCGTATTGCCGCACTGCTCGAACGCCGCCAGAAGCTGAAGTCCAAAGTGGTCACGGCTATGATCTACCCGTCGTTGCTGCTCATCATGGGGGTTGTGGTGGTGGCGGTCATGATGATGGTGGTGATTCCGAAACTGACCTCGCTTTTTGAAGGTACAGGGCAGCTGCTGCCCGCATCCACCCGTGCACTGATGGCCATCAGCGAGTTCAGCATTCAGTATTGGTGGCTTGGACCGCTGTTGCTGATTCTGGCCTTCACCGGGTTTAAATTCTGGACGCGGAATGAAGAGGGAAAAGTGGCCTGGGGCACCAAACTGTTGAAGTTTCCAATCCTTGGAAGTCTGCTGGCCGAGGCGGAAACCAGCCGTTTCTGCCGTATGCTTGCCGCTCTGCTCGAAGGTCAGGTTCCGATTCTGCAGGCCCTTTCCATCACCGGCGGAACGCTGGGCAATGCCGCGCTGCGTAAGCTGATGCGCTTGGTCTATGAAAATGTGCAGGGCGGAAAACCGATGGGCCCCGTGCTGCAGAATGAACCGCTCTTTCCTGAACTTGCGGCGCGCATGATTGCCATGGGCGAGGATTCCGGCGAGCTCGGAAATATGCTCGATAAAGTGGCGGAGCGTTACGAAGAAAAAGTCACCGCCAGCACCGAACGTTTTGTCAGTGTGCTTGAACCGGCGTTTATCGTGATCCTCGCCGTCGTCGTCGGTTTTATTGTGGTCGGCATGATGCAGGGGATCATGGCCATGAGCACCTCGGCCGGATAGAAAAGAGCAGTGATCATCGGTGCAGATGAAGGGTTGAATTTAAACAGTAGAACGGAGGAAGTGATGAATCAGAAGAAAAGGAAACAGAGCAAATCGGGTTTCACATTGGTGGAACTGTTGGTGGTACTGGTGATTCTTATGGTGATCGGTACCATTGCGGTGCAGAACTTTTCGGGTCAGGAAGATAAAGCCAAAGTCAAGGCGGTGCGCGCATCGTTCACGACGCTGGAAAATGCGCTCGAACGTTTCAAACTCGATATGGGCCGCTATCCGACCGAAGACGAAGGCCTGTCGGTGCTGATCACGGCGCCGGAGGATGATGACGGCAGCTGGGGTCCGAAATACCTCAAGAAAGAGCGCCATCTGCAGGATGCCTGGGGCAACGACTATGTGTATACCGCGCCGGGTCCGGACAGTGAACCGTTTGAAATTATCTCCTACGGAGCCGACGGCAGCGAGGGCGGTGAAGGTAAATTTGACGCCGATCTCTCGAATCTGGATTAACGAAAAGCAGGTCGAAAGTCGAAATGTCCAAGGGCAGAAGTCAATTTTTGAAAAGTCAAAGGTCTGTGGCGCGGAGTTCGACCTTTGACTTTGGACGGATAGACCTTCGACATTGTAAGTCCGGCTTCACGATGATTGAGCTTTTGGTGGTGATGGCGATTATCGTCGTGATTACCACGATCAGCATACCGACCATCGACAGCATGACGTCGCCGAAACATGGGCTCCGTAAAGAGGGCCGCAAAATCATGCAGCTGATGACAGAAGCCCGAATGGCGGCGATGAGCCGCAAGGTGAGGATCGATCTTCGGATCGATTCCGAAACGCGGGAAGTTCATATGGTTGAGGCGCGCCGCTTCCAGGCATTGGAAACCGGGGACTCCGTTTTCCAGACCTTGGAAATCGACACCAATGTTTTTGAAAAAACGGTGACGTTTGATGAGGACTATGCACTCGAAGCCTTCACGGCCGACCAGATTCAGACCGATGAGACCGACGACGAGGATTCCGGTTTCCAGACCTTGGAAACACCGGCATCGGACACCGAAACCGCCGTGGAGCAGCCGGCGGTTTCTTTCACCCATTTCGGCGGCAGCACCGGCGGCGGAATCACATTGGTGAAAGATGAAATACAGCTCCACATTGCCGCCGATATTCTCACCGGCCGGCCGAAAACGGTTTCGGTTTCCAAAGGAGAATCGCAATGAACGGGCGCAGCGGCTTCAGCTTGCTTGAGGTGCTGGTGGCGCTCGTCGTCTTTGCGATCGGGGTGACCGGGATGCTGACGGCGCTGGGCTATAACCTGCGCGATATCAGTTTTACGGAAGACCATGCGATGGCCGTGCGGATGGCCTCGCGGGAAATGAATGCGCTGCGCCGGTTCACCTACGTACCGGAGTCGGAATCCTCCGGGGAGGAGGGGCGCTTTTCGTGGACGGCAACGGTGGAGCTGATGGATATTGATGAGCTGCCCGGAATGGATGGCGATGACGAGAGCCTGACGGATGCTTTGGTGCCCTGCGAATTGGAAGTCACGGTATCGTGGAGTGATGATGTCGGCGGGGATCCGGTACACCACGTGAAGCTGAACGGAATTGAGCTTTTTGAAGATGAATAGGGAATATCCCATAGCGAACAAGGAAACATGCTTTTTAAAGGTGGATCCATTTCAGGTTTCGAAACAGGGTTTCACCCTGATGGAGCTGCTCGTGGCGCTGGCGGTGATGGGTATTCTGTGCAGCTCGATTGCGGGCGTGCTGCGCAATGCGACCGACTCGGTGGAGCAGGGTACGGCGGCGCTGGATAATCTGACGCGGCTGCGGTCGCTCGAAATGGTGCTCGGCGGGGCGCTGCGCGATGCCCGGGCTTTGCAGTTGACGCAGGAAGAACAGTCGATGCTGGAAGAGGAGGGTTCGTACGATTCGGCGGATGGCGATTACCGCTACCGCGGCGAAGAGACGGCGGTGGGTTTCTGCCTGGAGCGCCCTTTTCTCGGAACGGAGCGCGATGGCTATATGCACTGGATTGTGCTGGAAGTCCGGACCGACGAGGAGACGGACCTGCAAAGTCTCTGGCTGACGGATGTCTCGTTCCTGCAGGGCATTGATAATCCGGTGGGCGAGGATTGGGGCGATAATGCGATGTTCACGTCCGATGCTGAACTGCCGAAGCAGGAGGTCCGGCTGCTGGATAAAGCGGAGATGATTTTTTTCCGTCATTGGCAGCTGGATGAAGAGGGCATGACCGATGAACCGGAGCCGGTGGAACTCGAACCGGAAGATATTGAGGGCGACTATGCGCTGGAACTGCCTGATTTTGTGGAGATGGAAATCAAGCTGCCGAAAATGGAAACCGAAATCCTCTATTTTGATTACAGCATTCGGAGAAACGGAATATGAGGCTCCGATCTCCGACCCATCCCAAAGAAGGCTCGGCGCTGATTATTGTGCTGGCGGTGGCGGTGATTCTGGCACTGCTGGTGGCGAATTTCGGCGCGGATATGAATGCGGAACTGAAGGCGGCGGGCAGCAGCTATGAAGAGGCGGTCAACACCCAGCTCTGCCGCAGTGCGCTGGCGCTGGCGCGGCTGGAAATCGGGCAGGACAATACCCGGCTGTATGCCAACGGGTATGGCGATGCCTATCTGGTTTCCGGTACCGAAGATTATGAAACGGTGATCGAGGAGCTGCAGGAATACCGTTCCGGCTATGCGCTGGGCCGCGGCATGCTGGCCTATCAGCTGGTATATAAACCCTCTGCCATCGATCCGAATGAGCTCGGCCAGGAAAGCTGGCATCGTCTTTTTGAAGTGGCCTGCGATATGGATGAGGGCACCGACCGCAGTGAACTGGTCGATGCCATTCTCGATTGGATCGATGCCGACAGTAACACCCGCGCCAACGGTATGGAGGAAGAGGATTACCAGGCACTGGATAATCCCCGCCATGTAAAAAACGGCAGACTCGAATCGCCGGAGGAGCTGATGCTCGTCTACGGAATAACACCGGATCTTTTTTACGGCCGGGGCCATCCCGCCCACATCGAAGATGATATGGTTTGGGGCGGCGGTCTGCAGCGTTATCTGATCGGTGACAACAGCCCCGAGGGCGAGGCATCGGCGCAATATATTCTGCAGGGCACCTATCCGGACGATGTGGATACGGATGAGGATGAAGAACTGGAATATGAGCAGGTGAATACGATGCCGGATACCCTTTACCTGATTGCGCAGGGCTTTGCCCCGGACGCACAGGATGAAGAGGAAAAATCCATTTTCGGAGAGGTTCCGGAAGAAATCACCTTCCGTTCGCGGCGCTTTCTTCTGGTGGAACTCAAGCTGGGCGAGGGCAATGGCGCAAGCTATGAACTCGAGGATATGGTGGAAAATGCTTCGGGCGAAATGATTGAACGCATTCTCACGTACGGGGTGCCGGAAGAGGAAGAAATTTAGACCAGTCAGTTAGGACAAAATGTTATGAGCGCAAAAACAACAATGTGTATTCTGTTCGGGGATCAGACGGTGGATGTCGCCTTTGTCGACCGCAGTATGCTCGGTACTCAGGTACGGTTTGTCGAGCGGTTCCCGCGGAATGAACAGCTGTTTGAAACCCTTGCGGAACGGATGAAGGCCGAGGAAAAAACACCGGCGCGCGTGACCCTTTGTATCCCCCGGAATACCGTCATTCAGCGTACGCTGCACTATCCTGCGGCCGCACGCGATGAACTTGAAAATATGATCCGTTTCGAAGCGGTACGCCATATTCCGTTGCCGGAGGAGGAACGGCTGATGGGCTGGTCCACTGCGGATTCTCCCGACGGGCAGCAGGTGGTGTTGAATCTGACGGCTGCACGGCGGGCTGATGTGCGCGATCTGATTGATCAGTTTGAACAGGCCGGTGTACCGATCGATGAAGCGGTGGCGTTCAGTTCGGCGGTATCGTCCACTCTTTCAGACATTCCGACGATGCTGGTGCTGGCTGATGCCGAACACATGGAACTCTGCCTCTATGGCGAGGATATTTTGCAGGATTCGCAGCTGTTGTCGCGGTCGATGCCGGGGTTTGGTCCGCAGCGGGTGGTTACGGCGGCGCGGCAGATGGCGGCCAAAAATAAAAGCTGGCTGGGCGATGAAGGCATCAGCCGCATTCTGACCGGAGGTGCGGAATCGGCGGAAGAGCTGGAGATGGAACTGGCGACGGCTTTCGGCCTGCATGTCCAGCCTTTGGAAATTCCGGAGGCCGAGGCAACGGCGCTGAGGGACGATCAGGAGCCCTTGGCCGAGGTGCTGCTGGGGGCCTCGGTGGTGCCGGAGGTGACACTCAATCTGATTGAAGATAAAAAGCGGAAGGTTCCGATCAGTCGCCGGACGCTGGTGATTTCAGCACTCTGTATTCTGCTGGGGGTTGAATTGGCGGCGGCTTATGCACTCAAATCCGGTTCGCCCTGGCTGCAGCGCAAAAGGGTGGCGCAGGAGATTCAGGAAATGAACCGGGCCACGGCCGATATCCAGGAGATGCGTACGCAGAACTGGATTTTCCGCAAGCAGCTGATCCAGCTGGAGCGGGTGTGTGAATCCCGCACGAGCACCATGGAAATGCTGAGTGCTCTTTCCGAGGCCCTGCCGGAAGATACGTATCTGAACGGATTTTCCTATGATGGAGAGCAGCTGACCCTGAAGGGCAATTCCAAAGAGCCCGACAAGCTGCCGGAGCTGGTTATGGCGCTGCCGTTTGTTGATACCCTGAATACGTCCGATATCGGAAGGAAAGAGGGCGATTACCACGAATTTGAGCTCAGCGTGAGTTTGAGGAGATAACGTTATGAAGAACCCTTTGGCAAAATTGTCGCGCAGAGAGCGGCTGTATGTATTGGCCGGCGGCACGGTGCTGCTGTTCGGGCTGGTGCTTTATCCCATCGGTAAAAAGGCGGCGGCCTTTCGTGAGGAACAGCTGGAACTGCTGCAGGAAGAAGCGGCGCTGCTCGAAGATCTGTATGTTCTCGAGCTCGATGGCTGGGCCATTGAAGAGGAGCATGAAAAACTGAAAAGTGCTCTGCGCGAGGCGGACGACCTGCTTTTTCCTCCGATTGAAAACCGTATTCTCACCCAGACCGCCATGATCAAGCTGCTGAATGAACTCGGGCCCGATCTTGAACTGGAAACCACGGCCGGCCGGTCATCGGTCGGCGATGCCGCGAATCAGCTGAATCTGGAACTGCGGGGCGAAGGGCGCTATCCGGAAATCCTGAAGTTTATCCATCGGCTGGAAACCTATCGTCCGCTCATTCTGGTTCAGGATTTTTCGTTGGCGGAACGGCGCACCCGTCGCCGCCGGCGCGACCAAAGCACCGACACCGCCGAACCGCGGCTGTCGCTGAATATGTCGATCCAGATTATCTGCCAGGCCGGAGGTGAAAAATGAGTTTGAAATATACCCGCTTTTTAATTCCCGGGCTTGGTGTCCTCTGCATCGCCGGTGCCGTTGCTGTCGTCATTTCCGCACGCGCACCGATGGAAACCGGTTTTTCGATGGATGGCGAAACCCCCTACGATGTCCGGGTACCGGAAAATTTTGATCCCGGCAACGACCTGCCCACGATGGAGGAGGTGGTGGAAAAGCATCTGTTTGTAAAAGAGCGCAAAGCCACCGGACAAAATACGTTTCCGGATTTGCTGGTAAAAGGAGTATATGTCGGTGAGGAAAGCAGTGCGGTCTTTTCGTTGAAATACCGTCCTGAAGCCAACCTCCGGGTCTGGAAGGGCGATGTGGATTCCGTCATCAGCCGGATTACCGATTCGCGGGATTCACGAAAACCGATTGTCGATTTTCTCAGCGAATGGGATATCAAAGAAATCACATTCGAAGGGGTAACGGTTGAACACATTATCACCGGCGAGGTGGAAACCTACCGGGTCGATTACACCCCTGCCAAGCATGTAAAAGACAATGCCGAAGCCGGCTACGGTCAGGGAATGCTGGCGGTTATCGAGCAGGGTGGTTCAAAAACTGCCAAAACCTCGAACCGTTCGGCACAGAATTCCCGGCAGGCCTCGAATTCGCAACGCGCTCAGGCCTTCCAGCAGATGCGTTCCATGGTGGAATCCATGTCGCCGGATCAGCGGGCCCGGCTGGCGGAACGTATTTCCAGTGGATTCCAGCCGGGCGGTCAGCAGTCCAACCGGAATTCCTCGAACAGCGGCGGCTCCCGGAACTCCGGTTCCTCTTCAAGAAACTCGGGGTCATCCTCACAGAACTCCGGTTCGTCTTCGAGAAGTTCCTCCGGCGGGGGCGGGCGGTCACGGTAATCAATCGGTCATCTTTTCGATGAGGGTCGGGCGCGGAAGTGTTCGGCCTTTTTTATCTGCGGGAAGCGGCGCCGTCAGTTTCCAATGTTTGGAAAAGCACCGTCGGCATCTGCTGTGGCTGTGATGCCACTCACAGGAAGACGCAGTACAGAACCCCGCATCGTAAATGCAGGAAAGTTCATGACTTCTCTATGGGGAGAGTTGCTTAAGACAAATATAAACTGAACCGCTTGCGGGCAACCGGTGGGGCCATGCAAAAAAAAACGGCACTCAGAATGGGGTTCTGAGTGCCGCAGGCAACCTTGTTATTTATCGGGATGGATTAGTTGCGGTTTTTGCGTATATCAGCCCGCATGGCTTCACGTTCACTGTCGCTGAGTTTACCGTCGCCGTCGGTATCATATTTTTTCATCGCTTCTTCACGGCTCATGCGCTGGCCGCTTGCACGTTCCTGACGTCCGCCCTGACGTTCCTGGCGCCCTTCGCCCATATTAGGGCCCGGGCGGCGTCCTTCAGATTCAGCAGGCGAACCGGACTCCTTATCGGCCATAAGCTTTGCGAGTTCGGTGGCGGAGAGTTCGCCGTTTCCGTCGGTGTCATATTTTTTAAGCATGTCCGAAGTACCGTCCGGTCCGCGGCGCCGCTGACTGCCGCGCTGACCCATTTCACTGCGCATGGTTTCGCGTTCAGCGTCGCTAAGCTTTCCGTCGCCGTCGGCATCATATTTGGCCAGTATTGCTTCAAAATTCGGACGCTGTCCACCCTGTCCACGCTGTCCATCCTGTCCGCGCTGTCCATCCTGTCCACCGCGACGTCCGCGCTGTCCCATTTCGCTGCGCATGGCTTCACGTTCACTGTCACTGAGTTTTCCATCACCGTCAGCATCGTATTTTTCGAGTATTTCATCAAAATTCGGGCGCTGTCTTCCAGAGCCCTGTGCTTCGGCCATATAGGCCGCGCCGAAGAGTGCCATTACGAGTCCTGCTTGTTTCAATACCTGAGTTTTCATTATCGGTCTCCAGTTGTTTGGGTTGTGAGAATAAAACGCCCGGCACGAAAAATTATTGTGTTAATATGTGATGCATTTTTTTCGGCTTATTAGGGGAATTTTATGGCGGGCACTTATTTTTTAGAATCAAAGAGTAATTTAAATTCAAAGGTTGTAAGCTTTGATGACAATGGCACGAGTGATAAAAGTGTATATGAAACCATGCTGTGGAATTCAGGCCAGTCATACCGGATTAAGGACCGTTATTATACTTTTCCTTTGTGGAGCCGAAGAGGGCTGGAGGTAGTTATAATTTGAGGCGTTAATATGAAATTTTCTGCTGCTGCTAAGGGCTAAAGCACTGAAATAATCGACATTCATTCTGCGCTGGGCAGGCGCTTTTAATTCCGGGAGTTTTGAGCTTATAATAATGCCTTTTACGTTTAGACAGTACTTATTGGATAACGGATCATACGGTTATGAGTAAACAGCCCGAAAAACACACTGCAAAGACCATCTACAGTGTGCTGAAAGAGCGCATTTTAAACTGGGATTATATTCCGGGTCAGCGTTTCACCGAAAAGACCCTGTGCGACGAATTTGCCGTCAGCCGAATTCCAGTGCGTGAAGCATTGAGCATGCTGATCGATAACGGACTGGTTCTTAAAGAACGGAATGTCGGCTGCAGTGTGCGCAAACTGTCCGTTGAAAATATTGATCACATCTACGAAATGCGAACGGCTCTCGAATTGTATGCCGTCGAGGAGTTTGCCTTCACGCCTGCGAGCTCAATCAAAATTTCAGACCTCAAACTGGAATGGGAGCAGCACGCGAAGTTCCCGCCAGACGGGGCTATTGACCCTATTTTCTGGGGCGATGCAGACGAGCGTTTTCATGAAGGTCTCGTGGATCTACTGGAAAACCCGGTGTTTTCAAAGGCCATGCACGATGCCAACAGCCAGCTACGGTTTCTTCGGGTAAAAAATATCAACACGTTTGACCGTTTAAAAACGACTTGTGACGAGCATCTGTTGATTCTTGCTCTAATTGAGCAGGGGCGGAGGTCTGAAGCCCGAGACCGGTTGCGTGAAAATATTCTGTTAGGCCGGAACAATGTGCAGGCTTCCTTCAAAGAAGCACTGATGAAAGCTTTTTTATAAAACGGAGCCCTTTATTGGAAGGAAGCTCCGAAAGAGCCGTTCTTTAAACTTTTCGGATCTAGGTCGGCGGCGTGAGCCCTCTTATTCACAGCAGCCGAATTTTCCGTATAAAGAAAGACCTTGGAATAAAGTTCCATTACGCGAGGAAATTCAAACGGTCGACCGGTTTGGGATGGGATCCGCCGTGCGGAGCGGCCTGCCTGCAAAACAGCTGCTGTCTGGCGTCATGGATCTGGGACAGCAGCAGCTGTCTTCGGAAGGTTCTCCGCCTCATCTCAATCATACTTTCCTAGCCTGAAAAGGTGATCGGGTATTACTTGAAAGTAACATTAATGTATCTATGGATTAAATGTATACAATCACGTATACATAAATATATATACTTAAATTATGTACATATATTTAGGTTATATTTGTTAATAAATTTTAACCCATTAATATATAGAGTATTACACAAGTATACATTTCCTGTTTGCCGCCCGTCTTTTCTCGTTGGCACACCCTATGCGTTGGGATCTTTATCATTCGGCGGTGCTCACGGTGTGAGATTTAGGCGCCGGCAACGCAACTTAAACAAGGAGACAAATACAATGGGTAGCACGGGTAGTGTAAGTTCATGGGACGAGGCCTTATTAACCGCAATGGTTCAATTTCCGGCTCCAGTTATCAAAGGTCCTGAAGACATTCAACGTCAGGTAACCGAAATCTGCAGAACCGTTGACACCACGAAGGCCGGATATCCGGGCCTTGATTTGATTGTATTTCCGGAATACTCGACGCAGGGCTTGAATACGGCCATCTGGACGTATGATGAAATGTTGCTGACGATCGACAGTCCGGAAATCGGTCAGTTCAAAGAGGCCTGTATCCGCAATGATGTTTGGGGTGTCTTTTCACTCATGGAGGTGAACGACGATCCTTCGCTGCCGCCGTATAACACGGCAATCATTATTAACAACAAAGGTGAAATCGCCCTGCATTACCGCAAACTGCAGCCGTGGGTTCCGATTGAGCCGTGGGCGCCGGGTAATTACGGTATGCCGGTTTGTGACGGTCCGAAGGGGGCCAAGCTTGCGGTCTGTATTTGTCATGACGGTATGTTCCCGGAACTGGCCCGCGAAGCAGCGTACAAAGGATGCAACGTATACATCCGCATTTCCGGCTACTCGACTCAGGTGAATGACCAGTGGATTCTGACCAATCAGAGCAACGCATGGCAGAACCTGATGTATACGATGTCTGTGAACCTCGCGGGTTACGATGGCGTATTCTACTACTTCGGTGAGGGTACGGTTTGTAACTACGATGGTAATGTGATTCAACAGGGTCACCGCAACCCCTGGGAAATCGTTACCGCAGAGCTCTTCCCGCGGATGGTCGACAAAGCGCGTGAGAACTGGGCGCTGGAAAACAATATTTTCAACCTCGGCTGCCGGGCCTATGTGGGCAAACCGGGCGGCGAAAAAGAAAACTATCTGACCTGGGTGGAAGATCTGGCGAAGGGTGAATACAAACTGCCCTGGGACGATAAGATCAAAATCCGTGATGGCTGGAAGTATTATCCCGACGGCATCAAAATGGGACCGATGCCGAAATCTTGATGAAAGAAAAAAACCGGATTGCTCTGGAACAGCAATCCGGTGGTCTGCCTCAACTAAACCAACTCACTCTTCTCGTGAAGAGAGAGTTAACTAACTAACTAATAAGCAACACGAGAGATAGCGTTATGAATATTGAAAGTAAAGTTCGAAATCGCGCTTTAGCGGGCAAACTGGGCGCCGCCTGTTTGCTGTCAGCAGCCTTGAATGCAGCTGCCGCTGATGACTGGAAAAACCCGGTGCTGGATAAGTATCCTACCGCAGCGGTCGCCACTAGCGGAATAAGCGTGGGTGATAACTATGTCACCGTCGGGCAGCTGCACTCGATCAGCGGCACGATGGCGATCAGTGAGACGGGATCTGTCGAAGCAGAACGCCTTGCCATCAAGCAGATTAACGATATGGGTGGCGTACTGGGACGCAAGATTAAGATTATCCAGGAAGACGGAGCCAGCGACTGGCCGACATTTGCGGAGAAAGCAAAAAAACTGCTGGTGCAAGACAAGGTTGCCTCGGTTTTCGGATGCTGGACTTCTGCTTCGCGTAAAGCCGTTCTGCCGATTTTCGAAAAAGAAAACGGTATGCTCTACTATCCGACCTTCTATGAAGGACTAGAAGCCTCTAAAAACGTCATTTACACCGGTCAGGAGGCAACGCAGCAGATTCTGTGGGGCTTGGATTGGGCCTATGCTCAGGGCTGCCGCACATTTTACCTGATCGGCTCCGACTACATCTGGCCGCGTACCAGCAATAAGATTGCGCGTCGTCACATTGAGGAGCATCTGAAGGGGTGCAAAGTTGTTGGAGAAGATTATTACCCGCTGGGCCACACCAGTTTCGGTTCACTCATCAACAAAGTGAAACTGAAAAAACCGGACTGCATCTATTCGATCGTCGTCGGGGGCTCGAATGTTTCCTGGTACAAGCAGCTGCATGCGGCGGGCATCACTGGCGAATCGCTGGCGAAGAAGAACAAGCTGCTGCTGACGATTTCCACCACTGAGGACGAAATCCTCGGTATTGGCGGTGAAAACTGCGAAGGCTTTTATGCATGCATGAAATACTTCCAGAGCCTCGGCAACGAGAACAACGTCAAGTTTGTGGAAGCCTTTAAGGACATGTGGGGCGACGACTCCGTGATCGGCGATGTGACTCAGGCGGCTTATCTTGGCCCGTGGCTGTGGAAAGCTACCGTTGAAAAAGCCGGCAGCTTCGACATTGATAACGTAGCCACCGCATCAGAAGACGTTGAATTCACCGGAGCACCGGAAGGCTATGTTCGTATTGCGGACAATCACCATCTCTGGTCAAAAGCCCGGATCGGCAAAATGCTCAAGAACGGTCAGTTCGAAATGATCGCCGAATCTGACGAGCTGATTGAACCTAATCCGTTCCCGGAAGGTTACAAATAATCGGATCATTCATTCGCGCGCACCCCGCCGCTCAGCGGGGCGCGGTGCGCGCCGTCTCTATACATTCATCCAACGAATGGCTTCATACCATCCGCATCAAAAGGAGTCTCCCCCATGTACGGGATACTAGGTTTTATCAATATTTTCTCAGAATATACGGGAGAGGAACTGCGCAGTATTTTCATAATGCAGGGCTTTGCGGGCCTTAGCCAGTTTTCCGTTTTTCTGCTGATGGCACTTGGGCTGGCCATCATCTTCGGCCAGATGAAAGTCATCAACATGGCTCACGGGGAGTTTCTCACGGCGGGTGCGTATACCACCGTTGTTATTTCCGACTTAGTGACGAAGTACTGTCCATCCCTGCTGCCCTACTACTTTATTTTTGCCATTATCATGGCCTTTGTTGTGGCTTTTCTGCTCGGCTATTTAGTCGAATTTATGCTGGTGCGTCATCTCTACCACCGGGCGCTTGATACGCTGCTGGCGACCTGGGGGGTCAGCATGATTATGCAGCAGGGCTTCCGCTTCATTTTCGGCGGCCGCGAAGACAGCGCCATCCTTCCTGAATGGCTGATGGGATCCTGGTCGCCGACCGACACGATTGATATTCCTCTTAACGGCCTGTTTCTGCTGGGGACCTCGATTGTGATGACCCTGCTGGTTGCCTTCCTTATGCATCGTTCCCGCTGGGGACTGAATGTTCGCGCAACCGTTCAAAACCGCGAGATGGCCAATGCTGTAGGGATTAACACGAAGAAAGTGGACCGGGTAACCTTTGCGCTGGGCTGCGGGATCGCCGGAATTGCCGGGGCCGTCTTTACGACCATCGGTTCGGTTTCTCCGGCTGCAGGTTCACTCTATATCGTGGACACCTTCATCGTGGTCGTATTCGGCGGAGCCGGCAGTCTTCTGGGAACCGTACTGGCTGCATTCAGTATTGCCCAGTCGCAGTCTATTCTGGAGTTCTTCCTGAGCGGCGTACTGGCCAAGGTGTGGGTCCTCGCCATTGTGGTAGGCATTCTGATGATCAAACCGCAGGGGCTGATCGCCAACCGGGTCCGGAAATAGCGCTCCACCGTCATCTATACAGAGGAAATAACATGTTTAAACAATCTATAAAAAAACTTTTTCCGGATCGGGCGCATCAGTTGTCCTTCCTGATTCTGGCGGTGGTGCTGCTGGTCGGCATTCCGCTGTTTTGCGACAGCTTCCGCCTCAACATGGCGGCCAAATATCTGAGTCTGGCTTTTGCGGCCGTCGGCCTGGTCATCTGCTGGGGGTACGGCGGTATCCTGAGCCTGGGGCAGGCGGCCTTCTGGGGCATCGGCGGCTACTGCATGGCGGCTTTTCTCAAGCTCGAAGCCGCGCGGAATATCGCAATGGAACAGGGGTCCGACCAGATCAAGGCGCTGACCACGGTCGGCCTGCCGGATTTCATGGACTGGAATCAGATCACTGAACTGCCGCGCCTCTGGTACCCGTTCAAAAGTTTTCCGCTGACGATGATCTGCCTGTTGGTTGTGCCGGGGCTGATCGCCTATTTGCTGGGTAACGCCATTTTTAAACGGCGCGTAAACGGGGTATATTTCGCCATTATCACGCAGGCGCTCTGCTGGCTGATGGAAATTCTGTTTGTCACCAGTCAGGGGCTCACCGGCGGCATCAACGGAATTACCGACCTGCGCACCTGCCTGGGGTGGGACATCCAGTCCGACTCGGCCCACAACATTCTGTACTTCCTCACGGCGTTGCTGCTGCTCGGGAGCATTCTGCTGAGCAAGCGGGTGCTGCACAGTAAAATGGGCAAGATTCTGGTCGCTATCCGCGACATGGAAGACCGCGTGCGCTTCTCTGGATACGATGTTTCCAACTTCAAGGTGTTCGCCTTTGCGTTCGCGGCGGTCATCTCCGCCATCGGCGGTGCCCTGTTCTCCCTGAACGTCGGCTTCATGTCTCCGAAACTCGTTACCATCGAGCCGTCGATCTACATGGTCATCTTCTGCGCGCTGGGCGGACGCCGCTCCCTGATCGGGGCGGTCTACGGCACGCTGATCGTCTGTCTGGGCCGCACCTTCCTGTCAGAAAAGTTTCCCGAGCTGTGGATGTTTATCATGGGCGGTATCTTCATTCTGACCACGGTCGTCTGCTCCGACGGGCTGGCCGGACTGGTCGAACAGTACGGATCCCGCTTATGGAACTTCATCAAAAAATACACCCGAATCGACGTGTTGCTCGCAAAAATCAGCCCCCGTTTGACCCTTTCTAAGGAGCAGTCATGAGTTTAAAAGAATATGTATTATCCATCGAAAACCTGACGGTGTCATTTGACGGATTTAAAGCGGTTGACGACGTATCGCTTTATTTGGAACTGGGTGAAGTCCATGTGATCATTGGACCTAACGGGGCGGGCAAGACCACGCTGCTGGACCTGATCTGCGGTAAAACAAAACCGACCGAGGGTTCCATTCAGTTCGGAAAACATGAACTGACCACCATGGCGGAACAGCACATTGTTCAAAAAGGCGTCGGCCGCAAGTTCCAGACCCCCTCGATCTATCCGGCCCTCTCGGTTTATGAAAATCTGGAGGTGTCCTATCCCCGCGGCCGCGGGGTCTGGGGGGCGCTCGCCTTCCAGAGCGATGAAAAGCTGGAAAACCGTATCGAAGAAGTTGCCAAGATGATCTATCTGGAAGACTGGCTCGACGTGCAGGGCGACCTGCTCAGTCACGGCCAGAAACAGTGGCTCGAAATCGGCATGCTGCTCATGTCCGATCCGCTCCTGTTGATGCTCGATGAACCCGTTGCCGGTATGAGCGTGGACGAACGGAACAAGACCGCGGATCTGCTGGGAAGAATATGCAAGGACCGTTCCGTGCTGGTGATCGAACACGATATGAAGTTCACCCGCGACATCGCTCACCGCGTCACCGTGCTGCATCAGGGCAAGCTGCTGGCAGAGGGCACGATGGACGACATTGAATCCAACGAAAAGGTCATTGAAGTCTACCTGGGCCACTAGCCTGCGGTTGCAGAACTTCAGATGAGAAAGGAATAAGATCATGCTCTCAATCAAAAATCTACATGTGGCCTACGGACAAAGCGAAGTGGTGCACGACATCTCCTTCGAGGCGCAGCCCCGGCAGGTTACCGCCATTATGGGTAAAAACGGGATGGGCAAATCCACGCTGATGAAAAGCATCATCGGTGTCATTCAGCCGAAATCCGGCAGCGTCACGATCGACGGAACTGAAGTGCAGGACTGGGACAGCTGTAAGCGGGTCGGGGCCGGGATCGCCTATGTGCCGCAGGGGCGCCAGATATTCTCCAAGCTGACAGTTGAAGAAAATATCTTGTCGGGGCTCAATCCGCGCTCACCGAATAAGGCCGATCTGATGCGCGATGCCTACAGCATGTTTAATGTGCTGTATGATATGCGCAAACGCAAAGGCGGCAATTTGTCCGGCGGGCAGCAGCAGCAGCTCGCAATTGCGCGGGCGCTCGTTTCCGAACCGAAGGTGCTGATTCTCGATGAACCGACAGAAGGCATCCAGCCGTCCATTATCAAAGATATCGCCCGTTTGCTGAACCAGATCAAGCTGGCAAAAAATCTGTCGATCATTGTGACGGAACAGGTGCTGAGCTTCACCATTGATATTGCGGATCATATGTATGTGATTGAATCCGGACGTTTCATCCATTCGGACGATAAAGGCTCAATTAATGAAGAAAAAATCAAAGGCTATCTCTCGGTCTAACGCCGGGGACTATCGTTGAGTTAGATCAAGTGCGGCCGTGGGACTACCGCGAAGGCATCAGTTCGTTCATGAAGAGGTCCTGCAAGAATTCTTCACTCGCGAACCGGGCCTTGATGATGGCGATAGCCACACGACCACGAGAAAACAGAAAAACAAATAGGGAAATGTAATATGAAAAGCAAGATAATCGTTGCATCTGTAGTTGCTGGACTCGCAGGCATGAGTGCCGGCGCCTTTGAAGCGGATGTGTCCGTTTCGGCCGATGTTAACTTTGCAAGTGCATTTGTTGGCGGCAACGGGATTACCTGGGTGGACGGCCCCATGCTCATGCCTTCGGCTTCTGTTGGTATTAATGATACGAGCGGGGTGCATCATACGACGTTTACATACTGGGCCGGCATCAACCTGGACGATACCCAGGGACCCGATAATCCGAGCGATGCTCAAGGGCAAATCACCGAGTGGGATGTCATGGCCGATTACACCTATACCGGCATTGAACTCGTAACGCTTTCTGCGGGCGGCATGCATTATGCCTTCCCGAAACTGGCCGGGTCATACACCTCGGATATCTATGTTAAAGCAGGCGTGAATGTTTTACTGAATCCCACAGCAACTGTTCTTTACGATGTGGACGGAGGCAACTCCGGTTTTCACGGGGATATCGGAATCAGCGAAGGCTACGACTTTGACTTCGGCCTGAGCGTGGGCGCCTGGACTAAACTGACCTGGGCCGATGGCGACTACGGCGCAGCCTATTTCAGCGCGGACGGTGATGATTACTCCGGCCTGATGAGTTACGGCGCCGGCCTGACCGCATCCTACGGTATTACCGAAGCTGTCAGCCTGAATGCGGGAATCGCATACTGGAAGCTGGATAACGACGATGGTGTGCTCGGAATGTCCTATGATGCATGGGATGCCATTGACACGCCTTCTCCGCAGGACAACGTGGTTGGTAATATTTCGATCGGCTATGTCTTCTAAATCCAATTGTTTCGTGGAGACCCCCGGGTCTCCACGAATTTTGTTTCGGGCATAACTCAAGGAACAACATGCATTTATCACCCAGGGAAATTGAAAAACTGATGCTGCACAATGCCGGCTTTCTGGCACAGAAACGGTATGCGCGCGGCCTGAAACTCAACTATGTGGAAACCGTGGCGCTGCTCTCGGCGCAGCTGCTGGAATTCATTCGCGAGGGCTGTTCCGTGGCCGAGCTGATGGAGCGCGGAAAAAAACTCCTCGGTTTTGAGGAGGTCATGGACGGCGTGGCGTCGATGCTTCCTGAAGTGCAGGTGGAAGGCACCTTTCCCGACGGCACCAAACTGATCACTGTGCACCAGCCGGTCTGCCGCGAAACGGGCGAACCCAAGCTGGCGCTGTACGGTTCCGGCTTAACCCGCCTGAGCGGAAATATTCCGGTGGATAACCTCATCGAAGAAATCCCCGGCGAGGTGATCTGCGAAACGGGCGATCTGGAACTCAACGCCGGGCGAGCAACCATTGAACTGACGGTACTGAACCATGGAGACCGCCCGGTGCAGGTCGGTTCCCACTATCCCTTTTTCGAAACCAATCCGGCCCTGCTGTTCGACCGCGCCAAAGCCTTCGGTAAACGGCTCAACATCGCTTCCGGGACCGCTATCCGCTTTGAGCCCGGCGAATCCAAACGCGTCGAACTCGTCGATATCGGCGGAACCGCCACCGTGCGCGGCGGCAATGCGCTGATACAATCCACCGATTCCAAAGAGGCGGCGCTGAAACTTGCGCTCGAACGCAGCTTTAATCACGGGGAGGAAGCCTGATGAACATCAATCGCAAGAACTATGCGGCCATGTTCGGCCCGACCACCGGCGATAAAGTCCGCCTCGGCGATACCAACCTGCTGATCGAAGTCGAAAAGGACCTCACCGTCTACGGCGATGAATGTAAATTCGGCGGCGGAAAAGTGCTGCGCGACGGCATGGGCCAGCAGTCCGGCGCGTCCCAGGAAGAAGCGCTCGATCTGCTGATCACCAATGCCTTGATTCTCGATTACACCGGCATTTATAAAGCCGACGTCGGCGTTAAAAACGGCCGCATTCACGCCATCGGCAAGGCCGGCAATCCCGACATGATGGACGGCGTCGACCCCGATATGATCTGCGGGCCGACCACCGAAGTCATCGCCGGGGAAAAACTGATTCTCACGGCGGGCGGTTTTGACGCCCATATCCATTTTATCTGTCCGCAGCAGATCAACGAAGCGCTGGCTTCCGGACTGACAACGATGCTCGGCGGCGGCACCGGTCCGGCCACCGGAACCAATGCCACCACCTGCACGCCCGGAAAAACCCATATCGAAATGATGCTGCGCTCCACCGATGCTTATCCGATGAATTTTGCCTTTCTCGGCAAAGGCAACAGCTCAAGTCCCGTTGGACTCACGGAGCAGATCGAAGCCGGCGCCGCCGGGCTTAAACTGCACGAAGACTGGGGTTCGACCCCGGCGGCCATCGACTGCTGCCTCGATGTGGCGGAGCAGTATGATGTGCAGGTGGCCATTCACACCGACACGCTGAATGAATCAGGGATGGTGGAAAATACCTGTGCGGCGTTCAAAGGCCGCACCATTCACACCTACCACACCGAAGGCGCCGGCGGCGGCCATGCGCCCGACATCATGAAGCTGTGCGGCGAGCCCAATGTGCTGCCGTCCTCCACCAACCCGACGCGGCCCTACACCGTGAACACGATCGATGAACATCTCGATATGCTGATGGTCTGCCATCATCTCGATAAACGCATCCCCGAAGATGTTGCCTTTGCAGAAAGCCGCATCCGCGGCGAAACCATCGCCGCCGAGGATATCCTCCACGACCTGGGCGCACTGTCCATTATCGCCTCCGATTCCCAGGCGATGGGCCGCATCGGCGAGGTCATCACCCGCACGTGGCAGACCGCCCATAAAATGAAGGAGCAGCGCGGTCCGCTTCCGGAGGATGAAGGGGCGGACAACGATAATTTCCGCGCCCGCCGCTATGTGGCGAAATATACCGTCAACCCGGCGGTCGCCCACGGCATGAGCCACGAAATCGGATCCATCGAGCCGGGAAAACTGGCCGATCTGGTTTTATGGCGCCCCGACTTTTTCGGCAGCAAACCCGAAATCGTCATCAAAGGCGGCGTGATTGCGCAGGCGCAGATGGGCGATCCGAATGCCTCGATCCCCACGCCGCAGCCGTTCTTTTCGCGTCCAATGTTTGGAAGTTTCGGCTCGGCCCCTGCCAATAATTCACTGGTGTTTGTTTCGCAGGCCTCGCTCGAAAATGTGGCCGGCTATGCGCTGAACAAATCGGCCTCCGCCGTGAAAAACTGCCGGGGACTGACCAAAAAAGATATGAAGCTCAACGACCTGCTGCCCAACATTGAAATCGATCCGGAAACCTACAAAGTCACCGTCGATGGCGAGCACCTGACCTGCGAACCGGCCGAAAAACTGCCGCTGGCGCAGCTCTATCAACTGTTCTGATTCGATGGCGCTCACTTCCATTCAAATGATGCATCTGGCGGATTCCGCCCTGCCGGTCGGCGGTTTTGCTTTTTCCAGCGGCCTTGAGGCGGCGGTGAAATGCGGCATGGTGCGCACCCGGCCGGAACTGGTCCGCTATCTGAAAAGCTGTGTCGAGCAGTGGGGGCGGTTTGAACTTCCATTCATTGAACAATTTTTCCGCGAGCCCGGCGCCGACGTTTTTATCCGCTACGACCGCATGATGCTGGCGGCTCCGATGCGCAAGGCATCCATCGCCCAGGCGCGCGGCTGGTTCCGGGTGCTGGCCGATCTTTTTCCAACCCTTGGAAACTTTGATTTCAAACGCCTGTTCCGCGAGGCCGGATCGGCGGTGCACTATCTGCCGTTGCTGACGCTCTGCCTGAAAGAAGCAGGGGCATCGGAAGCGCAGGTGAAAGAACTCTATCTGTTCACGCTGCTGCGCGACCAGATCAGCGCCGCCGTGCGGCTGGGGCTGATCGGCCCGTCCGCCGCGCAGTCCATTCAGTCGGAACTGGAGCAGGGTATGGGTGCGGTGCTGACCGCATCCGGAAATAGCGGGGAGAATGAAGCGCAGCGGTTCACCCCGATGCTGGAAATAACCCAGATGCTTCATCCCTCACTTTACATAAAACTTTTTCAAAACTAGGAGAACCCCGCATGAGCCATACGCACGACCACCACCATCATCACCACCATGATCATCATCACGACCACGACCACGGGCATACGCATGAGGTGATGGAGCATCCCGGGCATTACGACGAGCGCGAGGTGCCGCTCAACCGCGATTTTTCGAAGCGGGCGTTCACGATCGGGATCGGCGGTCCGGTCGGCAGCGGTAAAACAGCCCTCACCAAAGCACTGTGCGAAGCCCTGCGCAATGAGATGAGCCTGGCGGTGGTGACCAACGATATTTTCACGCAGGAAGATGCCGAATTCCTCACCCGCAACAGTGCGCTGCCGGCGGAGCGGATTATCGGCGTCGAAACCGGCGGTTGTCCGCATGCCGCCATCCGCGAGGATATTTCGCTGAACCTCAATGCGCTCGAAGAACTGATGGATCGGTTCGACAGCAAGATTGAATGGCTGCTGCTGGAAAGCGGCGGCGATAACCTGGCGGCCAACTACAGCCGCGAGCTGGCTGATTATACGATCTATGTGATCGATGTTTCGGGCGGGGATAAAATTCCGCGCAAGGGCGGACCGGGCATCACCCAGTCCGATCTGCTGATTATCAATAAAACCGATATTGCTGAGCTGATCGGTGCGGATCTGGGCGTGATGGAGCGCGATTCAAAAAAGATGCGCGGCGACGGGCCTTTTCTGTTCACGCAGTGCCGCAACAAGGTCGGCATTGATGAGGTGATCGGGCATATCCGTGCGGCCTACCATCAACAGGTTCCGGGGAATTAAATCCGGCATGAAAACCAGCAGGCTTGAGCTCGATCGCATCCGGTCCAAAACGCGGGTAACGCGTATGGTCAGCCGTGCGCCGCTGCGCCTGCTGGAAACCGGGACGCATGAGGATGCCGTGGAAATTCAGCTGTCTTCCTACGGCGGCGGTATGCTGCAGGGCGACCGGATCGGGCTGAATGTACGCTGCGGCGAGGCTACCGGGCTGCTGCTGAAATCGCAGGCCAACACCCACGTCTATAAAAACGAAATCGATGAGCTGGCGGTGCAGACGCTGCATGCCGACTGCGGCGACCGGACCCGGGTGCGGATTCTTCCGGAACCCGTGGTGCTGCACGCCGGTGCGCAGTTTCGGCAGGAGCAGCACTGGAACATTTCACCGACCACCGATTTTGTGCTCGCCGACTGGATGCAGTCCGGACGCAGCGAATCGGCGGAGCAGTTTGCTTTCGACCGGTTTGAATCGGTGGTTTGCATTGCGGTGGATGGAAATCCGGTGCTTGAAGAACGGTTCAGCTGCTGCCCGGCGACCGACGATATTCGCAGCCCGGCGGTTTTCGGACCGTTCGATCTCATGATGAATGTCTACCTGCTGGGGCCCTCAGCGGATCACCTGCTCGAACGTTTGAAACCGTTTCTCGATTTTCAGCAGCACCACACCGATGCACTTCCGCAGGCCAGCTCCCGGCCGAATCCGGAGATGCTGTGCGCCCTGAACCCGCTTCCCTTCGGCGGCCATATCCTCCGCTGCCTCGCCCGAACCCGCCGCCAGCTCCAGCCGGTCATGGATGTTTTATCCCGCTGATTTTTCCGGCCTTTGGAAGTGGAAAATGCCGCGTAAATCCCTAATATTCGCGCTCCTTTAGAATTTTTCAACGGAGCAAGGCGATGCAGGAAGATTATCCTTTTAACGATATTGAAAACAAGTGGCAGCAGTTCTGGGATGAAAACGGCGACTTTAAGACGGATCTGGCGACGGCGGAAAATCCGTACTACTGCCTGATGATGTTCCCGTATCCGTCGGGCAAGCTCCACGTCGGTCATGGCCGCAACTACATCATCGGTGATGCCGTTGCGCGCTACAAAAAGATGCAGGGTTTTGATGTGCTCACGCCGATGGGCTGGGATGCTTTCGGGCTGCCTGCTGAAAACGCCGCCATTAAAACCGGTACGCCGCCGGCGGAATACACCACCGCCAACATTGCCACAATGAAAGAGCAGCTCCGCGCCTGGGGCTGCATGTATGACTGGGATAAGGAAGTCACTTCCTGCATGCCGGACTATTATAAGTGGACGCAGTGGCTCTTTGTTAAGTTTTATGAAAAAGGCCTGGCCTACAAACAGAACTCCAACGTCAACTGGTGTCCGGACTGCGCCACGGTGCTTGCCAACGAGCAGGTGGTTGACGGCGCTTGCGAACGCTGCGACTCCGAAGTCATCCAGAAATCGATGGAGCAGTGGTTTTTCAAAATCACCGACTATGCTCAGCGCCTGCTCGACGACCTGAACACGCTCGACGGCTGGCCGGATCGCGTGAAAACCATGCAGAAAAACTGGATCGGCCGCTCCGAAGGTACGGAGGTTGATTTTGATATTGTTCCGCGCGAAGACGGGGCAAAAGACAACATCGATAAAATCACCTGCTATACCACCCGCGTTGATACGATCTATGGCTGCACCTATATGGCGCTTGCTCCGGAACACCCGGAACTGAAAAATCTGATCAAAGGTGCCGAAAACGAAGCCGAAATCCTGGAATTTATCAAGGAATGCTCCAAACTGACCAATCTCGATCGCGAGGCGGACGAAGTGGAAAAAGCCGGCCTCTTTACCGGGCGTTATCTGATTAATCCGTACAACGGCGAAAAGATTGAGCTGTGGGTCGGCAACTATGTGCTGATGTACGGCACCGGTGCGGTTATGGCCGTTCCGGCGCACGATACCCGCGACTTCGCATTCGCAAAAAAATATGACCTGCCGATCAAGCTCTCCATCCAGAACCCGGATCAGTCCCTCGTTCTCGAAGAAATGGAAACGGCCTATACCGAAGACGGCACTTGCGTCGATTCCGGCGAATTTACCGGTATGCCGAACCGTGAGGCGATCGGTGCGATGACGAAATATGCCGAGGAAAAGGGCTTCGGCCGCGGCACCGTTAATTTCCGCTTGCGCGACTGGCTGATTTCCCGTCAGCGCTACTGGGGTGCACCGATTCCGATGGTTTACTGCGATGACTGCGGCGTGGTGCCGGAAAAGGAGGAAAACCTTCCGATCCTGCTGCCGACCGATGTTGAATTCAAGGCCGAGGGCGAATCACCGCTCAAATCGAGCGAAAGCTTTATGAACTGCACCTGTCCGAAATGCGGCAAACCGGCGCGCCGCGAATCCGACACCATGGACACCTTTGTTGATTCCTCCTGGTATTACCTGCGCTACCTCAGCGCCCGGAATGCAGACCAGGCGGTGAATACGGATATTGCCAACAAGTGGATGCCGGTCGACCAGTATATCGGCGGTATCGAGCACGCCATTCTGCACCTGCTCTACGCCCGCTTCTTCACCAAAGCCATCAAGGACCTCGGCTTGATCGATTTTGAAGAGCCGTTTAAACACCTCTTCACGCAGGGCATGATCTGCAAAAAAGGCCCCGATGGAAACCTGTATAAAATGTCCAAATCCAAGGGCAATGTGGTCTCCCCGGAAGAACTGCTGAAGAAATACGGCGCAGATACGGTCCGCCTGTACACGCTCTTTATCGGCCCGCCGGAAAAAGAAGCGGAATGGCAGGATTCCGGTGTGGAGGGAGCATTCCGCTTCCTCAAGCGCATCTGGCGCCGTGTTTCGGAAAACCTCGACCTGCTGAAATCGGTCGAAGGCAAGGAGCCGGTGATTGCCGATATGGCCGACGCCGAGCGCGATCTCTACCGTAAAACCAATGAAGTGATCCAGCAGATCACTCGCGGCCTTGACGGCGCATTTACCTTCAATACCGCGATTGCCGCGATTATGGAGCTGATGAATGCGGTCGACCATCTGAAGATTTCCGATGATTCTTCTGAATCGGCCAAAATCGTATTCCGCGATGCGATTGAAAACGTCATTCTGCTGATTTCACCCTTTGCGCCGCACATTGCGGAAGAGCTGTGGGTCGAGCTGGGTCACGATGCCGGTATTATGAATGCCGACTGGCCGACCGTGAACGAAGAAGCGCTCAAGCGCGACGAAATCGAGCTGGTGGTTCAGGTAAACGGTAAAACGCGCGACAAAATCAAGGTCTCCTCCGAAGCCTCGAAAGAGGATATCGAAGCCGCCGCCTTTGCGACAGAACAGGTCAAAAAATGGACCGAAGGCAAAACTGTCCGGAAAGTCATTGTCGTCCCCGGCCGCCTGGTGAATATCGCCGTGTCGTAAGGAACCGCGAAATACACCAAATAGAAAAAAGCTCCGCATCTGCGGGGCTTTTTTTATGTTTTATTTAACATCTATAAACATTCCTAATAACATCTCAGAAACGTATTAATTAGTATATATACACCATATGTAGTATGTGTAGTTAAATGTTAACACAAATTGTTTAGTATTTCATATTGACGTTCTGAAAAGAATTCTGTCAGATGCGCATATGACAACGGAAAAGATCATTGATGGGTTTGAATTTGAACGTTTCAGGAACATTAAGGGAAGTTATGTCTCGAGAGTTAGTATACGGAAACAGGGACATATAGGGTTATCTCAGGGTCTTCTTAAAAAATTGGGGATACGTGAGGGGGAGTGGTTTGCAAAGTTGTATTATGACCGTAACCACAATGCTATGGCATTGGGATTCTCTAATGATAAAACTCTAAGTGATGTAGCAAAAGTACAGATACGTCCATCGAGTGCAAATAACCCTGGAAATTTAACTGCCCATATAGCGGCAAAAGCCTTCTTGGATTATTACGGAATTACCTATTCTCATAAAACAGTTTCTTATGAGCCGGAAGTTCATGAGGATAAAATGATCGTGATCGTTCGGTTTGGAGAACCAGCAGAAAATGATCAAAATGAAGGAGGTGAAGCTATGCATGAGTCGGAATAAAAAAAGCTGTTAACCCGAGGGTTAACAGCTGTCGGCGTCAGAAGTATTACCAGTACTAATGACAAGAGCCGATGCAGTAAGCAGCAGCTCCCTAATAGTCAGTCCGTTATCTCAGCTCCTGCTTATTGCGTCAAGTACCAAACTCTTACGTGGCATAACCACAAAGGGGGGCCAAATGGCCAAACCGAAACGCAAGGTGTATTGCAAATATTTTGTGCACTACATCACTAAGCGCCGAGTGTACAGACGCGACGGGAAACCGTTCTGCTTCTACGTATAAGGCATAGTTGCTAGGAGGAGGTTTCCTCCTCCTAGCTTCATTTAAAACCAGGAGTTGAAGAATGAGTAATAAGTATCATGTAGTAAAAAACGGTGATCAATGGGGTGTTAAGCGAGAAGGGGCAAGTCGTTGTTCATCGCTCGCGGGCACTCAGTCCGAGGCTATAGATCAGGCACGTGGCTTTGCGAAACCTCAAAAAGGTCAAGTGTTTGTTCATCGTCCTGATGGTCGGATTCGTGAAGAGCGCACATATCGAAAAGATCCTTATCCACCTAAAGGTTAGTCATTTAAAAGTAGGCGAAAGCCCTGCGAATGCGGGGCTTTTGTCGTTTTCACCTTTTTGAAAAGCGAATGACGAATGGATACTGAAATTAATAGTTAGCATTTGTTATGGAACTTTCCAATGATTGGAAAAGGAAGGGGATAGATATGGAAAAACTGATTACGTCGGGATTCTTTGCGGGGCAGGATCTGAATTGTGCGGAGACGGTTTTGTATGCCGCGAATGAGAAGTTTGGCTGGAATTTGCCGCACGAGGCGTTGGTGATGTCGGCTGGATTTGGGGGTGGTGTTGGCGGACAGGAGCTGCTGTGTGGTGCGCTGAGCGGCGGCGTCATGGTCATTGGCCGATTGTTTGTCCGCAATCGCGGGCACGAGTCGGATCTGAACAAAACGATCATCAGGGAATATTTCGCCCTGTTCGAAAAAGAGATGGGTTCAACCCTTTGCGCACCGCTGAAGAAGGTGCACCGAACCGAAGCTGAAGGGTGCCGAAACGTGATTCTTGCGAGCGCCCGGGCGTTGGATACGATTGTGCAGAATCACCGGACCGAGCTTGCCTAAACCGGTCAGGATTATGCTCCGAGAAGTCATTAAAAGGTCGTACGTGCCGCCTGCACGATATCGAAAAAATCGTCGATGATCCGTGGCATTTTTCAACCTTGGCTCATCGAACCATTACGACAATGTTCGCATGGTGTTTTGCGCTGGGGGATGTACCCAACCTTGACGATAAGCCCGGAAGTCCTATTTATGCGGGCTTTTTTTCATTTGATTTACCGCTATCGGGTCGGCTTTTGCCGCACATTTTTCCTGTAGCCGAGTTCCGTGAACTCGCTCTGTGGCCGAGGGCTTGTTTCAGCGTGGAGTTCCAATCCTTGGAAGCGCCCGGTCGGGGACCGGGCCTACAAAACCAGAGGTGTCAGTCCTGAATGGCCTTAAGTTAAGGGTTGTAGGGCTGGAACGGTTGAGCTTTTGAGACCTTCCCGTCTCTTTCGTAAAACCGGTAAATGATAAATAAATAATTGAAGTCCTTTTTTGATTACTCGATAAGAGAATATGATTGATTTGCCGGCTCAGCAAATCGCAGGTGCTGCGCACTGCGAAGAGTGGAAAATACAGGGCGTCAATTCCGGGGCTTTTCGGTCTGGCCCGAACGGAGGGGCGTTGTTGGGGGTTGAGGGAGAGGATATGGGGTAAATTATAAAAAAAATTTGTAAATTGCCTAATTCCGCTATATTTCGCACCTTGATCAATCACGTATTTGCTGTCCGGCGGTTGCATGCATTCGCGGAATGCCGGGAGCGCTTTGGAAGGAAACGATATGCCGATAAAAATTCAGGATGGGCTTCCGGCTGCGGATGTTCTGAACCAGGAGAATATTTTCGTGATGACCGAATCCCGGGCAGTGGCCCAGGATATCCGGCCGCTGAAGGTGGTGATTCTCAACCTGATGCCGATTAAGAAGAATACGGAGGTGCACCTGCTGCGGCTTCTGTCGAATTCGGCCCTGCAGGTGGAAGTCGACCTGATTCGTACAGCGACCTATGAGCCGAAAAATACGGCCCCGGAACATTTGTCGACGTTTTATAAAACGTTCAATGATATTAAAATGAATAAGTATGACGGGATGATTATCACCGGTGCTCCGGTCGAAACGATGGAGTTTGAGCAGGTGCAGTATTGGGATGAAATCTGCGAAATTCTCGACTGGACGAACAACCATGTTACTTCGACGTTGCATATATGCTGGGGTGCGCAGGCCGGTCTTTATCATCATTACGGCATTCCTAAGTACGGGGTGGAAAATAAAATTTCCGGCGTTTTTGAACATACGGTCCGTACCACGACAGAGGCGATTATCCGCGGTTTTGATGATCGGTTTCTCGCGCCGCATTCCCGGCATACGGAAGTGCGCGGCGATGATATTGAGCCGGTTAAAGAGCTGTCGATTATCTCAGAATCGAAGGAGGCGGGGATCTATATTGTGCTTGCGCGGGAGGGGCGGCAGATTTTTGTGACGGGCCATTCTGAATATGATCCGCTGACGTTGAAAGAGGAGTATGAGCGCGATCTGGCCAAGGGGATGAATCCGGTTATTCCGGCCAATTATTTCCCCGATGACGATCCTTCAAAACTGCCGAAAGTCAGCTGGCGGTCGCACGCTCATCTGCTGTTTGCCAATTGGCTGAATTATTATGTCTATCAGATGACGCCGTTCAATCTGGAAGATATCGACTGATTTCCAATGTTTGTAAATTAAGATTTTTTTTTTAACCGCTATAATAAAAAAGCGTCATTCTGCGTTTTCGTACTATGGAAAGTGGGGAATGAATATGCGCTTGATAATCCTGATTATGGCGGTGCTCAGTTTGAAGGGGTTCGCCGAGCAGATTGATAAACCGTGGGGATGCTACTGCAGCATGCTGACAGAACGGGCGGCGGTTGATCACCCCGAGCTGCGGGGCGGTCTCGTTCGTGCCACCTGGGCCAGGTTGGAACCGGAACCGGGCCGGTTTGATTTTTCGGAAATTGAACGGCAGCTTCGTCTTCTTCCGAAAGGAAAAAACTGGAGTTTGGCGGTTTATGCAGGCTGGACCTCGGTCGAGTCCGATTCTGCTGTTGAACTGAAAAGACCGCTCAACCGTCCGCAGCGTTCCCGGCCACCGATGGCGTCGCACACCCCCGAATGGATGGTGTCGGAGATGAAGGTGCAAACCTTTGCGTGTCCGTTTCGGGGATATATGACAACGATGCCGAAATACTGGGATCCTGTTGTACAGCAGCGCCTGAAGATGTTGATGCAGGCGTTGGCTGAAAACTATAAGACCGATGAACGGCTCAAACTGGTCTACGTTCCGCAGATGACCGGCAACGGAATTGAAGGGCATTTCAACGGGGTGCCGCACAGCACATTACTTTCCGTTGCCGGACTGAGCTCCGGGGATGAGGAACAATTCGCTTCGATCTGGACCGAGGCGTCGTTAACTGCCATCCGGTCAACCGCGCGGGCATTTGATAATAAGGCGGTTGCGTTCGAAGTGCATGAATTGCTCGGCAGCCGTGCCGTTCCGGAAAAAATTATGGCGGAAATCATCAATGATCCGATGCTTGAAAATCAGGTCGGAATCGGTATGTGGTGGATTTCCGGAAAAAGCACGTATCAGCCTGATCTTTTAGAATTAATCGAAAAATTTCCCGGTGATCTCTACGGCCAGGTGATCGGCCGTTCGGATCAGGCCCGCCGTTTTCCCGATGGAGATTATGCTTCCGTTTTCACACAGGCTGAACAGCTCGGGATGCGGTATATCGAAGTCTGGAACTATGAATTTGAACACCGCACGCATGATCAGTTGCTTGAAGCATTCAATCAGCATTGCCGAAAGCTTTCCGCCGGAAGCGGAGAGTAGCGTGCACCGGTGCAGTGTAATTGAAAAGGCCTGAAACCGCATGGCGCGGCCCGGCTGAGAAAAATTAAAATTAGATGTGCGCTCGTTGTTTACTGTGAAGCGTTTGTCTGCGAATATAACGGTTTGCCGAAAAATTATAATATAACGGATCAAAGAACGACTGAACTGCTGGCAAAACAGCACGGTTTTTTTACCCGATAAAGTACTCTATGGAACAACTTGATAAGAAAGAAAATGAAACGACGAACGCGCCGGGCATTCCTGAAATGGATGAACAGAAACTGACGTTATATGAACGTCTGGATGCATATATTTCCAAACTTTCAACCCGTAATGTGTTCTGGAACCGCGTTTGTTCCATGATCTGGCTGCCCTATGCTTTCCATTCCGGTTTGACGATGGCCTCGGACGGAACAAAGCATCGGGCGATTCTTCCTTTCCGCCGGTTTAATAAAAACTGGTATAACGCCATGGCCGGTGCATCGCTGCTGGGAAATTCCGAAATTGCCGGCGGAAACTATATTTTCAAGGTTTGCGGCGGTGATTATACCGTCGTTTGTAAACATCTGGATTACCGTTTTCTGCGCCCCTGCATGGGTCCGGCGGAATATCAGATGACTCCGCTCGATGATATTCATGAGCTGGTGGCCACGGGGAAAGAGTTCAATATCGCCATTCGGATGGATATTGTTCAGGCGCTGGTGCGCGGAAGCCAGCCGAGAATGGTGGGGGGAAAACCGGCCAAACCCAAGCGGGTGGGTCGCTGTACCGCAACCTTTCATGTAACGCCCAAGGCGCATCACAAGGCCAAAAGACTGCGCAGAAAAAAAGGTAAATGAGCACTTCCGCGGCTTCAGCTTCGGTACGGGATTCCACACGTTGGGGGGCTTACCTTGCGTGTTCGTGGACCTGGTGCATCGGCATGTTTTTGCCGGTTCTGCTGTTGCGTGAGATGGGGTGGGCCGGTTATCTGATTTTTGCTGTGCCCAATATCATAGGCGCGGCTGCCATGGGCTGGACGATTAAAACGGGTTCTGATTCCGTTCGCTTTGTTGAAAAGCATTCCGGGGCGGTCTGGTGGTTTTCCGCCGTGACACTGGCATTTCATTTCTACTGGATCATCTGGTTATTCCGATTACTTTCTCAGGCTCTTGAAATTCCCGGAACCTGGATCGCCGGCGGTCTTGGGGTTTTCGGTGCTTTTGTATTACTCATCGGCTGGACACTGCGTCGCGGGAGTGTACAGAAATCCGCACTGGTATTGCTTGCGCTCAGTCTGACGGTAGTACTGGGAACTTTCTTTTCATCCAGTCTTCAGAGTACCAGTGCGGCCCTGCTGCAATCCGCAAAACCATCCGCAGAACCCTTCTGGATGCTGCCGGTCATGATTTTCGGATTTCTGCTGTGCCCTTATCTCGATGTCACGTTTCACCATGCCCGGCAGAAGCTGGAGACCACATCCAAAGGCCGGCTCGGGTTCAGCATCGGATTTGTGCTCTTTTTCCCGTTTATGATTTTTCTGACGACCCGTTACGCCGGGATTTTCAACACGGTAATAGATGGAGAGCGGATTACATCTCCGTTAAGTCCGCTGCTCGCAATCGGAATACTGCTTCATATTCTCTGCCAGTGGGTTTTCACTGTTACTGTACATTTCGACCGCATCCGGAATCTTCCAGGCATTGGAACCCGAAAAAAAGGACTGGCTGTTCTTTTAATCCCGGCCGGAATGATCGGGGTTGTTGTGCAGGGACTGCCGATGTATCAGGGCCTGACGGCCGGCGAAATCGGATATCGCCTCTTTATGAGCGCGTATGGTCTGATTTTTCCCGCATATATGCTCTACCGTGTAATAGCCCGGAATAAAAACGGTGTCACAAGTCTCTATACCCTGTGGGTTCCCATCATACTGGCCATGCCGTTTTTCTGGATGGGGTTCATTGAGCGACAGAGTGTTTGGCTGCTGCCCGGAATGGCTGTGGTTTTTCTGGGATTGGTCTTTCAGAAGAAAAGCCGGAAAATATAAACCGGCCGGTTCCTCAGGGAGTGTAATGCATTACACTTGAATTTGCGGCTGAGAGGGTTACCATCCGGCTATGCCACTAGCCCATTATCTGAATGCCATACGGTTTTGCCTGCTTAAAAGTGAAACGGCGGAAGCGGCCATCGGGGAGCTGGTCGACCTGCTCTGTGAAACGCGGCCGAACCTTAATGCCTCAACCGTATTGGAGGCGGTGCTCGTTCGGGAACATGACGTCGGCACAAATATCAGCAGCTGGCTGGCGGTGCCGCATGCGCGTCTTCCGGACTTTGGACATCCTCAGATTACGGTGGGTCTCTGCCGACAGGGCCTGGCTTGGGGGGCGTCCAGCGAATGCTCGGTTCAGCTGGTGGTTCTGCTGATCGGCGATGAAGCCGACCGGCACGATTTTCTATCGGTCCTCGCCATGCTGGCCCGGACTTTACAGCACCGGACCATTCCGCCGTCGCTACTGTCGGCCGAAAACGGGGAGGAATTATACCGGGCGCTGCTTCAATGTGCGTCATCGGATGAGGACGGGGTGGATTCTGATGGGCAGGCTGCATCGGAAGCGGTCTATGAATCCGCCTGCAGCATGGCGGAAAAAACCGGGGCCGGCTGCCTGCTGGTGATTGCTGATCAGCCGTCCGGGCTGGATTTTGCTGCAAACCATCCGGCTCCTTGTCAGACCTTGCTGGTCACCAATCCGAGGCATCAGATCAATAGTCCCGACCTTCCGTTTGATCATTTGTTTGAAATACCGCTTCACGGTATCCTTCCTCGTCACGCTCTGGATTTTGCCCTGCTGCTGCTTATTTCAAGAAACCGGTTAACGCTCGATGATACCATTGTCTGTTTATACGGAAGTTCCGGAGCTGCCCGGCTGGATACCATTCGTCTGCTGAATGCCGGTGAAGATCTTCGTGTCCCGCTCACATTGCGCGAAGAACTGGTCTCCGGCATCATCGATTTTCAGGTGCTGCTGCGTATTTTCACGCTGGCTTCGGAGCTCGCGCATGAGGGCCGGGAAGGGAAACCGATCGGAACCCTGTTTGTGGTCGGTGATTATGAACAGGTGCAGCATCAATGCCATCAGATGGTCATCAATCCCTTCAAGGGCTACAGTGATCACGAAAAAAATATTCTCGATCCGAGCCTTGCTGAAACCATTAAGGAATTTGCACATATCGACGGGGCTTTTGTCATTCGCGGCGACGGCGTCATTATGTCGGCCGGCAGTTTTATCCGGGCCGAAGTGATGGGGGAACAACTGCAGGGCGGCCTCGGGGCGCGGCATACCGCCGGGCAGGCGATCACCGCCTGCACGAATGCTCTTTCGCTGGTGCTTTCGGAATCCACCGGCACCCTCACGCTCTATAAAAACGGCAGCTCCATGCTTTCGCTGAAACGTGGAAGCTGAATACCTGTAAAAGGAATCCACTCCATGAATGCTACCTCCTTCACCAGTAAAGCGTGGCTGCTCGACGGCCCGGTCGACAGCCTGCCCGGTCTTCTTCACCTTGAAAACGGGAAGCTCACCTTTCTGATGCTCGAACAGGGGACATTCAGCACCAAACGGTTCGGGAATCTGCTGGCCGAAGCGGGCTGTGCGGTGGCCGAGCGTGGTGAAGATCAGTTTCCCATTGAATATTTTTCCATTCCGCTGGACGCCATTCGCCGTTTTCACATTCCCTGGTATTCGTTCGGAGCCGGAGGAGGGCTTGAAACGGACCGTAAGCGGTATCGTTTTTCGTTTGTGAAACCGCAAAACACGGTCGAACCGACCTATTTTTCCGAGGGCCTGATGCAGTGGCGCGGCGGAGCCGGACAGGAGGAGGTCAACATCCTCGAAGGCCGGGCGTCAGGCAAAATATGGAAAGCGCTTCTGAACAGTCGCAACGGCTGAATTTGAATGTGCGATGCGCTTTAAATGCGCATTGAAATACGGAATAATATATCGCGATATTCAAAAGCCGCACGCTGTCTTAAACCAAAGGAATACACCGAAATGAAATACAATCCGGTCGCGCCGGTCATAATACTGTTATCGACAACGTTCCTCGCTACCGCCCAAAATGCATTCGAAAAAACACCGCTGTTGAAACGAACGCCGGCGGAATATGCCGCCGCCGTGGAGCAGGCGCTTTCAAACGAACAGCCGGACCAGGCCTATCTCAACGCCCGCGCCTGGCAGCGTTCGGCCCCCGGTGAGATTCCGCCGCTGACGGCGATGGCCGGCGCCTATCTCGATTTCGGGGCCCCCGCCGCCGCCCTCCAAACGCTGGAATACGCGCTGGCGTTGGGGCCCGATGCTGCCGAAGTGCGGCGCATAGAAGCCCTTAAAATCCAGGCCCTGCTGGAGGCCGGTGATTATTCCGCCGCCTGGGCCAACGTTCGCGAATATCTTCGGACTGCCGCACCGGAGGATCCCTTTGTACCGATTCTTGCCGAGCTCCAGTGGACGGCGTTCGGCGGTGCGGTTGCCGCAGGGCCGATGGCTGCCGTGTACGAGCGCAGCGGATCGATTGAAATTCCACTGACGGCCGCCCGCATCGATGCAGAATACCGGGCGCTGCTGACGGATCGGTTAAGCGCGTTTCGGCAGGCGCAGAAAAGCAAGGATCCGGAAGCGGTTTCCAGCGCGGCCGATGCGCTGATTCGGTTTTTATGGCTCGCGCATTACCGCCCCGATCCATCCCGCTCCGGGCAGTTTTTCACGCCGCTGAATGATGCGCCGGACACGAAACAGGCCTTGAAGGATCTGAGTTATGCCGAGCATGCCGCGCGAGCGGTCGCTCTGCTGGAATGGGCCCCCGTGCAGGAATCCTACAACGAGCAAAAGCGGCGCAAAGCCCTCGAAAACTATCTGCCCGAACCGCCCGACGTGATGCCGGATCCGGAAATTAAAGCCTTTCTGCTGGAAGCCCCGAACAAATGGGCGGAACTGGAAGCCGCGGCGCAGCCACTGCTTGAAAAAGCGGATGCGGCCGTAACGGAACCGGAACTGATTGAATCCATCGATGAGCTCATGACGCTCAAAAATACGCAGCTGTTTCCCCTGCAGGCACAGGCGCGAAATCATGCCCTGGTGCTGAAAGTCTGGCTGGAATATCTCGATGCCGAGCCGGAGGAATATCCGCTCTATCAGGAAATCCGCGCCTTTGAAAAACAGCTCGCGGCGGCGGAAATTTTCAGGGAGATCGACCGGCGTTTGGAACCGGCCCTGACCGGAAATGACGCTTTGTCGCTCCCGCGCCGATTGGCGATGGTTTATTTCGATGCGGAACAGGCCTTTGCCGATGCCCCTTTGGAAAACATTGCGTCTTCCGATGCCCCGGCGCTGGAGGATTTTGATCCGCTGATTCTGCAGAACCGTATGACTTCCAACCTTTGGAAAAAACGTCGTGCAGCGGCGGAAGCCTTGCAGGATTGGCAGGAAATCGCCTGGTCCGGTTTTGAAGCCGAGGCTGAACAGCCTGAAAAACAGCGCACGTGGATCGAACCGCTGATCGCGGAAAACGATGCTGTGATCGACGAATCACTGGCCGGTATGAAAAATGGAAGCACCGAGGAAAAAGCGGCGGCGGTGTTGGATCTGCAGGAGGCTCTGAGGCGCGATCCCACGCATCTGACCGGCCTGTCCGCGTTGTACCGCCATTTTCTTGAGGCGGAACAGGATGATTTTGCAGCCGGTGTGCTGGAGCAGCTGTGGCGGCTCTGTCCCTCCGGTTTTTCCGTGGACGATGATGGGCTCGCCCTTTCGGCCCGTGTTGGAAACTGGCCTTTGTTGCTGTCGTTGTGCGATCACCGCCTGCTGCGCTCGGAAACCGATATCCAGGCGCTGCTGCACCGGCAGGTTGCTGCGCTGGCGTTGAATCTGAACGGACTCACGCTCGATGCCACCCCGGCCTTCAACGGCACAGTTTATTCGGATCAGAGCCGCCTGCTGCATGCCATGGCGCTGACGCTGCAGCTTATGGATTATAAAGCGTTCACCGGTCCGCTTACCGGATTGCAGCCTGTGGTTAAACAGCTCAACGCCGGAGAGGGCGACGATACCCTGCGCCTCTGGATTGCCCTGGGGCTGAAGCTCAAACCCGAGGTCTTTCGCTTTGACGATCTTTCATTTGAAACTCTGGCAGCCGGTGCAACGCCCGCCCTGCAGCAGCACCTGAATTTCATACAGGGGAAAACCGAGGCCGAGTCTTACCTTGCGGCGATGCGCAACACCGAAGACGAAGCAACCGCGCAGTTTCTTTATCATTTTCTTGCCGGTCAGCAGCCGGGCGATCCGCAACATCTGGCGGCACTCGGTGGGCTCTCCGGGCACCGTGATCTTCCGCTTTATTTCCGGGCCAAAGCCGCCGGCCTGGCGGCCGCCGGAAACGATCCAGCGATTCCGCTCCGCATTTCAGATCCTTTTTATACGCCCTGGAACCTCAAAAACTGGAATGCGGTCTGGTCGGCCCTCGCTCCGGGCCAGCAGCTGATGGCCCTCGGATCGGTTGAGCTTCCGGAGGATACGACACCGCTCCCGGTGCTGCGTATCTCCAAACCGCCGCGCAACCGCATGACTTATCTCTCTGGCACCACGCCTTTCCACAGCCGGCTCTGGGAGCTCGACGGAGTCAGCGTTTCTTCCTCTCACCCGACCGCGAAGGTCTGGACTCTTGAAGAGGGCGGCGTTGCAGCTATTTCTCGCGGCCTCGTAGAGGGCCGAACCTTCCGTGGAAAAGGTTCGGTCTGGATCGAAGCGTCCGACGTTGTGGGAGCCGGCGGTTCCGCCGCCGGGCTGTATCTCGTCGATGTGCAGAGCCGCGATTCCTCGTTCGATCTGTACGGATCGTTTGAAGCCGACCAACTGGTTTCCGCGCAGAGCCGTTTCCGGTTTGTGGATGATGGCTCGACGGGCGGAAGGGTCAGCCGTTCTGTTTTTGCGACCGATCACGCCGACCTTTTCAAACTCCAGCCCGCGACCGCGCTTGCAATTGACGACTGCCGAATCTTTGCTTCCGTTGAACTGGATCCAGACCTTGGAAAAATTGCCTTCCGCAATTCCAGCCTCAGCGGCGCGGCGCAGCCGAAGCTGTCCGTTAGCGCGGGGCTGAACGTTACCGCACTGAATCTGGAAGGCCCGGCCGACTATACGGTCAGCAATGCGACGGAATTTCATGATGCCCTGGCCGCCGTTCAGCCGGGTGGTCGTATCGATCTGGCTCCGGGAACAATCCTGTTGGAAAAAGCCGTACAAGTGCCGGAAGGGATTATAATCCGCGGTTCGGCCGATGCGGAAAACCCGTCGACCCTCACCGTTCCGAACGCGAGTAAAATCAATCCGGTCATCACCACGTCCGCCGGAGATCTCTGGCTGGAGAACCTGACCCTCAGCGTTGAAACGGCAGTCCGGGACGGACGGTTTAAAATTGCTGACAGCTTGGGCAACCGCAAAGCCCTCCGCGCAGCGCCGGGCAGCCGTCTCTTCCTGCGCAACGTCGAGTTCGCGAGCTGGGATCATCGGAACAGCTTCGGCCGCAACGCCATCGTCGCCGACAACGCACAGGTATTTTTCACCGAACAAGTTCCGGGATCTCTACAGGTGGCCAACGGCGGCCGTATCGATTTCATTCAGGGCAAATATGCCACCGGCCCGATTTCTCTTTCCGGCCGGGGCCGCATTTATGGAAATCATACCTCCGGCAGTGAACTGTTGGTTTCCGGCACGGGACTCCGTTTTCACGGCGGCTCGCTCGATCCTAAAAAGATGAGCTATACCGACGGTGCCGGCGATCCGCGCACCCTCGCGTGGCGCACGCTGGCCCGCGATAATGTGAACTCCATTCTCGACGAACTGAGCCGCCAGCTGCCGGATCAGCTGAACCGGGCTGCAGATCAGGATGCGCGAATTGAGCTGTTTAAAGCCGCCGCACAGCGGATCAGTCCGCCGCTGGCGGCCGCGCAGCTGAAGCCCGCTGACGCCGCCCGGCTCATCAGCCGGAGTCTGAATCCGGTCCTGACCCGCCGTCCCGAAGAAACGCCGTATTATTTTGAGGCGCTTTATGTGCGGCGGCCCCACTTGCCCTCTACGGTATACCGGGCGCATTTCCAAATGCTGGATAAAAGCATTCAGCAGCAAATAAAAGCCTATTTTACGGCTCTGTCCGGCAGTCTGGATCGGCGCGGATCGGATGAATTCAGTGCTGGTGAACGGTCCGCTTTGGCGTCGTTCATGAGCAAATACCCCGTTGGACACGCCCAGCACGCCCGCGCCATCGCCGCCTTCAGCCGCGGCGATACCCTCTACGAATTCCAATCGCGCCTCGCCGAAGAGGAAAAACAGCGGCGCATCCGGGCGAAATACGAAGCCCGGCTGGCCGCCCAACGCGCCCAGGCCGCCGAGGCCGCCCGCCAGGCCGCCATGTACCAGCCTCCCCCGAAGCCCCGCCCCTGGTGGAACAGCGGCAACTACAATGCAGGCTACACCCCGCAGCAGCCGTACACATCGAAATATATCAGCAAACAGAAACCGTATCGGGGCAGCGCCGACCAGCAGCTGCGGAACTATAAAAACCAGCTCAACAAAAAGATCTATAATCGCGGCCGCGATTATGGCCGGCAGAATTATTACTAGAAACGGGGTAGGGATCGACACACATGGCCTGTGCCGTATAGTCGATCTTTTTCGAAAGGATGGCAGGTTATGGATTTCAAAGCGTTTCAGGTGCGGCAGGTTGAAAAGAAGGTGTTTGAGCGGTCGGTGGTGACCCGCTGTGCTGATGAACTTCCGGCGGGGGATCTGTTGGTGAAGGTGCATTATTCTTCGTTGAATTATAAGGATGCGCTTTCGGCCACCGGCAATCCCGGGGTGACCCGCCATTTTCCGCATACGCCCGGAATTGATGCCGCCGGCGAAGTGGTTTCAAGTGACACCGCCCGTTTTCAGCCGGGCGATAAAGTGATCGTCACCAGTTATGATCTGGGTATGGGGACCGATGGCGGGTTCGGGCAGCTGATCCGGGTACCTGCGGACTGGGCTGTGCCGCTGCCGGACGGTCTGAGTCTGAAAGAGAGCATGATGTTGGGTACGGCGGGTCTCACTGCGGCCATGTCGGTTCAGGAACTGATGGAAAGCGGAGTGCGGCCGGAACAGGGCCCTGTGCTGGTGACGGGGGCGACGGGCGGCGTCGGCAGCTTGGCGGTCGCCATGCTGGCCAGGGCGGGATTTGAAGTGACGGCGGCGACCGGAAAATCATCCGAAACCGATTATCTGAAAGGACTCGGGGCCCAGAAGGTGATTGCTCGTTCCGATGTGCTGGAGGGAAGTGACCGGCCGATGATGAAACCGGTCTGGGCCGGGGCGGTGGATTGTGTGGGCGGCGAAATGCTGGCTGCGGCGATCAAAGCCGCGAAATACGGCGGAGCGGTTACCTGCTGCGGACTGGTCGGATCGGCGGATCTGCCGATGAATGTTTTTCCTTTCATCCTGCGCGGTGTGCGGCTGATCGGTATTGATTCCGCAGAATACCCGATGGAACAACGTTCCAGGGTCTGGAAAAAGCTTTCCAAGGATTGGAAACCCGCTGCCCTGTCTGAGATGGTCGAAGAGATTGCGTTGGAGCAGCTCGATGAAAAAATTACCGGCATGCTTGATGCGCGCCTGAAACGTCGCGTGCTGGTGAATCTGCAGAGCGGAAGCCTATAAAACCGTATTATATTTGAACGCCGATCAGGATCAGTCGTTCCATTCCGTTTCAACGTCATTTAATTGAAGGGAGAAACCGACATGAAAAAATGTTCACTGCTGCTGGTGGTTTGCTGCATGTCCGCCGTTCTGGTCAGCCGGGCGACGGAAATCAACGATCTATCGTACGATCAGTATCTTTCCGAATACGAGTATCCGTTTGAGGTGAACGCCTTTGCGTTTGAATCGCAGGGAAAATCGCTGAACATGACCTATATGGTTCTGGAAGCCGGTGAGACACGCCCGTGGGTGACGTTGCTGCACGGCAAAAACTTTAACGGGGCCTATTGGGAAGAAACCGCAAAATTTCTGCAGGAAAAGGGCTTCAATGTTTTGATGCCCGATCAGATCGGTTTCGGTAAATCGTCGAAGCCGACGGAGTATCAGTATTCGTTTGCGGCGCTGGCGGCGAATACGAAGGCGCTGATGGAATCGCTGCATATTCAGCAGTCGATGGTGGTCGGACATTCCATGGGCGGTATGCTGGCGTCGCGCTTTGCCCTGCAGTATCCGGAACAGACCGAAAAACTGATTCTGGTGAATCCCATCGGACTGGAAAACTATCTGGAGTTTGTTCAGTACAAAGATGTGAACTTTTTCTATGAAAACGAGCTGAAAAAAACGGCGGAAGGCGTCCGTTCGTATCAGCAGAAAAATTATTATGACGGCGACTGGAATGCGCGCTATGAAGCGCTGACCTATCCGCTGATCGGCTGGGCGCAGGGACCCGACCGCGAAATTATGGCACGGGTGAATGCGCTGACGTATGACCTTATTTTCACACAGCCCGTTGTTACTGAATTTGCCGATCTGCAGGTGCCGACGGTTTTAATTCTGGGCACGCGCGATCGCACGGGGCCGGGGCGGGGATGGAAACGTCCGGGCGTAACCCACGAACTTGGACGCTATGATCTGCTCGGTGAACGTATGAAAAAACGTATTCCGGAAATGACGCTTTATGAACTCTCCGATCTCGGCCACCTGCCGCAGATCGAGGATTTCGAGCGGTTCCGTACCGTTTTTGATCAGGCAATTTTTAACTGATCCCGCGCGTCGCGGGCGGCGTCGCGGACGGCTTCGGGCAGGGCCGGGTGGATGTAGATCATGTTGAGCAGATCATCGAGCGTTCCGTTTTTATACATCAGCGCAACAATCATGTGCAGCATGTTCGAGGCTTCGTCGCCGATAATGTGGGCACCAAGAATCGTTTTGTCCTTCCGTCCGATGAGAATTTTAACAAACCCGTGGTCGGCCTGCCGCGCCATGCCCATGGCTGTGTTTTCATAGCGGCAGAACCCGCGGACATAGTCTGCGCCGTCTGCAATCAGTTCATCTTCGGTTTTACCCACGCCCGCAACCTGCGGGTAGGTGAAAACGGCGTGAGGCACGGCACCGTAGTCGATGGTTTCATCGGACGGATCTTCAAACAGGACGCGCATGAGGAATTCGCCCTCCCAGTTGACCGTATGCCGGAAAAAATAGTTTCCGTTGCAGTCGCCCATGGCGTAGACGCCGGGCACGGATGATTGGAGCTGACCATCGACGGGAATAAATCCGTGGTCGTCTAATTGGATATCCGTATTTTCCAATCCCAGGAAATCGGTATTGGGGACAATGCCGGTGGCCACCAACAGCGCTTCAGCTTCCAGGGTTTGGAAGGCTCCGTCTTTATTACGAATCTGCACGGAAAAAACCGAGCCGTCGTATTCCACCTGTTCAACATCATAACCTTCGTGGAGGGTGTTGTTTTCGGAAAATACCTTTTTAAATTCCGCCTTAATTTCCCGGTCTTCGCGGCGGATCAGCTCACTGCGGACGATAAAGTGGACGTCCGTTCCGGCGGAGCTGTAGGCATGGCCGAGCTCGCAGCCGATGTAGCCCGCACCGATTACAATCATACGCGGCGGGAGTTCCGTATTGCGCAGGGCTTCGCGGTTGGTCATGTAGGGCGTGCCTTCCAATCCCGGGATGTTCGGAATCTGCGGGCGGGTACCAACGGCAATAAAAATGCGCTCAGCGGAAAGCTCGCGCCCGTTGACGGAAATCGAATGGTTGCCGCTGAACGTGGCTTCCCCGAAAATGAGCTCAATGTCGGGATGTGCCTCATAGGGCGGGGCCAGACCCTCAGATATATTATCAACGGTTCCGGTTACCCGTTCGATCATCTCTTTGAAGCGAATCTGCGGATTGAGATCAGCATCGATATTGATTTTCGGGGAATGTTTAATGTGGTGAATCTGATCCGCCGGATGAATCACCATTTTGGAGGGAATACAACCGCGGTTCAGGCAGGTGCCGCCCATCGCCTCTTTTTCAATCATGGCCACTTTAAAGCCGAGATCCGCCGCCGGGCGCGCAATCTTGGTGCCGCCGCCCGATCCGATAATAATGATGTCAAAGGATTCCATAGTGTTGCTCCACGATAAATTCATATCACGCTAACATGGCGATTCTGATTTATGAAGCGGAGATGCAAACAAGCTGATCGGTCGGTTTCTGAAAAGGCTTTGATGCCGTTTCGCATCAGGGGACTGAATCAGGGGCCGAGTAACCAGCCCGGAGAGACGGGCCGGAATCGATTGAGAAAAAGCCGCCTGAAGGCGCGAGTGAGGATGCCGATATTTATTCGGATTGAAATTCTTATAAAAATTAAAGACTTATTATGGCTGATTCGTTTGACGCGGCGGAACGCGTACGTATACAGTCCGCGGTTTACTTCAACCGGCCCCTATCAGGAGATTCTATGCGTGTGTTTTTATTTATGTCGATCTGTTCGTGTATGCTGTCTTTCAGTCAACCGTTGCTGGTCGATCAGGGGGAACTGATTTTTTCCGGCGTTGCAGGAAAACGATCGGAACCGCGCGGTTTCACGCTATGGAATCAGAGCGACGAGGCGTTGGAAGGGCTGACTCTGAAACTGACGGGTCGAAATGCGGACTGTTTCCAGACGTTGGAAAAAAGTCCCGTTTCCCTGAAACCGAACGGCTGTATTACTGCGGATTTGGTCTTTGTTCCGCCAAAGGGGCGTTTGGGTGTGCTGAAGGCGGAATGTCAGGTGGTTAACAGTGCCGGCGAAATTAAGACGTCGGTGGCCTTGGCCGGTCTCAGTGCTATCGGTGTGGAAGGTGACCGGGAGCCAACCCTTCAGCGGATTGTTGAAACGCTTGGTCTGCAGCTGGATGTCGGATGGAATTCATTGCATTCTGATACCGGGCCGACCCTGCAGGGCGATGAAATTCGGCAGCAGCGTTTCCGAAAAGCATCGGCTGGAGATGTTAAGCTGGAGCCCGTTGCCCGGTATTCTCCGAATTTCCTCCTGCCCACGGCTGCCCTTGAAGCTCCGGAGCTCCATCCCATCGGTACACTTGGTCTGAAAACAAGAACGCGCGCTGAACACAATGCCCTGTTTCCTTCATTGGCCAGCGGAACAACCTGTTTTGATCCCGGTAACGCCGTATTCGGTATTTTCACATCCAGCCCAAGTCATGTGGCCTATACGGAGGATGTGTGGAACAGTCGTCTGGAGCCGAAGCATGTGAAGCATGCTGTGCGGATATTTCCTGTGCAGCGTCGTGCCGGAAAGCCGGTGAAAAATGTGTTTCTGATCTGTTTTGAGGAGGCAAAGAACGGGGATTATCAGGATTATGTTTTCCTGTTGTGCAATGTTGTTCCGGAGGAGTGACCGGAGTATCAGATTCTACTGAAAAGCTGTTTCAGGTCTCTGATTCGGACCGGTTTGGTCAGGTAGTCATCCATTCCGGCTTCCGCGGCCTGTTCATGGTGTTCCTTCAAAGCATGTGCAGACAACCCGACAATCAGGGGCTTACAGGAATTTTTTTTCTCATGTTCCCGTTTAATGATCCGTGTAGCTTCCAGCCCGTCCATTACCGGCATCTGGACATCCATCAGAATTAAATCATAAGCCTGGTTTTGCGCAGCCTGAACGGCTTCTTCTCCGTTTGCAGCCAGATCGGCGTCATAGCCGAGTTTTTTTAGAATGCGACGGATAACCTCCCGGTTTACGCGGTTGTCTTCCACCAGCAGAATACGGCTCAGGACATGTTGACGGTTCTGGTCTTCGGCTGCATTTTTTTCAATCACTGTATCGTTTGCGCAGCATTCGAGCAGAATGGCGAATTGAATCTGTGTTCCGATGCCTTTCTGACTCGTAATGCTGAGCTGCCCGCCCATTTGTTCTACAAGTTTATTGCAGATGGCCAGCCCGAGCCCTGTACCGCCGTAATTTCGTGTAGTGGATCGGTCGGCCTGCTCATAGGGCTGGAACAGCCGCGGAATCTGCTCCGGTTCCATGCCGATACCGGTATCCGTTACTTCAAAAAAGAGCCGGACATGCTGGAGGTCAGGCTGTTCGGCCGACACCCGCAGGGTGATCGATCCGCCGCTGGTAAATTTGTTGGCATTGCTCAGGAGGTTCAGCAAAACCTGTCGCAGGCGAACCGGATCTCCGCGTACCAGATCGGGCATACTCTCGTTGATCTCTGAATAAAGTGTGTTTTTCAGGGAACATGCCGGTTGTTTGATGACATCCATTGTTTTACGGATCAGTTCCCGTACATTAAACGGAACAGCTTCGAGGTTCAGTTTTCCGGCTTCAATTTTTGAAAGATCCAGCACGCTGTTAACAATATCCAGCAGGGCTTCGGAGCTGGATTCGATGGTTCCCACATAATCTTTCTGTTCGGCATCAAGGAGCGTATCCACCAGCAGGTCGCCAACGCCGACAATGGCGCTGAGAGGCGTGCGCATTTCGTGGCTCATGTTGGCCAGGAAAATCGTTTTAGCCTCCGTGGTTTTCTCAGCCTTTTTGCGGGCTGCGCGTTCCTGCTCCATGGTTTTCTTTGCGGTGATATCGCGGGAAATACCGAAGGTTCCGACCACGGTTCCGTCGGGACTTTTCAAGGGCATTTTTGTGGTGGATACCCAGGTACAGTGACCATCCGCCCAGGTTTCCTTTTCTTCTATATCAACCAGAGGAAGTCCGGTGCTGATAATCTGTTCTTCATCATTTCGAGCCTGGTCGGCATGCGTTTTGGTGAAAAGATCGGCATCGGTTTTGCCCACAACCTGCGCGGCTTCGATGCCGATATGGCTGCAGAACGCCCGGTTGACCATGATAAAACGAGACTGGATATCCTTGAAATAAATGTTGTCCGGCAGGTGATCCATCAGGTGTTTCAGCAGCAGCTGTACCGAATGGGCTTCGTGAAGCGGGGTTTCCGTTATATCCGTTACCGGCCGGATAGAGAACAGAGTAAGTGTTTGGGCCTGCAGGTTGAGAGAGGACTGTCTGAGCTGAACAGGGCATGGATGTCCATCACAGCGGATGAGCATTGTCTGTGAACGCTCTGCAGCAGATCGTTCTGGAAAGAGCGTTTGGAAATGAAGTTCCGAATGTTGCTTCCTGTCATAACCGGTAAGAACCTCGGCCGATGGATTCATATAAACCAGCTTTCCGGAAGTGCCGGTGATAAGAACCGCATCCTGAACTGCCCGATAGAGGGCATCAAATAAAGCGGCGGAAGGTTCCTGTTGAAGATCCGCAACCGGGGATTCAGAAACGGGCTGAACCTGATTCGGTCGAACCGGGTGTGACGTTTCTGATGATGTGGTTTCATCTCGCATAACACATTTGCTTTTGGAAAGCGGAATACATTTTAAGCAACCGGAGCAAATGGGTCAAGCGGAACCGGAAAAATGCCTGAGGATCTTTCGGTGGTTCAGCATTGTCGGGGAGCCGGACAATGGATCAACTTTCTGAGTTGCACAGGCTGGGTATAAGCTCGCCGGTTGCGGCGTAAAATGCTGTCCTGTTTCAGGCTGCTGCCGTATATAATCTGCTTGCTATGAATAAACAGGTTCTGATTGAAAATCTCTATAACCGCATCACCGGCGACGAAGATACCCGCGTCTGCAAAGATATTCCGGATGCGGCCTGCAACGATCAGCCCCGCAATTTTTTTGCCTATCTCACGGCCAATCTGCTTGGCAAGGTGGCGGACGAAATCGGCAGTGCCAAACTGATTATTCCCTGGCTGTTCGGGATGCTCGGGGTGCCGGCGGTATTCACCGGTTTTCTGGTTCCGATCCGTGAGGGTGGGGTATTGCTGCCGCAGCTGGTGGTTGCCGCCGCAGTTCGGAAACTGGCCATTCGTAAAACGGTATGGGTCATCGGGGCGTTGTTTTCCGCACTCAGTCTGTTTGGTATGGCCGGTGCCGCCATCGGTTTTGAAGGGGGTACCGCCGGAGGTGCAATCATTCTGATGCTGATTTTGTTCAGTATTTCCCGCGGACTCTGCTCGGTGTCGGCGAAAGATGTGCTGGGGAAAACGGTATCCAAAAGCCGGCGAGGCGCTTTGATGGGCTGGAGTTCCGGTCTTTCCGGTGTGGCGGTGCTGCTGATCGGGCTCTGGATCGGAACGGTTGATCTGGTGCATGCCGGCCCGCGTGTATTTTCCGGATTGCTGCTGACCGGTGGTATTTTATGGATTATTGCTGCGGCCGTTTTTTCAGGCATTGCCGAGCAGCCGGGGGCAACCGAAGGCGGCGGGAATGCATTGGCTGTGGCGTTGCAGCAGATGACGCTGCTTAAAACCGATACCGGGTTCCGCCGTTATGTCATTGCCCGCGGTCTGCTGCTTTCCGTGGCACTGGCTCCGCCGTTTTATGTATTGATTGCGCAGCAGGTTGCCGATGGTGAACTGCTGGGTCTGGGATCGCTGATTATTGCCAACGGTCTGGCTGCTGCGCTATCGGCTCCGTTCTGGGGATATATGGGCGACCGCTCCAGCCGGCAGGTCATGGCGATTGCCGCGACGGGGGCCGGATTGCTCGGCCTGTTCATCTTTATGGCCGTTGTGCTGCAATGGGGCTGGGTGCTCAATCCCTATGGTCTCGCCGTGATTTTCCTGCTGCTCAATGTGATGCATGGCGGAGTGCGTCTCGGCCGGAAAGTTTATCTGGTCGATATGGCCACCGGACAGAACCGGGCAGCGTATGTTGCGGTTTCCAATACGCTGATCGGCGTTCTGATGTTTTTCGGCGGACTGATCGGGCTGATCAGCGAGCGGCTCGGAGCTCCAGTCACTGTGCTGCTGCTCAGTCTGCTGTCGCTGGCGGCAGTTGTTTATATTATAACCCTTCCGGATGTGAGCGAACCGGACAATTCGGCTGCCGCTTAAAAGACCAGCCGGCTTTCTTCACTGATTTTTTCGTAGACGGTATCGTCGTCCAGAAAATCTTTTTTGCACATCACCAGCATGGCACTTTCATCGTGGTCCACCGGGTAGGGCGTTGTATGCCAGCATTTTTCATGAAGCACCACCAGCCGGCCTTTCGGAATACGGAATGCTTTCAAACTTCCAGCCTCCGGAACCTCATTCCCCGGAGTGCCGACGCCGATGCACCAGTCGCCGGAAAGACTGATCAGACCGGTCTGTGTTTTGAAATGATTTTCCAGATCATCAAATATCATATCCATTTTTTTCACGTTAAGAAAACCGACCTCGAGCTCGCCGTCCACCGTGAATGCAGCCTGTTGTTTCCAGAAGTTCACAGTCGGCACCGCAATGGTCGGTTCGGCTGCCGGCGGGGTTTCCAGCAACTGGCCGTATTCAGCAAATGCAGATTTTGTAATCGGTTCAATTTTTACATCCATAATCAACTCCTGTTTTAAGCTTCAGCACCCGCTACGTTCCGGTAAAGCTGTTCGGATGTAAAGGACCGCGATTTTCAGCACGGTCGTTGTCCGGAATTGCGAGGCTTTGCAAAACGGGTATTTAAACTGAAGTAAAATAAACGGATTGAATATGTTCCGGCCGATTCCGATGCGGAAACCGAAAGGTTCCTATCTCTGGAAACGTGCAATAGCGGTATAGATTTTTGAGAAAAACGCATACTTCAGTACAGCCCCGGGCAGGGCGGCCTTGACACGTTAAAGAGGCAAACTTACTTTATGCGGGATGATTTTTCCACAGGCAGTTTACGGGGTTGCTGAGTCCGGATCCGACATATGAGGCTCCTTTCCAGAGTTTGGAACAGGATCATGCGCGTCGTCGGCTTTATCCGGCTGTACGGCGAACATTTTCCCGTGGCCATGAAAATGATTTTTGATCCGCGCTGCCGGATCACGCTTATTGACGGCATCACCCGCCGCGAAAAAATGCCGGTGAAGGTGCTCTACATCGGCCGCTATTATAACGGGGAATATATCGAAAAGGCGATTTTCGACCGTTTCGAAACCGTTATTGAAAAACGGACCACGCTGTTCAGCGCACGCCGTCATGCCGAAAAACTGCGGGCGCAGGCAGATCTGCTGCTCTGCGACATCGGCTGGCCCTATCACGGTCTCATCAACCGCAACGGCAGTTTTCTGGAACTGCCCGACTGGGTGAATATGTCCATTTTTCTCGAAGAAACCTGGGAGGAAACCAAACAGCTTTTTCATAAAACGATCCGCCGGCAGGACCTGCGGTATATCCGCATCGAAGGTTATCGTTCCGAAACAACTTCGGATCCGAAGGAAGTCGCCGATTTTTACGACCGGATGTATCTGCCGTTCATGCGCAGTAAACATGGGGGATCGATGGTCAAGGCCCGCAAAGGTCATTTTGTGCGGCGCGGCCGGAAAGGCGCTCTGCTGAAAATACTGAAAGACGATAAAATGCTGGCCGGCGGGATTGTGTTCGAAGAGGACGACGCCCTCTTTTTTCTCTGGATCGGTCTGGCCCCTGAATGTTTTGAGCATCCGCCCCGTGCGCTGATCAGCGCGGTGTATTATTTCGGCATCCAGTATGCACAGGAGATGGGATGCGAGGTGGTTGATTTCACCGGAACGCGCGCTTTCATGGGCGACGGCACCTTTCGTTTCAAACGTAAATGGGGAGCAGGCCTTTCCGACACCTTCAGTCCGAGTTCCATTCTTTTCAAACCGGAAAACGGAAATGAAACAGCCGCCCGTTTCTGCCAGGAATTTCCGATGCTGGCCCGCCGCCGGAACGGCCCGGAATGGCTGTTTTTGTCTCTGGATCAGCCGGTGGATGAAAAGCGGCTTAAATCCTACTACAAAGAATTTGAGTGCGACGGCATCAGCCGGCTTTCCGTCATCGATGCCTCCGGGCAGGCGGCCGATCTTTCCGCAGTGGATCTCGAATCACTGAATGCGCGTGTTGCCGTCGCTTCGCTCAAAAATTTTGCTGATCACTATCGAAAAAACGCTCCCTAGAATCAGCCTGCTTTGCAAAAAAGCAGAAGGTTTGTAATCGCATCCAAAACGGCATGCAGTAGGATAGGCGCCATGCAGAAAGCAACACGTATTTTATTTCTGGCCGGTGCTCTTTTCGCCGCCGCTTTTCCTGTTCATGCCTCGGATGCGCTGCTGCAGAAACTGCAGCCGAAATACGGCCGTGCAGTTAACGATTTCGCCAACGTCATTCCAGCCGCTCAGGAAGCGAAAATTGAATCCATGATCGATGAGCTGGAGCAGAAGACTTCCGCCGAAATCGCGGTGGTTACACTGAAATCGCTCGAAGGCGGCGAAATTGATGATTTCACCAACCGTCTGTTTGAAAAGTGGGGGATCGGGCAGAAAGGCAAAGATAACGGCGTGATGTTTCTGGCTGCCATGCAGGACCGGAAAATGCGCATCGAAGTGGGCTACGGCCTGGAAGGCGCAATTCCCGATGCCGCGGCCGGGCGCATCCGGCGCGATATGATTACCCCGTATTTTAAAGCCGGAAATCCAGGAAAAGGCATCGAGCTGGGGGTGGCGGCGCTGGCTCAGGAGGTGGCGCAGGAATACGGCGTCCAGCTCAGCGGAGCTGTTCCGCAAACCCGCTATCCCGTCCAGCACCGTACAGAAAACCGGAAACAGAATCCGATTCTTCCGCTGATCATGGGCATTATTTTTGTGATTTTTGCGATCCGTCATCCGCATCTGGCGATGTTGCTGTTGCTGAGCGGCGGCCGAGGAGGCCGGGGAGGCGGGTTTGGCGGTGGCGGCGGATTTTCCGGCGGCGGTTTTGGCGGCGGAATGTCGGGCGGCGGCGGATCCAGCGGTGGCTGGTAGAATTTCAAGGAGAGAACAATGACCCCGGATAAACTGGTAGAAGAATTAACAAAAGCGGGTTCAGGCAGCCTGAAGTCGGTGGTGCTTTACGGCTCTGCGGCGGCAGGCGACCATGCCGGAAAGAACTCGGATTATAATGTGCTGGTGATTGCCGAAGAGCTGGGCGTTGAAACGCTGAATGCCTTTTCAAAGACCGCGACGGCGTGGGCGAAAGCCGGGAATCCCGCACCGCTGCTGTTTACGCAGGAGCGGCTGAAACAGGCGACGGATGTGTTTCCCATTGAGCTGCTCGATATTCGCGAATGCCATAAAATTCTCTATGGCGATGATGTGGTGTCGGATCTGGAAATCGGAACCGAGAATCTGCGCCTTCAAATTGAGCACGAACTGCGCGGCAGCCTGATTAAACTGCGGCAGGCTTATCTGCTGACCGGCGGGAAATCTAAAGCCGTGGCGGATCTGATGGTGGAATCGCTGTCCACGTTTCTGGTGCTGTTTCGTGCATCGCTTCGCCTGTTTGCAGATGAAATTCCGCAGAAAAAGTTCCAGGCCCTGGAAAAGCTGGGGGCTCATCTTTCGTTTGATCCATCGGTATTCCAGACCGTTCAGCAGCTGAAAGACGGAACAAAAAAAGCAAAATCATGCGATGTTGAAACCTTGTTTAATACCTATTTAACAACCATCGAGTGCGTCATCGACGCCGTGGATGCAGAAATTCATAAAGGAGTAAAATCATGAAAAAAGGTTGTCTGATTCCCTTAATCGCGGCCGGAGTACTGCTCGTCGGCGTGTTGTCCATGGGCGGCTGTGTTGCGGGAAAATATAACGGTTTTGTGACGCAGGAGGAAAATGTCGATAAAGCCTGGGCCAACGTGGAAACCGTGCTGCAGCGCCGCTACGACCTGATTCCCAACCTGGTGAATACGGTGAAGGGGTTCGCCGATCATGAAAAAGAACTGCTCACCGAAGTCACCCGCCTGCGCAGTCAGTGGGGCGAGGCCAAAGCCGCCGGAAATACCGAGCAGAGCGTGAAAACCGCCGGAATGCTCGAAAGTGCGCTGGGCCGCCTGATGGTGGTGGTTGAAAAATATCCGGATGTAAAAGCCAACCAGAATTTCCTGGCACTGCAGGAAGAACTGGCCGGAACGGAAAACCGGATTTCGGTGGAGCGCCGGCGTTATAACGAAGCGGTGGCCGCCTATAATGTCAGCATTCGCCGTTTTCCCGGAAATATGATGGCCAATATGTTCGGTTTCGACAAAAAAGAAGCTTTCGAAGCCGCACCCGAAGCGGCCGCGGCTCCGACCGTGGAATTCTGATTTATTGGGTGTAAACCCGGTTTTCCTGCTCGGCGACGCGGATGAAGGTGGTGCGTTTGGTCAGCTCTTTCAGAGTAGCCGCGCCGACATAGGTGCAGGTGCTGCGTACGCCGCCGAGAATGTCGCTGAGCGTGTGTTCCACGGCTCCGCGATAGGGAACTTCCACGGTTTTTCCCTCGGACGCGCGATAGTTGGCCACGCCGCCGGCATGTTTGTTCATGGCGGTGGAGGAGCTCATGCCGTAAAACTGACGGTAGGTTTTGCCGTCGCGTTCGATGGTTTCGCCGCCGGACTCATCATGTCCGGCGAGCATACCGCCGAGCATTACAAAATCGGCTCCGGCACCGAACGCTTTGGAGACATCGCCCGGCGTGGCGCAGCCGCCGTCGGAAATAATCTGCCCGCCGAGACCGTGCGCGGCGTCGGCGCATTCAATGATGGCGGAGAGCTGGGGATAGCCGACGCCGGTTTTTACGCGTGTGGTGCAGACGGAGCCGGGACCGATGCCGACTTTCACGATATCCGCACCGGCCAGCAGCAGTTCCTCCACCATTTCACCGGTGACGACATTGCCGGCGATGATGACTTTGTCGGAAAACTGTTCGCGCGTTTTTTTCAGAAACGTCACAAAATGTTCGGAATAGCCGTTGGCGACATCGATGCAGATAAAACGCAGCTGCGGATTTTCATTTTTAATGGTGATCAGTTTTTTGAAATCGGCTTCGCCGGTGCCGGTGCTGACCGCGATATGGTTTTCGATGCCCTTCGGAGCGGATGCGATAAAGGTTCGCCATTCTTCAGCGGTGTAATGTTTGTGAATGGCGGTGAACAGGTTGTGTTCCGCCAGCGTTGCCGCCATTTCGAAGGTGCCGACGGTATCCATATTGGCCGCCATAATCGGAATCCCGGTCCATTCGGTATCGGTGTGCATCAATCTGAAGGTTCGTTTCAGGTCTACCTGAGCACGGCTTTTCAGGGTGGAACGTTTCGGCCGGAACATGACGTCTTTAAAGCCCAGTTTGAGGTCGGTTTCGATTCGCATGGTTTTCTGCTCCTTGTAACAAATGTGCAGAACGATAAACCGACAGCGTCATCGGGCATACAAAAAAGCGGTTCCAATCCTTGGAAATTTACAGGGATTGGAAATGTGAAAAACGTTTTGAACGTTTTCGGAACCGCCGGGTCTACCTTAATACCAACAACAACTCCCTGAGAGGCTGCAAAGCCTCGAGAACAGCAATCGGTCCCCCCTTACCGGTTGCTGTTTTTTTTGCGTCTGATGCGGGAATCCATGTGTCAGAAGATAATATGTAAAATATGATCATATTTATTGTTGAAAGATTCTGTGCAGTTACCAATTCTTCAGAAAATTGAGCGACGGGCTGGCCGCAGTGGCTGAAAAAATATCATGAGAGGGTTCCGGATGAAGAAATCACGTCAGTTGATAAAAGGGAAACGCAGGCTGTTTGCGGTATGCACGAGTCTGCTCATGGCGGTCGTGTCGAGTGAAGCGCAGACGCGGCTATATGCCAAATTCACAAACGGACCGGCAGGCATCACCTATACCGGTGACGTGGAGAATCCGCTGTATCGGGGTGATACCGGCTGGATTGAGCTGGAGTCGCTTTCGTTCGGTGTTGAAAACAGTGTCACTGTTGGTGGGGGCACGACGGGGGGCGGCGGAGCCGGCAAGGCGTCGTTCAACGATATTGAGCTGGAAAAAGCGGTGAACAGTGCCAGTGCGGCACTGTTTCAGACCTGCGTTACGGGAGCGCACTGGGAGGATGTCGAGATTGTTTTGGTGAACCCGGGATTCAGTGGATCGGTCAGCAGGCCCTATGCGGTGATGAAAATCGAGCTGAAACTGGTGATGGTGCAGTCTATAACGTCCAACGCTTCGTCCAACGGTGAACTGCCGATTGAGTCGGTGGTCTTGAAATACGGAGCGCACCGAATCACTTTCTATCAGCCGGATCCTGAAACGGGTCAGGTTTCCGAGGTCGGAATGACGGAGTGGAGTGTTGTACTCAACGATTCTGTGTTTACTGTGAGCCCATGAAGTTCGGGCATATAGCACTTTTTTCAGCGGGTCTGCTGTTGGCCCATACGGTTTCAGCCACTGAAGCCTATCTGAAGCTGACCCGGGATGGACAGACCGTTGATACCGGCAACGAATTCGGCTGGGTGCGCGTGAAGGCATTCGGCCACGGCATGGAAACCGCTGTTCAGATTGGATCCGGTTCTTCTGCTGGGGGGAATCCGGAGCCGATGAACACGGAACTGGTGTTGTCGATGGATAGCTCCACGGCGGAGCTTTTTGATGCGCTGCAGCAAGGTTATTTATTGGACCTGACGTTGCAGGTGGTAACACCTTCCGCCGAAAATACCGCAACGGTTGTTACCCAGCTTGAGTTTTCCGGCTGCCGTTTTTCCGCGATTCAAAGCCGGCTGCAGCATGATATGGAGGTCCCCGATTTTACCGTGGCGTTCTCCTTTTCGCAGGTTGACTGGATTATCACCCGGCTCAATAGCGAGAGCGATGAGGCAGAGGGGGCTGTTCAGTCCGGCTATGATGTGATCCGCGCCTTACCGGGTTCGTTCGGTCCGGTCAAGGTACCGAAGGCGTTTAATGGGATCGGAAATTCCGGTGGAAACGGTTCTTCCGACCGCGACAACGACGGGCTTCCGAATGTCTGGGAAACGGATAATGGTCTGAATCCTGATTTTGCGGGTGATGCCGGGGAGGATCCGGATGGTGACGGATTCACCAATGCCGAGGAATACCGCACCGGAACAGACCCGAACGAAAAAAACTCTTATTTCCGGTTGTCGATGAGCGGACCGGGCTCACCATTTCCTGGCGAAATTGAGCTCAGCTGGAATTCCGTTTCCGGTAAGCAGTACCGGATTCTTGCTGCAGATCACCTGACCAACGATTTTTCGGTCATCAAAACCGTGACCGCCTCCGATGGTTCCGAAACCTCGTTCAGTACGAACCTGACCGCCGGGCATTTTTTCCGCGTACAGCTGCCCTGAGGGTACGAAGATTGGCATCATCTTTCCCTGTTCTGTCCGTTTTCTGTTGCTGTGTGCGTTAACATATGACAGATCAACAACGGGGAGAGATGATGAAAAAAACACTGTTTGCACTGCTGCTGGGGCTGAGCGTATCGGGATTTGCACTGCCGGAAGGCTATCCGGAAACGCCGCGCGTTAAAACGAAGATTAATCAGCACTGGAAATTTCATCTGGGCAATCCGGATGCAGAATTTTTCAAACCGGATACAAAGGATCAATCGTGGGAAACGGTTCATGTTCCGCATACGCTGGAATTGACCTCGATGAGCCTGAATGACTGTCAGGACGATAAATATCAGGAAACCTTTATGCGAAAGGTCGGCTGGTACCGCCGCGATATCCGCATTTCTCCAACGCCTGGAAAACGTATTTTTCTGGAATTTGAAGGGGCGCATCAGATTACGGACTGCTGGGTCAACGGAAAGCACATCGGCCGGTTTGCGGTTGGTGGTTATTCTCCGTTCCATTTTGATATTACAGATGAAGTAGAACCCGGAAAAACCGCACAGGTAACCTTGCGGGTTGATAACCGGAAGAATGAAACCACGCCGCCGGATCCCGGCCCGTTTGACTACATTAAATTCGGCGGGCTCTATCGCGATGTTTATCTGGTGGAGAAAGATCCGCTGCACATCACCTTTAACTGGGAAGCGATGGATGCCGGGGTGAAAATTACGACGCCGACGGTTGATCCGGTTAATCTTTACGGCACGGTGAATGTGAAAACCACAGTGAGAAATGCGTATGATGTTCCCAGGGAAACCACTTTGATTACACGGGTGATCGATGCGGACGGCCTGGTGGTGCTGAAACTGGCAGATACACAGCTGATTCAACCGGGAAGCGATTTCACTTTTAATCAAATCGGAAGTATTGAAGAAAACCTGCAGCTGTGGGGGATCGATCACCCCTATCTCTACCGGGTGAATTCACTGGTGCTGGATGAAGAAAAAACGGTGGACGGCCTGGAAAACCGCATGGGCTTCCGGAAGGTGGAGATTACCGACAGAGGGGTGATTCTGAACGGCGACCCGGTCAAACTGATGGGGATGAACCGGCATCAGCACTACGGGTATATCGGGGACGCGCTTCCAGATTCGCTGCATTACAAAGATATGCTTCAGTTTAAAGAACTGGGCTTCAATATTATGCGGACGGCACATTATCCGCAGGATAACGCAATTCTCGAAGCCTGTGACGAACTCGGTATTCTGGTTTATGAAGAAGCGCCGACGTGGATCACCATCACCACCAATCAACAGTGGTACGCCAATCTGGAAAAAGCCGCGAGAATCATGATCCGGAATCATTATAACCACCCATCGGTCATCATCTGGGGTGCGGGAATCAATCATCGTGGTCCGGTGGCACAGATCCACAATGCCTGTAAACAGGAGGATCCATTCCGTTTCACCGCCTCGCAGGGCAGCCGCTGGACCGGACCGCAGCATTCGGGCATTACCGATATTTATGCGCAGATGATTTACGGGGATTATTACTGGAACCACAAAGAACCGATGCTTGCGATGGAAGGCCGGCGCGGGCCGGAGGCGGTGAATCATTATCTGGATGATCCGCTGAAGCTCGGTCTGATTGCCTGGACGGCCCATGCCTACTACACCTTTCATCCCACCAAAACACCGCAGGATCGTGCGCGAGGTGGAATGATGACGGTTTTCCGGTGGCCGAAAAAAGGAACGATGTGGTATCGCGCTGAACTGACCGCTGAACCGTTCACATATATTGAAGGTGCCTGGACGAACGGAGTCAGCACGCTGGAGGTTTACAGCAATGCCGAGGAGGTGGAACTGCTGCTTAACGGGAAACCCTATCGGAAAAGCGGTCCATCGACGGATGAAAAATACAGCCTGCTGAATGCGCCGCCGTTTATTTTTGAGATCGATGATTTTAAACCGGGAACGCTGACGGCCAACGGACTGGAAAACGGGAACATGGTTTCCTCCATGTCCATCCGGACGCCGGAAAAGCCGGCGGCGGTGACGCTGATTCTCGATACGCAAGGCCGTACTGTTCTTGCTGACGGTTCCGATCTTCTTGTGGCCTATGCGCAGGTGGTGGATCAAAACGGTACGCCGATTCCGGATACACCGTTCAACGTTACGTTTTCGGTAAACGGTCCGGCTTCCATTGTCGGAGAGAGGAAAGGAATCGGGGCAAATCCGACGCACGTACGCCATGGACATGCGCCTGTGCTGATCCGGGCCGGGACGGAGCCGGGTACCGTCACGGTGACGGCCGAAGTGGACGGACTCAAATCCGGAAAAGCGGTGTTTGAAACCGTGAAAGCGGAAACCGATATGATTGCCGCGAATGCCGGACCGATTTATGATTTCGAGTCGGTTAAAATTGATATCGGCGGCCGTTCTCAACTGGTGCAGTTCGGCTGGACGCCGTGGATGGGCGATGATAATGCGGATTCAAAGCAGGACTTTGAATCTTTGAGCGGTTTCTCGGCCGTGTTGCGGTGCAGCAATCCCGAACTGCTCCGCTGGCTGGGCGAAATGAATGTCATGGGCCGTAACGGGTTTGCCTGGGGCGACGGTGTACTCTGTATGGATGAAAACGGGCTGATGCTTGAACTTTCCAATCTTCGGAAAGGTAAATACCGCATTACCTCCGGACACCACGCACCGCGTAACAATTCCGACAGTATGGATCCGAATCCGGATAAAAAGAAAAATGCGGCCATTCATCAGTTGCCTTATGCGCGGAAGCTGAAGATTGAGACCGCCGGCGAATCGGTTGAAACAGTTGTGACGGAAGGCAAAGCCATGCACGAAGCACCGTTTGGTTCCGTTGCGTTTCATGTCGAAAGCAACGGCCGCGACCCGGTGATGATCCGTTTTTCCGATGCATCCGGAAAAGGCCGGGGTATCTGGTTGAATACGCTCGAAATCAGCGAGTGGAAATAGATTAAAAACAGGCCAGAATCACCACACCGAGCACGGCCACAACCGTTCCGAGCAGCGATCGCCCGGACGGTCGGTCGTGTTCGATAAACCAGGCCATCGGCAGAATAACAAGCGGCGAAGTGGAAACAATCAGTTGAACGATCAGACTGGGTGTGGTGGCCAATGCCCACTGATAGCAGATGACGCCCAGAATCGGTCCGGCCAGGGCGCAAAGCAGGATGTTCCGGACCTTTCCGGATAGGGGATCGTTTTGGTGAAGTGAATCCGGCGGGCTCCGCCAGCGGGTGTGCCATCGGCTGATCAGCCAGAATAACCCGGCAATCAGTATGCCGCCGGTCAGTCGGATAAATCCGGAAGTTGAACCGAGAAAAATGTAGTCGGAAACGGAAGAAATTCCGGATTCATCGAACACCGAAAAGGCCTTTCGGCTGCAGACAGCCCCCAGTCCCTGACCGGCCGCGGCGAGCAGCCCGAAAAGAATACCGGAGCCGTAGCGGTGGTCCGCCTTCTTTTCCTCTTCGCGCTCCGGTGCAAGCGCCAGGGCAATGCCGCAGAGAATAATGGCCAGAGAAATCAACTGAACGATGCCGACGGTGGTGCCCAGCCAGAGCCACTCGGCCAGTCCCGCCAGCGGAGCCGCAATGCAGTGCACCATCAGCAACGTCAGACGGCTTCCAATTCTCGGAAGGGCAAACCAGACCCCGATATCGCCAAACCCGAAACCGATGATTCCGCTGATAAACAACCAGAAAAACACGTTGTGGTTCAGTGTGATGCCGCCGCAGAGGGCGAGCAGTCCCAGAACGGCCATCCCCGCGAGAAGCCGCCAGAAATTGGCGGCATTTTCGCCGAGCTGCGCCACGGACTGCCGGGCGGGAATCAGGCAGTAGCTCCAGAAAAGAGTGGTTAGAAAAGCAGGTAGCATTGTTTTTTCCAAAGGTTGGAAGGGCAGAATAGAGCGGGTTTCCAAACGCGGGAAACTTTTTCACACCTTTTTTGAACGGACCGGGAATCTGCGGGTCTACGAAAATACCAACAACTCCCTGAGAGGCTGCAAAGCCTCGAGAACAGCGATCGGCTCCCCCCTTGCCGGTCGCTGTTTTTTTATGCATTCTGCTCCGTCTGTCCGAAATGCGAGGCAGGGGAAAATGTTTAAAGCCGTCCAATTGAAGAGAGCTGTTGTGGTATGGAACTGATTCACATTCTGGATATTGCCGGAACCTTTGCGTTTGCGGTGTCGGGTGCCTTCCGCGCCGTAAAATATGAAATGGATATTCTGGGTATTGCGGTGCTGGCCATGGCCACCGGTGTGGGCGGCGGTATGATCCGTGATCTGCTGCTGGGGGCCACGCCGCCGGTGGCGCTCACGGATACGAGCTATATTCTGATTTGTCTGGCCGGCGCGGCGGCGGTCTTTTTCGCGGCGCCCAAAATTGCCCGGCGCTGGGATGTTCTGATGGCGGCTGATGCGGTCGGACTGAGTGTCTTTGCGGCGATCGGTGCCACCAAGGCCGAGGCTTATGGTGCTGTTCCGCTGACGGTTGCGATGATGGCGATGATTACCGCCTGTGGCGGCGGCGTGATCCGCGATCTGCTTTCCCGCGAGATTCCCGCCATTCTGACCACCGGTTTTTATGCCTCGGCGGCCCTGCTGGGCGGTTTTATGTTTGTATTGCTCGGCCAGTTCCAATGTTCGGAAGGGCTGCGGATTTTTATCACCATCAGTTTTACGCTGATCACGCGAATTGTAGCATTGCGGTTTAAACTGAATCTTCCCCGCGTAAAGGCGCTGCACGCATCGCCTTCTGAAATTGCCCGGGCTCATCGTGAAAACGGGCGGAAATAGGCATGCAGCCGTTCACGGAAGAGGTGATTGAGGTGATCCGCGAAATTCCGCGCGGCAGCGTCTGCTCCTATGGCGGGGTTGCGGCACTGGCCGGAAACCCGCGGGCGGCGCGGCAGGTGGTGCGGGTGCTGCACACATATTCAGAGCAGGAAAAGCTGCCCTGGTGGCGGATTGTCAACAGCCGGGGTATGATTGCGCTGAAACCCGGGTTCGGCTATGAAGAGCAGCGTGAACGGCTCGAAGCGGAAGGCATTGTCTTTTCCAACGACCGGATCGATCTCCGCCGTTTCGGCTGGGAGCCGGACGATTTATAAAACCTGTTTCAGTTCGGAAAGCAGAGATTCCAACCGGGCGGCTTTGTCTGCCGGGCTTTCAGCGGGGGCTGTGCTCTGGCGTTCGATCAGTTCAACAGGTACGTCCACTCGGACGGCTTCCTTTTCGGGATCTTTCATGCAGGCAAGTACTTCAGTGACCGCCTGGTGACCGATTTCCAGAAAATTCTGCCGAATCGTAGTCAACGGCGGACAGAAAAATTCGCTGTTTGCCGTGTCGTCAAAACCGATGACCGCCGTCTGGCGGGGGACATCAATCCGGTGTTCGCGGCAGGCGCGCAGCGCACCGAGCGCCATCTGGTCGTTGGCAATCAGCAGCGCATCAAAAGCCTGTCCGCCGGCGATCAGTGCTGAGCCCGCCTGGTAACCGCTGCGGGCCGACCAGTCCCCCGTTTCTTCGGCAATCAGTGTGGCACCGGATTCGTTAATCACGGTAAGCCAGGCTGCCCGCCGTAACCGGGCGGCCGGTGAGTGCTCCGGTCCGTTCAGAAAGGCAAAACGTGTGCGGCCCTGCTGTATCATGAGCTGAGCGGCAATCCGTCCGCCTGCGCTGTGATCGGTCATAACGTGATCAACCTGTGAATCCGGCGGGGCATCAATGAATATAAACGGAAGCGGGGCATGTTTGTGAACGAGCTGTTCCGCCTGTTCACGGGAGACCGGCGCATTGATCAGGACGGCATTCACCTGTTGCGATTTCATGTCCCGGACAGCATTTTCGAGAGCATCGGGTTCATCATCCAGCACAGCGAGTGAAATGGCATATCCGGCTTTTTTACTTTCGTTTCGGATGCCTTCGACGATACGTGAGGCCCCCTGAAAACTGATATCGAGGGTGATGACGCCGAAAACATCGGCTTTTTTTCGCCCCATGAGCTGGGCGCTTTTGTTGGGCACATAGCCGAGTTTGTCGATGGCGGCCTGTACTTTCGCGCGGGTCTTTTCGTTAACATACCCGTTGTTGTTGGTGACGCGCGATACGGTTTGGGTGGAAACGCCGGCGAGTTGGGCAACATCTTTGAAGGTGACTTTGTTTTTCATGTGTTTCCGGTTATCGATTGTGATCTTAAAAATTAATGTTCTGCAGTATAGATCGTGCTGTTTTCGCAAACAAGCGGTTGATGCTATCGCTTTATTTTCCGTAAAACAGCAATGCCGAGGAGGACCAGGCCGAGACCGCCGTAGATTTTGAGCGGCAGTGTGTTTTCTGCGGGCAGGCCGAGGTCTGAAAACAGAAGGTAGGCGCCGCCGACCAGATAGAGAATGATCGCAGTGGCACTGCGGCGGTGTTTCCAGGGGGTGATGTCGACCGCGTGATGGAGCGGAAGTACGTAGTCGGTGCGGCGCGGTTTGATTGCTCCGATGATGAACATCAGAGCGGAACAGCCTGCAAAAAGAAGGCCGAGTTGGTGGAGGAAATGGAGCGGGGTTTTAAAGACAAGCTGCATCAGGGCATAGGACGCAACAAACACGGTCAGGGCAATTTTTGCCGCAACGGCGGGAACGCGTTTTGAGACATAGCCGACAAAGACGATGGTGAAAATCGGAACGCTGAAAAAGCCGGCAACCAGCTGCAGATATTGGAAGAGGCCTTCGGGGGCATACATAATAAAGGGGGCGATGACGGTGGAAATGACCGCAATGATCATGGCAAAAAAACGGCCTTCGTGAACGAGCCGGCGGCCCGTTTTCCCTTTGCCGAACAGCGGTTTATAGACGTTCAGCGCAAAGAGGGTGGAAGAGGAGTTGAGTACGCCGTTGAAGGTGCTGAGCACGGCCCCGAACATGACGGCCGTGAAAAAACCGACAAGCGGCTTCGGCAGTACCGTGTGTACAAGGCGTGTATACATGGAATCCGGATTCCCCGCATCGGGCCCGAAGAGATGAAAGGCAATAACCCCGGGAATTATAAGGAGCAGCGGCGTAAACACCTTGATGCCGCCGGCGAGCAGCACGCCTTTCTGCCCTTCGGCCAGGTTTTTTGCGCCGAGGGCGCGCTGAATAATCGACTGGTCCGTGCCCCAGTAGTAGAGATTTACCAGCAGAAGACCACTGAACAGGGTGGAAAACGGCAGCGGGTCGGTTGCGCTGCCGATGCCCTGCAGTTTTTCGGGGGCGGCGGTGAGCAGGTGGTTGAGGCCTTCGTCAAAGCTGTCGCCGAGGGCCAGAATTCCAAAGACTGGAATCAGCAGGCCGCCAATCAGCAGGCCGATGCTGTTGACGGAGTCGGCAATCACCACGGCTTTGAGGCCGCCGAAGACGGAGTAGAAGAAGCCGAGCAGGCAGATGGCGGCGGAGATGATGGCGAGGGATGTGAATTCGGAAAGGCCGAACATCTGCTGCAGATTGAAAATTTCGTTCAGCACGCGTGCTCCGGCATAGAGGGTGGTGGGCAGGATGTTGATGATGTACTGAAAGAGGAAGAGGGTGGTGACGAAGCGTTTGACCCCGGAGTCGTAGCGGCTTTCGAGAAAATCGGGGATGGTGGTGATGCCCTGTTTGAGATAGCGGGGAACGAGCAGCAGCGCAACAAGGACGAGGGTGATGCCGGAGGTGACTTCCCAGCCCATGACGCTCATGTTGTGGGTGTAGGACTGCGCGCTCATACCGACAAAGCTGATCGCGCCGAGATTGGTCAGAATCAGCGATGCGGCAATCCGGCCTCCGGTCAGGCTGCGCCCGCCCAGAAAATAGCCGTCCTTGGTGTCGCGCCGGCTGCCGCGCATTTTCCAGAGGGTGTACAGCAGGACGAATCCGGTGAAGGCCAGGAAAGAAAGTATGACGGTGGGATTCATTGCCGGGAGATTAGAGTTTTTTTTGTGCGGAATCAAAGCGCCGCCCGGGATGAATTCCGGGCGGCGTTCATGCCGAGGTATTCGGTTATTTCTGTTTAATGATGGCTGCCCAGCCGCCGCCGGGAGCCAGGTGAATGTTCATTTTTTCGCCGGCTTTGATTTTGGTGGAGACCTTTTTGTAATCGGTGGCACGTTTGTCGGCATTGGCTCCGTCCTGCCAGATATCGATGGTGTATTTTCCTTTGGGGAGGAACGAGAAATCAACGTCCAGGTCGCGGGGGGTCCAGTCGGTCATGGCCCCGACATACCAGGTGTCGCCGTTGCGTCGGGCAATGACCACATAGTCGCTGTATTTTGCATCAAGCACGACCGTTTCATCCCACACGCTCGGGACCGGAGCGAGAAATTCCATCACTTCCGGTTCCTTCAGATAGGATGACGGAGCGTCGGCCAGCATCTGCAGCGGGCTTTCGTAAACCACATACATGGCGAACTGATGGGCGCGGGTTCCGAGCGACATCGGGCGGTTCCAGACGGCGTTGTAGTTTTCCTTCTGAGCATTGGCCATGGCGCCGGGCGTGTAATCCACCGGGCCGGCCAGCATGCGGAGAAACGGCATTTCCAGACAGTATTCCGGGTTGGAGAACATGCCTTCCCATTTGTTGTTTTCCAGGCCCCGGACGCCTTCGCGGGTGATGACGTTCGGGTAGGCGCGGCGAAGACCGGCGGGTTTGTAGGAGCCGTGGAAGTCTACGAGCAGTTTGTGTTTTGCGGCTTCCGCAGCGCAGCGGCTGTAGAAATCGACCATCGGCTGGTCGTCGCGCTGCATGAAATCGACCTTGATCCCTTTGGCGCCCCATTTCGCGAAGGCTTCATAGGCGGTGTCCGCATTTTCCTCGAGGGCGGTCCAGGTGACCCACAGAATGATGCCGACGTTTTTCTTTTTTCCGTAGCGAATCAGTTCCTGCACATCGACGGCATCAACCGGATCGAGCAGATCGTTGGTTTTTATGTCGTACCAGCCTTCATCGAGGATGATGTATTCAAGGCCGTACTGTGAAGCGAAGTCGATGTAGTATTTGTAGGTTTCGGTATTGATACCGGCTTTGAAGTCAACCCCTTCGATGTTGTTCATGTTGTACCAGTCCCAGGCGACTTTTCCGGGTTTGATCCAGTCGGTGTTTTCAATCGCCTGCTCCGGGCCGAGCTGATAGACGAGGGTGTTGTTGATGAGTTCCCGATCTTCATCAGTAATCACCATCAGGCGCCATGGAAATGCGCGGCTGCCGGTGGTTCGGGCGATAAAGTTTTCGCGTTCGCCGATTTTGATGTCGCGGTCGGTCGGCTGATAGGTGGTTTTCGGGTAGTGGGGGAAGGTGGAAACGAGTTGGTTTTTTTCAGCCCCTTTAACCAGATAAAATCCCGGATAACTGTCGAGATCGGCTTCGGTGATGGCGACCTTCACTTCGGTTTCGCGGGCGATTTTCAGATTGGGCTCCAGCGTTACCATGGAAGGCAGGCAGGCCATAATATCACCGAGTGCGCTGATGGTGAGGTTGGTGTAGCCGCGTTCATAGTGGGAGAAAAAACCGTCGGAAACCGGGACGGATGCCGGATGATCGCCGGTGAAGTTGTAGACAATTTCCTCGGCTTCCACGAGGACCTCACCGTCGAGTTCGGTGAACAGGCGGTAGGCCACACCGTTGTCGAATGCGCGGAAAATTACCCCGTAGCCGCTCTCAAAGGTCAGTTCGAGTTCGTTGTAGCGGTCGCGGATTTCGGCGCGTTTTTCTTTTACAACCGGTTTGAGGATGCGGTCTTCGCTGCGTTCTTTCTTGTTCGTGACCACTGCGGTTTCGCCATATTTTTTTCCATCGATCGTGATGCTGATCGGCGAGGGCGTGGTGACCATTACCTTGTTATGGCGCACCTGGTAGGCAAGTCCGCCTTCGGTGTAGACTTCAATGGTGTTGTTTCCGCCGGGGGATTGCACGAAATACTGCTGTGCAAGGGTGGAAGCGGCGAGGGCGGTGATCAGTGCTGTAAGGGTTGTTTTCATGGTTTTTCCTCGAGTTGATTTCGTTAAGGTTGCTGTGGATCGGGTTGCTGTTTTCATGGTTTTCCTCCTTTTTGATTACCACCAGATTTCGAACTGGACGCCGGCGGTCAGGCCGGAAGTGTCGTTTCCATAGGGCGCGCTGCCCGGACCGTTTCCGATTTCGCCGCGGAAATCGCCGCTCCACGTGGCATAGGTGACGAACGGGCGCAGAACCGGGCGGGAATAGTATCCCTTTGCCAGGGAAAATTCGGGAGTGAACGTGATCATACTCAGGTTGCCGGCAATGTCTTTCTGGCGGTTGTCGACATAGTCGTTGCTCAGCTGCATCGAAAGGCGGAACTGTTTGGTGACATAATAGATGAACCGGCCGCCGAGGCTGAACCAGAACTCGTCATCGCCGAGGTTCGCGGCAGGGGCCGATCCTTCCTCATACGGTGCGGTGCCGTGGTTCCGGTATTGCAGAATGCTGACGATATTGAGCGCCCAGCTTTCCTGATTATCATAGAGCCAGTTGTTGTTCAGTTCGATGCTGTAGGCCTTATCCAGATCATTTTCCACATAGTCCGGATCGCCGTTGAAGGTGCCGGGATTTTCACGCACCGATGCGCTGTTCCAGTGGTTGATCGGAATATTCGCCCCTTGGCGCACGACCAGCCCGGCCTGGTTGGAAAAATCGCCGTTCAGGTAGTCGAGCCAGGCCGATGCTCCGAAACCGTGTTTGGTTTGATAGCCCAGCTCCTCGTTTTCCATGCGGATGCTGTAGGTGGTGCTGGCATTCAGGTCCCAGCGGTCATTGAGCGGATATTTCACCCAGCGCGCATCGAAGGCATATGTGTGCAGGCGGTTGTGTTCGCCGTTCACGTATGAAATTACATCGTCATCCTTAAAATGAAACAGGGTCAGTTTAAGGTCGTGTTCGCCGGGCTGATGGCCGAGCAGGCCTTCGATGCCGAGGCCCTCGCCGGCCTGACCCGGATTGTTCCACTGGCGATCGAGCATGTGAATTGCCTGCCGCTCGAAAAAACGGCGGCCGATCCAGAGGTCGATTTCGTTTCCGAAAAGGTTGTTGGCGCGGCCGTAGAGCTGCTCGGTCAGGTTATAGGTCATGGAATCGCTGTCAAAAGCCTCCCAGCCGGAAACCATCCAGACCCCTTCGATATTTTTGTTTTTGTCATCGAACAGATACTGCACATAGTCAAATTCCAGCTCGCCGTAGGTGTCGGCCTGATTGCCCAGGCTGTATTTGTTCTGCGGGCCCGGTGCCTGAAAAGCCGCCTGCGTGTTGCCGCCCTTACTGGTGCCGATTCCGGTTCGGAGATATCCGGAAATTCCAAAGGCATAATCGTCATTTTCCTGCATCGGTACGGCTTTCATCGCCGTGGCATCCGGTCCTGATAGCCAGGTGGAAAGCAGCAGCAACGGGAGCATCCGCAGGGGGGATACTGCTTTAAAGTTATCGAAAACAGGTTTTGTAGTCCCTTTATAGCTTGTTGTGTTTGTCATCTGGTCCTCCTTATATGTTCACGAAAACATATAGGAGTGTTTTCGAAAACTGTCAAGGGGTTAGTTTTGTAGGGTCGCCATAAATTCCTCATAGAATGCGAAATACGCCTTGTATAACGGCATTTTAAGGGAATTTATTTTTTTGTATTTTTATTTGATTTGCGTGCGAAAAGGGATCTGATTTTTATTTATAGGTTTGCGAAAACAGTACGGTGATGGGAGAAACAGAACGTGAAAAAAGGACTTTAGGCTCCTGATTTGTTTCCCAAGGATTGGAAACGAAGGTATGTATAACCACAGCTTGAAGAACCGCGGGAATGATGATGAATAAACGGGATCTCTTTCAAAAAACACGCAGCATGCCTTTTCTGGTGAAAAGTTCGGCGTTGCTGGCGATACTGCTGCTGGCGCTGGGGACCGGGATCAGTTTTCTAAATACGCAGCGGCTCGACCGCTATCAGAGTATTTTTTCCTCATCAATGCCCATTGAGCTCTTTGGCGATGCGGTTGACGGGGATCTGATCGATGGGCGGGTGCCGGCGGACAGCGTCATGCAGGCGTTGGTGGAGAGTCTGAAATCGGATGTAGAGTTCCATGTGAAAATGATGGATATCGCCGATCTCTTTTATTATATCGAGCCCGATGCGCCGGTAACGCTTCCCGTTATTGGAAATCTGAATCCTCATCAGCAGGCGATTGCCGAGGCGATGGTGACGGCCTGTTCGGAAGAAAATTTTGAACCGCTGAAGATCCTTGCCGAAAATGCTGCACCGCCGGATGCCAACTTTGCCCTTGCCGTTGCGCTCGAAAATGAAGGTGACAAAGAGGGCGAGATCAGCGCGCTTTACCGTGAAGTGGAGCGGTATAATCCGGACTATGCGCGGGAGCGTATTGTGGATATCTACCTCGATATGCAGAAATACGATATTCTCGATGCGCTGGCGCGCGATGAGGAATATCGCGTTTTTTTCACCGCCTGGGTGTTGCAGGATATTGCGTTGAGCCGACTCGACTGGCCGATGATTTTTAAAACGCTGATACCGGCGGCTTATGAGGATATTCTTCCGGCGACCGTCCTTCTGGCGCTCCTTTCCGGTCTGATCTGGACCACGGTGCTGATCCGGTTCAACGGATCGTTTTCCGAGGTTTGGAAATTTATTCTTCCGGCGCTGGTGCTCGGGGCGGTTTCGGCGCATGCCACGCTGCTGGTGGTATTCTGGCAGGAATATCAAATGGACTTCGGTTTCGGGGAGGGCGTGTACCGTCAACTGCTGTACTGCCTGTCCATCGGATTGAAGGAAGAGGTGCTTAAACTGCTGCTTTTTGTTCCGCTGATTCCGTTCCTTCGGCGGAAAAGCGATCTGGCGGTTTTAACGATTGCCGGGCTGGTGGGCTTGGGTTTTGCCATTGAAGAAAACATTAACTATTTCAGCGCTTCGGCCGGGCTGAGCGCCGTTGCCCGTTTTGCCACCGCCAATTTTCTGCACATTGCATTAACGGCCATGTGCGGCCTGACGCTGACACGTGCGATTTACCAGCGCGGCGAAGACATTCAGTATGCGTTGACCACGCTGGTGCTTGCCGTTGCGGTTCATGGATTTTATGATGCGTTCATGATGGTTCATGCCTTTCAGGATTATTCCTGGCTGACCTACACGGTGTTCATTCTGATGGGTTATCAGTATTTCGGCTGGCTGCGGCATTTGCGCGAGGAGTGGCAGGATCCTTTCAGTATCACGGCCACATTCACTTTCGGGGTCATTACTGTGACCGGGCTCTCTTTTGCGCTGTTTGCCTGGTACACCGGTCCCTATCCCGCCGCGCAGGCGGTTCTGGGGGAAGCGATCGGCATTGCCATCATTCTCATTCTTTTCTATCGCGAAATCCCGGAAACCGTTCACGGCGAATAAATATCCAATGCCCGGAAGAAATAAAAAAAGCGCCCCGGTGTGTCGGGACGCTTTTCCGAAGACTGGAAGATTCCAGCCTTTGGAGGCGGGTTTATCCGGCGCCGATAAATTTGATCAGGATTTTCGAGGCAATGATCATGATAATCAGTGCAACCGGATAGGCCGAAACATAGCTGACCACCGGGATGGTGGAATCGGTTTTTGCGGTAATAGCGCCGAGGGCCGGCGTGGAGGTCATACCGCCGCAGATGCCGCCGAGCGACTGCAGTGCATTCATTTTGAAGAATTTCGTGGCAATCGGCCAGGCCACAATCAGCGGGAGCGATGATACCGCAATACCGAGCAGGAACAGGATCAGCCCGTGTTCTCTCAGTGTCGGCACCAGCAGGGCTCCGCCTTTCACCCCGGCATTGGCCAGGAAGAAAACAAGACCGAGTTCCTGCAGCAGCATGCGGGTGGGGCGCGGAATGAAGCCGACAATCCGGCCGACCTTGCCGAAGTGGCCGAGAATCAATGAAACCAGCAGCGGACCGCCGGCGAGGCCGAGTGTGATCGGTGTGGCGCCGGGAAATCCGATCGGCATCAGGCCGGCAATGATGCCGAGGGTCAGACCGACGGAAAGCGACAGCAGGTCGGTGGCATCAATGGCATTAGAGCGGTGGCCCACTGCGACCGCAAATTCTTTAATATCATCCGCCCGGCCGACGCAGTTCAACCGGTCATGCCGTTCAAGAATGGTATCCGCGTTGGGTACAAATTCGAGGCCGAGGCGGTTGATGTGGGTGACGACCACGCCGTAATTGCGCAACGGCGCTTTGTCGCCGAGTTTCTGGCCGGTGAAGCTCGGGGAGGTTACCACAATGTCCTGCCGCTCATTCTCAGCGTCCTTAAGGACTCTTCGGTCACTTTTCACCCCGATAAATTCGACGGCCATCTTCATTTCGGATTGGCGGCCTACAATCAGGACATGCTGTCCTTCTTCGAATTCGTCTTCGTAGCTCAGGGGGACGAGGCAGTTGTCTTTGAGGACACGGGTCACCTGCACGGCATTAAACTGGGTGACGCCGGATTCAGAAATCTTCGTTCCGTAAAGGTTCGGATTGGTCACTTCAACCAGGACCGTCTGAACCCGGTTTGTATTGGCATTCGGTGAATCATCTTTAATGGCATCCAGGTCGATGCGGAGAATACGCGGAAGAACCTGCACAAAAAGAACAACACCAATCACGCCGAACGGATAGGCAATACCGTAGCCGATCGAAACCGCATCGCCGCCGCCCTGCATGGCGAGTCCTTCAGTCGCGGCCGCCAGTGCCGGTGTGGAGGTCAATGCGCCGGCAAAAATACCGGTGGCCAGTCCGGGCGGAAGGTGAAGCAGGGAGGCGCCGCCATAAGTAACCAGCGCGCCGAGCCCTACAATCAGGACCGCCAGTTTCGCCAGATTCGCCCCTTCGCGGGCCAATGAAGCAAAAAAGCGGTCGCCGGCTCCGATTCCGACGCAGTAGACAAACAGTAAGAGTCCAAGCTTCCCGACGCCGCCGGGAATGGCGTAGCCGAGATGACCGGCCAGCAGAGCGGTGAACAGGACGCCGGAGCTTCCAAGGTTCAGCCCTTTGATTTTTACATTGCCGAGCAACAGCCCGGATGCGATGACCGCAAAAAGTGTGATCAGCGGTTGATCAGTTAACAATTGATGAAAGGCACCCATGCCCTTTTATCCCCCGGTTAATAGTTAATGAAACAATAAAGCCATGCCGCCCGGATCGGGTGGCATGGCACAACTGCAGTGCAGCGATTACGCAGAAAAGTTGTTTTCCACCCACGCGGTCAGTTCTTTGACCGCACTGATGGAAACATCAAACGCCGCTTTTTCAGTTTCGTCGAGCTCGACTTCGATTACTTTTTCAACACCGTTTGCTCCCATGATGACCGGAACGCCGGCATAAAGACCGTCGATGCCGTATTCTCCATTGAGCCGTGCGGCGCAGGTGAGTACCGATTTTTTGTCTTTCAGATAGGCTTCAGCCATTTTAATGGCGGAGATGCCCGGGCTGTAGAAGGCCGAACCGGTTTTCAGGAGGCCGACGATTTCGCCGCCGGATTTCGCCGTGCGGGCCGCGATGGCATTCAGCGTATCCATCGGAAGCAGCTGGGTCACCGGAACACCGCCGGCAGTGGCGTATCGAATGAGCGGAACCATGGTGTCGCCGTGTCCGCCCATCACCATTGCGGTAACATCTTCAGCTGCAACGCCGAGCTCAAGAGCAATCAGAGAGGAGAAGCGCGAACTGTCGAGTACTCCCGCCATGCCGACCACTTTGTTGGCCGGGAAGCCGGTGACCTTCTGCATGGTGTAGACCATCGCGTCGAGCGGATTGGTCACCACGATCACAAAGGCATTCGGAGCCTGTTCCTTGATGTTTTCACCGACGTTTTTAATGATGCCGCAGTTCACTTCCAGCAGGTCGTCGCGGCTCATGCCCGGCTTGCGCGGCAGGCCGGCGGTCACGATCACCACATCGGCATCTTTCATCGCCGCATAATCATTGGAGCCGGTGAGACTTACGGAAGAAGGAATGACCTGTGCGCCATGCGTGATGTCCAGGCTTTTACCTTGCGGAACACCTTCTGCAATATCAATGGTAACCACGTCGCCAAGCTCTTTCTGCGCAGCGAGCAGCGCCATGGTCCCGCCGATCTGTCCGGCGCCTACGAGTGCAATTTTCTTACGTGCCATATCTCTACTCCTTAATCAGTTAGAAATTTATAATCCGCGAAAACTATCACTGCATTTTTTGCCCTACAACAAATTGCAGATAAAAATAATCACCTTTTGGGTCTTCGCAATCGATATAAAAATATGGAATGGGGTATACCGATCGCTCCAAAGCTTGGAAAGCTTAAATCGATATTTTTTTATCGTTAGTGTGCCGCCCGGTTTATCCGACTTTTAAAATCGGGCATAAACAGGTCGGATTATGGGGTTACATATTTTTTCCAGAATCCGGCGGTGCCGTTACCCTCGACCGCGTCTTCGAGAATCCACCAGATTTCCACGGTATCGGAAAAATCGACGCCGCCCGGTTTGATAAAGGACCACTCATGCGGGAATCCTTCGGGATAATAATGGTCGATAATCCGCTCCGCTTCGGTCCAGTAGGCGGCGGCTTTTTTGTTGGAAGAGGCCTTGGCCGATTTCATGAAGGCAGCATTTTTGCTTCGATACTCCGGGGTTGAATAGGCACCGCGGTCGCCCCAGCTCGTTTCATCAAACGGGGCATTACCGTCATCGAGTGCAAAATAGTCGGTCTTGCTCTTTACATAATCCAGGTCGGCCGGGTCGGTCTGATTTTCATTCCATAGGCTGTGCTGCACCACAATAACGCGCTTTTTCACAATGGCTTCATTCATACCCCCGTCGATCAGGGCTTTCACCCAGTCGGCGGTAATGTTCGACTGCCCCGCTTCGGCAACCCAGACTTTTCCGCCTTTTTTAAGTACGGCTTCCGCCCGCGATTTTATCCGCTTAACCGATCCGTCCCAATCCTTGTGGGCATCGGTCCAGCCCTTGTTCTTTTCGCCGAATGCCATGGAAAACAGCGAGGAGGAATCCATGTATTTGCCCTTCTGAATACCGTAGGCGCCGGCCACAGCAAAAACAGTCACATTTTGCCAGTCCGGATGATTCAGCATGCAGCCTGCCGCCGCCTGGGCATGCAGATCGTCCGGATCCGGTTTGCTGTCATATTGTGCAATCAGCAGGTCTTTATCGGGCTCAAAGGCGGGGCGTGCGGTCGCATGAACCGTAATGGCCATCGTGAAAAAGAACGTTGCGATTCTCTGAATCTTCATCATCTACACTCCTGTATTGCATGGGCTTCATCGCGCAATAAAACACTATAGTTCCCCGGCGATGATTGAAAAGCCCTGCTTTTTGAGATTGTGTTTAAACAGCCCGCAATACGGCAGAAAAAGCTCGTGTGCAGGAGAGCGCAGGGGTACATAACATCCAACGGCTGGAGGAGAGACCAACCGGAGAAAAACAAAAATGCTCGATCAGATTATGGATGTTCTCACGCCCCGCCGCATGATGTCGGTCGGGAATCTGGCCTCCTCGTTGGAGATGGAAGCCGCAGCGCTGCAGCCGCGGCTGGACCAGCTCGAAGCCGGCGGCCGCATTCGATATGCACTCTCGAAATGCGCGGGATCCTGCTCCACCTGTTCCGGCTGCGGCGATTCAGACGAACCGGCGGAACCGGTCGTCGACGAAACCGCCATTGTGATTTCGCTCGAACTGCGCCAGGAAGAAGACTGATCCCGCATTGACCTGAGCCCCGGTTCCCCGATAATGCCCCTTTTGCAAAGGGGATCATCATGGAAGGACTCATCGTACTTGCTGTATTCGGCGTTGTTTTCGCACCGATCATCATTTCTATCATCGCACTCGTCAAAGTTTCCAGTCTTCGGAACGAGCTGGATGCGCTGAAGCGCAAACTCAGAAATCAATCGGTTGAGCAGATTCAGCCGCCGCAAACCCGCTCAATCTCTTCCGCTCCGCTTTCTGTTCCGGAAAAGTCCCGCCCGGCGGTAAAACCGAAACCGGCCGCTCCGGCGCCCCGTCCGGCCGCTTCCGCCGAATCCCCAGCGGAGATCAGACCGGTCGCGGCAAAACCCACCGCTCCGAAACCGGGCATCGAATTCCTCATGGGCGGCCGCGCCGCCGCTTTCATCGGAATCGCCATTCTGGTCATCGGCATTGCGCTGCTCGTCGGCTATGCCATCCAGCACGCATGGCTCGGGCCCGGCGCCCGCGTTTTATTCGGTCTGACGGCCGGTCTGGTGCTGGTCGGAGCCGGATACGGCGTCAGCCGGATGGACGAAAAATATACCATTTTTTCGCGCGTTTTAACGGGAGGCGGAAGCGCCCTGTTTTATTTCACCGTATTTTCCGCCTTTGCCTTCTATCAGTTAATCGGTGCCGTCACCGCCGGTGCGGGGCTCTTCATTGCCGCCGCCGCTGTGTTCGGGCTGGCGATGTTTTATGCCTCTCAGGCTGTGGCGGTGCTTGGCGTGCTGGGAGCCTTCGTTACGCCGATTCTGATCGGAGGCGATCTTGATGCCGGTGTTTTTCCGCTCGTCTATGTTGCGCTGATCAATGTACCCGTCATTCTGCTCGGTCTGCGGCGAAAATGGCAGTGGCTGTACAATCTGGCGTTTGGCTTTACCGTCATTCACTCGCTGATCTGGATGGATCGGCTCAGCGCTGCCGACTTTATTCCCGGGCTGCTCTTTTTCACGGTGCTCTATCTCCAGTTTGCCGCCCTCGGTCTGCTGAAGCTGCGGCACGAACAGGCCGTACACGGGCGAACCGCGGACCTGGTCCGGCTGGTGCTGCTCTCCGTTTTCCTGCTCGGCATGACGTATTGGCTTTTTTCAGAAACCGGCAAAAGCGGCTGCGGAATCGCTTTTGCCCTGTTCGGGCTGCTGCAATTCGGGGTGGCAGCGCTTTCGCACAACATACTCACGCGGTTTTCCGGCGAAGCCACGGCCTTTGTTTCCGGCGGTATTTTTGCCCTCGCCATGGCGCTGCCGGTGCAGTTCGACGGCGAATGGGTATCGCTCGGCTGGGGGATTCAGGGCGCGGTGCTCGCCGGATTCGCTCTGCGCGTAAAATCACGCACGCTGCAGGCGGGGGCCTTTTTTCTCGGCCTGACCGGCATCTTTAAAGTGATGGTGCTGGATTTCGAATCCTACGCCGAGCCGCCGCACCTTTTCCTGAACGCCCGGTTTGCCGTAGGCCTGGTTTCCGCCGGACTGCTGGCGCTGCAGGGAAAATTTGCGGCGCGCCTGACGGATGAAAATGAGCCCGATCCCTGGATTGATGCCGCGTGGCTCATCGGTGCGATATCGGCGGTTCTCTTTTTCTTCACGGATATTTTCTGGACGGCCGGGATGGATCATCCGGCCAGCTGGCTGCTTACATCGGCTGTTTTACTGGCCGCCGGAACGCTGCTGGCACTGTACGGCCCGCAGCGTCCGTCCACCCTGTGGCTCGGAACCGTTCTGCTTCTTATGGTTCCGCTTAAAATGCTATTGATCGATGCCTTCCTTGCGGTGGAAAATTTTGCCCTCGAACCGGAACCCTTTCTCAACCGCTATATCTGGCTGCAGCTCATTCTGCTTGCGCTGGTTGCCGGCTCCATACAGCCCCTACTCAAAAAACGGCACGGTCCGATGCTCGAAACCCTCTCCGCCTTGCCATGGATCATGAATCTTGCGCCGCTCGCCTCCGCCCTCGGCCTGCTCAGCCTGGAGATCAGCCGGGTCAAAACCGACTGGGCCGCCATGGGGATTACCATCCTCTGGGCCCTCAGTGCACTGGCACTCATTCTCTACGGCATGAAACGCCGCAGTGCACCGCACCGCTATTTCGGCCTCATTCTCTTCGGTCTCGCCTCCCTCAAAGTGCTGCTGATCGACTCCTCCGAACTCGACGGCCTCCAGCGCATCGGAGCCTTCATCGGCACCGGTCTGCTCCTGCTCATCCTCGCCTTCGCCTATCAGAAAGCCTCCGCCTTTTTCCAATCCCTGGAAGAATAAGGCCGGAAACAAAAGCTGCTGTTGCGATAAAACAGGGCACCGTTGTACGTCTATTTATCAAGTCTTTAGGCCGTGTGAAGCATTGCATACACCGCCCGTTCATGTAAAACAGGGTCGTTGTACGACATCTATCCGGTAATGCGGTCAACGGGAGGGCATGAAAATGAAGATCGGTAATCCAGCCCGAAATGCGGGCGGAAAATCAGCTGTTTTTTTGGTGCGGACTTTTATCCAAACAGGGGCTGTGCTGCTGGCATCGGCAACACTTTCCACCCGGGGCGCGGAGGGGTTGGTGGGTCATTACTATTCCGGGTACAACGTCGTGAGCAATCGCATTGTTTTCGAGGGACTGCCGCTGGTGAGTACTCAGACCAATACCGTCTTCGATTTCTGGAACGGGAGCCGGTATCATGACTGGAATCCCATTGGCAGCGGCTATTACACCGTGCATTGGAGCGGCTATCTCCATATCACCGAAAGCGGAACCTACGGTTTCGGGACCATTTCCGATGATGGATCGGAAATCTGGATCGACGGACGCATGGTGGTGGATAATAACGAAGAGCAGTGGTACGACTGGCAGGAAGCCTACTGCTATCTGGGAGCCGGCTATCACACCATCGAAATTACCCTGTATGAAGCAGAGAGCTACAGCGGGATTGAAGTCTGGTGGCTTCAGCCCTCGCAGGGGATGTCCGAGCTGCCCTATACGGGTGAAACCTTTCATTCGACACCTCCGGTTTTCAACAGCAATACACTTTGGGAAATCCTGTCCGCTCCGGCGATCAGCACCGAAGCCCCGTTCGTCAATCCGTATTTGATGATCCACCCCGGCGCATCAACCCATACGGCCGCACTGACCTGGCCGGGATTCACCAACGTGGACTACTATCTTGAGTCCTCGACCACACTGACCAACTGGACGGGCGTGGGCGGTGCAATTCCGGGGATCAGCGGAATCATGACCCAAACGGTGAATCAGGCGCAGCCCCATACATTTTTCCGCCTTCGCCTGGAATAAACATCAGGGCTTTCGGACGAAGTCCGAATAGCCTGCGGGAAGCGGGGGTACGGCGGGAATGCCGGTTTTTTTGCTTCCTTTTTCCTCTTTTTGGGAAAAGTAAATGCGCCGCAAAAAGATTTTTTAAAGCCAAGTCTTTTAAGTTGTTATGGGCATGCTCTACACTGCAGTCCATAAATTGACGGAACCGGTTATCGGGGATATACAGCGCGGGCCGCTGAATGCATACATCGATGCAGCGTATACTCATACATCGCATCCGTTTAACAGACTGTTCGATAAAAGGGAGAAAGAAATGAAAATAAAATTCATGATATTCACTCTGTTACTTCTTGGAACTACCTATGCCCAACCAGGTGAGATTTCTCATTTCGAATTTAATCAAGCCTCCAACACTGTATTGCTTACATGGGAAAACAGCTCCAATGCCTTTTATGAGATGCAATCATCAACAAATCTGATGTCAGGATTGTGGGGACAGGAAGGAGGGGGGACCAATGTCCTCGGAATTAATCCGACCAACAGTTATATTTTACCTGCGGATGATCATCCTCATGCCTTCTTTCGTCTCATTACCCGCAAAAATTCATCATACTATTCTTCCTCCGATGTTATTGCACTAAGAGCTAATACCAATCTCCTTGCTTCGGAATGGCCCCATGGCTACCCCGGAGACCAGTTGTTTGTCTGGGACCAGAATACTTCTTTATATAATGTCTATGGATATAGTGCTCAGCATGCTTGGTTAGGAAGCACTGACATCACCAATAACCAATCGTTTTTCTATCTCCCTGCCAAAGTAGAGATCCCTCATGAATTCAGCTCCTATGCATACGCCAAGGATTGGCGACTGACTTCTCCAGGAGATCTTCCTGTTACAGGCAACGTACTTATTGAATGGTCTGCATTTGACAGCCACGGCACCCCTAGCAATCCCGTTCCGGACATTCCCGTTATAGACGTTACTATAAGAAACTCAGATTACGTTATAGTGACCAACTGGCACCTTGATGCACCGGTCGGATCATCCGTGATATGGGAAAGCAATGGAAATCCGGATGGCTACTACCTTATAGATCTTCAATATTTGGAAACCATAGAAAAACAAGTCTACCTATACTCTCAATAAGAAAACTATAAAACGGCATCGAACCAGCCATCTGCGGTTGTCCGTTAACGCAAAAATTGACTTTCGACAGGCCCGTTCAGCCTAATGACATCAGGCCGCAATGGCGCTAAATTAGGCGTACATCACCCTCTTTACGGGGCAGGCCGGCGGCCTGCGATACCCACCTGTACCGCAGACGGCTCGTCTGCACTCCCGAAGGGAAAGTTCATTCGAGTATTCTTAACGTAGGGCTATTCCGAACCGTCCCTTTTTCCGGTCTGATTCACCCCGCCCGATTCAGATCGGTGTAAACTTTTCCGGATATAACAAACGTTTTTTATTTTGTTAAAAGCCCATATGAATACGCTTTATACTTTATGTGCATCGATACCTATGGTTAGTTTTTACACGGCGTTTTCTTTGTGGTGTTTATTAATTAACTATTGGGTGAGTCCTCTGTCGGGGGGACTCCCGGGGCGCCGCTTAATTTAAAAGAAAGAAGACCGCAACTGAATCAGCTTCAGCTATAAGGTCTATAGCGCAAAATCATATGCCCTGAGGCTCGCTTAATGAAAATAAAACGAATAGTTTCAAATATCGCAGCATCAAACCCAAATGATGCCAAGATATTCTACGAGTCTATCTTCGATCTTGAGCTTGTCATGAATCACGGATGGATTAAAACCTATAGCTCAGGTGAAGAAATGACTACACAGATCAATGTGGCATCTGAGGGGGGCTCAGGGACTCCTGTACCAGATTTGTCCATTGAAGTTGATGAACTAGATACAGTATTAGAAAGAGTTAAGGCTAAAAATATTAAAATTGAATACGGTCCAGTGTCAGAACCTTGGGGTGTTCGTAGGTTTTACGTTCGTGATCCGTTCGGGAAACTAATCAATGTTCTTCAGCATGAATAGCCCCCAACAATTACGCTATAACAAAGCCATTAAATTCGCTCCCTACGGTCACCGGACGTTCGCAAGCTCGCGCCGTTAGGCTCAATTGGATATATAAATTCAACAAGAATGAATTATGAAAAAGCATGAAAAAATAAATTATGTTGAGTTCCCGGCAAAAGATATAGAGAAAACAAAAGCATTCTTTATTGAGGCATTTGGGTGGTCATTTGTAGATTATGGACCAGAGTATGTTGCGTTTACTGATGAAGGGTTAGACGGTGGGTTTTTCAAATCAGAATTAATTTCTTCCACGAAACAAGGTAGTGCTCTTATTGTTTTGTACAGTGAAAAATTAGAAGCCACTCAATCAAAAATAGAAAAAGCTGGAGGGGAAATTGTAAAACCAATATTTGCATTTCCGGGAGGTCGAAGATTCCATTTTACAGACCCGAATGGCAACGAATATGCAGTATGGTCGGAGTAATCAGAAACAATAAGAAAGCCTAACCAGCCATCTGAGATGAATGGCACTAAGTTAAGCCGTTTTGCACGATATTTCTCCCTATGTGGTTATCTTTTTCATTTGGTGTTATGGTACTTAATAACTGAAAGGGTTTCGGTCTGCGCTTGATACATTGCGGTTCACTTCGCCCAGGCCTGAGAGGCTTTTCTCTTTCAGCGCCCGTTGTTCACGAGCAGGCTTTTCAGCTTCACCCCTGCTCTTTTTGCCCAAAGTATGTATATGGAAGCCTTCAAAAAAAGGAGTCTGGATTTGCATCCGGAAGTTTATCAGAACACCCTGATTTTGAGGATGTTCAGGTAGTGCATCTCGTCGTAGGGGATCTGTTTTTTCCATTTGGTCCTCCTATGTCGGCTGATCGTATTAGTTGGAGGATCTCTTATTCAAATGTGCGAAACTATTTGTACGTTATCGATTATGTTCCACGATCATGGAATATGTATTTTTGAACCCGCGTCTGGATGAAAATAAATCGCTGTATTCAGGCCCGCAGTTTCTGAGCCGGTGCCGAAAATCCGGATAGAGTACGCTGAATTTATACAATGGAACAGAGGATGACGATGGATCGACCGATATACACGCCAGCCGGCGGCATTCCGCAGGGACCGGCACCGAGCCGGGAGATTTATGATTTAATGGGGGATGAGCATGTCTATGGATTACTCGAGGATTTCTATGGGGAGCTCGAAAAATCTTCAATACGACATATGTTCCCCTCGAACATGAAAGAAGCGGCTCAAAGAAGTGCCGATTTTTTCGTCAGTCTGTTTGGCGGACCACCCCGCTATGCGGAAAAATACGGCCCGCCCCGCATGCGGGCCCGCCATATCCCTTTCAGAATTGATGAAGAAGCGCGACACGTGTGGTTGGCATGCTTCAACACGGTCTTGGATCGCGCCGTTGAGCAGCACAACTTTCCCGCACAACATCTTGAAGATTTCCGGATCTGGCTCGATGGATTTTCTGGCTGGATGGTAAACACGAAATAGCCTGCCCCAAACGGGCAGCAGTTCCGTGGGAAACCATTGTAGAGCGGGAAGGGTTTGCTTTACTCAACCGTTCCCGCCCTGCAACCTACTTCGACAGCATCTTCAGCAGGTAGACATAGCTGATGGCGGTCGATTGGGCGCGCTGTTCGTTGGTGACGCCGGCGCCGTGGCCGCCCTCGGTGTTTTCGAAGTAGAAAACGGGGTGGCCCATGGATTTCATTTTTGCGGCCATTTTGCGGGCGTGGCCCGGATGGACCCGATCGTCGCGTGTGGTGGTTTTGAAGAAGACTTTCGGATATTTCCGATCCTTGTACAACTTCTGGTAGGGCGAATATTTTTTGATGTAGGCCCATTCATCGGGATTGTCGGGATCGCCGTATTCCGCCATCCAGCTGGCCCCGGCGAGCAGTTTGTGATAGCGCTTCATATCGAGCAGGGGTACTTCGCAGATGACGGCGCGGAAAAGGTCGGGCCGCTGCATGGTGACGGCCCCGACGAGGAGTCCGCCGTTGCTGCCGCCCTGAATGCCAAGGGTTTCCGGCGAGGCATAGCCGTGTTTGATCAGGTCCTCGGAGACGGCGATAAAATCGTCGTAGGATTTCTGCTTGTTTTCTTTCCGGGCGGCGTCGTGCCAGGCCGGGCCGAATTCGCCGCCGCCGCGAATATTCGCCACCGCAAACGCACCGCCGTTGGCCAGCCAGGTGGACCCCATGACCGGGGAATAGAACGGACGCAGCGAAACTTCAAATCCGCCGTAACCGTAGAGCAGGGTCGGGGTGGTTCCATCCATTTTTCCAGCCTTTGGAAAAACGACGGAATATGGAATTTTGGTCCCGTCTTTGGAAACCGCTTCATGCAGTTTGACTTCGAATCCGGAGGGATCAAAAAATTCCGGCATACTTTTCATTTTAACGATTTCGGATCCCGGCTTTTCCGAAAAGTAGAGCGCGCGTGCCCGCAGAGCGCTTTCGTGGGTGAAGAAAAAGCGGTCGGAATAATCGTCGGCCGAAACCACGGAAAGCGTGCCGAATTCCGGTGCATCGATTTTTTCCGCCGCCCATTTTCCATTGCTGAACGTATGGCGCTCAAATTCATCGAAACGGCCGCCTTTGAAGATCCGGACAATCAGCTGGTTTTCCGTGGAGGAGACATCGCCGAGGCTGTCCTTTTCCGAGGGCTGGAAAAGGATGGAAGCCGCATGTTTTCCCTTCAGCAGGGCCTCGTAATCCAGTGCAACCAGCGATCCCGCCGCAACGGTTTTTCCCGCGACGTTCCACTCTTTTTTCGGGGTTACCAGCAGATGATTTTTAAAGATGCCGCTGAGGTCGGCGGTCAGCGGAATATCGAGCGGGATCAGTTTCCCGTTTTCATAGGCGCGGTATTCCGATTCATAAAATGAAATTCCCCGGTAAACCATCACATAGTTCCGCTCTGCGGTCCGCTGCACATAGGCCCCGACGCTGACGTCGGAGGTTTCCCCTTCAAAGATCAGTTCCGCTTCACTCAGCGGGGTGCCGCGTTTCCACTTTTTCACCTGGCGCGGATAGCCGGACGACGTCAGGGAACCTTCGCCGAAATCGGTGCCGACCAGCAGGGTGTCGCGGTCCAGCCAGCTGACGCGTGTTTTGGCTTCATCGAGTTTAAAGCCGTTTTCAATGAAGGCTTTTTTATGCATATCAAATTCGCGCACCACAACGGCATCTCCGCCGCCGCGCGACAGTTTAACCAGCGCAACGTCAAAGTCCGGGGCCAGCACATCAACGCCCTTGTAGGACCATTTTTCGTTTTCTTTTTCGGCCAGTTCGGCGACGTCGAGCATCACTTCCCACTCAGGATTTTTCTTTGCATATTCGGTCGGCGTGGTGCGCCGCCAGACGCCGCGCGGGTATTCGGCGTCCTGCCAGAAATTATAAAAATGACTGCCGCGGATTCCGGGATAGGCGATACGCTCCTGCGAGTTCAGAATTTCCAGCGTCTTTTCATAGACCGCGTTATATTTCGGATAGTTGGTCAGCACATTGAGGGTGTCAGCATTCTGCTGCTCCACCCACGCCATTGCTTTTTCGCTGTCGACCTCTTCCAGCCATTGGAAAGGGTCATTCTGTGCCATTGCAGCCATCGTCATGATCAATAGTCCCGTTGTCAGTTGTTTCATCATTATTCAGATCCTTTGGAAAATAGGTTATGCGTTGCGCCTGCTGAAAAAGGCCGTCCACAGGCCGCCGCGATCACGCGTCAGCAAACCGCCTGTTCACGGCTGTATCTGTTCCTTCAGTTGAATCACCCGGCGGGCCAGCTCCGGATCGGTTGCAAACAGAATGCCGACGCGGTTGAACCGGTTGTATTCGGCATTAAAATTCAGGGGATTGCCGCTCATATCGGAAACGACCGCCCCGATTTCGGTATACATGCAGGCCGTTGCGGCATAATCCCAGAAGCAGCCGCCGCCCGGCTGCTCTTTCGGAAATTTGAAATAGCAGGCCGGCGGACTTTCCAGGCACCAGACGGCATTCATGACGCCGCCGCCCTGGGCTTTTACACGTGCTCCGAGCGCATCGGCAACCTGCCCGCAATATGGAAATTCCGCCACGCTGCGGTCGGTAATAATCTGCAGCTGCGATCCATGATCGCGGATCTTCCAGGGTTTGGAATTCCGAAATGCGCCGCCGCCCCGGACGGCATGATAAAGCGTGTGTTCCACCGGGTCATAAACGACACCGATCTCGGGAACGCCGGCTTTCGAAACCAGCGCAATCGAAACCGAATAGCCCGGTACGGCCTCAATAAACGGAAGCGTTCCATCGATGGGATCAATGCACCAGAAATAATCCTTTTCCAGCCGGCTGCCGTCATCCGGGCTCTCCTCGGTCAGCAGCGCGAGATCAAATTCGGCAAACGTCGGCTCCAGTATCCGCAGCACGATGTCCTGACTCTGGCCGTCCACTTCCGTCAGCACCTGCGAGGCGAGGTTATCGCCTTCTTTATCCTGCCGGATGTCCAGCGGCCGTGTTTCGGCAATATGCTTTCCCGCCGCCTCTGCGGCTTCAATGGCGATACTGCACAGCGAATTCAAGTGGTTTGCATTCAGTTTCATGGGAAAGAAGAGTAGCAACGAATGAATAGAAAGCAACGAATCAGCAGGTATAGATTTGCGGGCATGAAGCAGGCTGCTGCAGTACTTCGTGCGCCGGTTTGTTTTTGCTTCCCTTTTCTTTTTTTGGAAAAAGGAAATACGATTAAAAAGATTTTTCAACCCAAGTCTTTAAGTTGTTGTGGGCCTGATCTACACTGCAGTCCATCCATCGACGGAACCGGTTGTCGGGGATATACAGCGCGGGCCGCTGAATGCATACAGCGATGCAACGTATACCCCATACATCGCATCCGTTTAACACACTGTTAGCCACGGAAAGAAAAATATTATGAAACATCTATCAATCATTCTCTTTATTTCCATCTCACTATTAACCCCCATTGTTCAAGGGAAAGATGAAGCTCAATCAAGGCATGATAAAATCTATGCATTTCAGCACAAACTCACACCGTCACTTCTATTTAAAACTGACGGAAGATTCTTTGCTGATTTAGAAAATGGCTCAAAGTCAAAACTGATAGGTATCGCAAAAGAGTCTGTTGACTCAACTTTTGCTAAAGCTCTAACCATACAGCCCGTTAAAAACAAAGACGCATATACCATAACGTTTCAGAAACCCGCAGAACCTCCAGAGTGCTATCACGTCTTGCTGATAAAATCAGATGATGAATATCTCTATTACACCTTGGAAAAAGGAATCGATGTATTCGGCCAGGGAAATCCAAGTTTTTTATGTCAATGGACTCCAGGGGGAAACACCTGAATTTAGGGACACGAAAATATGATGACCTTAAGAGCTTTATTGATGATGTGATGAAAAAGAATAACAACGGCTAACCAGCGAGTAGACCCTACTTGGACAACGCCCGATTTTGAAAGCAGAGTCTGATTCCCAAGCGGGTCACTCGTAACGTTCGGAGGATAAATATGAAAAAGATAATAATCACAATCAGTGCACTAATCTGTCTCAACGGTTGCTCCATGATAAGTAGCTCCCCGTCCCAGAAACCCTTCGAAATACCACAAGAGGAATACAACTCCCTGTCAGAGAAGCAACGGAGTTTTTATGACAGCCTAACTCCTAGTCAGAAAAATGATCTTGAAAGAGAAAGACGAATGGCAGGTTATAAGAATCAAATACGATCATTAGATTCGCAGATCAAGCAGTTAGAGGTGAGCCTTAAAAGGACGGAAAAAGAAAATATTATGTCCATTATCGTCGACATCGACATGCTCAAGAAAGAACGTATGACCGCTCAGAAATCCCTTGATGAGTTAAACCAAGCTCATTAACCCTACCTTGAACAACGCCCGATTTTGAAAGCAGAGTCTGATTCCAAAGCGGGTCACTCGTAACGTTATGCCGGAAAAAATATTATGACTAAAAATATATCTCTATCACTAATCTCAACATTTGCCTTGTTGCTTACTGGGTGCTCAACAGTAGTAAAAACAGCAAATTTATCCGATGATGCCGAGTACTATTGGTTAGGTTCATCGTCATCCAATACTAAAACCATTTTTAATATAAATGATGAAAAAGTGACTCTACACGTCGTATTCAAGCCAAATTTTTCATGGTCAATTCCAACATTTATTGTGGAGTGGATTGAACCAGACTCTAGCGTCTATCTATCTCGCCCTATCACCACCAAATACGGAAATAATTCTGTTCTGATAACGTCATTACCGATTAAAGGAAACATGCCATCAAGAAGCCCCGGCGAGTGGCGTGTACAACTAAAGAAAGATGATGCTGTCTTAGTCGATTTTCCATTTATAATTGAAAAATAAGCATAACCAGCCATGGCCCTAAGTTAAGGGTTGTAGGGCTGGAACGGTTGAGTTTGCGAGACCTTCCCACCCCTTTCGTAAAGTGGGTTGCACCCTTGAACTGCAACGACTCTACTGTAGTTTCAGCCCGTTGGAATGCGGCGGGAAGGTCTTTGACCATTCACGCCCTACAATTTGAAACACGCTTAACTTAGGAAAAAAGGTCTGCAATCGGAAAGCCCGCGGGAAGCGGGCAGTGTGTCGGGAACGCCGTTTTGTTTTTGCTTCCCTTTTCCTCTTTCTGGAAAAAGTAAATGCGGCGCAAAAAGATTTTTTCAAGCCAAGTCTTTAAGTTGTTATGGGCCTGATCTACACTGCATTCCATCCATCGACGTAACCGGTTATCGGGGATATACAGCGCGGGCCGCTGAATGCATACAGCGATGCAACGTATACCCCATACATCGCATCCGTTTAACACACTGTTCATAAATAATCATGATAAGAAAATTCATTAACAAACTACGCAACAACAAAAACTCAAAGGTTCAAGGCAAAATACCTGACCAAAAGGTTGATCCAGAGTTGTTAAAAATGACCGTACACCAGTTTGCAGATCAATCGTCTGTGGTTATGAAAGGATATCGTTTCTCTGCAACACTCCAACCTACCGTTCCTTTGAAATATTTACGTAGACACGGAGAAATTTCACCCAACATCCCAGATGAAGAAAAGGAAGTGGATAGCCCACATTTCATTTGGTTACCCGAAGTAGAAAGCAAGTATTCTTTCCTTTCAGAAGGACGTACAGTCTCAAGTTCAGTAGGTCCCATTGATCCTGACGGAGGTGATTTTCTCCTCTTCCTAATTGCATTAAGGGAAATAATTGAGAAACCCCAAGATCCCAAAATAACTGACTATCAAGATGCACTATATAAACAGAATGAAATTTTAAAATTGTCTAACTCGAAAATATCCAATGCTGACGATTACCTGCACAAATTATTTGGAGGCACCAAAAACCAGATATTAGAATTTGTCTTACAAGAAATTGGAGCTCCATCCCACAAAGGTTTGAAGCTAGAGCACCTAGAAGAATTATCAAATCTAGGATTTTGCTCGATTTCTAAAATGCTTAATGCACCAGATGAGGTATTACTTGCTCTCAAGGGCATTGGTCCATCCAAACTGAAAAGCATTCGTGAGAACACATAAATGATCGACCAGCACATGGACTTTACGGTGAAAACGCCGCCAATTTTAACAAAGAAAGAGACCGTGGCTGAGTCGAGCTTCAGCCATAGGGTCTGGGGAAGAAAAATAAAACATCCTTTCAAGGAGCAGATGAAATGAAAAAAATATACATCACATTAACTGTCATAGCTTCCTTGCTCTTTTCTGGTTGTGAAACAACATCAATAAGTCCAGCGGATACAGACCGAGCTGATTTACAATACGTTGTTACTCTTACCGATCATTCCAGTGAAGATATTTACACTGGCCTGAAGTTATGGGTAGCTGAGAATTTAAAATCAGCCAAAGCTGTGATTGATTATGAGGATAAAGAGAAAGGGATAATAATTTGCAATGGCATTGTGCCCAATATCATCCTGAAGTCTGGATTATCATCCATCGCATTACAGGCAGAATTCAAAATGAAAATTGAAGTTAAAGAAGGCAAAGCCAGATTTACATTCAGTGACTACGGCATAGTTGGACGACACAGTTCTACCCTATACGAAAGCGAAGTCTCTCAAATTGACACGAAGCTGAAAGCATTTGAAACAAGCATCGTCGAATATTTGAATGCAAAACCTAACAATGATTTCTAATGCAAATAAGGAACAAAAACTATGAGCTCTAATGTATTCAAAGCAACGCCTCCTCTCAAAGTTTGCGAGTTTTATAACAGGAAAGATGAATGGTATCTCTATTTAGAAGAAGAGGTCGGCATTTCGGAAATTGACCAATATTCAATTCGGCTAGAATTCATGAATGCGAAGAAGTATGACGAAGTTCAGGAAATTAAGGATTACCTGAAAGAAAAAGGATTAACATTCGTTTTCCAGAAAAACCAGTAGGCCTACCAAGAAACAAAAAAGCCCCAACCAGTCATCTTAGGTTCTCCGTCAACGTAAGAACTGACTTTCGACAGGGCCGTTCAGCCTAATATCATCAGGGTCATCAGCGATGGTTTTTCAAATTGAGAGGCCCCGTCTTTTAATGATGCTCAGGTAGTGCTTCTCGTCGTAGGGGATCTGCTCTTTCCATTTGGTCCTCTTATGTGTTTGGTTGCACTGGCTGATCGTATCCGCCGGAGGACTTCTTATTCAAATGGGCGAAACTATTTGTACGTTATCAACCTCCGAGGGTTCACCACGGAGGAAGGACTCTGTGTCCTCCGAGTCCTCCAGCGGAGAGGGTGGTAAAAATATACCAGTATGTTTTAGCAAATGGTCTAATTACATTGTTCCAGCACTTCGCGGGCGAGGCGTTCGCTGTAGGCATGGATTTTCCAGTGCCCGGGACTCCAGCCCTGCAGGAAGCGGAAAAAATCGGTCCAGGCTACGGGATACAGCGACCGCCAGTTTTTTTCCAATGATTGGAAATCGATGTTTTTTCCGCGTGTTTCGAGCGCCTTTTCCAGGCATTGGAAATAAACATCAAGCAGCCGGGTTTCCTGCTGTTCGCATTCATCCTCTGAAAGGCAGCTGCTGATAAAATAGGCCACGTCTTTCATGCCGCATCCGCCGCCGACATATTGAAAATCAACGGCTGCGACCTCGCCGTTTTCCGCAAAACAGAAATTGGCCAGTTTGGCGTCGCCGTGCACGAAGGTCTGGAAGGGCGAATTTTTCAGTTGCTGATCGATCGCAGCGGCGGCGTTTTTCAGCTTCAGATCATCGAGTTCCTGTAATTCATCGGGGCGGGTTTCGAGGTGCCAGTAGGTGCCGGTTTTCCAAAGACTGGAAGGTTCCTCGTGCATAAACTCGGCGTGAAAGTGGGCGAGCCACGAAAGGCAGGCTTCGATGTCGGCCTCGGTCACATAGCTTTTCCGCAAATGAAACCCGGATGCATCGAGGTCTTCCATCACCATGAACACTTCATCGCCGCGGGTTTCGAGGGCATAGCATTCCGGAACGCGGCACGAATCATCGCAGCGGTTGGAAAAATCACGATAAAATGCGGTTTCGACCTGATAGGATTTTACTTTGCGTTCGTGGGAATTTCCGGTGTTCCAGCCGCGCGGATGGTGCTGCCGGGTGGGCCACTGGACGTGTTTGACGATGACGCTCTGGAGGGACGGGCTCTGTACCGTCCCAGGACGACACGGAGGTCGTCCCTCCATAGTATATTCCAGGCCTACACGCACAATTTTTCCGTAGCCGCTCCAGAGGTTTTGAATCACTTCGGATTCGGTGAGGGCGGAAGCGCCGGTGGCTTTGAGGGTGATGGCTGTAAAATGTTGATTCATATGGCGGGGGAGCGTTGCAGAATCCAGGACGATAGAAAAGAAGAGGACAGGAAAATCATGTAGCGAGAAGCGGTGTTTTGGAGTGCTCCGACCCTTGAGGGCAGGGTTCAGAGGGCGTGTTTGAGTTCGCCGGGGGTTGCTCCGAGTGCAAGATTGGCACGCACAAGCAGATCGATGGATACGGTTTTTTCGGCGTGTTCCATCTTCGCGAAACGGCTCTGACTGGTGTGCATCAGTTTAGCGGCCTGGCTCTGGGTAAGTTTTTTCGACTTCCGTTTTTCACGAAGGTGCTGGCTGAGGGCGCGCTTAATTTCGATATAGGCCATCTCCTCATCGCTCAGATTCAGAAATTCCTGAGTATCTCCTATGGCAAATCCAGCAGCTTCAAGTTTTTTTCTTTGTTCGGCATTCATGATGCTCTTCTCCTGTCTAGATCAGATCGTATTGTTTGAGCCTGCGTTTGCTTTCGTCGACCACTCGCTTGGGTGTTTGTTGTGTTTTCTTTTGAAATACATCAGCAATGACGATCGCATCAGAATCTATGCGGTAGACAATTCTCCAAATCGAATTTTCATCTGTGATTCTCAACTCATGGCACCTTTTCCCGATTGCGGGCATTGGGCGTGAATGGGGCAGGGAGAGACGAATTCCTTCCTGCAAATCTCTCAGCAGGCAGCCGGCTTCAATCCGGGCTTCCTTGCTGAGGGGTGGCGTTTTAATTTCGCCCTTCAGCCATACAAGCGGTTTGGGGTGCTTGTTCATGGTTATAAATATGTCATATATGACATATTTCGCAAGTTCTTTATGACAGCAATTGAAGCCACTTCCGTTTCATGCGAAGCATGGATTCTTCATGGGTAAATTTTTCCAGGGATTGGATGTCGACCCATTGGAGATCGTGCGATTCTTCGGATACGATGTAGTCCTCGTTTTCCAGGCATTGGAACACAAAGCGGACATCGTGGTGAAAATGCGCCGGTTCATTTTTACGCTCAGGAATCCGATGAATATCGAGGTCGAAGATTTCGGGATTCCACAGGGTCAGATTCCGGATTCCGGATTCTTCGAGGGCTTCCTGCCGGGCGGCATCGATGATGTCGGTGTTGCCGTCGGCATGTCCGCCGAGCTGCAGCCACATATCGAGTTTTCTGTGGTGCGTCAAAAGCACGTGTGTCCCGGCTCGATTAACTAACCAGGCGGAACCCGTAATATGGCCAACCTGCAAGGAGCGTTCAAAACAGTCGGGATGGGTTTCAACAAAACCGATCAGCCGGTCCGCTGTGTCTTTTTCATTCGGCCACGTTTTGCGATAGGTCCGGAGTCTGGAAAGCAGGTCATTGCGGTGCATCGGTTTTCTCAATGTTCCGGATGACCTTTGCAGGATTGCCTACGGCCAATGCATCGGAAGGGATATCTTTTGTGACGACAGAACCGGCACCGATTACCACGCGGTCACCGATCGTGACGCCCGGAAGGACAATGACGTTCCCGCCCAGCCAGCAGTCTTTGCCGATGGTGATGGGTTGGCCGAATTCCAGTTCGGCCGCCCGCTGCGTGGCGGATAAGGGATGGCCGGCGGTGTAGAGCTGCACATTCGGAGCGAAAAGGGTCCGTGCACCGATGCGGATTTCGCAGACATCGAGAAAAACGCAGTTGAAATTCAGGTAAACCTTTTCTTCGCAGTGAATATTATAGCCGTAATCGCAATAGAAGGGCGGGGTCACATAAATATCATCCGCGCAGTTGGGCAGCAGTTGCCGGAGGGTTTCCCGGCGTCCTTCGGGGTCATCGAACAGCTCGATATTCATTTTTTTCAGCAGCGATCGGGCCGTTTCACGTTCGGCGGCCAGTTCGCCGCCCATGGAATAATAGAGTTCGCCGGCGAGCATTTTTTCTTTTTCGGATTTCATCATCAGGCCGGATTAAAAAGGGGGTGAAGAATATCGTACTGTTCGAGCAGGGCCTGCGGCATCACGCGGGTGTCGGCGAGAACGGGCATAAAATTGGTATCACCGGTCCAGCGCGGTACAATGTGCTGGTGGATATGATCTTTCAGTCCGGCTCCGGCGGGTTCGCCCAGATTAAACCCGAGGTTGAGGCCTTGCGGATGCAGTTCCGCCTTTAAAATATCCACGGCTTCGGCGGTGAGATCCATCAGTTCGAGCCGCTCTTCAGCCGTGAGTTCGGAAAGATTGTCAAGGTGGCGGTACGGAGTGACCATCAGATGTCCGGAATTGTAGGGATAGCGGTTCATGACGACGGCGCAGGTTTTTCCGCGTTTAAGCAGCAGGTTTTCACGGTCGTTGTTTTCGGCGAACATGCGGCAGAGAAAACAGCCGCCTTCTTTTTCGCCCAGAATGTATTCAATGCGCCACGGCGCCCAGATGGTTTTGTTCATGCTTGATCCTGTTTTCAGTTTCAAAGGAGAGGATTAAATCATATCTTCCGGAGATTGGAAGTTTGGAAGGAATCATGGCGGATAACGTATATTTTTATTGTGGAAATGATGAATACCTGGTGGGTACGAATGCGCGGAAAAAGGTGGATCAGATCTGCCCTGCGGAGGAGCAGTCGCTCTCGCTGGAAGTGATCGACGGCAGTGCATCGAAGGTGGATGAGGCCATTGCGGCAATCGATCAGTGCGTGGCGGCATTCCGGACCGTGGGGCTTTTCGGCGGTAAAAAAGTGGTTTGGCTGCGCGATGCCGCGTTTCTGAAAAATCAGGTCATTATGAAGAATGCCGATGTGAAACGGCTGCTGGCGGAACTTTCCAATGATCTGAAGGCCGGGCTTTCGCCGGATCAGTTTCTGGTGGTTTCCGCGCCGGGGATTTACAAGGTTTCGGGTTTTTACAAGGCGATTAAGGATATCGTTGAATTCGAGGAGTTTGATATTCCCGAACGCGACTATGAGGCGCGGCCGGTGGCGTTGAAACGGGCGAAATCGTTGTTTAAGCGCGAAGGGTACAGCATCGATTCCGATGCGGCGGACCTGTTTATCGACCGGGCCGGTTTTGAAACCCGCCAGATCATGAATGAGGTGGAGAAGCTGGTGCTCTATAAAGGCGAGGATAAAAATATCCAGCTTCAGGATGTGCAGCTGATGACGGCGGCTTCTCATGAAGCGGTGGCCTGGGACTTTACGGATGCTATTGCCGAGCGGAAACTCGGGGAGGCGATCCGGATTTTCCGGCAGCTGCTTTTCCAGAAACAGACGGCCATCGGTCTGATTATCCAGATTGAAAATCTGTTTCAGAATCTACTGCGGTTCCGGGAATATATGGAGATCGGCTGGCTTCGCATGAACGGCAACCGGATCCAGTGGGCGAACGACGAAGAGATTGATGATTATTTTGCGGCCATGCCAGATGATCCGCGGAAAATGCATTGGTTCCGGGCTTCGAAATTTGCCAACCAGGCGGCTCCCTACACGGTCGCCCGCCTGGCGGCGAGCAAGCGGCTGGTGGTGGATACCCACGAAAAGATGATTTCGGAAGGATCGATCCCGCATGAGCTGATGCTTGAAACGCTGCTGGCCAAACTCTGTGCCCCACCGCGGCGCCGGCGTTAGAATCGATCCATATCGTTCTGATATTCTTTGAGGTTATACGGACCGGCCGGAAGACCATAGTGCGTCTGGACAACCGCTTTTCCGTTGGCCTGCCGTGCAAGAGGCATGTAATTGGGTGCAGCTTTGGTTGCGGCCGCCTGAACGGCGGCAACCACCAGATCGGCGATCAGATTTCCGCTGGAGCTGTTTTGCGGCTGATAGACAATTTTCTGCGCCGTACTCCAGAGTTCGTTTCCGGTATGGCCGTCTTTCAGCACATAATTGAATTCAACCGTCACGGTGGTGGCGAGTACGGCATATTGTGCGTCCCAGCGTTCCACCGTAATATAAAGAACCGAATCCGCTCCGAACAGGGCGGCCAGGCGGGTCGGGTCGGCATGGTGCACCATATGGGCATCGGCGAGCCCGTCTTCTTCCATTACGCGTTTGACCATGTTGACCGGAAAGACGTAGTAGCCCCGTTCGGCAACCGGCTGGGAAATGGCAGACAGAAAATAATCGGCGGCATCCACATCGACGGTGTTGTTGACCACCGGTACGATCAGAATGGAGTGCGGGTCTGCTGAACGGAACGCGGTGTAGTCATATCCGGCGGGCGGGGTGGTGCTGCAGCCCGCCAGCAGAACGGGGAGTAAAAGCAAAAGAGAATAAATGATGTTCTTATTCATGAATTTCTCCCCCGTCTGCGGTGCCGGTGTTGATGGAGGCCACCTGAATCATATGATCCATAAATACTGCGGATTCCGGCCAGAGTGCTTTTTCTTTGTTGTAATATTCGATGGCTTTTTTGTTTTCCCCCCGCCGCATCAGCAGAAAGCCGTATTCGGCATACAGTCCGGGCGCCAGGGGTTTGGTCTGCGGATTTTTTCTGCTTTCGTAGTCCGAAATGAGGGCGGACAAATCGGCATAAAGCACTTCATCGTTTTTGGGGTTTTTATAGTTTTCATACAACCACTGGTCGTAATTGCCCCAGGTGAAAAGGGTCGGGGCGGCACAGCCGGAAAGAAAAAGCGGAACGGCACAACAGTACAGAAGCAGTTTTCGGTTCATGGTTTAAAGGTCAGGATTTTTGTTGTTTCTCCACTCAGGAAAACTTCCTCGGTGTAAAGAACCGCGCCGCTCGGGCTGCGGACCTCAATTTGGTGCTTTCCGCTTTCGACGAGCAGAACGCCTGCTTTTCCATTAAAGCGGGCTGCCGGCCCCATATCGAGGCCGTCAACAAAGAGCTTTGCGCCGGCGGGTGCTCCGGCGATGCCGAGGGTCGGCCGGGCGTCTTTCTGCTCCACTTTCGCTTTTTCCGGATAGGCACAGCCGGAAAAAAGGCCGGCGGTCAGAAGGGTTGCTGTTAGGAAAATCCATTTCATGATTCATTCTCCTGTTCCGTGATGAAGAGGTCGTTTATATCGTAAGCGGACAGATCGCCTGCTGTTACCCGGGCGATTGAACCTTCGCCGGCTTCGTCTTCGCCGAACAGTGAAAGGATTTCAATGGAGGCCACGTTTGAAGCCGGAAGTTCGATATCGAGTCCGGTCTGCGGACTTTTCACCGTCTTTCCGCGTTTCATGACGGCAAAGGTGTCGCCCTTGCTGATGCCCTGATGGGCTCCGCCGCTGATGTAGACCTGGCCGTTTTCTATCGTAAGAATTGAGGTTTTCCAGGTTTTCTCCTCCAGCTTCCGGATCAGCGTATTGAGCACATCGGATACGGCGGCATCAATGGCTTTATCGCTCAGGGTTGCATCATAAGAGGCTTTGCTGCCGTACCCTGCAATTTCTCCGGATTCAACACTGGCCGAGCCGCTGCCTTTGGCGGTGAAGAAGATACGGCCGGTTTTAACATCCACCAGCCGGAGCTCCACCGAAGCCTCCGCCGTCTGTTTTTTGGTGGAGCTGAGAAAGCCTTTTTTGCCGGTGGTATTCATTCCGAATTCTGTCAGCGATCCGAAAATCATGGTATCCACGCCGACAAGGTTCAGCGTTTGACCGGTCAGTTCGCTTTCGGTCTTCAGCTTATTGATATCCGGGCGTTCAAAAACCAGGAAACGATCCGATTCCACCAGCCGTCCGGCCAGAATATCTGAAACCTGTTTGCCCAGCGGGTCATTTTCATCGTCGCGCAGTAATGAGCGGCCGTATCGGGTTTCGTTGCTGAAGCGTCCGATCGCAATTTTTCGTTTTAAACGGGGTTTCGGGGGAAGAGCCTGTTGCTTCTGGGCTTGAAGCTGGGCCTCGCGCGAAACCGGGGCCTCAACCGCCTGCGGCTGTTTATCAACCGTTGCACAGCCGGCGATCAGTATGAAGCCGACGCAGGAAACCGAAGATCTAAGCTTTTTATTCATCATGCTTTCTCCTGAAATAAAAGGTTCTTCCTACTTTTGTTGCAGTTTATCGATATCGATCCTCTGAAGTAATATCGATGGCTTTCATAAAAAACTACTTGGGATCAAACAAATTCACTTTCTGCAAGATCTTAAAGGCTGTCAATCCTCATGTGATCAGATGCGGATGTAAAAAAAGCCGCTCTGAAACATCGGAGCGGCTTTGCTTTGGATATGTTTAATTCAGCACGTTGAATTAATCACCGAAGCTCCAGTTGGCAATGATCATGCCCTGAGCCAGTTCTCCTGGGAGGTTGCTGAACCAAGGGTTGTCTTCAATGATGTTTACGAGCCCGAGCTGGAAGGCCCATTCATCAACAGTTTTTGCATAGTTCACCAGGCCAAGCTGAACGCCGTGCATTTTTGCGGTGTAGTTCACCCAGGCGGATTGGAGCCCGACAAACTCTTCCTGAGCGATGTTCACAATGCCGCTCTGCCAGCCGACAAATTTACCGGAGGTGTTATTCACCCAAGCCCAATGTACGCCGGAGAAGTTTTCAGCATAGTTATAGAATGTGAGGTAGGGCAGCCAGGCGAAACCTTTGCTGTCGCCGGTTGAACCGTTCACAAAACCGATTTGCCACTGTGCACCGGGGTTTTCATTCCATACCCCGATCGATACGCCTTTGATTTCAGTATCACGGTCCTGGAGGGCGATATCCGGAGTCAACGAAAGCTGGAAGCCTGCGGTTTCAGCAAAAGATCCTGCGGTCAGCGCGCACGCTGCAGCTACAATCATCAATTTTTTCATGTTTTCTCTCCTTGTGGTTTTACATGTTGCTGGTGATTTATGTTTGGGAGCATAGAAACAACGGAATAAGACTGCAACCGCTTTTCTTTTATTTTACGGAGTAACGTTTACGTCTATTTTCAGATCCTATAATACAACGGTTCCTTTGAAAGGAAGTGTTCGAAATGATTGGGAGCAAAAGTTTTAGAATGTGTTGTCCGGGGCGGGATTAATATCGTATTCCTGAAAACCGGCCCGGCGGTTTCCGGCTGAACCCGATGCTCACCACGTTTAAATGGTACGGATTTGGTTATGTTCCTTCAAGGGTCAGCCGGCGCTCATGAACGGGAATGATGCGGCCGGCAAATCGGGGGTTTTCATGGAAGGGCCTTTCCCGGGAATAACCGCTCTCTACTGAGCGACTGAGATTCGCGGTTTTCATTCTTTATTCGATACGGGGTCATCGGTAATGCTGTTGGGTCGAAAAGGACGTGAAATATATGGAAGAAACATTTTCAGATCGACTGGAACGGGTGGAACACAGAATTCAGGCGGCGTGTGAAAAAGCCGGCCGGGCGCGCGACAGCGTAACGCTGCTTGCGGTCTCAAAAACGAAACCGCCGGAAGCGGTGCGCGCAGCGGTTGACTGCGGACTTCGGCTTTTCGGTGAAAACAAGGTGCAGGAAGCGCAGTCCAAAATTCCGATGAGTCCCGGCGGGCTGGAATGGCATTTGATCGGGCATCTGCAGAGCAACAAGGCCAAGGTTGCAGCCAACCTTTTCCAAATGATCCATTCCGTGGATTCGCTGAAACTGCTCCAAACCCTGGAAAGTCATGCCAACCAGACCCTGCCGGTTTTGCTGCAGGTCAATATTGCCGGGGAAGCCGCAAAATACGGGTTTAAACCTGAAGAAGTGGCGGGGGCCATTGAGGCGGCCAACCAAATGAGCAAGTGCGAGGTGCACGGCCTGATGCTCATTCCGCCGTTTGCGCCTGATCCGGAAAAAACGCGTGTTCATTTTTCCAGCCTTCGGAAACTGCGCGATCAGCTGCAGGACGAAACCGGTACGCCGCTGCCCGAACTTTCCATGGGGATGTCGCACGATCTGGAAGTCGCTATTGAAGAGGGCAGCACCTGGATCCGCATCGGAACGGATCTGTTTGGGAAGAGAGGATAAGGATTTAACCCCCGAGCGCACGGCGGATGAATCAAAATCCGCCAACAGGGAAAAGGGATTGGATGCGCGATTGAGCAATTAGCCTCTGTGTACTCTGTGCGCCCTGTGGTAAAAGGAAATCATCATGAAAATTACATTTATCGGAGCGGGTAACATGGCGGAAGCCATTGTTGCGGGGATCATTAAGCAGAACGTGGTTGAAGCGGCGGATGTCTGCGTGACGGATATTAACGAAGAGCGGCTGGACCATTTTACCGAACAGTACGGCGTCGGGCGCACTACGGATAACGCGGCGGCGGTGGCGCAGGCGGATGTCATTGTGCTTTCGGTTAAACCGCAGATTTTTCCGGACGTCTGGCCGGAGATTGAGCGCGCACTTAAATCCGACGCGCTGGTGATCAGCATTATGGCCGGAATTCCTTCTGCTAAAATTGCCAATGGAAAACCGATTCGTGTGGTGAGGGTGATGCCGAATACGCCGGCGCTGGTCGGAGAAGGGGCTGCGGGGATTGCCGCCGGGGAATTTGCCGTTGAAGCGGATGTGGAAATTGCCTGCAATCTGCTCGGTGCGGTTGGCGTGGCGGTTGTGGTTGACGAGAAGGAAATCGATGCGGTCACGGCGCTGAGCGGCAGCGGTCCGGCCTATGTTTTTTATCTGCTCGAAAGTATGCTTGAAGCGGCGGAACAGATGGGATTGGAAAAAGGAGTTTCCCGTGAACTCGCGCTTTCAACGGTGATCGGAGCGGCTAAACTGATGAGGGAATCGGGCGAAGAGGCGGCCGGTCTGCGTGCAAAAGTAACATCGAAAGGCGGCACCACCCATGCCGCCATTTCAACGCTGGAAGAACACGGCGTGAAGGATGCCGTTGTGGCGGCGCTCAAAGCGGCGCAGACGCGGTCGATCGAACTGGCAAATGGCTAAGAAAAAAACAGCACCGCCGAAAAAAAGTAAATGGCAGCGTTTCAAGCGGAATGCCGTCACAACGCTGATTATTCTGATTATACTCTATATCGGCGGGCATGTTATTTCGCGGCTGGAGGGAACGCGGCAGGCCATTGTCGATAAGTTGTCCAACGGCACCCGCCAGCCGATTTCCATCCAGAAAACGGGGATGACGCTGCTGTGCGGACTCCATCTTCAGGGGCTGAGTTTCCAGGGGGTGGAAATGCCCGATGTGAAGATGAAGTTCAACTGGTTGTTCTTCTTCTCCAAAGAGACGCCGTTTGTACGCGAGTTGAGCATCAGGAATATGGAAATGACCTTCCGGCAGGTTCCAAACACGGGAAACTGGGAACCGCTGATTCTCAGTGGAATCGGCCGTCGGCTCGGGGCGGTGGTGGGGTTCCGCCCGCCGGATAAGGCGGATGATTCGCTGCCGAAATTTCCGCCGAAGGCCATCAATGCCAAAACCCTGCTGCAGCTTGAGGATGCCAAAGTGGTCTGGAAAGATGCCAACGGGCGCGAGGTGGCCTATATCACCGATGCCAATCTCCGGTTTGAAACCGGCAGTTTTATAAAACGGAAAGTCATTCAGACTATTTTCAAGTGCGAGCATCTGAAGCTGGCCAACGGCCGGGGACTTCGTAAATTCCGCCTTGAAGCCTTCCGGGTTGACGGCTCCCCGTGGGTCACCGTTATGGATATGGCCGACATCAACGGCCAGTATGAAGAGTTTGCAACCGATACACTTTGGCAGGATTTGAACGAGCAACTGAACCTGCTTTCTTCGATGCACTGAGATCTGTTTCCGGTTCATCTGCGATAGGCTGTGCGGCATATGGGCGTCGGCGGAGCGGACAGAATCCGCTGTTGCAGAAAACCCGATCGAAGGCCCGAAATTTCCGAAAAACCGCCTCGCCCCGAATTTTTGACATTATACTTGCAGACATGTGCAAGTATGTAATTATGCGCGGACGTTTTTAAATTAACCCTTAACCAGGCAGGATTATGAATGCTGAAAAACTGACTGTTGCATTGGAAGAATTTGTTCATGTGGGCGGAGCGCTCGTTATTGTTATCGCCGTGGTATCGGTGCTGACGGGTTTTATGCGGGAATATATTCCGCAGGACAAACTGCAGAAAAAACTGACGAAACATGAGCGGTTCGGTCCGTTGCTGGGAGCCTTTCTGGGGATGCTCACCCCGTTCTGCAGCGCATCCGTTGTTCCGTTGACCATGGGCATGGCCACGATGGGGGTAAACCTGGGTACGGTGCTGAGTTTTCTGATTTCGGCTCCGCTTTGCAACTTTGTGGTTCTGGCCATGGTGTATGCTGTTTTCGGGTTCAAGGTCACCGCCAGTTATTTTGCGATTACCTTCATTTCGGCGATTATCGGCGGCTGGTTTATTACGAAAACCCCTTGGAAAAATGAGATCAGGCGGGGCGAAGAGCTGGGCGATAAAAAGGCGGACTCCGGGTGTGCTCCCGTCTCCTGCTGCGGCGCAGAGCCTGAACCGAAGCCCGAACCGCAGCCAACCTGCTGTCCGGGTACTGCTGCAGGTTCCGGTGAGACGAAAAAGCCGGTGCTGGCCATTCGTTTCGCGTGGGTGCTGTTCAAAAAAATTATTCCGTATGTATTGATCGGGGCTTTGATCAGCGGGGTGTCGGCGGCCTATCTCTCGGCTGAAATTGTTGAAAAATATGTCGGCGGCGACAGTCTGCTTTCAATTATCATCTCCGCCGTGATCGGTGTTCCGGTGTATCTGCGCATTGAAATGGCGGTTCCGTTGCTCAAGGTGCTGATCGCCAAAGGCATGGGCCTCGGTCCGGCCATTGCCCTGATCATCGGAGGGACCGGTGCCAGTCTGCCGGAAATTGCGCTGGTCTCCTCCGTGCTCAAACCCAAAGCGGTAATCGCATTTATCACCATTGTCCTGATCACCGCAGTCTGCGGCGGTGTTCTGGTTCAATACGTCCTTTAACCCGGTAACCGCGTGGTCTTCTCCGCCGCCGGCGTATTACGGCGGCGGAGAACAGCGCCTTAAAGGAGATTCCCGAAATGGAAAAAACGACCGATATGCAATCGAAGGAGAAAGAGGGAATGTCCGGCAGGCGACTCATCTCCTGTATGAGCAAATGGTGTGCATACCGCTATCTGTATCTGGTGATTACCACCCTTATTAAAGGAGGCAGTATGTCCGGGCAGGTTAAAGCCGGTCGGAATATGGCCCTGCTGGGGTTGTGCTGCCCGATTTTCTGGATGGCGTTGTTTTCCGGAGAGCGGGGGGCGGCACTGGCCTTTCATGCGATGCATTCCGGAGTGGTATGTTTGCTCGGAATTGCTATCATGATTGCCGGTTTAGTGAATCAGAAGGACCGTCATGAATGAAGAATATATCGATGCCCTCAAAGCCCTTGCAGAGCCTCATCGGCTGCGCCTGTTCTGGTTGCTGATCCACGTGGACCAATGCATCACCGTGGCCGAAGCCATGGATGTGACCGGCGATACGCAGTACAATGCCTCCCGGAATCTGAAAATGCTCTACAAAGCCGGCCTGCTGGCCCAGAAAAAATCCGGCAAATGGGTTTACTATCAGTTGGCGGAACAGAATGAACCGCACTGGCAGGCGCTGGTTGAATCCGTGGGCTCCATCCCGGCCGGTGAGTTTTCCGATGTTGTGTCGAAATGTAAAAAACGCCTTGCCATGCGGGTCAACAACGAATGTGTGGTCGGCCCCGACAGCGAGGAGTGGCAGGCCGCAATTTCGGGCACATAAAACCGGGCCGCTGATGAATCCGGTGCATTTCGGTTCTCTCTGACCGTACCGAAACAGCCTGTGCCGCTCAATCCGCTTTCCGGCTGACCGTGAAAAGCTGTAAATCCGGGTTGACCCCGTCCCCCGATTTTCGTAAACACTCAGGCCTTCTTTCAAGTGGCCAATGTAGCTCAGTTGGTAGAGCAATTCACTCGTAATGAATAGGTCATCGGTTCGACTCCGATCATTGGCTCCACTTTTCTTCAACCCATCTGTATTTCACCGGATTCGTAAGTATCGGGCTAATCACACAAACTGCCTGAGTCTGCAGGGGAAAAAGCCGCGTGGGCGGGGTATGAATCAATGTTCTGTCATGGGCGGGTATGTCGGTGTGCGGTCCGTATTTTTGTGTTTGGCGGGCCGGGATTTGCCCGGATTGGCCCTTGACGGGGCGGGGGTGGAGGAGTAGCTTCCACGTCTTGTTGATATTTTGGCTCTGGTAAAGAGTGGCCCCATCGGCCGCTCTTTTTCGATAAAGGGGCCGGTTATTTGAAATTGAAGGTTGAGTGAAGGAGGTAGCGGTTATGAATCCTGCAGAGCTGAAAGCCGTTGTCGAGTACATGGAAAGCGAGCGCGGCGTTGAGCGTGATGTGATTGTACGTGCCATTGAGCTGGCGCTTCAGAGCGTGGCGGAAAAGAATGGCATGGAAGACGACACCCTGCGTATTTCCATTGATCGGAAAACGTTTGAACAGAAGGCGTACCGGAAGCTTTCGGACGGTTCTGAAATTGAAACCACTCCTCCGCGCCTCGGTCGTATTGCTGCCCAGACTGCCAAACAGGTGATCATGCAGAAAATACGCAATGCCGAGAAGGAACTGATCTTCGAAGAGTATAAAGACCGTATCGGTGAAATCATCACGGGTACTGTTACCCGTTTTGATCGTTCGGATGTTGTGATCGAGCTCGAGCACGGCGAGGCCATCATGCCTTCTAAGGAACGTGTTCCGACTGAAGAGTATGAAGTCGGTGAGCGTATTCGCGCCATCATCCAGAATGTACGCGAACGGGAGCGTGGACCTGAAATTGTGCTTTCGCGCAATCATCCTGATTTTGTCCGGCGTCTGTTTGAGCTGGAGGTGTCGGAAATTTCTGATGGAACGATGGAGATTAAAGGCATTGCCCGAGAAGCGGGCTACCGCTCCAAAGTGGCGGTCATTTCCTATGACGAGCGGGTGGACCCGGTTGGGGCCTGCGTCGGCATGCGCGGCATGCGGGTCAAAAATATTGTGCGCGAACTCTCCGGCGAAAAAATAGATATTGTCCGCTGGAGTGAAGATATCCACACCTTGATTACCAATGCGCTTGCGCCGGCGCGTCTGAAAAGTGTGGATGCCGATGAAGAGACGCAGACCGTGCAGGTTACGGTTGAGCCGGATCAGCTTTCGCTGGCCATCGGTAAACGCGGCCAGAATGCGCGCCTGACCTCCAAGCTGACTGGCTGGCGGGTCGACATCCAGAAGGATGAAGAGAGTATGGACTTTGAGGAACGCGTTGCTGTCGCGGTCACAAAGTTGGCGGCGATCGAAGGTATCGGCGACGAATTTTCAGAAAAGCTGGTCTTCTCCGGCTTCCTGACCCTGGAAGGAATTTTGGCGGCCGATATGGACGACCTTTCTTCTATCGAGGGCATTTCCCGCGAGCAGGCCAAATCAATCTGGTATGCTGCCGAAGGTGAATACATTAAAGAACATGGTGAGATTTCAGAATGATGACTGTAGTACAAACTGCAAAAGATGTCGGCGTTTCTGCCGATGAACTGATAGAGATTCTGGGCGATATCGACATTGCTGTCGATGGCCCGGATGCCGAGCTGAACGATGAACAGATTGCCCAGGTCTGCGACGAGCTGGGCTATGCTTCCATTGACGAGGCCCGCGAAGATAATTCCGAGGCCGAAGCGGAACCGGAGCAGGAAGCTCCGGCTGCTGAAGAGATTCCGGCTGCCGACGAACCGGCCGTTCAGGAAGCTCCGGCTGAAAAGCAGGCTCCTGCCGAGGAAGCCGCGCCGGCGGCTGCACCCTCGAAAGAGCCTGGCCTGATTGAGCTGAAAAAGCCGAAGGTGGTTGTGAAAGAGTTCGCGGAGATGATGGATCTCAAGCCGAATGTTGTCATTGCTGAACTGATGAAAATGAACGTCTTTGCATCGATCAATGCAGAGATTGATCTGAAGGTGGCCAAAGAGATCGGTGCGAAACACGGCTTTACGGTCCGCAAGGAAGAAAAGAAAAAGGCCGCACCGCAGCAGCCCAAGGCATCCGCAAAGAAAGCGGCGGCCAAGAAGAAGCAGGAGCTTCCGGATACTCCGGATGCTTTGCTTCCGCGCCCGCCGGTGGTTACGTTTATGGGCCACGTTGACCACGGTAAAACGTCGCTGCTCGATAAAGTTCGCGACACGCGGGTGACCGCCGGTGAGTCCGGCGGGATTACCCAGCACATTGGCGCATATACGGTGGAGCTCAATGATCATAAAATCACTTTTCTCGATACACCGGGCCATGCCGCGTTTACCGCCATGCGTGCCCGCGGGGCAAATCTGACGGATATCGTGGTGCTGGTGGTTGCAGCCGATGACGGTGTAATGCCTCAGACGCTTGAAGCACTTCGGCATGCGAAAGCGGCCGGCGTCTGCATGATTATTGCCATGAATAAAATGGACCTGCGTTCGGCTAATCCCGATCGCGTAAAACAGCAGCTTCAGGAACATGAAGTGATGGTGGAGGACTGGGGCGGCGATATCGGCTGTATTCCGGTCAGTGCGCATACCGGAGAAGGTATTGACAGTTTGCTTGAACGTATTCTGCTTGAATCCGAAATGCTGGAGCTGAAAGCCAATCCCAATAAACCGGCCAATGGTTTTGTGGTTGAGGCTCAGATGGAACAGGGTATGGGACCGACGGCGTCTGTGCTGGTGAAAGAAGGGACACTGAAAGTCGGTGATCCGATCATCTGCGGACAGTACTGGGGTCGCATTAAAGCGCTGATTTCCGATCAGGGGAAAAAGATCCGTACGGCCGGTCCTTCAACCGCAGTTAAGATTCTCGGTCTGACCAATGCGCCGGGAGCAGGTGATGAATTTCAGACCATGGGCAGTGATAAAGAAGCCCGGGCGATTTCTGAAGAACTGCAGGCGGAAGAACGCCAGAATCAGCTGGGCGGTGCCGGTGCGGCAGCGCCGAAAAAGATGTCACTTGATGATCTGTTCGGTACCGCCGGAGTCGGCGGCGAGAAGAAAGAGCTGAAAGTAATCATCAAAGCCGACGTGCAAGGTTCGGTAGAGGCGATTGCGCATTCACTCAGCGGCATCAAAAGCGACAAAGTGGAAATCAATATTATCTCCAACGATGTCGGAAACATTACGGTGAATGATGTCATGCTGGCGAGTGCATCGGATGCCATTATTCTCGGCTTCCACACCGGGAAAGAAAACGGAGCCAACGCTGCGGCGAAACGCGAGGGTGTTGAGATCCGTCTGTACAGCATCATCTACGAACTGATCGAAGATGTTGAAAGCGCGATGAAGGGGCTCCTGGAGCCTGAGCTGCGTGAACAGGTGATCGGCGAAGCTGAAATCAGGGAAGTATTTGAGCTCAGCAAGAAAAGCAAGATCGCCGGTTGTATGGTGATGAGCGGCCGGGTTACAGCTAAAGCAAGTATCCGCATTAAACGCGGCAGAGATATTCTGTTCGAAGGGCTCATCGGTTCGCTTAAGCGCTTCCAGAACGACGCTTCTGAAGTTCGCCAGGGTCAGGAGTGCGGTATTCGTCCGGACAACTTTACGAACTTCGAATCCGGGGATACAATTCAGGCGTACATCGTTGAAAAGATTACGCAGGAACTCTGATCTGCTGCTTGAAAGATTCATCGAAAACCGTTCGTGCTGCGAACGGTTTTTTTGTGCACAGATCAGGTTTCCGGGAGAGGATAGATCATTCTCATGCCAATTGATTTGTTGCCTTTCTTCACGACACAGAAAGCGCTGTTGAACGTGCGGTCCGGCTCTTTCGTTACGTAAAGGACCGGCGTCCATAAAAAAGCAGTGGGTTGGGTAAAGTGGTTTATTCGTTCCAGGTAACGAGATTCATTTTCCTGTTGTTGCTATGTCCTGCTTCACGGGGGGCGTGAGTGTTCATGGCCGTTGGTCTTATTGTTGTAACCCCAATGACACCATGAGTTTTTATAACTCAAACCATTTGCATAAAATTAACATTGTGCTTATAAACATTTTCAGAAGGACGATCATTCAAGCATCTTTAACAAAGTGTAACTCGGACAAGACACGCAGGAATGGGGAGATGATCGTTGGTCAGGAGTAAAAACTAAGGAGGCCACAATGGCAGCGAAGAAAAAGGCAGCGAAGAAGAAGGCTGTGAAAAAGAAAGCAGTTAAAAAGGCACCGGTTAAAAAGAAAGTCGCCAAGAAAAAGGCTGTTAAGAAAAAAGCGGTGAAGAAAGCTCCGGCCAAAAAGAAGATTGCCAAAAAGGCTCCGGCGAAGAAAAAATCCACCAAAAAGAAAGCGGTAAAGAAGGCTCCTGCGAAAAAGAAAGTCGCCAAGAAGAAGGTCGTTAAGAAAGCGACGAAGAAAAAGGCCGCCAAAAAGAAAGCGGTGAAGAAGGCCCCGGCGAAAAAGAAAGTCGCCAAGAAGAAGGCTGTTAAAAAAGCGCCTGCGAAAAAGAAGGCGACGAAGAAAAAGGCCGCCAAAAAGAAAG